>RAYE01000020.1 GCA_003612285.1 bacterium D16-51 | reverse complement strand
TGTATCAGAGGAAGTCATTGTAGATACATTACCAATTAAAAAGTCCAGTTAATTGGCGAACGTTATACTAGTTTTATATGGAAGTTTCAGCTTGTCCTCAGGCGGAACACAGATATTTGTTTCAGAGGGAGATGAAGAAACAAATGCTGCTATACAAGGTATTATTGGCTTTTTTGCATTTACATTTGAAAATATTGATACGCCTAAATTTAGCGAAATTATGCAATCCTGTATATCCTGCAATGTGTTTCTCTGGATTGTTATTCTCATTTTAACGATACAATTTTTCTGCTATGACTACACTGTGGGTACAATTAAACTTCCTGTTGCGTATGGGATAGACAGGGTAAAAGTTTACCTTGCGAAAACAATTGTTATTGTTTTATATAGTGCAGTCTGCTACTTTATATTTAATACCATTACGTTGTGTTTTACTTGTTTACAAACTGGATATGTCCCCGCTATAACGGAATTGGCACAATATTTAAGTTACGTCGGATTAAATTTTTTAGTAATGGTTTCATTTATTTTACTTTGCCTTACGATATGTATCTGCCTGAAAAGTACCGGTATCATTGCAACGGTCATGTGTTTATTCACTTTAGGCGGCGCAGTAATATATACCGGGATATGGCAAAATTTTCACAGTCACGCGATTCTAAAATATTTAGTTTGGCTGAATCCATTATACTATTGGATGAACATGGGAACTTTCCGGCTTGAGTATGGGCTAATCAATGAAATAATCATATATTTTGTTTTTAGCTTATTATTTTTTCTGCCCCTGTCTGTTATACTTGTAAGAAAACAGGAGTTTAAGTGATTTTTTAATAATTAACAGGGGAGAATGTTAATGGCTTACTTATTATTGGTTCTATTAAATCTCATATTGGCATTTTCTCTTTTTTCATGGAAACGCCAAATTTGTGAAATAACAAAACAGATTAGCGAAAATAGAAAACTGCGAATTTCCCTGTCAAATAAGCAAATAGAGAAATTGGCAGGTATCATCAACGAAAAAAACTATTTAGAACAGAAAGCAAAAATTCAGATTATACAGGAAAAGGAACAATTAAAACACTCCATTGCTAATATCAGCCATGATTTAAGAACGCCTTTAACATCAATCCAGGGATATTTAACACTCATAAAAGGCTGTGAAGATAAAGAAGAACAGAAACACTATTTTTCTGTCATTCAAGCAAAAGCAGATTATTTGACAGAACTGCTGCAAATATTTTATGATTTATCATTGATTGAAAGTGATGATTATATTTTTGGAATTGAAAAATTAGATATAAACAGAATTGTAACCGACTGTCTAATTGATAAATATAACGCACTAAAAGAATTGACACCCACTGTTACAATAGAAAATGCTCCCGTATGGGTAACTGGAAATGCTGTTGCCTGCAAAAGGATTATTGAAAACCTGGTTACTAACGCAATACGGTATTCTAATGGCTATATTGAAATTGTGATAGACGCAAATGGTATCTTTACAGTAAAAAACACTACATCAGAATTGAAAAATATAGATGTTAATATACTCTTTCAAAAATTTTATACAGTAGATACATCACGTTCAAATGGGAATACAGGTTTAGGGTTATACATTGTAAAAGAGTTGCTAAATAAAATAGAGGGTGGTATAAAGGAAGTTAGTTGCAAAAATAGTATATTAACAATTTCTGTTTTTTTTAAACTTTGTAATTAAGGAAATGTATCAGGCTGCACAGATATTACTAAGGTGGTTAAATATCGATGTTTTTACTTGCCTAAATTTCTATCTGCTACGTTGTTATCAATCGCTGTAGCACTCGCTACAGCTCAATCTTCCGCCTTGCAGATAAAAATTTATTCTGCGTAAAATTCATTCGACATTTAACCGCCTTAGTAATAGTTCTATATATATCTGACAACAAAATGCGAAAGGCAGGTATGGCATATCACTATTCATATGAGAAACAATATGAAAAAAATAACCCAGCCCGGTTTTTTCTGATTTCAGATAAAACCGGGCTGTTTCTGCAGCTAAGTGTATCGGATTTTAGCTAAGCGCTGATTTGTATTTTTGCTGTGCTTCCATAATCTTTTTTTCTTCTGCAGCAGGGGTTGGATAGTACCCTTTTGCAGAAGTCAGGTGGAAGATATCGTCCTGGATATCATGCTCGTCTGCAAGGATGTTAAGCATGGAATTGCGTATATTTTCATGGGAACATTCATTTGAAAATGTGTTGTAGTTTGTAGTTGACAGTTTGGCCGTTGTCAGGGCGTCGTGTAAAATTTCTTTTTCAGAATATGACTGGTTCATTGTATGCCTCCTTCTAACCTAATAATGAATAGAGTTCGTTAAAATGCTTCTGATGCCTTTTGGAGACTTCTTCCATTTTAGCGCTTACTTCGTTGTCCTGTGACTGCTTTGCCAGCATCTGGTATTTTTTTACCAGAAGTTCTTCTTCGGCTAAGGATTCATTAATACAGGAAAGTTCCTTTTCTGATAATTGTGACATAGCGTCCTCCATTTCTTTGGGATAGCAGTCGCGTTATCCCTGCTGCGATTTTTTGTTACAGGGATAGTATGCCTTAGTTTCTTTTTTTTATGTGGGGAATTTGAAATTAGCTATCTTCTTATGGGCGGGCATAATGATTTCAGCTTTTTCAGAAATCGACCGTGGATAGTAACAGTATATCAAATTTGTGTTAGAAAATGATTGAATTGTTGTTGCGTTGAGTTCGTGTATATTGTATAATCGAAGTTGTGAATAATAAGACAGGTTTATAAAAAGTGCATAATGAATAAAGATTTTAATTAAGGAGGAGAAGACTATATGAATTATGGTTATTTTGATGAAGAAAACAGGGAATATGTCATCACAAAACCAAACACACCTGCACCATGGTGCAACTATTTAGGTTCACCGGAATATGGCGCGATTATTTCCAACAATGCCGGCGGGTACAGCTTTGTAAAGAGTGGGGCAAATGGAAGGATTATCCGTTATCATTTTAATAGTGATGATACGCCGGGGCGTTATATTTATCTGCGGGATGACGAAACAGGGGACTATTGGTCAGCATCCTGGCAGCCGGTTGGAAAGGATTTAAACGAGTATAAGAATGAAGTCCATCATGGGACGGCATATACAAAGATGTTTGCTGAATATGCAGGGATTAAGTCGGAAGCAATGTACTATGTCCCTTTAAATAAAGTTTATGAAGTATGGTGCCTGAAGGTGACAAATACTTCAGATAAGCCAAGGAAGATTTCTGCATTTGGGTATGCAGAGTTCAGTAATGAGGATAATTATAACCAGGATCAGGTGAATCTGCAGTATACGCTTTGTATATCAAATACAAGCTTCCGTAAGAACAAGATTTATCAGCAGATTAATTTAAACTGGTTTAAAGGGGAAGATGGAAGCAATGGAAATGAACGTTTCTTTGGCTTGGCAGGACAGCCGGTAACCTCTTATAATGGTGATAAGGAGGCGTTCCTTGGCTTGTATCATGGTTATGGCAACCCGATTGCCGTAGAGCGCGGGGAATGTGATGGAGTATGCAATTACAATGAAAACAGTTGTGGGGCGCTCCATACAGCATTGGAAATTGCTCCAGGTGAAACAAAGACGATGGCATTTTTGCTTGGAAAATATAAAGAATCCGATGCGGATAAGATTATTGCAGCATACGAGGACGTATCTGTATGTGACAGGGAAATTGATGAGTTAAGAAATTACTGGCATTCTAAACTGGATAATTTCAGGATTAATACGCCAAGCCCTGCATTTAACAGTATGGTAAATACATGGAATGCATACCAGTGTTTCCTGACATTTACCTGGTCTAGGGCAGCTTCTTTTGTATACTGTGGCGAGCGTAACGGATATGGTTACCGCGATACGGTGCAGGATATCCAGGGGGTAATCCATACAGACCCGGAAGCAGCTTTGGAAAAAATCCGTTTTATGCTTTCTGCACAGGTGGACAATGGAGGCGGGCTTCCTCTGGTACGCTTTGACCATGATCAGCGTGCCGGCCATGAAGGAACGCCAGACGATCCGCAATATGTAAAGGAAACTGACCATCCGGCTTATCGTGCGGATGATGCGCTGTGGCTTTTCCCGACCGTATATAAATATATTGCAGAGACAGGCCACCTTGACTTTATTGATGAAGAGATTATCTGGTCGAATACACCGGAATATGCAACGGTTTATGAGCATCTGAAACGTGCGATTAACTTTTCTATGGAACGCCTTGGGCCTCATGGGCTTCCGGCAGGGCTTTATGCTGACTGGAATGACTGTTTAAGGCTTGGGAAGAATGGAGAATCTTCCTTTGTGGCAATGCAGCTTTATTATGCATTTACAATTATGCGTGAATTTGCTGAGAAGAAAAATGATACAGAGTATATCGCCTATCTTGATAAGACACAGAAAGAAATTGGCGAGAAAATTAATAAATTCTGGTGGGAGGAAGACCGTTTTAACCGCGGCTTTAAGGAGACTGGCGAGATAATTGGTTCTAAGAAAGACCCTGAGGCAAATATGTGGCTGAATCCGCAGTCATGGGCTGTAATTTCAGGGCTTGCTACACCGGAGCAGGCGAAGCTTATTATGGAATCGGTGGAAAGGGAATTAAACACAGAATATGGTGCAAAGATTATGGCTCCTTCTTATGTAGACCATTATTTTGAAGAAGCGCGTGCAGCATTGTTCCCGCCATCAACGAAGGAAAATGGCGGTATTTTCTCCCAGACACAGGGATGGCTGATTCTTGCGGAAGCTTTGCTTGGGCATGGAAATAAAGCATTTATGTACTTTGAGGAAAGTTCCCCTTCTTCCCAGAATGATAAGGCAGAAGTCCGCAAGCTGGAGCCTTATGTGCATGGGCAGTATACAGAAGGTGATGAAAGCCCGTTCCATGGTCGCTCCCATGTCCACTGGCTTACAGGGACAGCATCTACTTGCATGGTTGGATGCGTGGAAGGTATCTGCGGTATCCGTCCTGATTTTTATGGACTGCGTATTGCTCCATCTGTTCCTTCTGACTGGAAGGAATTTACAATGGAAAAGAGTTTCCGCGGCAAGAAGGTTAAGATTAAGGTAGAAAATCCGGATGGTGCAGAAGCTGGCTTTAAGGAGTTCTATATTAACGGCGAGAAGCAGGAGGATAATTATATCCCTGCGGATAAGCTGACAGATGTAACAGAGGTACGTTTAGTAATGTAGCGGTTTTTTAGTTAGCGTAATATGTATTAGTATTCATTACAATTCTTAGGAACTGTAGATAAATTACCGCTCAACATAAAGCTTCAAAAACCTTGAATTTTCGGATTTTCAGTGAAACTATTTTGAGCAGATGATTTCCTACAGTTCCTTATGTACTGAAATGGAAGGTACGTCCTGACACGAAGGCATGAACACATAAAATAAATGTTGCAAAAGGGGGCAGCCTGGCCGCCAGCAAGGGGCGGCTGTGCTTCTTTTTGCAGTTGTAAGATGCGTTCTGTGCCAGAAACTGGCAGGAGCGCATTTTTTAAGTTATAGGAAATTGTTTTGAAACACGTTCTAGAATGAAAGGATAGCGAGGGATGGAAAAAAGAATTGCCATATTAGGCATTATTATTGAGGATTTGGAAAGTGCAATGCCTGTCAATGACTTATTGCATGAATACAGGGAATATATTATTGGAAGGATGGGGATGCCTTATAAAGAGAAAAATTTATCTGTCATCAGCGTGGTTCTGGATGCACCCAATGAAGTGATTAGTGCATTGTCTGGAAAGCTTGGGATGGTAGCAGGCGTAAGTTCAAAAGCAGTATATTCTAAAAGATAGGAGGAAAAACGATGTATAATCCAAAATCATTAAAAGCAGAGGAGTTTATCAACCATCAGGAAATTATGGATTCTCTTGCATATGCAAAGGAGAACAAAGAAAACCGGGAAGTGGTTTTTGAAATCCTGGAGAAGGCAAAGAAAGCAAAAGGAATCAGCCACAGGGAAGCGGCTGTTTTAATGGAATGTGATATTCCAGAGGCAAATGAAGAAATTAGGAAGCTTGCAGTAGAGATTAAGGAAAAGTTCTATGGAAGGCGGATTGTTATGTTTGCGCCGCTGTATTTGTCAAATTATTGCGTCAATGGCTGTACATATTGCCCATACCATTATAAAAATAAACATATTGCGAGGAAAAAGCTTACACAGGACGAAATCAGGGAAGAGGTTATCGCGCTTCAGGATATGGGGCACAAAAGGCTGGCAATTGAATCTGGTGAGGACCCGGTGAACAATCCCCTGGAATATATTTTGGAAAGTATTGATACGATTTACAGCATTAAGCATAAAAACGGTGCAATCCGCCGGGTTAATGTAAATATTGCGGCGACAACAGTAGAAAATTATACAAAATTAAAAGACGCCGGAATTGGGACATATATTTTGTTCCAGGAAACCTATCATAAAGAATCTTATGAGAAACTTCACCCGGCAGGGCCAAAGCATGATTATGCGTATCATACGGAGGCGATGGACCGGGCGATGCAAGGCGGCATTGATGATGTTGGGCTGGGGGTCCTGTTTGGTCTGGAAGGATACCGCTATGAATTGGTTGGTATATTAATGCACGCAGAGCATTTGGAGGCAGCACAGGGGGTTGGGCCGCATACAATCAGCGTACCGCGTATCTGTCCAGCAGATGATATTGATACGGCAGATTTTTCTAATGCAGTTCCGGATGAGATATTTGAGAAAATAGTATCTGTTATCCGTATTGCGGTTCCATATACCGGGATGATTGTATCCACACGCGAATCCCAGAGGACGAGGGAAGCGGTGCTGCAGCTTGGAATTTCACAGATTAGCGGCGGCTCCAGAACGAGTGTTGGCGGCTATACTGTACCAGAACGGGATGACAGTTCAGCCCAGTTTGATGTAAGCGATACGAGAACTTTGGATGAAGTAGTGAACTGGCTGATGCGGCTTGGGTATATCCCAAGTTTTTGTACAGCATGTTATAGGGCAGGGCGCACAGGCGACCGTTTTATGTCTTTGCTGAAATCAGGCCAGATTGTAAATTGCTGCCAGCCAAATGCTTTAATGACATTAAAAGAATACCTGGAGGATTATGCTTCAGAGGACACAAAGAAGATAGGGGAAGCGCTGATTGCCAGGGAAATCCTGAATGTCCCGAATGAAGCGGTGCGGAACAGGGCAATGGAATATTTAAAAGAATTAAAGGATGGAAAAAGAGATTTCCGCTTTTAACAGCATCAGGCAGGATGCCTTTGGAGGTATCCTGCCTGGTTCTTCGTAACTTGTCCATTTAATTTCTTAACAGTTCCTAATTAGAGTTTTTGTGGAACAGCGTTGCGAGGCTTTCGATTGAACTTGTAACTTCAATCACTGATTTTTCAATGTCGCCATAAATTGTAGCGGACTGGGAAGATAAATCTCCCATGCTTTTTGCCACGACAGCAAATCCGACCCCGGCTTCCCCGCTTCTTGCTGCTTCAATGGAGGCGTTCAGGGAAAGCATTTTCTGCTTATTGGCAATAGATTTCAGGGAATGCGTGTTATTATTGATGGTGTCAATAATTTCTGTAGCGTGCTGGATTTCGGCGCTAAGTTCATTAGAGGAGCCGCCATATTGACGGGCGTATTCAACACTTACTAACTGATTGACGATTAATCCCAATAATTCTGCCGCTGCGCGGATTCTTTTTTCGTCGCTGACAGGTACTTTTTTAAGTGCGCGGATATAGACATCAGGGTCTATGCCCAGTTCTTCTGCCGTTGCGCGGAATTTTTCTTCGTCGGGTTCTTTTGGAAGAATCTGGCCGCCGATTACTGCGCCTAATTTTTGTCCATTAACGACAATATCAACAGAAAAGTCCATTAAACCTGCATGACAGTAATATGTACCTTTGCCTTCTTTGTCACATTTCATGCAGCGGCGGTTGCCCTCTTCCGAGCCGCGTGTATATTTCATGCAGAAATCGGTAAAATTGCTTCCCTTTGTAATGTATTCCCCTTTATCATCAACCGCAATGGCGGCTAATCCTGTCGCATCAGAGAACTTGTCCTGAAGCGTCTGTAATTTGTCCAAATCCATAAAATCCCTAATATCCATAGTTACCTCCTCGTAATATGCGATAATAATTTGAATTGCTGTTACTATTTATGTCCACGAATAGTAACAATGAAAGTTAGTAATATTATACAATATTGTTGCTGAAAAAGCAAATTTTGTTTCTTGTTACTATTCACGGTCAATTTCTGAAAAGGCTGAAATCATTGTGCTTGCACATACGATTTTAGTCCTTTTCTAGAAATTGGCTGTGAATAGTAACTGCTTCTTGCCAATATACACTGGCATTAACCGTGAACCCTTGTATTATAAAGGGTATTATGGTATACTCGTTTCATTATGGGTGTTTCACAAAAGGTATGAGGTAATTATGGCGAAAAGAACAGATGTACTTATAGTAGGGACAGGGGCAGCAGGTTTGTTTTGTGCACTGCAGTTTTCAAAGCAGACAGATGTTTTGATGATTACAAAGGAAGATGCAGATAAAAGCGATTCCTATCTGGCGCAGGGCGGAATGTGCATGCTCCGTGATGAAGAAGATTACGAGAAATATTTTGAAGATACCATGCGTGCAGGGCATTATGAGAATAATAAGGCATCTGTCGAGGTGATGATCCGTTCCTCCAGGGATATTGCCCAGGAGTTAATTGATTATGGTGTTGATTTTAACCGGAATGGGGGAGAGCTGGCTTTTACAAGGGAAGGCGGTCATAGCAGGCCGCGTATCTTGTTCCATGAAGATGCCACTGGCAGGGAGATTACGGGTACACTGTTAGAAAATGTGAGGGAACGGGAAAACATTGCAATATTGGAACATGCAACGATGTTAGATATTATTACAGATGGTAAAAAATGCTGCGGGATAGTAGTGCAGGGTGCAGATGGGGAGCTTTGTACTGTCCAGGCAAAATATACAGTGTTTGCCTGTGGCGGTCTGGGAGGGCTGTTTCAGCATTCTACTAATTTCCGCCATATTACCGGGGATGCAATTGCAATTGCAAAGTGCCATAATATAGAATTGGAGCATGTGGATTACATACAGATTCATCCGACAACTCTATATTCAGAAAGGCCAGGCAGGCGTTTCCTGATTTCTGAATCTGTCCGTGGGGAAGGTGCTGTATTATTAAATAAGAAGAAAGAGCGTTTCTGTGATGAACTTCTTCCAAGGGATATTGTAACTGCGGAGATAAAGAAGCAGATGGAAATAGATAATATGCCGTATGTGTGGCTGTCTATGGAAAAGATACCAAAAGAGGAGATTGAAAGCCATTTCCCTAATATTTTGAAGCAGTGCCTGGAGGAAGGGTATGACCCGACGAAGGAATGTATACCAGTAGTTCCGGCACAGCATTATTTTATGGGCGGCATTAAAGTAAACCTTTTTAGCCGGACGTCTATGGAGCATTTATATGCTGTAGGGGAAACAGCATGCAATGGCGTACATGGGAAAAACCGGCTTGCCAGCAATTCTTTGCTGGAGTCTATGGTTTTTGCAAAACGGGCTGCCAGTGAAATAATGAAAGGGATTTCGGAAACAGGGTTTATAAGGATTGATAATTTGGTTTCCATGGAACAGTATCTGGATGTGGAAGGATTAAAGGCAAAATATAAAAAAATTGTACTGGAAGAAATAGAAAGGGAGAGAAAAGGCCATGAAGGAACCAGTGACATTGAAGGTAAATGCTGATAAGCTGATTATGCAGGCTCTGGAGGAAGATATTACCAGTGAAGACATTTCGACGAATGCTGTTATGCCAGAATATCAGAAAGGGCGTGTTGAACTGATTTGCAAGCAGGATGGGATTATAGCAGGGCTTTTGGTATTCTGCAGGGTTTTTGAATTGTTGGATGATACAGTAACCTTTGAACTGTATGTAAAAGATGGCGATGCTGTAAAAAAAGGTGATCTGATGGCAGTCGTGACAGGCGATATCCGTGCGCTTTTATCTGGGGAACGCACTGCTTTAAATTTCCTTCAGAGGATGAGTGGGATTGCGACTTATACACATTCGATTGCCGAGCTTTTAAAAGGCAGTAAAACGATTTTGTTAGATACCAGGAAGACGACTCCCAATATGCGTATCTTTGAAAAATATGCTGTAAAAGTGGGCGGGGGAAGTAACCACCGCTATAATCTATCGGATGGGGTTATGCTGAAGGATAACCATATCGGTGCGGCAGGCAGTATTGCAAAGGCTGTTGCTATGGCAAAATCATATGCTTCTTTTGTACACAAAATCGAAGTGGAAGTGGAAAATCTGGATATGGTAAAGGAGGCTGTAGAGGCTGGCGCTGATATTATTATGCTGGATAATATGACAGCAGAAGAGATGAAAAAGGCTGTACAGATTATTGATGGCCGTGCCCTGACAGAGTGTTCCGGAAATGTGACAAAGGAAAACATACAGAATATTGTGGATGTTGGGGTGGATTATATTTCGAGCGGCGCGTTAACGCACTCTGCCCCAATTATGGATATTTCATTAAAGAATTTGCATGCTGTATAATCCTGAAAAGTGTTTTTGCCTTGTGGATAATAGAAGAATGGGGGAGCTTTATGGGGATTTATCTGAATCCGGGGAATGAAAAGTTCCAGAAAGCATTAAAATCCAAAATATATGTAGATAAATCGGATTTGATCAGTTATACAAATTGTGTAGCTGGTACAGAACAGGCATATGTTTGTGTCAGCAGGCCGAGACGGTTTGGGAAATCTATGGCGGCAAATATGCTGGCAGCATATTATGGAAGGGATTTTGATTCCCGAAGAATATTTTCCGGGCTGAAGATTGCAGGGGATGTAGATTATAAAACACATTTAAACCAGTATGACACTTTTTTCTTGAATATGCAGGATTTTTTGAGTCAGAGCCATGGGATAGAAGATATGCTGCAATTAATCAGGAGTTCTCTTTTGTGGGATGTATTATCAAAATATCCAGACCTTCGGTATTTTGATAATACAAATCTTACAAGGACTTTGCAGGATGTATATCAAAATACAAAATGCCCATTTGTGTTCATTATTGATGAATGGGATTGTGTTTTTAGGGAAAGACGATTTAAGAAAGAAGGGCAGGAAAAATATCTTGATTTTTTAAGGGATTTGTTAAAAGATAAAGTGTATATCCAGCTCGTATATATGACAGGGATTCTTCCTATTAAAAAGTATGGAACACATTCTGCATTAAATATGTTTTCTGAGTTTTCTATGTTGGATGCAGGTCCTTTGGCGGAATTTACTGGTTTTACACAAGAAGAAATTAATGCGTTGTGTAAAGAATATGGGATGGATTTGGAGGAAGTGAAAAATTGGTATGATGGATATATGTTTCCAGAAAAATTTTCAGTTTATTGCCCATGTTCTGTTGTGAAGTGCATGCAGTTTGGCAAAATGGGGAATTATTGGAATCAGACGGAAACTTTTGAAGCATTGCAAATGTACATTGATATGAATTTTTCTGGTCTGAGGGATGATGTTTTAAGTATGATGGCCGGAGAAAAAGTACCAGTAAATGTTGGTAGTTTTAGTAATGATATGATGACATTTCATACAAAAGATGATGTCCTGACACTTTTGGTCCATTTGGGCTATCTGGGATATGATTATGAAAATGAAAGTGTTTTTATTCCGAATAATGAAATACGCAATGAATATGTAAATGCTGTTTCTGTTTCTGAGTGGGGAGAGGTGTCTTCCACTTTGAAACATTCTGCAGAATTATTATATGCTATTTGGCAGAAACAAGCAGTAAAGGTGGAAGAGGGAATAGAGCAGGCACATTTTGAAACATCGCATTTGACATATAATGACGAAAATGCTTTGAGTTATACAATTTCTTTAGCGCTTTGTGCGGCAAGAAATTATTATAATATATACAGGGAATTTCCGACAGGAAAGGGATTTGCAGATATGGTTTATATTCCCAAAAAGAAATGTCCCAATAAGCCGGCACTTGTCATAGAACTTAAATGGGATAAAAGTGCATCTGGGGCAATAAGCCAGATTAAAGGGAAACAGTATTGCAAAAGCCTTGAACAATATTGTGGGAATATGCTTTTGGTAGGGATAAATTATGATAAAGCGACTAGGAAGCATGAATGTATTATTGAAGATTTTGTGAAATAAAAAGGTGCAAAGCCTTTCCAGGCTGTAAAACACCCCGCTGTAAAACAGCGGGGTGTTTCATTTGTAGGACTTAAATAGCCATTTCCCGGCTTTCGTAAAATCATCCATTTTCCAGCCGCTTGTTTTATTGCAGGAGGCTTTAATCAGCGAGCTGGATTCGTCTTTGTTGGAGAGGTTCCAGCATACTCTTCCTAGTTTATAGCGGTTCATAAGGGTGTTCCATTTATTTGCTTCTTTCGTGTCTACTGTTCCGTTGCCGGAAGCTTCGCTTAAGCCGAATTCCGTTACAATAACAGGCAGCCCCTGCTTCACAGCGTTTTCCAGTTTGTTCCGTAAATCCTGTTTGTGGGTAGATGCATAAAAATGGAAAGCATACGCAATATTTTTGCCATTGAGTGGGTTGGCGGCAGCCTGGTCAACATCCTGGCTCCAGGTTGGGGTGCCTACAATGATTATTGCTTTTTTGTTGACACTGCGGATTGTACTGATGATTGTTTTGGCATAGCTTCTGATATTTTTCCAGCTGCCTTCCCCGCCGTTTGGTTCATTACAGATTTCAAACAATACGTTTTTATGTCCGTTGTATTTTTTGGCTATTTTTTTAAAGAAGGTTTTGGCTTCTTTTTTATGGGTAAGAGGGTTTCCGTCGCTTAAAATATGCCAGTCGATTATGACATACATACCAAGGCTGGTGGCTGCGTTAACGCCTTTATCAATTAATGCTTCTAAGTTTTTCTGGTTTTCTTTGCCGCTGTTGCAGTAACCGTTGTATTCTTCGGTATACATTGCCAGGCGTATTGTGTTGACGCCTCTTTTCTTTAGGGATTGGAATGCTTTTTTTTGTACATACTGCGGATACCAGGACAGTCCATGCGTTGAAACGCCTTTGATTACGAACGGCTTCCCGTTTTTATTTACGATTTGCGAACCCTTAACCTGGAGCTGTCCATTTTTAGAAATAGAGGATGCAGAGGCAGAGTTTGCAGTAAGTAGAAAAAAGAACCCACATAGCATAAAAAATATGATGTATAGTTTTTTGTTAATGTTTTTCATATGGCCTCCATATAGTTACTTTTCACATTCGTGCCAGTATCTGAGGATGTGAAAGGTAACTTTATATTAGGTGAATAGTAACAAATAGTAATGGTTATTTAGTTGAAATAGCCATCCTCCTCTTGAAAAAAAAGAGGATGGCTTATAATCAATTCAGGAGCAATTATAGGTTTTGGCATAATCGGTGATTGCTGCCGGAAACTATTTTATAACAAGGTTACAAAAAAGCTGCCTCCTATGGCCGTAGGAGGCAGCCTATTTTTTTGTTTGGTGGTTATCAAGGTAATCACCGGGCTGTCCCTACGTTGTCCTGGACTGATTGAAGGTATTATAACATATTAAATAAAATATTACTATAGTTTTTTGTGGTTTTAAATCTTACAAATCTGCAAGCGCTTTATACTGGTCTTTTAATGCAGTATAAAGGTTTTTGTATATCTGATGGTACTTTTCGTATTCTTTGGTACTGTCAGCGTTTGGCTTGCATTCTTTTGCCGGGTCTTTGTGGATCATTTTGCGGCAGGCTGCTTCAACGCTGTCATAGAGGCCGGCGCCGACTCCGGCTAGAATGGCAACGCCAAGTGCAGGGCCTTCCGTAGCAGTTACGGTATTGACGTCACAGTTAAACATATCTGCCATCATCTGGCGCTGTACGGCATTTTTTGCCCCGCCGCCGCAGGCCATCATGTCGTTTACATTGACGCCCATTTCAGAAAGGATATCTTTGCAGTCTGTAAGGGAATAGCCGATCCCTTCCATAACGGCGCGTACTAAATCGCTTCTGGTATGCATGCTGGAGAGCCCAAAGAATACGCCGCGGCAGTTTGCATCCAGATGTGGCGTGCGTTCCCCATTTAAATAAGGGAGATATATCAGTTTATTGGCTCCGATTGGAGTTTCTTCGACTTCTTTATTGATAATGTCATATACGCCGCAGCCTTTTTCTTTTGCTTCCTGGGAGTAAGACGCGCCCATATTGTCCATATACCAGGCAAGCGAATAGCCGGCTGCCTGGGTAACGCCCATAACGTGCCATGCGCCGGGCACTGCGCAGCAGAAGGTATGTACGCGCCCTTTTGGGTCGATGGAAATATTGCTGGAGTGGGCAAATACAACGCCGCTTGTACCAATTGTGGCAAAGGCTTTTCCATCTTCTACAACGCCGGTGCCGACAGCGGCCGCGGCATTGTCGCCGGCGCCGCCTACGACTACTGTAGAAGTAGAAAGGCCTGTTTTCTCTGCGATTTCTGGCAGGATTTTCCCTGTTACTTCTGGTGATTCATAGACTTTTGCAAGCAGGTTTTTGTCAATCTCCAGTTTTTCCAGTACTTCGTCTGACCACTGGCGTTTTGGGACGTCAAGAAGCTGCATGCCGGAAGCGTCAGATACTTCAGTTGCAAATTCACCTGTTAAAATATAGCGTACATAATCCTTTGGAAGGAGGATATGTTTGCATTTTGCATAATTTTCAGGTTCATTGTTGCGTACCCATAGGATTTTGGAAGCAGTAAATCCTGTTAAGGCAGGGTTTGCGGTAATTTCAATCAGACGTTTTGCACCGATTTTTTCTGTGATTTCTTCACATTCCTTTTCCGTACGCTGGTCGCACCAGATAATAGATGGGCGGATGACTTCCCCTGCTTCGTCAAGCATTACAAGTCCGTGCATCTGCCCGGAAATGCCAAGTCCTTTGATGTCTTCGCCATTAACGCCGGAATCTTTGATAACTTTTGTGATGGTTTCTAAGGAAGCATCCCTCCAGTCTTCCGGTTTTTGTTCTGCCCAGCCGTTTTGCGGGGTATACAGCGGATATTCTTTGCCTGCAGATGCAACGACTTCTCCATTTTCATCAAATAATACTGTTTTTGTAGATGATGTGCCTAAATCAATACCAATTAAATAGTTCATATTTTTTTAACCTCATTTCTGCGCTGCCTTTGCGCATAACGCAATGTTTGTGTCGCAGCGCAGACACAAACTTGCCAGGAGAAAAATACTGTTTTTGTATTTTTCTCCTTTAAAAAAGGGCAATGGCGTTAAGCCATCGCCCGAAATTGTTGACAGTTTTGCAGTGCCGTTATCAGCTAAAAGGGTTTTCTGTTTTATAGAGCATTCCTTTTGGCTGGTTGAAGCCGATTTCATCAACGTCTACGCCGATATATTTGAATACCTCAAAAAGTTCTTTTCCAAAGTGGCCAAATGCAACAGCCCCATGATGCGGATAGTTGCCTTCAATCAGGACATGACGGTAAAAACGTCCCATTTCAGGGATTGCAAAGATACCGATGCTGCCGAAAGAACGTGTTGCAACAGGGAGGACTTCACCGTGTGCAATATATGCGCGGAGTTTAGCGTCTGCTGTGCTCTGGAGACGGAAGAAAGTAATATCCCCAGGGGCAATATCTCCTTCCAGTGTTCCGTTTGTAACCTCTTCTGGAAGGGAACGCGCCATAATCATCTGGTTTTTCATCTCACATGCAGAAAGCTTTGTAGAAGCAGTATTTCCGCAATGGAATCCCATAAAGGTATCTTTCATTGTATAGTCAAATTTCCCTTTGATTTCCTCTTCATAGATATCAGGGGTAACGGTGTTGTTAATATCCAGCAGGGTAACAGCGTCCTGGCTGATTACCGTACCGATAAATTCGCTTAATGCACCATAGATATCTACTTCACAGGAAACAGGGATGCCCATCTTTGTCAGGCGGCTGTTGACAAAGCATGGCACAAAGCCAAACTGTGTCTGGAAAGCAGGCCAGCATTTTCCGGCAATTGCAACATATTTCCGATAACCTTTATGATCCTCAATCCAGTCAAGCAGTGTCAGTTCATATTGTGCAAGTTTTTCAAGGATTTCTGGTTTTTTATTCCCGGCGCCAAGTTCTGTTTCCATATCTTTTACTACATCAGGGATGCGGGCGTCTCCGGCATGTTTATTGAATGCTTCAAAAAGATCAAGCTCTGAATTTTCTTCAATTTCAACACCTAAGTTGTAAAGCTGCTTTATTGGGGCATTGCAGGCTAAGAAGTTCAATGGGCGCGGACCGAAGCTGATAATTTTTAAATCGTTTAATGCTGCGACAGCCCTTGCAACTGGGACAAATTCATGAATCATGTCAGCGCATTCTTCAGCGCCGCCTACCGGGTATTCCGGAATATATGCTTTTACATTACGCAGTTTTAAGTTGTAGCTTGCGTTTAACATACCACAGTATGCGTCGCCGCGTCCCTGGATCAGTCCGCCGTCTTTAGAAGTTTCTTCAGCAGCGGCAACAAACATTTTTGGGCCGTCGAAATGCTTTGCAAGAAGTGTTTCAGAAATTTCAGGCCCGAAGTTCCCAAGGTATACGCAAAGGGCATTGCACCCTGCCTTCTTGATGTCTTCAAGGGCCTGTACCATATGGATTTCACTTTCAACAATACAGACAGGGCATTCATAGATATCCTCTGCGCCATATTTGTCAGTATATGCTTTTACTAGGTTTTTCCGGCGGGTTACAGAAAGTGATTCTGGGAAACAGTCCCTGCTTACTGCGACGATGCCGATTTTGATTTTTGGCATATTTTCCATTTGTTGTTAACCATCCTTTCTTTTTTTGCTTGTTTTTCATACCATTATTTATAAAAATTATGAGGGTTTCCCTTTTGGGAAATATGCTGGATTGTACCTGAAAATGAAGCTTTATATACATTCCAGCATTCTCTTTTTATTCTAGTATATTTAAGGTGACTTTGCAACAAAAAAAACGAAAAAAATATAGCTTTTTTGGTTACTATTTACAAATTTGTTCGTGCAATTTTCACAAAAATGTAGTATAATTTGGTTATTGCAATAGGTAAAATCACCATCTGGCGCACCTGTGGGGGACAAGCCGGGTGGTAATTGGAGAAAGGATGGAAAGCAGATGGCAAAAAACAGATTAATTGGTGATTATCCGGTAATTGGAATCAGGCCTACGATTGACGGCAGGAGGGGACCGTTAAAAGTTCGAGAGTCTCTGGAAGAGCAGACGATGAATATGGCAAAGAGCGCTGCAGAGCTTTTCCGTAATAACATTAGATATTCTAATGGGGAGCCGGTAAAGGTTATTATTGCGGATACGACGATTGGCCGTGTGGCAGAGGCTGCGGCATGTGCTGACAAGTTTAAAAAGGAAGGCGTCAGCATAACGCTGACAGTGACGCCTTGCTGGTGCTATGGGTCTGAGACGATGGATATGGACAGGGATACCATTAAAGGAGTGTGGGGATTTAATGGGACAGAGCGCCCGGGCGCCGTCTACCTTGCGGCTGTGTTGGCGGCGCATGCTCAGAAAGGGCTTCCGGCGTTTGGCATTTATGGACGGGACGTACAGGAGGCGGATGCAGCGGATATCCCAGCAGATGTACAGGAAAAGCTGCTGCGTTTCGGGCGCGCTGCGGTAGCGGCGGCAACGATGCGTGGAAAGTCATACCTGCAGATTGGTTCTGTGACAATGGGAATCGCCGGCTCAATTATTGACACAGCGTTTATAGAAGAATATCTTGGAATGCGTGTGGAGTCTGTTGATGAGGTTGAGATCATCAGAAGGATGACAGAAAACATATATAATGAAGAAGAATATGAAAAAGCACTTTCCTGGACAAAATCACACTGCAGGGAAGGATATGACAAAAACCCTGAGTTTGTAAAACGGAGTGATGAACAGAAGGGGCGTGACTGGGAATTTATTGTAAAAATGACCTGCATTATCAAAGACTTAATGAACGGAAACCAGAAACTTCCGGAAGGAAGGGAAGAGGAGGCAGTCGGGCATAATGCAATTGCCGCAGGGTTCCAGGGACAGAGGCAGTGGACAGATTTCTATCCAAATGGTGATTTTGCAGAGGCTGTTTTAAATTCATCCTTTGACTGGAATGGAGCGAGGGAGCCGTATATCCTTGCTACAGAGAATGATACTTTAAATGGGCTTGGGATGTTGTTTATGAAGCTTTTGACAGGACGCGCCCAGATTTTTGCGGATGTCCGCACCTATTGGAGTCCGGAGGCTGTCAAAAAGGCAACTGGCTATGAGCTGGAAGGCACTGCCAAAGAGGCGGGAGGATTCCTGCATCTGATTAACTCCGGCGCTGCCTGCCTGGATGCCTGCGGCGAAGTGAAGGATGAAAATGGCAATGGGGTGATGAAGCCATTTTGGGAGATGACAGAGGCAGACCAGAAAGCCTGCCTGGATGCTACGGAATGGTGTGCGGCAGATAATGGGTATTTCCGCGGCGGCGGTTTTTCTTCCCGCTATCTGACAAGGGCAGAAATGCCGGTAACGATGCTGCGTTTAAACCTTGTTAAAAATCTAGGGCCGGTTCTCCAGATTTGCGAAGGCTATACAGTAGAGCTGCCAGAAGATGTATCTGATAAAATCTGGAAGAGGACAGATTACACCTGGCCATGTACCTGGTTTGCACCAAGGATTACTGGGGAAGGGGCGTTTAAGACGGCGTATGATGTTATGAATAACTGGGGCGCTAACCATGGGGCAATCAGTTATGGGCATATCGGGGCAGATTTAATTACGCTGGCGTCAATCCTTCGTATTCCGGTATGTATGCATAATGTACTAGAGGAGGATATTTTCCGCCCAGCCGCATGGAATGCGTTTGGCATGGATAAAGAAGGGCAGGATTTCCGCGCATGTGCAGCTTATGGCCCGATGTATAAATAAAACAGGATATAAATGTAAGTGGGCACCGTCATAAGGACGGTGCCTTTTTGAGATGATATTTGTTGTAAAAAAGGACAGATATGTTATAATAAATATGTCGTTGATTATTAGGAACTGTAAATAAATTAATTGTCAATTTGCGCTGGATATTTCTTTGAGTGTGCATGACAAAAAACGTAGGCGCAGCGGGCTGCGCTTAGGATTTTTGGTATGTGCAGTCGAAGAAATAGGCAAGCAAAATGATAAAATAATTTATTTACAGTTCCTTAAAAAAGGGGAGAGAAATGGAACATATATTTTATCAGGAAACAGCGGCTGTAATGGAAGAAGTACAGCGTGTGGTAATTGGAAAAGAGGACTGTGTCAGGAAAGCGATGGCGGCGATTTTAGCGGGCGGCCACATTTTGATTGATGATATTCCGGGAGTTGGGAAGACGACGCTTGCAATGGCATTTTCAAAGGCGATGGCTTTGGAGAGTAAGAGAATCCAGTTTACGCCGGATGTAATGCCTTCCGATATATTAGGGTTTTCAATGTACCAGAAACAGAGCGGGACATTTGAATACCAGCCGGGGGCAATTATGTGCAATCTTTTTTTGGGGGATGAGATTAACAGGACTTCCCCTAAAACACAGTCTGCCCTGTTGGAAGTTATGGAAGAGAACAGCGTGACAGTTGATGGCGTGACAAGGAGCGTGCCAGAGCCATTTATTGTGATTGCGACAGAAAACCCTGCGGGAAGTGTTGGGACGCAGATGCTTCCCGAGTCGCAGCTTGACCGTTTTATGCTGTGTATGACGATGGGCTATCCCAGTTTGGAAGATGAGATTGAAATTGCAAAAGGCAAGAGCAGCGGTGCATCCATAGATGATATTGATGCGGTTATAACGGCGCGGGAACTGCTTGCCATCCGTGAAGCAGTAGGGGATATTTTTGTCCATGACAAAGTTTACCGTTATCTCTGCACTTTGGTGAAGGCAAGCAGGGAAAGTCCATATGTAGAGCTGGGAATCAGCCCGCGTGGGACAATTGCGCTTGTGAATATGGCGAAGGCAAATGCATTTTTATCGCAGAGGAATTATGTGATTCCGGAAGATGTTGCTGAGGTTTTTTCAGATGTGGCTTCCCACCGCATTTTATTGAATGCGAAAGCAAGGGCGGGACATATTTCTGCAAAGAATGTGCTTGCGCAGATTTTGGAGCAGGAGAAGATGCCGGCGGTAAACAGAAGGGGCATGTTATGAGACGGTTGATTGATTTTATATTGGGTGTATTGGTTACGTTTTATATGGCGGTTATTTATAATAGTAAGAGCCTTGTTTTTTTGGGGTATGCGGAGGTTTTTATTGTTCTTTTGCTTTTTTTGTACAATTGTATGGTGTTTTACAAGTTGAGGATTATAATTGATGCGCCGCTTAATATTACGGAATACCACAAAAAGATACCGGTTCATATTGTTATTTACAATTATAGTAAGCTGCCAACAGGGAAAATTAGTATACAGTTGTCGGAATCCTATGCGCTAAAGCCCAAAAAGAAAAAAACGGTATTTTATTCTTCTGTAGCAGGGAAAAGAAGTGGACAGGCTTATGCAAAAGCGGAAATCCATGCGTCCTGGCAGCCGCAGTATGTAGGGAAAGCTGTTGTCCGCTTGAAAAAAGCCCGCTGTTTTGATTTGCTTGGCGTGCTTGCCCTTCCGCTTCCGAAAAAATCGTATCAGTCATCGGAAAAAGTGACAGTGCTGCCGGAAATATTTCCGGTACCAGTGGAAACAGGCATGCGTTCCCGCGAATTTGCAATGGAACAGGAGCGGTATCTTCTGGCAGATGCAGAAGAGTACAGCGCAGAGCAGTTTCAGATCCGGGAATACCGCCAGGGCGACAGGTTAAGAAGCATACACTGGAAACTGTCGGCAAAAGAAGATGAACTGATGGTGCGGGAATTTCTGCCAAAAGCAGGCTGTCCGGTCCTGCTTTTTTTAGATTTATCAAGTGGGGATGGAAAAAAAGAGGGGATATGGCAGGAGATGTTTGGCAAAAAAAAGAGCCAGAAGCAGAAAGAGGCGTTTTTAAGCGTTCTTTTGTCACTCTCTGGAAGTATTGCCCAGAATGGATGCAGGCACTATGTTATTTGGTATGACCAAAGAGAAAGGGATGTCGTACGTTTCTGTATGGAAAAGGAAGAAGATATTTATGGGCTTTTAATGAAGATTGACAGTCTGAAGGGAACAGAAAGCAGTATGGATATTGAGGGGGAATATGAGCGGAAGTACCGTGAACGGACGGCATATGTTACAAAACTTATGCTAAACCAAAAGCTGCAGCTTTTCAGTGATGGGGAATTGCTTTGCAGTTATCAAGACGGGGAACTTGGGAAGGCGCTGGCATCACATACCGTTTTGCTGTAAGTAAGTTTATTATATGGGCCGTAGAAAATACGGCGTGGGGGATTGTTATGAAGAGGGAAAATATGGTGATACCCTGGCTAAGCCTGTGCTGCATTCTGCTGGGGATGCTGCTCAGTTTTGGTTCGATGTTTGAATGTAGTATATGGGTGGAGAAACATATCCTGCCAATTTTTTGTATATCAGGTATTGCTTTGTTTCTTGTGCTTTACCTGCGGACAAATTATGCGGTTATTTTTACATTGTCAGCAATAGCGGCGATGGGGATTTTTGCATTAACAAGGATGGAACGCCTGAAAAAGGATTTTTTAGTTGTTATCTATTATATTAACAACAGGTCTGTTGCTTATAATAATAAAATGTTTGCACCGTTTGAAGGGGTACGGGGAGATATTGATGGCAACTTGTTCCTCATAATGATTGGCGCGTTGTTTTCTGTATTTATTGCGTTTTTTGTATTCCGGCTCAGGAACTGCTGGTATGGGCTGCTTCCGGTTTATGCCGTCCTTTTTATTGGGATGGCGGTTGGGAAGACGCCGGATAAAGTATCGGTTATCCTGCTGGCTGCAGGGATTGCCCTTGCCATGTCCTGGGTTTCCCGGCAGGAGCGCGGTGGGCGGCGTTCTTTCTCCTTCAGGAGGGTGAAAAGGCAGCGTCCGGTATGGGCTTATGGAATCCTTTGCATCATTATGCTTGCAGGCATGGCGGCAGCATGGCAGTATGGGGAACGGACGGAGGATTATGTTTTAAAAGACGCCAAAAAATACCTGGAGCGGCAGCATGAAATGGAACGTCAGGTAAAGCATTCTGTGGAGGAGCTGATACAGTATGTCCGTGCTGGGACCGGGCTTGACAGTAATGGAAATTTAAGCAATTCAGAGCCGCGCTATACAGAAAGGGCCGTGATTAAAATTACATCTTCTGTGAAGCCTGAAAATGCACTTTATCTCAGGGGATTTGTAGGAGGAGAATATGAAAATGGAAAGTGGGAAGAGTGTGATACAGAGTCTTTTCAGGAGATAATAAAAGGGCAGGAACAGGAAGAAGCTGTTTTAAACGTCGGATTTGAATTCTGTGATAATGAAATTCGTTTTGACCCGCCTAAAGGAATATACCAGATTAGGATGGAACATGTTGGGGCGGGGAAAAACAGTAAATTTGCATATCTGCCATATTTTTCTGACTGCAGCAGTGTTTTTGATGATAGTTCGGAGAATGGCATTACATTAGAAGGGGAAAATGGAATCCGCAAAAAGGCAGAGAAATATTATGTGAAATATTATGATGTTAGCAGAAGGGATTTAGAGGACCCTGGTTATGGGCTGGGAGACTGGCAGCTGAAAGGGATATCAGCGGCAAAAGAAGTGGGGGAGTGGAAGGCGAATTGGTGGGGGCTTCCTGACAGGGATTTACTGCGGTATTTTACCTATGTTAAAAAAACGTATGGCCGGCTTCCTAAAACAGGGCTTGACAGGCTGAAAAAGCAGGCAGATATTCTTCTGCCGCGCCAGGGCAATATAGGTATAGATATAGATATACTGGAGGGGGTGCGCTGGGCGCTGGCACAGATGGCGGTTTATGATAAAAAATTAGACCCTGTCCCTTCTGGGAAAGATTATGTGGAATATTTTCTGTTTGACCAGAAAAAAGGGTTTTGTGAGCACTTTGCAACGGCTGGGGTATTGCTGCTCCGTGCGTACCATGTTCCGGCGCGTTATGCCGCTGGCTATAAGGTGGCTCCTGACCAGTTTAAGAAGAATAAAGACGGAAGCTATACGGCGGAAGTGCTCGATTCGGACGCCCATGCATGGGCAGAAGTATTTCATGCGGACTATGGCTGGCATCCTGTAGAAATGACTCCGGGGGAGGGGGCAGCTTCAAGGAGAAAGGATAATGCAGGACAGCCGGAGAAGACAAGTTCCCCGGTTGTCAGGGAAGAGGGGAAACAGACTGAAAACCCGAAAGAAACAGAAACACCAACACCATCCCCGGATAAGAATGAGGAGAAGGGGAAGGATAAGGATAAGAGTAAGCAGGACAGGCTGGCATTCCCAGAAAATAGAACTATTTTGGTCGTTATTTTGGCAGTAGTATTGTTTATTTTTGCTTTGGTAATATATGTACTTTTCCAGTGTTATATACAGAATAATTATAGGAAGGAACTGCAAAAGAAAGATGGGGGCAGAAATGCAGCAGTCCTTCTCCGTATGGAACTGTTTTTGTATTGGCTGAAGAAGTGTGGGAAAAGAGACCTGCTGCGAAAGAAAGAAGCGGAGTGGTTTGCATTTTTTGCAGAAGAGTATAATGAAATCGGGGAAGGAGTATGGCAGCAGGTAAAAGAAATCCTGCAGGAAGCGGAATTTTCTAATCAAAATATATCACAGGAAAAATATGATTTTTTCTATGATTCAATTACAAAAGCAGAGCAATTAATTTTTCGCAGACAGGGGAAAATAAGGCGTGGTTATCTGCGCGTGCTGGGGTTTAGGGAACAGTCGTAAATTTTTCTATATTATATAGTGTATTTTATGGAAAAATATGTTATTATATCAAATAGTATGTGCAATGTCTGTAGCAATACCGCATATGGGCAGTTGCAATATCGGACAGACCGAAAAAATATGTCAAAGGAGAGAAAATCATGTACGAAAACGAGATTGAAAACATTGCGGCAAAAGGCAGCCCAGAAGAAATTTATTTGGGGCTTTTGCAGCTCACAAAGGAGATGATGGAAAAGAAGGGACAGATTCAGGGGAAGAAAAAAGTGTATTATATTTCCGCTGAGTTCCTGATTGGAAAATTACTGTCCAACAACTTGATTAACCTGGGAGTATATGACCAGGTTGACAGTGCATTGAAAAAGCATGGAAAGAGCATGGCTGAAATTGAAGAGATCGAAAATGAGCCTTCTCTTGGAAATGGCGGGCTGGGGCGTCTGGCTGCCTGCTTTTTGGATTCCATTGCAACATTGGGCCTGCCGGGAGTTGGGGTTGGCTTGAATTATCATCTTGGATTGTTTAAGCAGGAGTTTGAAAATAATCTGCAGAAGGAAACCCCGAATCCGTGGATTACAGACAAAAGCTGGCTTCGCCGCACGGATGTGAGCTATCCTGTTTTATTAGGCGGAAATACTGTACAGTCAGTAATGTATGAGATTGATGTGACAGGTTATGACAATCAGTGCAATACATTAAAACTTTTTGATTTAGATACAGTTGATGAATCAATTGTCCAAAATAACAGCATTTATTTTGACAAGGAAAATATTGCAAAGAACCTGACATTATTTTTATACCCGGATGACAGTGATTACCAGGGGCAGCTTCTTCGTATTTATCAGCAGTATTTTATGGTAAGCAATGCAGCGCAGCTTATTATCGACGAGGCCCTTGAAAAGGGCAGCAACCTTCATGACCTGCCGGACTATGCAGTAATCCAGATTAATGATACCCATCCAACTATGGTAATTCCGGAAATGATCCGCCTGCTGACGAACCGCGGCATTTCTATGGATGAAGCAATTGATATCGTATCTAAAATGTGCGCGTATACGAACCATACAATCTTAGCAGAAGCGTTGGAAAAATGGCCGTTGTGGTTCCTTGACAAAGTAGTGCCGCAGCTGATTCCGATTATCAGGATGCTGGATGTAAAGGTAAAGGAAAAATATCAGGATGAAAGAGTGTATATCATTGACAAGGAAGACCGTGTCCATATGGCGCATATTGATATCCACTACGGATACAGTGTAAACGGCGTGGCAGCGCTTCATACAAAGATTCTTGAGGACAGTGAGTTAAAGCACTTTAAAGATATTTATCCAAATAAGTTTAATAACAAGACAAATGGTATTACATTCCGCCGCTGGCTGCTCCACTGCAACCATGAGCTGACCAGCTTTATCAGTGAAAAGATTGGCGATGGGTTCAAGAAGGATGCGGACGAGCTTGAGAAATTAGCTGCTGCAGCAAATAATGCTGCTGATTTGGAAAAACTGCTTTCTATTAAGAAAGAAAAGAAAGTACAGTTTAAAGAGTACCTTGAGAAGAAGGAAGGTATTAAGGTTGATGAAAATTCAATCTTTGATGTGCAGGTAAAACGTCTCCATGAGTACAAGAGACAGCAGATGAATGCACTGTATATTATTTATAAATATATGCAGATTAAGGCCGGCAATAAGCCGAAAACCCCGATTACCATGATTTTTGGCGCAAAGGCAGCTCCTGCATATACGATTGCTAAGGATATTATTCATATGATCCGCTGTCTGTCTGATGTAATCCGCAAAGACCCGGACGTCAGCCCATACCTGACTGTGGTAATGCTTGAAAACTATAATGTAACATATGCTGAGAAGGTAATCCCGGCAGCAGATGTTTCAGAGCAGATTTCCCTTGCATCAAAAGAGGCAAGCGGTACAAGCAACATGAAGTTTATGTTAAATGGTGCGGTAACGCTTGGTACTGATGATGGGGCGAATGTGGAAATCCATGAATTTGTAGGCGACGATAATATTTATATCTTCGGGGAGTCCAGTGATGAAGTAATTAAGCATTATGAGAAGGCTGACTATTCTCCAGAGAAATATTATGATTCTGACCCTGAAATTGCGAAACTGGTTGATTTTATTATCAGCAAAGAAATGTTTGCCGTGGGTGATAAGAAGAGCTTAATCCGCCTGTATATGGAAATTGTAACAAAAGACTGGTTTATGGCGCTTCTTGACCTTAAAGATTATATTAAAGTAAAAGAGCAGGTATTTGCAGATTATGACAACCGCGAAGAGTGGGCGAAGAAGATGCTGGTTAACATCAGTAAGGCTGGGTTCTTCTCTTCTGACAGGACAATTGCACAGTACAATGATGATATTTGGAAATTAAAATAAACTACGGTTTCCTGGCGCATCTGCCCGGTGATATGTTTTAGATATATCCGGGCGGTGCGCTTTTTATGCACAACAGGAGGAGTGGAGGGAAATGGCTTTTTTTCTGGCAGGGAAGATGATTGTTTCGCCGGGGATTCTTTTGCTGCTGGTGTTTATTGTGGCTGTCGGTTATGCAATTGTACATTTCATTGCAAACCGTAAATGGGGCTATACGAAAAAGAGGGAAAAGGAACTGGAAGAAACCAGCCGCAGACAATAAATTATATAGGCGGGATATGTGAAAAAGGTTTGCGCAATACTATGGAAGTATGGTAAAATCAGGTAACGGGGATTTGTACATGCAGGCAAATGGTATGCCAGGCATGGCCCTGAAAAATGGATTGGATAAGAAAGGGAGGATTCGGAATGAAAAGAGTTGGTTTTTTAACAAGTGGCGGCGATTGCCAGGGGTTAAACGCAACAATGCGTGGTGTTGCAAAAACGTTGTTTCAGAAGTATCCGGATATGGAGATTTATGGAATCTTGGAGGGGTATAAGGGATTAATTTATGGGAATTACCGTTTATTAAAATCCAGGGACTTTTCAGGAATCCTGACAGAAGGCGGGACAATTATTGGGACGTCAAGGACGCCTTTTAAATATATGCGTATGCCGGATGAAAATGGTCTGGATAAAGTTGAGGCAATGAAAAGCAATTATAAAAAATGGGGATTGGACTGTCTTGTCATTTTAGGCGGCAATGGGACGCATAAGACTGCAAACCTTCTCCGTGAGGAAGGGTGTAATGTTGTGACGCTTCCAAAGACGATTGATAATGATATCTGGGGCACGGATATGACATTTGGATTCCAGAGCGCAGTTGACATTGCGACGAATGCAATTGACTGTATCCATACGACAGCCGCTTCGCATGGCCGTGTATTTATTGTAGAAGTTATGGGGCATAAGGTGGGATGGCTGACGCTCCATGCCGGAATTGCCGGAGGGGCAGACATTATCCTGATTCCGGAAATTCCATATGATATTAATGTGGTTGTAGACGCTTTGGACAAGAGGGCAAAAGAAGGGAAGAATTTCTCAATCCTTGCAGTTGCAGAGGGCGCTATTTCTAAGGAAGATGCAGAACTTTCCAAAAAAGAGTTAAAGGCTAAGAGAAAGAAAAACCCATTCCCATCTATTTCTTATCAGATTGGGCAGGAAATCCAGGAAAAGACAGGGCAGGAAGTGCGGATTACCGTTCCGGGGCATACACAGCGCGGAGGGCAGCCTTGCCCGTATGACAGGGTGATTTCCAGCCGGCTGGGTTCTGCGGCAGCCCGCATGGTGATTGAGGAAAAATATGGTTATATGGCAGCATTGCGTGATGGCGAAGTTGTGCCGGTTCCTCTGGAAGAGGTGGCTGGCAAGCTGAAAATGGTAGACCCGGATTCAGCGATTATCCAGGAAGTAAAAGGTCTTGGAATTAGTTTTGGAATTTAAGGTTTTTTAGCAGGAGGAGAGAAAGCATGTCTTATACGGCGTTGTATCGGAAGTTTCGACCAGGTGAATTTGATGAGGTAAAGGGACAGGAACATATTGTTACTACTTTACAGAACCAGATTCAGACAGACCGTATCGGGCATGCTTATCTTTTTTGCGGTACAAGGGGAACAGGAAAGACAACCGTTGCAAAGATTCTGGCAAAGGCGGTGAACTGCCAGAATCCGGTTCATGGGAATCCCTGTAACCAGTGCGAAACCTGCCAGAAGATTAACCGGCAGACTTCGATGAATGTAATTGAAATTGACGCGGCGTCGAATAATGGCGTTGCCAATGTGCGCGACATTATTGAGGAGGTGCAGTATTCACCGGCAGAAGGAAGATATAAAGTCTATATTATTGATGAAGTGCATATGCTGTCTACAGGTGCGTTTAACGCCTTGCTAAAGACTTTGGAAGAGCCGCCGTCCTATGTTATTTTTATTTTGGCAACTACTGAGCCGCATAAAATACCGGTTACGATTCATTCCCGCTGCCAGCGGTATGATTTCCGGCGGATTTCGATTGATACCATTGCAGCGCGCCTGAAAGAGATAACAGACAGGGAAGAGGTGCAGGCAGAAGGCAGGGCGCTGCGGTATATTGCAAAGACGGCAGACGGCTCTATGCGTGATGCGTTAAGCCTTCTTGACCAGTGCATTGCATTTTATCTGGGGCAGGAACTGACGTATGAAAAGGCATTGCAGGTACTTGGCGCGGTGGACACGGTAGTTTACAGTAAGATGTTTCGGTATGTGGTATCACAGGACGTTATTGGCTGCATGGAATTGATAAACGAAATGATGATGGCGGGGCGTGATTTAAACCAGTTTATCAGTGAGTTTATATGGTATCTGAGAGGCTTGATGTTAGTGGATGTTTCAGGGCAGGGAAATGAGCTTTTGGATGTATCGCAGGAACAGCTCTTGCAGATGCAGGAAGAAGCAGGTATGATTGATGCAGATATGCTGATACGGTATATCCATATCCTGTCGGATTTATCGAATCAAATCAGGTATGCTTCCCAGAAAAGGGTTCTTGTGGAAATTATGTTTATTAAGCTGTGCAGGCCGCAGATGGATCAGGAGCAGGATTTTACAACGCTTTCTGCACGGATGGCAGCAATAGAAAAGAGGCTGGAAGAGGGAGCTGCAGCAGTTCCGGCGTCTGCCGCCGCAGCACAAAACCCGTCGCAGGAACAGCCGGAAAAACCGAAAATCCTTCCGAAAGCGTTGCCGGAGGATATAACAGAAGTAATACAGCGTTGGAATGAAATTTTAATGGCATATGGGCAGCCGGGGGAAAATATGCTGTCACATGCAAAAAAAGTAGTGTCAGAACAGGGAAGCCTGCTTTTACAGTTTACAGATAAATTAAGTGAAGACTTCTTTTTGCAGAATGACAGGCAGGAGCTGCAATGCTTAAAGGAAGTGATACAAAATCTTCTGGGCAAAGAGGTTTTGGTTGAAACACGGACAGTAGACGCCGTTGTAGATAATGAATATGAAGATATCTCCCGCCTGATTCATTTTGATGGAATTGAATATGAGTGATTGGTTACTATTAAGAATTGCCTGGAGCGTGTTTGAGAATTGCTTTTAAGGCTGGGGCAACGGGTTAATTATGAATAGTTCTTATATAGCAATAGAATTTTGGAAAGAGAGGATAAGAGGATGGCAAAACGTGGAGGATTTCCAGGAGGCGCAATGCCTGGCAATATGAATAACCTGATGAAGCAGGCACAGAGAATGCAGAGGCAGATGGAAGAGAAATCCAAAGAGATGGAGGAAAAAGAGTGGGAGGCGACAGCCGGAGGCGGTGCAGTAAAGGTGAAAGTGTCCGGAAAGAAGGAAATACTTTCTGTAAAGCTTTCAGAGGAAGTTGTCGACCCGGATGATATTGAAATGCTGGAGGATTTAATTGTGGCAGCGGTGAATGAAGCACTCCGCAAGATGGAAGAGGAAAATAGTAAAATGATGGAGCAGCTTACTGGCGGCTTAGGCGGGCTGGGAGGACTGTTTTAAGATGGATTTTTATAGTACCCAGATTAGCAATCTGGTAGAACATCTGTCACATCTGCCGGGAATTGGGGCAAAGTCAGCGCAGCGTCTGGCATTCCACATTTTAAATATGCCGAGTGAGCAGGTAGAGGGATTGTCGGCGGCAATGGTAAATGCGAAAAAAAATGTCCGCTATTGTAAAGAATGCTGTACTTATACAGATGATGAACTTTGCCCTATCTGCGCCAGCCAAAAGAGAAACCATAAGCAGATTATGGTAGTAGAGAATCCAAGGGATTTAGCGGCATATGAAAAAACAGGAAAGTTTGAAGGCGTTTACCATGTCCTGCATGGGGCGATATCGCCTATGGCAGGGATTGGGCCGCAGGATATCCGGCTGGATGAATTGATGGTACGCCTGCAGGGAGATGTGGAGGAAGTGATTGTCGCGACCAATAAAAACCTGGAAGGGGATACTACAGCGACTTATATCAGTAAACTGGTAAAACCACTGGGGATAAAAGTCAGCCGTATTGCAAGCGGGGTTCCTGCAGGCGGTGATTTAGAATATATTGATGAAGTGACTTTGTACCGTGCTTTAGAGGGCAGGGTGGAACTCTAATAATAAGGAACTGTCACGGCAGGATTTTAATGGTATACTGCTGTGACGCCCTGGGAAACGAAATTGGCCAGTTCTACGACAACAGATAAGCGTGTGGTCTGGAGCGTGGCGTGGCTGTTGCTGCCTGCCAGGTTAACAATCCCAGTGATGGCGGCATTTCCGATGTGGGGCAGATCTTTCTGCACTCCGATACCCGGAAGAAGCGGCCCTGTGCCAAGCGTGATATATCCAATATGCTGCCGGATGCCGAGGGAGGCGTCAATGGCAATGATAAAGGGCTGATAAAAAGTATCTTGAATCTGTGTAATGACAGAGGCAAGGTTTACGGCATGTACCGGGGAATGCAGTGTGCCATATACAATAGGCATAGAGGCAGGCGTTTTGCTGCTGGAAAATGACTGTGACAGCTTTTCGCCGACAATCGGTCCAAAACAGTCTCCGGTGGCCCGGTCAGAACCGATACAGAGAAAAACCGGGGTCTGGCGGATTTGCTGGATATGTTTTTTTAGTTTCTTGATTTGCAGCGTAAAGTCTGCCATTGCTTTTGTCTGGTGGACATTATAATAATACAGCTTATCTGAGGTAGCAATACAGTCCTGTGTATGGCTGCCATTTTTCTTTTTTAATAATTCCATTTGCAGTTCTCCATTTCTTACGGCTTGTTTGGGAATTTTTTCAAGCAAGCCACGTTATATTGACAGTATTACCCAAAAAACAGAAAACCAAACATATTTTAAGGTCGAATTATTGCGAAAGACTGTAGGTGGAATTCCTGTGTTTTCGACAAAAATTGGACAGGCGGTATGCTATAATGCTTGCGTCAAAGGAACTGTTTGTTATGGCGGAGAGCGAAACCGATGGGAAATGGCAATATATCGGAGTGCACTTGCTGGCAGAAGGAATGGAGGGAATATATGGCAAATCAGGAAATAAACAATGGATTGGAAAAAAAGGAGTACCATTTTAATGCTTTACCGGAAAATATACGCCAGATAGGGGAGCCGCCTGAGAATAACCGCATTTATATAGAAGATTATGTTATTACATATATTCATCAGATTTTCCAGAAAAAACAGGAGCAGGCGGCTGTTATTCTGTTGGGGAAAAAAGGGGAAGGGGATGCAGGGGGAACAAGGTTTATTTATGGGGCGGTTGAAATTGAGCTGAATGTTTTGGAAGGAAATCAGGCATTTACGGCAAAAACATGGGACAAGATCCATGAATTGATTTATCAGAATTTTACAGGTGCACAGGTGTTTGGATGGGGGTGCGGCGTAAGCATGTGGAACAGCCATACAGACGATATGGTGCGTGCCATTCAGCAGAAGCATTTTTCCCAGGAAGGAAAGATTCTTTTTCTGGAAGATTTGAACGAAAAAGAAGAAAAACTTTTTTGCTGGCGGGATGGAAAACTTTCGGAAATGGCTGGATATGTCATATATTATGAAAAAAATCCACTGATGCAGGAGTATATGCTAAAAGGGCAGCCTAAAAAAAGTTTTGAGGAATCGTATGATGATAAGATTACGGCAACTGTACGTTCTGTTGTAAAAAAGAATGTAGAGTTAAAGAATCCCAAAAGGGCGGCGGCATATGGCATTGGAGCTTTTTTGGCGCTTCTGACCATATTGGGGGCAAACCTTCTGATACAAAGCACGAAAAAGATAGAAAGCCTGGAAAAAACAATTACGACTTTGTCAAATTCAGCAGTGGCAATAACCCCGGAGCCAGAGGAAAAAAGTAAGGAGAAAAAGAAAACATCTTCTAAGGAGCAGGATAAGAAAAGTGGGGATGGGCAGAAAGAAAAAAAGGAGAGCAGTGCAACCGGCCTTCCAGCTGCTACAGGACAGGCGCAGGAGGAGGGTGGCAATGAAGAAAAGGAGACAAGCCCTCCTGCTGATCAGAAGCCGGAAGTGACAAAGAAGCCGGCGGCAGCAAAGCCCCCTCAGGTGACAAAGAAGCCAGCGGTAACAAAGCCCCCGGCTTCTGACAAAAAGGAGCGTTCCAGTGCACAGCCTGCCAGCGCAAAAACAGCAAGTTATGTTGTGCGCCCCGGCGATACTTTAAGCCAGATTGTATGGAGACAGTATCATACGCTTGCCTGCATGAAAATGGTGAAAAAAGCAAATAACATTAAAGATGGGGATAAGATTAAGGAAGGACAGCGGATTATTTTGCCGGCATATAAAAAGTAGCAGCTGCCATGTTGCGTTGTTTTCTCTGATACGTTATAATAATTTAGATTATGTAGAATTCGTGTAGAAGAGGAAACAGGATGAAAAGTTTGATTGGGCGTTCTTTTGATATTACGGTGCTGAATGAGCAGAAGAAAAAAAGAACGCGGTTTGTTATTTTAGCAATAGCATGTATACTGGTCTGTGCGGCAATTTTTTATCTGGGGTTCCGCTGGTTTCTAAACCGGCAATATGAATCTTACCAGGTGGAACGTTCCATATATGTGAAAAACGGTAACTCCATGTCTTATGAATCTTATCAGGATGGGATTATCCGATATGGGCGTGACGGCGTCACTGCTGTGGACAGAAAAGGGAATTCTATTTGGAGCGGAAGTTATGATATGGCAAATCCCAAAGCAGATACTTGTGGTTCAAGTGTGGTGATTGCGGATATTGGCGGCGAATCCCTTTATGTTTATAAAGGCGGGGGAACCGGGACGGAATTTACCGTTGATTTTCCTATTGTACAGGCATGTATTTCCAATCAGGGAGTGGTTGCTGTATTAGTGGAAGACAGTTCTTCTAATACAATTGCGCTGTATAATCCTTTCGATAAGGCAGAAGCGCTTTTGGCAGAGATTCCTACAAACGTTGAAGATGGCTATCCGGTTGCTTTGGATTTGTCGCCAGATGGAAGCAGCGTGGTAGCGTCTTATCTGAATGTAACGACTGGGGCGGCGCAAAGCCATGTGGCATTTTATAATTTTACAGAAGTAGGAAAGAATGCTAATTGCCTGGTAGGGGCGCATAATTATAAAGAAACCCTGATTTCAGAAGTCCAGTTTATGGGGAGTTCTGATGTCTGTCTTTTTAGTGAAAAGGGTTTTTATCTTTGGACGAATATGCGCCAGCCAGAAGCTGTTGCTGAAAAAGAATTTGAAGAGACAATCCAAAGCGCTTTTATTGACGAAGGGCATGTGGGAGTCTTGTTAAAAAAAGATGATTTAAAATGTAATATGAAGCTGTATGATACAGACGGAAATAATACTCTTTCGATAGACGTGGATGCTGCATTTACCCATGTCCAAATCAGTGGGGACGAGATTTTGTTCCACTCTGCAGAATGGTGCGCAGTATACCGCATCAATGGCATTAGGAAGTTTTCAAAAGACCTGACAAGTAAAATCAGTTACTTTTTTCCAAGTGATAAAAAAAATTATTATTTCTTTGTTCAGGATTCTAAAATTAAAATAATAAAGCTGAAATAGTTTAAAAAACGCTGCGGGGTTGTTGATTTGTTACTTGGAGTTGTGATATTTAAAGGCAAAAACAATTTAGAAAGGCAGAAAACAGGGCTTTCTGATTTTTTGAAAGCCCTGTTTTGTAGTTTAAAAATTATTTTCTAACCATGCAGCTTCCCGTAATATAAGTAGCTTATTGCGGTTAAAGGCTGATGCATATTGATATTTTGGAACCGGGCAGGAAACGCTGCCAACTTCGATTGTCACGCTTGGTACTTTCATTTTATACGTTAAATATTCCCTGTAATTTCCATTAGAGGTTCCGCCGTAATTTGCTGCACTGGAATAACCAGTTGTATTTCTTGCAATTTTGTACATGTTAGTGATATCAGAGCGGAGCTTCTGGTTTTTTCCGCCATAGTCACCAAATACAATCTGTCCCATTGCGTGGTAGCTGACGACAGCAAGCGTCTGCGTTTTATTCAGCTTTTTGGTAAGGCTGACAATTGCCTGTGTTTCACTTTCACTTGCTGCTTTTTTCCCGCTGTAGCTTCCGTCTTTTGGGCTGCCGTCACGTTTAAATGCATAAGGAAAGTTGCGGTTCAAATTTACCCCATTTGCATTGCCTTTCCATCTTGCTTTGTTTGTCTGCGAAATAATAACTCCGTCTGGATTTGCCATCATGATATAATGGACATTACAATTGGAAAATATATCTGACAGTTTTTTGCCATCCACTGTCTTATTATAATTTAGCAGGTAATATTCTAGCTGTTTCATGCATACAACTGTTGCAATATATTCCCTGGCATGGAGCGTACTGACAACAAGTATGGTATGATCCGCTTCTTTATCTCCCAGAATGACGTCATAAATTTTCCTGCCTTTTTCGGAATAGCCGATAGTTTCGTAGGAAACATATTCACTGTATTTTTTACAAAGTGATTGAATATCACTGCACATTTCACTATAGGTATATTTTTGGTGGCCCATTGATACAAATTCTGTATTTTTATAACTGGTTTCGCTTGCAGTTCCGGCAATTGTGCCAAGGGTACTCTTAAAAAGCGGGACAATTTTAAATCGGTAATTTTTTTTGTCCTTTATATTCAGGCGTGCATCTGTTTTTTTCACGGTCTTTATCAATTTATATTTTTTTCCATCTTGCTTTCCATAAATATAATAGGAATCCGCACCTTTTGCTGCTTTCCAGTTCAGCTTTACTTTTGTTTTGGAATATGCAGTTGTCTGGAGCTTTTTAATTTTTGCTGGAATCAATACCTTGATTTCAGAGGATTCGCCGGTTTGCCTCTGCTCGCTGTTATAAGAGCAGATTTTAAAGCTGTTTTTCGTTCCATATCCGGCAAGGGAGAAAGTTCCTGTAGTTTCCTGTGTCCTGCTAATTTCTATCCAGGTTTTATTTTTCAGGAAAAAGACAACATATTCCTCTGCATTATTTACATTGTCCCATTTAAGTGTAACAGTTTTTTCTGCTGCATTTGCCCCCAAAAGCTGTACGGGAATTTCTGCTGTGGGCTCTTCTGATGGGGCCGGTTCTTCTGATGGGGCCGGTTCTTCTGATGGGGCCGGTTCTTCTGATGGGGCCGGTTCTTCTGATGGGGCCGGTTCTTCTGATGGGGCCGGTTCTTCTGATGGGGCCGGTTCTTCTGATGGGGCCGGTTCTTCTGATGCTGCCGGCTTTTCTGATGGCGCTGGTTTTTCGGAGGCTGCCGGTTCTTCGAGTGTGCCTGGCTGTTCTTGTTTAATGCCTGCCGTATGATTAGATGTCTTTGCTGTTTCCTGTACTGGGGAAGCTGCTGCATTTACAGTAGATGGCTTTAATGTAAATGACAAAATAAGCGCTGTAATACACAAGTATGCTGTTTTTTTCATTTGTGGTTTCCTCCATTATGATGAACAATTTTTAGATTATAATTATAGCATACTTGGCTAGTTCCTGCCTGCAAGTTTTCGTGAATAGTTAATCTATGGTGTGAATAGCCGCAAATAGCAATAATAGGATAGGTAACGGATTGTGAAGGTTATTCCCGCAGGGGCAATGGTTCTGGCTGCTTATTTGTGATTGCTTTTTCAACCGCTTTTTTTATCACTTTGCTTGAGTTTGTAGCTCCGCTTATGGTATCTACATCAATTTCCTGTGCCGATATTATTTCGTTAATAATTTCTTCCGCCCGTTTCCCTCGTTCATTCCTATGTTCTAAAAGTTTGATAGAAACAATTATGCCATCTTTGATTTTGGCTTCTACCTCAGCATAGATATAGCCTGCATTGTACTTTCCCTTGTATAACCCATCTTCAACATTTTTCAAATTAATATGGTTGATTTCTATACTTTTTATATTTTCCTGGTAATTGTTAAAATCTATTATGTATATCGTGAAATGTCCTATAATGCTTATTGCCATAAGAATAGTTAATATTCTATGCCACAATATTTTTTTCTTTCGCTCTTTAATCCTATGGCATAAATAAATCAACAAGACCATAAACGCTATATTGACAATTCCTGAGATAACCACAAGTAAATTGCGGTTTTTTAGTATGGGGACAACAGAAAGAATATGTACAAAACATGTAATGATTAGAAATACGCTTATAGGTTTGTGAACTTTCATCAGTAGTTTGTCCACTTTTTTGAAACGTAGTTTTGCGGATAAAACTTTTGATGCTAATAAACAAAAACATATTAGAGATAAGATTCCAAAAAAAATTCCCATATAGTTACCGTCCTTTAAAATTGATATAATTAAACTGGTAGTTCAATTATACAGAAATGTAGTATTAAAGTCAATGAGTAATTGTGATTTCATGTAAAAACATCGGCGTTTAACCGCCTTAGTAATATCTATGGAATCGTTGTTTCCGTAAGAACTTTAGTTCTTTTCAGACAGTTGTCCGTGTGCGTGCATAGGCTGGGAGCTTAAAAAGCAAAGCAATTCTAAAAGAGCTACATTGTCCTGTGGAAAGCAATGTCTTTCTAAATTTTTGTAAAAAGCGACAGTTGACAGGGGATAGAAAATTTGTTATATTAACTTTTAATAATAAGGTAAATGCAGTGATGAGGAGGAGTACATATTTTTTGAATCAGAAGAGAGAAGATGGCTGGTGAAAATCTTTGTTTCGGAAATATGGAAGTAGCCTTTGAGCAGTGGGCTGAACAGGGCAGATGGCAGCAGGAGTATAAATGTATTTTTGTCAGGCAAAATGCACAGATTAATCTCTAAACATTTCCTAAGTAGGCTTCAACGGAAGTTCCCGCCGTTATCAGGGAAACGATATAAGCAGCAGGGAAGCATTGGTGAAAATGCTGTTATGCTGCCGTATTGGATGAGTGCAAAGCGTAAGCTTTGAAATTAGGTGGTACCGCGGAGATATTCGCCCTAAGTTAACGGGTTGTTAACTTAGGGCTTTTTTTGTCATAGGAAATTGCGCTGTTACGTAGTGGTTGCCGACAAGAATTGCGAAGCAATTCTTGCTAGCGCACCAGCGCCGGCGGTGCGCTTTTTTATGGAAATAAGAATGGAGGGATGCAGATGAAAGGAACAGAAATTATTGTAAAAGCATTGAGGGAAGAGGGGGTAAATCTTGTGTTCGGCTATCCCGGAGGGCAGGCGATTGATATATTTGACGCACTGTATGAGGCAGAGGATATTGACGTGGTTTTGCCTCGGCATGAACAGGCATTAATCCATGCTGCAGACGGATATGCGCGTTCTACAGGGAAGACGGGGGTATGCCTTGTTACGAGCGGGCCGGGGGCGACAAATCTTGTGACAGGGATTGCAACGGCAAATTATGACAGCGTCCCTCTTGTCTGCATTACCGGGCAGGTTCCATTGGGGCTGATGGGAAATGATGCATTTCAGGAAGTGGATATAGTCGGGATTACAAACAGTATCTGTAAATATGCTGTAACAGTAAGGACAAGGGAGGAACTTCCAAGGATATTGAAAGAAGCTTTTTACATAGCGCGGACAGGAAGGCCGGGGCCGGTTGTAGTGGATATCCCAAAAGATATACAGCAGGCTTTGGGAAGTGATGAATATCCGTCAGGGGTAAATATGCGTGGTTATAAGCCAAATGAAAGCGTGCATGTAGGGCAGATTAAAAAAGCAGTCAGCATGTTAAAAAAGGCAAAAAAGCCATTATTCCTTGTAGGGGGCGGGGTAAATATTTCCAATGCCAATGAGCAGATGAAAACGCTTGCCGAAACGACAGGAGTACCTGTGATTACAACAATTATGGGAAAGGGTGCAATTCCAAGTTCCCATGAATTATATCTTGGGAATATAGGGATTCATGGAAGTTATGCGGCAAACCATGCCGTATCAGAATGCGATGTGTTATTTTCCATTGGAACACGGTTTAATGACAGGATTACCGGGAAAATCAGTGAATTTGCAAAAGATGCGAAAATTATCCATATTGATGTGGACGCAGCGTCTATTTCTAAAAATATTGTTGTAGATATCCCAATTGTTGCAGATGCAAAGCTTGCAATAGAAAAGCTTTTAGAATATGTCCCGCCGCTAAAAATTGAGAAATGGGTAAGCCAGGTTATGGAGTGGAAAAAGGATTACCCAATCCATATGGAGAATTATCATGGTCTGACGCCAGAAAAAATAATCCGTTATATCAACGAGAATTTTGATAGGCCAATCATTACGACTGATGTAGGGCAGAACCAGCTTTGGGCGACACAATATATCCAGTTGGACAGCAACCGCCAGTTTTTGACTTCCGGTGGGCTTGGGACGATGGGATACGGATTTCCGGCGGCAATCGGGGCAAAGCTTGGAAACCCAGAGAGCACAGTAATTTCTATTTCAGGGGATGGCGGCATCCAGATGAATATCCAGGAGCTTGCAACAGCCGTTGCACTGGAGCTTCCGTTGATTTTGATTGTGATAAATAACGGCTATTTGGGGAATGTAAGGCAGTGGCAGGAGCTTTTTTACCAGAAACGTTATTCCAGCACATGTTTGGCGTATCGGAAAAGCTGCCAGAGAAATTGTATGGATAAAAGTAAAAACTGCCCGGCGTATATACCGGATTTTGTGAAGCTGGCAGAAAGCTATGAGGCATATGGAATCCGTATTACAAAGGAAGAAGAAATTGAAGGGGCGTTTCGGTATGCGGCGGAACATAAAAATGCGCCGACAATTATAGAGTGTATTATTGAACGGGAGGCTAATGTTTATCCGATAGTACCAACTGGAAAGACACTGGATGATATGATTATGGATTAAAGGGGGATTGTTATGGAAGTAAAAAAGAGATACATATCGCTATATGTGGAAAACAGGATTGGCGTCCTGGCAAAAATATCCGGCCTATTGGCTGGAAAATCTTATAATTTAGATACCCTGACAGTTGGGGAGACGGAGGATCCAACGGTATCGCGGATGACAATTGGCCTGACGATTGATGACATAACGTTTGAACAGGTGAAAAAACAGCTGAACCGCTGCGTTGTAGTGATTAAAGTAATTGATTTGTCAGGTGTAAAAATCCATAAAAAGGAGCTGCTGTTTATTAAGGTTTCAAGCTGCTCTGAAAAAGACAAGGCTGAAATATTCCGGATTGCGCAGGCTTTTGATTTGGAAGTAATAGATTACGACAGGCGCCGTGTGATTGTGCAGTGTGTAAAGACAGAGGGCGCAAATAATGATATGATTGCATTGTTTAATGATATTTTTGTAAACCGCATCGAAGTGGTTCGTGGGGGAAGTGTGGCAATGGAGGCAATTTCTACGCAGGATCAATAGATAGTGTTACTGTTTGAACCATGCCCGGCAGCTTGAATAGTAACCTTGGATAGTTGTCACAGTGCTGAAAGCACTGCTGTGTAACTATGAAGCCGCAAGGCTGAATAGTTACGTCTTTATATCGTTATTTGCGGATATTTCTTGACTGATTACATATACTATGATATATTATCTTTAGATAATTCTCATAGAACGTGAGGTTAAAGAAAGTTCAACAGAAGATTTAGTCGTAGGGCGCGACTAAGTAAAATAAAAGAAAAGTCCGCTGAGAAGACAACTCCTGGAAACAGGAGTTGTTTTACGTGGGAGAAGTTATATGGGAAAGAAAAAAAGATTTGTATTTTTGTCAGATGAATTTTATAATGTATATTCAGCATCAAATTATCCTGAAATAGAGCAAAAAAGAAATAGGCCATATATTCAGGTTTATGTAGAAATTGACGACGTTCGATATGCTATTCCTTTAAGGTCGGATATACATCATCCGTATGTATTATGGACTGATAAGGCTAATAATTGTGGAGTTGACTTTTCAAAGGCAGTAGTTATTAGTAAAGAAAGTTACATAGATTCAAGTGTAGAACCACATTTGCGTCAGAAAGAATTTGATGCGTTAAGAGGAAAGGATTATAGGATAAAAGTAAAAATGGAAAAGTATATTGAAAAATACAAAAATGCAAAGCGTAATTTAAGCAATCCTATGAATCAAATATTAGTAAAATATTCTACGCTTCAATATTTTGAAAATGAGATTGGTATATAGGTGGGGAATAGTGAAAAAGATTGATTAAAATATGAGGAGGAAAGAAATGAAATTATCAAAATTAGTTGGTTCCAGGTTTAAGGAAAGGCCGGCGGACTGTGTAATTGACAGCCATGCGCTGATGGTGCGCGGAGGCTATATGAAAAATGTTGGAAATGGTATTTTTTCGGAATTTCCATTGTTAAAAAGGATTACGGCAAAAATAGAAAAGATTATACGCGAGGAAATGGATGCGATTGATGGGCAGGAGGTATTGTTTCCTGTGACGCTTCCTGCTGATTTGTGGGACGAGTCAGGCAGGTATGAATCTGTCGGCAGTGAGCTTTTACGTTTTACAGACCGAAGCAATGCAAGGATGGTGCTTGCGATGACACATGAGGAAGCGGCAGTCCATTTAGTAAGGGAATATGCGCAGTCATACACAAAATATCCATTTATGATTTACCAGATTCAGCGAAAATTCCGTGATGAGGCAAGGCCGAGGGCCGGCATGATACGCGTCCGTGAATTTACAATGAAAGACGCCTACTCTTTCCATACCTCACAGGAAGATTTAGAAGATTATTATGAAAAATGCTATCAGGCATATAACAGGATTTTTGCCCGTGCAGGAATCCCGGAAGTTGTGACGGTAGCTTCTGATTCCGGCATGATGGGAGGGAATATTTCCCACGAGTATATGCTTCTGACGCCGGTAGGTGAGGATTCGATTGTAGTTTGTACAGAATGCGATTACCGGGCGAATATGGAAGCGGCGGAAAACAAGATGGTAAATGAAGACTCAGGGCAGGCAGAACAGCTTCAATGTGTGGAGACGCCAGAATGTAAGACGATAGAAGCGGTTTGTGATTTCTTAAACAGTGATGTGAAGAAGTCCTGCAAGGCTGTCGTCTATCAGAAAAATGCAGACGATACCTTTGTAGTAGCTTTTGTGCGGGGGGATTATGAGGTAAATGAAACAAAACTCAGAAACCTGGTTGGCGGGGAAATCCATACTGCAGAAATAACAGAGGAAGACTGTCTTGTTGCAGGTTATATTGGGCCTTATGGGATTGCCAAAGAAGCCGAAGTGTACCTGGATGTTTCTCTAAAGGGGATTTCAGGCCTTGTAGCAGGCGCAAACAAAGAAGGATACCATTACACAGGGCTGAATTTGGAACGGGATTTGGAGAAGGCAGAATATGTAGATATTTCTAAGATACAGGAGGGAAGCGTCTGCCCTTGCTGTGGGAAAAAAGCGATTACAATAAAACGCGGCATTGAGGTTGGGAATATTTTCCAGCTTGGGACGAAGTACACAAAAACAATGAATATGCAGTATACGGATGAAAATGGGCAGCAGCAGTACCCGATAATGGGCTGTTATGGAATTGGCGTTGGCCGCCTTGCCGCATCTATCTGTGAGGTATGCCATGATGAATATGGGCCTATATGGCCAATTACGGTTGCCCCTTGGGAAGTTCATATTTGCTGTCTGCGTGCCGATGATAAGGAGGCAAAGGAAACAGCGGATAAATTGTATCAGGAACTTTTAAAGGATGGCGTTGAAGTAATTTATGATGACCGTGAAGGCGTCCGCCCAGGAGCGATGTTTTCTGATGCAGATTTACTTGGCGTTCCAATCCGTGTGATTGTCAGCCCAAGGAATTTGAAAGAATCCTGTGTAGAAATTACGACAAGGGATAAATCTGTGAAAGAAATGATTTCGGTTGGGGAAACAGTTTCCTGCATTAAAGATTTAAAACAAAAGCTTTATGAGGATATCAGGCAAAAGGTAACAATTTGAGCCAGGATTTTATGTGAAAGAAAGGATTGCTTATGACAATTTGGGAGGAATCGCAAATTGCGGCAGAGGCAGGGAAATATCAGGATATTGTATTGTTTGGGAAGCCGTCTCTTGTAAATATTATGTGCCGGTATTTTTTAGCAAATCAGATGGCAGTGCAGTATGTTTCCTATGCAGATAACCAAAAGAAACAGGGGACTTTTTGCGGAGTCCCTTTTGCCTCTGTAGATAAGATAAAAGATAAGGGATGTCTGGTTTTTGAACTATACGACAGCCATGACTGCAAACAGACAGAACTTGCCAGGCAGATACTTTGCGAGGGCGGCTGTAAGAATGCAGCGGTTATTGATTATGAACTGATTGCAGAAATCGGTGCAAAAGAGCATGTGCATCTGGATTTTGTCTGCGGAGGTTTTGTAAAATGCGGCACTTCATCCCTGCATAGCGCGTTGAAAAAGCATAAAAGGATTTTTCTGCCAAAGAAAAAAGAAACGCTGTATATGGGGTGGCGCACCAGTATAGAAGACGCCCCGGAACGGTTTAATACCATTTACTTTCCAGATGTGAAGGAAGGGCAGGTGACAGGGGATATTGAGCCAAGTTACCACAACAATGCAGACGGTGTTTATGAGTGTTATGGGAAAAACACAAAAATTATCTTTGTCGTGAGAAATCCGGCAGATGCTGCCTATTCTTATTTTAAGATGCTGATGCGCAAGACGATGGATAAAAAACAGGTAAATTATTACCGCCGTCATTTTCGGTATCATGTTGATATGTTTGATGATTACATACAGGATTATATTGTGACAGAAGAAAATACAAGGTTTGAATATATTAAACATATCCGTAAGTATGAAGAATATTTTGGGAAAGACAGAATTAAGGTGGTATTTTTTGAAGAGCTGATCCAAAATACAGAACAGGTTATGGATGAGGTACAGAAGTTTATTGGGGTAAAGCCCAAAAAATTTACATCGCTTCCTCATTCCAATGAGGGAAAGCTGGTTTCAAGAAATTATGTCAGCGCCTGGATTAACCGTATTATTTATGGGATGGACGTCAGGCTGCGTTCTGTTTATTCAAAAAAGGTAAAAAAGTGCCATGAGAAGTGCAAGGCTTTTCTCCATAAGTATACGCTTGTGCAAAATGATGAAAAAATGAACCAATCCAGCCGTTTATTTCTAAATGAATTTTATAAAGAAAGCATACATGAGCTGGAAGAGTATTGCGGGAAGACGCTTGGAGGTCTTTGGTACTAGATGTGCTTGCATTGCCAGGGGCTTTCGTGTAAAATAAGTGTTTATAAGATTGTGGTTCTTAAGAGAAAGGTGGAATATAGGATGTTTAGAATTAATGAGAATTATTTAAAATTGCCAGGAAGTTACCTGTTTTCGGATATTGGAAAAAAAGTTGCTGCTTATACAGAAGCGCATCCGGAGAAAGAGATTATCCGTCTTGGGATTGGCGATGTTACGCTGCCATTGGCGCCGGCAGTGATTGACAGGCTTCACAGTGCAGTAGATGAAATGGCAAAGGCTGAAACATTTAAAGGATATGCCCCGGATTTAGGGTATGATTTTTTGCGGAATGCAATTGCGGAACATGATTATAAAGCAAGGGGATGTGCAATTTCTGCAGATGAGATTTTTGTCAGCGACGGTGCAAAAAGTGATTCTGGAAATATTGTAGATATTTTTGCAGATGACACAAGGATTGCAGTCTGCGACCCGGTCTATCCGGTTTATGTGGATTCTAACGCGATGTCCGGGCGTACAGGGACGTACCGTCCGGAAGTGGAAAAATGGGACAGGGTAATCTATATGCCTTGTACGAAAGAAAATAATTTCTGCCCGGAACTTCCAAAAGAGGTGCCGGATATGATTTATCTTTGCCTGCCGAATAATCCAACCGGGACTACCCTCACAAAGGACCAGCTGCAGGTATGGGTGGACTATGCTTTGAAAAATGGCGCGGTGATTATTTATGATGCAGCATATGAGGCATATATTTCTTCTGAAAATGTACCGCATACGATTTATGAATGCGAAGGTGCGGCTGCCTGCGCAATTGAAATCCGCAGTTTTTCTAAAAATGCCGGATTTACAGGGACGCGCCTTGGGTTTACGGTTATCCCAAAAGAATTGAAGTGTGGGGACGTTTCACTGCATTCCCTTTGGGCGCGCCGCCACGGTACGAAATTTAACGGCGCCCCTTATATTATCCAGGCTGCAGGTGCGGCTGTCTATACAGAAGAAGGGCAGAAGCAGACAAAAGAACAGATTGCATATTATATGAATAATGCACGCGTTATCCGGGAAGGCCTGACAAGCGCGGGGTATGAAGTGTTTGGCGGTGTGGATGCGCCATATATTTGGTTAAAGACGCCGGAAAATATGAAATCATGGGATTTCTTTGATTATCTGTTAACAGAATTAAATATTGTCGGCACGCCTGGCTCTGGATTTGGGCCAAGCGGGGAAGGGTATTTCCGCCTGACTGCTTTTGGAAGTGCAGAGAATACTGTAAAAGCAATGGGGCGGATTAAAAACGGCAAAGCAGAATAAAGCTGGTATTTTTATGTCGTAGGAAACTTCGCTGATTTGGGTGTGAAGAACGCTGGTTTTGCGTTCTTCTTAGGTGCTGTTCCAGCACCTTTTTAAAAAGAGGGAAAAGAAGGGATTGTTTTAAAGGATGGGCTTTTAGATTGAGAGTGCTTTATAGATAATCCCTGGATGGAGGGAATATGATAAGAGGTTTAAGAAAATTGGTAATGGCAGGGGCGCTGGTTTTATCGCTTGCTGTTCCTGTAACTGCGTCGGCAGATGCAGCAATTGAGGACGAAGATACAAGTTTTGACCGTTATCTTGCCTTTGGTGCGGATTTAAAAAAGAACGAGCGTGAGACAGTGCTTTCAGAGCTTGGGATTACGGAGGCGGATGTAGCAGATTATAAAACAATCCAGATTACCAACCAGGAGGAGCATGATTATCTGGGCAGTTATATTGATGCTTCTGTGATTGGGACAAGGGCGCTTTCGTCTGTTATGGTTGTTAAGACAGAAAAAGATACAGGAATCCATGTGGAAACCAAAAATATCGGTTACTGTACGCCGGGGATGTATTGCAATGCACTTGTTACAGCAGGGCTTACGGACGCTAATGTTACAGTAGTCGGCCCGTTTAACATTTCCGGGACTTCTGCCTTAGTCGGTGCGATGAAGGCGTATGCGACGATGACAGGGGAGGAAATTACAGAGGATATTATGGACACGGCGACAGATGAGCTTGTGACAACGGCTGAACTTGGGGAGAGCATGGGCGATAAGGAACGGGCGGCAGAATTGATTGCAGCCGTAAAACAGAAGGTGTTTTCGGAAGAACTGACAACAGCGACGGATATCAGGGATGCGGTAGAAGCTTCTGCAAGAGCCCTGAATTTGAATATTTCGGATGAAGATGTTGAAAATATTGTAGATATGATGGAAAAGGTATCTAAGGTTGATATTGATGTGGATGCCATTACAGAACAGGCGAAAGGGATTTATGATAAGCTGAAGGACGCAGGCGTGGATTTCAGTAAAGTAGATACTTCTGGTTTGTTTGATAAGATTGGAAGTTTTTTTGCCGGGATTTTTGAGGCAATCGCAGATTTCTTTACCGGGCTTTTTGGATAGAAAAGGAGTAGGATATGGCAAATATTATTTCTGATGAGACAATTGAGTATGTTGGGATTCTTGCGAAGCTTGAGCTGGATGAGGAAGAAAAGGAACAGGCGAAAAAAGATATCGGGAAAATGCTGGATTATATTGACAAGTTAAATGAGCTGGATACTTCTGGGGTTGAGCCAATGTCCCATGTATTTCCGGTTCATAACGTTTTCCGTGAAGATGTTGTTGCAAATGGTGATGGAAGGGAAATAACGCTTGCCAATGCGCCGGAGAAAAAGGAAGACAGCTTTGTTGTGCCAAGGACAATTTAACGCATAACAGTGGCAGACAGGAGGATAGGATATGTCTTTGATGGGTTTAACGGCAGTTAGCCTTGGGAAAAAGATAAAGGCAGGGGAAGTCTCTGCTGTTGAGGCAGTGCAGGAAGCATTAGCTTCTATTCATGAAAAAGAGGAAGCGGTTAATAGTTTTGTGACGGTTGAGAAAGAACGTGCCTTAAAGCGCGCAGGGGAAGTGCAGAAAGGGATTCAGGATGGCACATATACGGGGGCGCTTGCGGGCGTCCCGGTGGCAATAAAAGACAATATGTGTACAAAGGGCGTGCTTACAACATGCAGTTCTAAAATCTTAGAAAATTATGTTCCAACATTTTCTTCGGAAGCAGTACTTCGTTTAGAAAAAGCCGGGGCTGTGGTTCTTGGAAAAACAAATATGGATGAGTTTGCAATGGGCAGCACAACGGAGACTTCTGCATATGGCGCAACAAAAAATCCCTGGAATACAGACCATGTCCCAGGCGGTTCTTCCGGCGGTTCCTGTGCAGCGGTAGCGGCGGAAGAATGTTCTTATGCACTGGGTTCTGATACGGGCGGTTCCATCCGCCAGCCAAGTTCATTTTGTGGGGTGACAGGCATGAAACCGACTTATGGGACGGTTTCACGTTATGGACTGATAGCGTATGGCTCTTCTTTAGACCAGATTGGGCCGGTTGCAAAGGATGTAACAGACTGTGCTGTGATTTTAGAGACGATAGCCGCTCATGACAAAAAGGATTCTACGTCTGTAGAGCGGAAAGACTATGATTTTACTTCTGCATTAAAAGATGATGTAAAAGGCATGAAAATAGGCATACCGAAGGATTATTTCGGGGAAGGGCTGGATGCAGAAGTCAGGGAAAAGGTAATGGCGGCTGCTAAGGCGTTAGAGGCAAAGGGCGCGGTTTTGGAGGAATTTGATTTAAGCCTTGTGGAATATGCAATCCCAGCATATTATGTAATTGCATGTGCAGAGGCAAGCTCTAACCTGGCGCGTTTTGACGGGGTAAAATATGGTTTCCGCACAGAAGAATATAACGGGCTTCATAATATGTATAAAAAGACACGTTCCGAGGGCTTTGGTGCAGAGGTGAAACGCCGTATCATGCTTGGTTCTTTTGTGTTAAGTTCCGGGTATTATGATGCATATTACCTGAAAGCGCTCCGCACGAAAGCTTTGATTAAGCAGGCGTTTGATAAAGCGTTTAGCCGGTATGATATGATTTTAGCTCCGGCAGCCCCAACTACAGCTCCGCAGCTTGGAAAGAGTTTGAGTGACCCAATTAAGATGTATCTTGGAGATATCTATACGATTTCTGTCAATCTGGCCGGGCTTCCGGGGATTTCACTGCCTTGCGGGAAGGATTCTAAGGGGCTTCCAATTGGTCTGCAGTTAATTGGAAATTGTTTTGAGGAAAAGAAAATTATCCAGGCGGCGTATGCATTTGAACTGACCAGGGAGTATGAGCACTGTCCTTTGGCTGCAGGGAAATAAGGGGGATATAGATGATGAAACAATTTGAGACAGTTATTGGGCTTGAGGTGCATGTTGAGTTAGCGACAAAGACGAAGATTTTCTGTTCCTGCTCTACTGAGTTTGGGGGAGAGCCAAATTCCCACACCTGTCCTGTCTGTACAGGGATGCCGGGTTCCCTTCCTGTCCTGAATAAGCGGGTGGTAGAGCATGCGATTGCCGTAGGGCTTGCAACAAACTGTAAAATAACGCAGAACTGCAAATTTGACAGGAAGAATTATTTTTATCCGGACAATCCTCAGAATTACCAGATTTCCCAGCTTTATCTCCCGATTTGCAGAGATGGCTGGATTGAGGTGGAAACAGAAGACGGGGGGAAGAAAAAAGTTGGCATCCATGAAATCCATATGGAGGAGGATGCCGGCAAACTGATCCATGATGAATGGGGAGAAAATTCGCTGGTGGATTTTAACCGTTCCGGCGTACCGCTGATTGAAATTGTGTCAGAGCCTGATATGCGTTCAGCAGATGAAGTAATTGCCTATCTGGAAAAGCTGAGGCTGATTATCCAGTATCTTGGCGCATCGGACTGTAAACTGCAGGAGGGGTCTATGCGGGCCGATGTGAATCTGTCTGTCCGTGAAGCTGGTGCGGAAGAATTTGGCACAAGGACAGAGATGAAGAACCTGAATTCGTTTAAGGCAATCCGCAGGGCGATTGAGGGCGAGCGGGAACGCCAGATTGATTTGATTGAAGCAGGGGAGAAGGTGGTTCAGGAAACAAGGCGCTGGGATGATGCTAAGGAATACTCCTATGCCATGCGCTCAAAAGAAGATGCGCAGGATTACCGTTATTTCCCGGAACCGGATTTGACGCCGGTAATTATCAGTGACGAATGGCTTCAGGAAATTAGAAGCCGCCAGCCGGAGCTGCGTACAGAGAAATTGGAGCGTTATAAAAAAGAATTTCAGATACCGGAATATGATGCAAATATTATTACTTCTAATAAAAGGCTGGCAGATATTTTTGAAGAGACGACGGCAATCTGTAAGAATCCAAAGAAGGTGTCAAACTGGCTGATGGTGGAAACCATGCGGCTGTTAAAGGAGCATGAAATGGAGCCGGAGCAGATTACGTTTTCCCCGGAAAACCTTGCAAAGCTGATTCAGCTTACGGATGGCAGGGCGATTAACAGTTCTGTGGCAAAAGAGGTATTTGAAAAGATTTTCGCAGAAGATATTGACCCGGAAGTTTATGTAGAGGAAAATGGGCTAAAAACAGTTTCTGATGATGGGGCGCTCCGCAGTACGGTTGAAAAGGTGATTGCTGATAATCCACAGTCTGTTGAGGATTATCATAGTGGGAAAAAGAAGGCAATCGGCTTCTTGGTTGGGCAGACAATGAAAGCAATGCAGGGTAAGGCGGATCCTGCCATGGTAAACCAGATTTTGGCGGAATTGTTAAATTGACATGTCGCTTGGGAGCTGTAAATAGATTAATTGAGCAGGTTAATTGTTTACAGTTCCTTATAGCGGCATTTGCCATAAAGGCTGAAGGAGGTAGAAGGTATGGAAGAGCAGCGGCGGGCGAAACGTACACCGATACAGATGAGCTTGGAGGTGTCTTCGGTATTTAAACAGGACAATGTAAGGGTAAGGCATATGCATGCGCCAATTGAAATACGCAATATATCAAGGAATGGGATTGGATTTGTAACAGAAAGCATATTGCCAATTGGCTATTATTTTGATGCAAAGCTGAATTTTATGAAAACGGGGGAAAGCTTAAAATGTGTTGTGCGTATTTTGCGCCAGAGTAAAGAAGAGGATGGGAAAAACTTTTATGGCTGTGAATTTGTCGGCCTGTCTTCTGTTTTTGACTATATTTTTGATGAAATAGAAGGGTTAGAGGAAGAATGACAAACAGCGGCCTATGCCGAAGGCAGAGGGTCTATCGCATGAAAAAAGAATGGCCGTGAATAGTAGCATTGTAATGGGGGATATAAGACAAGCCGGATAGTAAGGAACTGTCCGGCTGGTTTTCTTTGCAAAAGATATTAGGCTCTGATATCGAAAGAGAAGCGTTTCATTTCCGTTGTTGCATGCGTATTGACTTTCGTATTGATAAAATCATCTACCGTTGGGGACGGATGCTCTTTTTCCTGGAAATTCATCAGGCAGTTAAATCCCTGCAGGCTGAGCGCTTCTTTTAGCATATGCTCATTGACGCGGAACAGGTTGACAGAATCTTTATCATTTAAAGAAAACTGTGCGCTGATATCGCTGCGGTTACGTTCCAGGCGGATATCAATTGTTCCAAGATGTTCCATATCAAGATGCAGCAAAATGCTTGCCTTTTCTGGGTTCTGGCGAAGCCGCTCCTTCTGGGAGTAGACATACAAATCGCTGTGCGCGTCCTGGCTTGGCAGTTTCAATGGCAATTGGAAATACGAAAAGGTTTCATTTAATGTTTTCATAAAGAAAATATTTTTCTCTATGTCATGTGCAGAATGGTTTAACTCTTGTGAATCCGAGCCAGAAAGCGTTGTCTGTATCAGGCTTTGGAACTGGCGCATCTGGGAATGTATTCTGGAATAAAATTCTGAAATATTTCCCTTTGCAAGCTGGTCTGGCGTCATAGTCCAAGCGCTCTGCAGTTCCCTTCCAAATAACTTTTCGAATGCAGAGGAAGCAAAGAGGCTTTTAATCTGTTCACTGTCGGAAAGCCCGATAGAATTATAAATTGCAGTTAAAACATCTTTTGTGGATGCTTCCCCGGAGGCAATTTTCATCAGCATTGTACGGCTGATAGGGAGGTTTTGCAGTTCGTTTAACAGCTCGTTCCGTTCATTTGCAGAAAGATAGCTGTTTAGTAAATCCTGGCTTCTGGCAAAGTCCTGATAGGCGTCTGCAAGGACGGAAAGGGAAGTATTTGGCGTTGTTTGCGGCGCTGGCTGGGAGGTGACAGAGCTGCGTAATGCATCCAGTGTCCCGGAAAGCGTGTTTTTTGCATTTTCGGAGATTGTATGCAGGAATTTCCCGGCAAAGGCAAAGCGGTTTTCTGTCTTAGCGGCTGTTTCTGCCGCCTCTTCTGTGTTTTCAGGGGCAATTTCTTGGATTTCTGCTTCCTCTGCCTCTGTCTGGTTCAGGGTAATTGCATTTTTTATGATGTCTTCTGTGATGACAGGAGGGTTTTCGGCTGCCGGCTCCAGAGCCTGGTTAATCTGGTTTAATTGTTCAACAAGAGCCCCGATATCGTCGCCATTGGGGGAAGTAAGCGTACCAGACATGGCGGCGTCCCGTATCATTGTCAAAGCATCCTGGAGCGAAAGAGTCCCATCTTTTATCTGTGCCAGGATGTCTTCGGTCATTGCTGTGCCCGAGAGCATTTTTAAAATATCTTCCTGTACCTGCTGCGGCAAATCTGCAATTGTCTGTGGGACCGCCGTTGTTTCAGGAGAGGAAAGCCCAATGGAAAGAAGGGTTTTGCCAAATACAGCAACGGCATCTGCCGGGCTGTTACTGGCTAGTGTCTGCAGAAGGGACGGAATGCTTTTAGAAAAGTCCTGCAGCCGTTCCAAAAGCTGGTAGTTGTCATTTCTATAGTTGCTGAACTGCTCAACAGAGTCAGGGTTTAACTGCATCATTAAACGTTTCATAACAGCAAGCGTATTCATGTCCTCAGTATTTAAGTCATAAGACTGCTGCATCAGGTTCTGGATGGACTCACGGTTAATTGGCAGCAGATTGTCCATAAGCGCCTTCACGGTTGCCTGGTTGCGCTCTGTTGCAGGAAGGTTCGCTTCTTCTAAGGCCTTGTTGATTAAAGTGATTTCGGTATCTGTATAACCGGTGGATATATTTTCCAGGTAAATTGTATTTCCAGCGATATTTGTCAGGCGGAAGGAGCCGGTCTGGCCAATGGAGTACGAAGCGCTGTCTGGAATCTGGGCGCGTACTACGGTGTTGTCTTCCAGGGTGATGGAAATTTCATTATTCCTAAGATCTGTAATCTCACCGCGCAATACGTCCCCCAGATGAAGGGAAGCAGGGCTGCGTGAGACGCCATAATTTGGCGAAGCGCTGCCAACCGTCCTGCCAGCCTGCCCGGAAGCGCTCCGTGGGTTCGCTGCCCTTTGCTGGACGCTGCCCTGCCTGCCGTTTTGTGCCTGTCGTCCCTGGTTTGTCTGTAATGGGTTGATTTTCTGCTCCATAGCCATATTCCTCTCTTTACTTTTTCTTCTTATTATATCGGCAGAAATGCGCATTCCTCTGAAATAATTTCTTAAAGGAATCTGTTTTTCTATATTGTGTATAATAATGAATAGTAGTTACTATTCACGGCTGATTTCAGGAAATAGGCAGACTTGTCGTGCTTGCACGTAAGAGGATGGCTATTCCGTGAATAGATAACTTTAAATCGTTACTATTCACGGCCATTCTTTTTTCATGCGATAGACCCTCTGCCTTCGGCATAGGTTGCTGCTATGCAGCTTTGTCTATCTTATGAAAAAAGAACAGCCTTTACAGTCAATTTCTAGAAAATAGCTAAAATCATATGTGCAAGCACAGTGATTTCAGCCTTTTCAGAAATTGACCGTGAATAGTAACTTTAAATCAAAAAAAATGTAATTTTTGCAAAAAAATCCTTGACAATAATTTTAACTCGTGCTATCTTACTTATTAGAAATTAGCACTCCACCCGAATGAGTGCTAACAAAACAAAAGAGGAACCGCTGTGAAGGCTGATTGTGGCAACAGCAGTAAGGCAGGGCATAAGTACTGGCAGGAAAGAAGGGAGCGATAGAATGGAGTTAGATGAGAGAAAGTTAAAAATTCTCCAGGCGATTATCCGGACATATTTGGAAACCGGCGAACCTGTTGGCTCCAGGACGATTTCAAAATATACTGATTTGAATTTAAGTTCTGCGACAATCCGCAATGAGATGTCGGATTTGGAAGAACTTGGTTATATTTTGCAGCCGCATACATCTGCCGGGCGTATCCCTTCTGACAAAGGTTATCGGCTTTATGTTGATACGATGCTGGATGCTAAGGACAGCGAGATACAGAACCTCAGGGATGAACTGGAAGAAAAGACAGGAAAGATTGATGATGTTTTACAGAAAGTAGCAAGGGTGCTGGCAGCGAATACGAATTATGCAACGCTGGTGTCCGGACCTCGGTATCAGTCAAAGCATGTGAAATTTATCCAGGTTACAGAGGTAGATGAAAAGAACCTGTTAGTCGTTATTGTACTGGATAATAATGTTGTAAAGAACCAGATGATCCGTATTGATGAGCCGGTAGAGCAGGAAACTATCGTAAAGCTTAATTTTATGCTGAATACTACATTAAACGGGCTGGATGTGCTGGAGATGAACCTGGCGGTGATACAGAAGCTGAAAGAGCAGTTTGACAGCCATACAAGGGTGATTGATTCAATCTTGGAAATTATTGGGAAGACGCTGATTGATGAGGATGATTTGGAAATATATACCAGTGGTGCGACAAATATTTTGAAATATCCAGAGCTTTCTGATAAGGCAAAAGCTGCGCAGATATTGGATGCGTTTGAGGAAAAGAGGATATTCCACAACTGGCTTGGGCTTCCTGAGAAGGGAAGGACAGATGAAAGCCATGATATCCAGGTATATATTGGTGATGAGACGAATATGGATTCGATGAAAGATTGTTCTATGGTAACAGCCACCTATCGTGTACAGGAGGGCGTCTATGGAAAGATTGGAATTGTCGGGCCAAAGAGGATGGATTATGATAAGGTAGTTGGCACATTAAATTCGCTTATGAGCCAGCTTGATGATATTTTTAAGGATAAAAACTAAGTATGAGAGGTGATAGGACAGTGGCAGAGGAAAAGAAAGATTTAGAAGAACAGGCGGAGGCGTGCAAAGAAGAAAAAGCTGCAGAAAACCAGCCGGAAGCAGAAGAGGCATCTGTAGAGGAAGAGAAGGCAGAAGAAGGCGGGGAAGAGAAAAAGAAACCTGCAGAAAAAAAGATTCTTGGGAAAAGAAAGGATAAAGCAATAGAAAAGCTGGAGGAAAAGCTTGCAGAGTCAGAAGACAAGAGGATGCGCCAGCTTGCGGAGTTTGAAAATTTCAGGAAACGTTCTGAAAAGGAAAAGTCCCAGATGTTTGAGATTGGGGCAAAGACAGTAATTGAAAAAATGCTTCCTGTAATTGACAACTTTGAAAGAGGTCTGCAGGGAGTGCCGGAAGAAGAGAAAGAGGCGCCTTTTGTACAGGGGGTAGAGTTGGTTTATAAACAGCTTTTAACAGTTTTTGACGAGCTCGGGGTAAAACCGATTGATGCCGTTGGGACAGAATTTGACCCGAATCTGCACAATGCTGTGATGATGGTAGATAATGATGAACTGGAAAGCGGTATGGTAGCAGAAGAGATGCAGAAGGGTTATTTGTATAAAGACAGTGTGGTAAGGCACAGCATGGTTAAGGTAGTTAACTAAAGGAAACAAGAAGTTGCTGTTTATAGTGGCAGCAGGTACATTTATCATATTATTAGGAGGTAATCACAATGAGTAAGATTATTGGTATTGACTTAGGGACAACAAATTCATGCGTTGCTGTAATGGAAGGCGGTAAGCCGGTCGTTGTAGCAAATACAGAAGGTGCAAGGACAACACCTTCCATCGTTGCTTTTTCAAAGACAGGCGAGAGGCTTGTAGGTGAGCCGGCAAAGCGCCAGGCTGTTACAAATGCAGATAAGACAATTTCTTCCATTAAGAGGAACATGGGTACAGATTACCGTGTTACGATTGATGACAAGAAATACTCCCCACAGGAGATTTCTGCGATGATTCTGCAGAAATTAAAAGCAGATGCAGAAAGTTACCTTGGAGAAAAGGTATCAGAAGCGGTTATTACCGTACCTGCATATTTTAATGACGCGCAGCGCCAGGCAACAAAAGATGCTGGAAAGATTGCAGGGCTTGATGTAAAACGTATCATCAATGAACCGACAGCAGCAGCCCTTGCATATGGCCTGGACAATGAAAAAGAGCAGAAGATTATGGTATATGACTTAGGCGGCGGTACATTTGATGTATCTATTATCGAAATTGGCGACGGCGTCATTGAAGTTCTTGCAACTTCTGGTGATAACAGGCTTGGCGGGGATGATTTTGACCAGAAAGTTACAGATTATATGATTGCTGAGTTTAAGAAGGCAGAAGGAGTTGACCTTTCTAATGACAAGATGGCGCTCCAGAGGTTAAAAGAAGCAGCAGAGAAGGCAAAGAAAGAATTGTCATCTGCTACTACAACAAATATTAACCTGCCGTTTATTACAGCTACGGCAGAAGGTCCAAAACATTTTGACATGAATCTGACAAGGGCTAAATTTGATGAACTGACATATGATTTAGTAGAGAGGACTGCAGAACCGGTCTCAAATGCGCTCCGTGACGCAGGCCTGACAGCTTCCGATCTTGGCAAGGTACTGTTAGTCGGCGGTTCTACCCGTATCCCTGCTGTACAGGACAAAGTAAAACAGTTAACAGGCCATGATCCAAATAAATCATTGAACCCGGATGAATGTGTTGCGCTTGGTGCTTCTGTCCAGGGCGGGAAGCTTGCAGGTGATGCAGGCGCAGGCGACATCCTCCTTTTGGATGTTACTCCTCTTTCCCTTTCTATTGAGACAATGGGCGGCGTGGCTACAAGGCTGATTGAAAGGAATACTACGATTCCTACAAAGAAGAGCCAGGTATTTTCAACGGCTGCTGACAACCAGAGCGCCGTAGATATCAATGTATTGCAGGGTGAGCGCCAGTTTGCAAGGGATAATAAGTCTCTTGGGCAGTTCCGCCTGGATGGGATTCCTCCGGCAAGGAGAGGTGTGCCACAGATTGAAGTTACCTTTGATATCGATGCAAACGGTATTGTAAATGTATCAGCAAAGGATCTGGGAACAGGCAAGGAGCAGCATATTACGATTACAGCAGGTTCTAATATGTCTGATGAAGAGATTGACAAGGCTGTAAAGGAAGCTGCACAGTTTGAGGCAGAGGATAAGGCGCGCAAGGAAGGAATTGACGCAAGGAATGATGCAGACAATCTTGTATTCCAGACACAGAAAGCTTTGGATGAAGTAGGCGATAAGATTGATTCTTCAGAAAAGGCAAACGTGCAGGCTGATATAGACCGTTTAAAGGAATTAGTAGAAAAGACAAATCCAGAATCTATTTCCCAGGATGAGGTTGCACAGTTAAATGAAGCAAAAGAAAAGCTGATGCAGAGTGCACAGAATGTCTTCCAGAAAATGTATGAAGGCGCACAGGCTGGTGGCCCGGCTCCTGATATGGGAGGTGCAGCAGGTCCTGATATGGGCAGTGCATCTGATGCAGCAGATGATGTTGTGGATGGTGATTACCGCGAGGTTTAAATGGCAGAAAAGTATCGAGAAGATTAGTTCATAGTTAAGAACGGGCTACTGCATTTTTTGCAGTAGCCTATACAACATAGAAAAGGCAGGAGAGTTTGTTATGGCGGAAAAAAGAGATTATTATGAGGTTCTGGGTGTGTCAAAAGGTGCATCCGACTCCGAATTAAAGTCGGCATACCGCAAGCTGGCAAAAAAGTACCATCCGGATACAAATCCTGGTGATAAAGAGGCTGAGGCAAAATTTAAAGAGGCTTCAGAAGCTTATGCCGTATTGAGCGATGCTGACAAACGCCGGCAATATGACCAGTTTGGCCATGCAGCTTTTGAGGGCGGTGCCGGTGGCGCCGGAGGGTTTGATTTTAGTGGCATGGATATGGGAGATATTTTTGGCGATTTGTTCGGGGATTTCTTTGGCGGCGGCCGTTCCCGTTCCAGAAGCAGCAATGGGCCGATGAAGGGGCAGAATGTGCGTACCTCCGTCCGCATCAACTTTAAAGAGGCCTGTTTTGGTGTTGACAAAGAGTTAGATATTACTTTAAAGGAAGAATGTGCTTCCTGCCACGGTTCAGGGGCAAAAGCGGGGACTTCACCACAGACCTGTCCAAAATGCGGCGGCAAAGGCCAGGTCGTATTTACACAGCAGTCTTTATTTGGGGTTGTCCGTAATGTCCAGTCCTGCCCGGATTGTCATGGGACAGGGAAAATTATTAAAGAGCGCTGTCCGGACTGCAGCGGTTCCGGTTATATCAGCAAACGGAAGAATATTTCTGTAACGATTCCGGCAGGGATTGACAATGGACAGTGTGTCCGTATCCGTGATAAAGGTGAGCCTGGAGTAAATGGCGGTGGAAGAGGCGACCTGCTGGTAGAAGTAATTGTTGGGAATGACCCGATATTCAGGCGTCAGGACAGGGATATTTATTCTACTGTGCCAATTACATTTACACAAGCTGCATTAGGCGCGGATATTCATGTGAAGACAATTGACGGGGAAGTCATTTACACCGTAAAACCTGGCACCCAGACAGATACCAGGGTGCGTCTTAGGAATAAAGGCGTGCCGTCCCTTAGGAATAAGCAGGTGCGGGGCGACCATTATGTAACACTGGTGGTTCAGGTTCCGACAAAGCTAAACAGCCAGCAGAAGGAATTGTTAAAGGAGTTTGACAGGGCGATGTATGGGGAGGCAGATACAGGGGCTGAAGAATCTGCAGAACAGGGGGAATCTTCTTCAGAGCCTAAAACAAAGAAAAAGTTTGGTTCTAAACGAAAAAAATAAAAATGGCCGTGGTTAATAACGGATAATTATATAAGGGGCACTTAATGATATGTGTCCCTTGTTTGCCGTTTCATTATTTGAGCCGCAAAAGGCGGCATGGGGGATTTTATAATGGAAATCATTAGCAATAAGACGTTTGGCGAAGAGAGGGCATTATATGGGAGTGACGGGCTTTTATTGAAGAATTGCGCTTTTGACGGCCCGGAAGATGGAGAGAGTGCATTAAAAGAGTGCAGGGAGATAGAGGCAGATGGGTGCTTTTTCAATTTGCGCTATCCTTTTTGGCATGATAATAACTTGAAGATTATTGGTTCGGAAATGACAGAGCTTTGCCGGGCAGCATTGTGGTATTCTGCAGGAATTGAGATAACCGATACAAAGCTGCATGGAATCAAGGCATTGCGGGAATGCAGGCAGGTAAAAATGAAAGGATGTGATGTAGATTCTCCAGAATTTGGATGGTCTGTACATAACATTGAAATGGAACACTGTGCTGTAAAAAGTGAATATTTTATGATGCGTTCGGCGTCCCTTGCTTTTCGGGATGTGGAATTAGAAGGGAAATATTCTTTTCAGTATATCCAGAATTCTGTGTTTGACGGATGCAGGTTTGATACAAAGGATGCATTCTGGCATGCGAAAAATGTTTTGGTAAAAAATAGCGTGGTAAAAGGGGAATATTTGGCATGGTATTGTGAAAATGTGACATTTGAAAACTGTAAAATTATTGGCACACAGCCATTTTGCTATTGTAAGGGACTGAAACTGGTTCAGTGTGAAATGGAAGATACCGATTTGTGTTTTGAAAAATCGGAAGTAGACGCTACAATAACAACGCCGGTAATTAGCATCAAAAATCCACTGTCGGGAAGGATTGTGGTTCCCTCAGCAGGGGAGGTCATACGGGATGATAATCAGTCAAGGGGCGAAGTGATATTTGTGGATGGTGAGGGAAGATAAGGTGGGGTATGCTATAGCAATGATTATATGGGTATAAGAATTTATGGCGAAAAGCTAATGTTGCCTTCTTCAACTGATGGCCGGCATGCGCCAATTCTTTTGCTTTTGTGAAAATATTTTTTTAAAATATTCCGATATTTTATTTTCAAGCATCTTTCGGGTCGATGCATTGAAATACACGGTTAAAGGTATCATGGGATGGGATTCCATTTTTTAATGTAAGGAAAGTGGGTAGCCATTCTTTGAAAGTATTGCTCCAGTGCTCAATTTCATTCCAAGTATCTGTGCCGCAAAGCGTGGCAAGGGCAGTTTGATTATACGTTTGCAAACTGTGACGAAACGTACCCTTCGCCAGATATGCACGCCACTATATGGGGGATTTTGCGGAATTCAGAAAAATGGGCAGAAGTTATTGTTTTGGGGCAACGTGGGAATGGGAAAGAATTTCTTTCAGTCTGTATTGCTAATGCGCTTATGGAGAAAAATATTCCTGTGCTGATGATAAGTTTTCGAAAATGTTAAATGCACCCAGAGGATTATAGCGTGAAATGCTGTGAGGTTCTTGAAAATGAAGCAAAAAAGAGAAAAGTACTTAAGTTGTTGAAAAGAGGAAAACGGACGGTTGAAGAAATAGTGGAGGATACTGGTCTTAGTGTTTCAAATTTGTTTCCCTGTTTTTTGTTGCATTTTCAGAATAAAAGAGGAGCATGATGGAAATTGATTTTGAATTTACCAGACAGGGCGGCTACTGTTGTATTTATTGCTTCTGATGGTATATCCAAGTCCGAAAGAAGTCAAGCATAAGCTGATTACTACAATCAGATCTTCATTAGTCAACATTAGAATCTCTTCCTTTAGCAAGATTTCCGACAAACAAGCTGTGGATTTCTATGTAAACAGAGGGTCGCAGCCCCTCTGCTGAAGGACTAACTGCCTGTCATTTTTTGGCAACACTCATAGAAGAATTATAACAATTTGAGGTTATATAATCAATCTCTAAATCTTTTTAACTGTGATTTCATCAAATTGACACACTCACACAATAGTGATAATATACCATATTGAGAATAAGTGAAAGGATATCTAATCAGGGATACGGTCTGTGTTTTAGAAAGAACAGAAGGTATAGAACAGTCACTCTGGTTTGAGTTACGAATGGAAAGAATCTATGGAGGATATACAGGAGGCGGTTCTTGCCGCCCAGAAAGGTGATGAGGAAGCTTTTAACCGGCTTTACAGGGAAACCTATGAGAGAAATTATTATATTGTGGTAAAAATGTTGAAACAGGAGCAGGATGTAATGGATGTATTGCAGGATACCTATGTAAAGGTATTTCAAAATCTACCTTCCTTTCAATATACAGGGGATAAAAGTTTTGCTTCCTGGACTGGCAAGATTGCCTCAAATACCGCATTAGATTTTCTCCGCAGGAAAAAGCCGGTTCTTTTTTCGGATTTGAATCCGGAGGAGAGCATATCAGAGCCGGAGTTTGAAGATAAGACAATTGAGAACCAGCCGGAGTTGGCGCTGGATCAAAAGGAGACGGCAAGGATTGTTCAGGAAATGCTGGAATGTTTATCAGAGGAACAGCGGATTTGTCTGATATATCGTTATGTCCGTCAAATGAAAATTTCGGAGATTGCAGAGGAATGCGGCTGTTCGGAAAATACTATAAAAAGCCGGCTGAACTATGCGAAGAAGCGCCTGACAGGTGAGCGGGAAATGCTGGAGAAAAAGGGAGTTCAGTTATACAATGTGGCACCATTTACATTGCTTGCTATTTTACTGGAAAAAGATGCTTCAGCCGCCCAGGCGCCAAAAGCAATTGCAGAAGCAGTGTCAGGTATTATAGAAATGGCATTTGGTGAACAGGGAATTTCTGCTTTTTATGCAAAGGATGCAGGAAAGGCAGGCGCCAGGGGAGCAAAAGCGCTAGGAGAGAAGTGGGCTATTGGAAAACTTGTGGCTGTTATCATAGCATCACTTGTCCTTTTGGGAGCAGGAGCCGGCGTAGTTCTTCTGGCGAAGGGAAAGCCAGAAGGGGAAGATATTGTTGCACAAGTGACAGAAGCCCCAGATAACATAACAAAGGCGGAACCCACGCTGTCCACAGAACCAACAGCATCAGCAGAACCAACACTGGAACCAAGGGCAGAGGAAGATATCTATTATGAGTATCTGAATGAAGAGCTGGTTCCGGAATATGGTCTGGCGGAGCTAAATCAGGAGGGGACGCTGAAAATTGAAAATGTTTCAGGTAAGGAAAATCAATGGTTAAAGCCTGTTGGAATTTTGTCTGCTTACATAGAAGATTTAGATCAAAATGGAGAAAAAGAGTTATTAGTTCTTTATTGGAAGAAGGAGAAGAATGAACTTTTTGCCCATGAACTGACTGCAGAGGTCTATGAACTGGAAGAGGGAAAAGTTGTCCGTACAGATAGTGTGGTTATTGCCGGGCTTGGATATGACTGGAATGAGAGGTGTGACGTCACAGGAATTTTTGTTGCGGCAGATATGACAGCAGGGGGAAAGAAGTATCTTTTCTTTTCACAATATGGCTGTGAAAATTTCTTTACGGATGGGCTGATTCAGGGAATGCGTTCTATGGAATATAAGGATGGAAAGCTGCAGACAGTCCAGGAGATATTGCAGACAGCAGGAGGGGAACAAAGAGTTGGCCTTGTATATACAGGCTATACGTATAAAGAAGGAGAGAAGGAAGAAGAGCTGCTTTATGATGAAACAACCTTTGGGGATGCTGCGGATGAAGAATTGGAGGCTTATGCTGCCGAAGCATTTACAGAGTATTTTAAAAGAGAAAAGCTGGATGTAACAGAAATCATTAAAAGCCATAAAAGTTACATTGATGATAATGGCGAGGAAACTGGTTTTATTGATCATTTGAATAAGACAAAAGGGGCGAAGCTGATTTGCACGCTAAATACGTGGTCGCGGAATGATGGGGGAACAAGCTGCTACTATTTTTTGACAGGGAAAGATAAGACGAAACTGCGGAAACACGTCGCAAAAAGATAGGACAGGCAGGGTTTTATCAAAATTTGAAAAAAATTTCAAAAACATAAAACTTTTTTGAGGTTTCATCCGTTGTAAAAGGGAAGGCATAAAAAGGGGAGAAAACCCTGCTAAAAATTATGGATAAAAATAAAGGAGGAAAAGAAGATGAGAGTAATAAAAAAAGGAATGGTTATTCTGACGGCGGCTGTTATGTTCCTTTCAGGGAGCAGTAAAGCAGCGATGGCAATATCGGCACCGACTGCAACAAAATCATTAACTGTAACGGAGGGAAAGAAAAAATCTATCGTAGTAAAGGGGACAAATATTAAGTCCAAAACATTTCAGAGCAGTAACACCAAGGTTGCAACGGTCAGTAAAAAGGGTGTGGTAACGGGAAAAAAAGCAGGAAGCTGCAAAATAAAGATAACGGTGAACTATCTGAAAAGCAAAAAGGCAAAAAAGACTTCGAAAAAAGTCCTGACAACAAAGATAACAGTTGGAGAAGCAGTGAAAGAAGCAAAAGGGGACTTAGCGGTTTTGAAAAAAATTGTTGAAGAACAGAATGCTGCAGGGGCAAATATCCCGACAGATTTTGATGATAAAACATATTATAAGTGGTCAGAGGATGGGCGGCTGCAAATGATTTTCTGGAAAGGAGTGGGATTAAAAGGAAACATTTCGTTTTCTTCTTTTACACAACTGGAGGGGTTAAAATGCAGCCAGGGCGAACTGACGGCAATAGATGTTACCGGATGCCCGCTGTTGCAGGAACTGGGATGTGGAAGCAATCAATTAACAAGTTTGGATGTAAGCAACTGTCCGGTTCTGGAAATACTGGACTGCCATGGAAATCAGTTAACGGATTTGAATATAAGTGGCTGCCCGATACTGAGTGATTTATATTGCTACAATAATCAGTTAACAAGTCTGGATATAAGCAATTGTCCGGAATTGACATTGCTAGCCTGCCCAAACAATCAGTTGACAAGTTTGGATTTGAGTAATTGTCTGGGATTGGAGTATTTGGATTGTTGTGAAAACCAGTTGACAGGATTGGATTTGGGCAGTTGTCAGGAGATAAAAGAGATATTCTGCAACAGGAATCCATTGACGGGTCTGGATGTAAGCAAATGTAAAAGGTTAAGAAGCCTGGAATGTGATGAAACAGTCAGTTTAACGGGCGTACCAGCAAATTGTAATGTGGATACCGAAGGTAATTTATGGGAATATGAAGAAATAGACTGGCATTGTTATGGTTAGGATGTGAGTAATAATACAGCAGTACGGTATCGATAACAACTATACCAAATGGAGCAAAGGCTCCAATAGTGGATTTTTATACGCAGGCTTTGTGTCTTGGCGCACTTGGCACAAAGCTTAAGTGATAAATTTGCTTGCAAAGGAATGTGCGCAGAAAAGAGGGTAATATGAAAATAAGAAAAATTTTATCAGCATTGTTATTGACAATATGCATGTGTGGGATTTTTTTGGTTTCGCAGGAGGCATGTGCGGCTGAAATGACAACTGTAACACCAAATGAGACTTTTTATGGAACATTGGAAAGGGCTGATGCAGAGCATTACTATTCATTTGTTGTGGATAAGACAGGCTATTTTACTATTGATTTTTCGGTTGTGGATTTTGCAGCAGATGTAAAAGATGGATGGGATGTTGAATTGTGTTATGCAGATACAGGAACAGATTTTTATTCAAAAACCCTGACATCAAATACTGTGCTGCCGGTCTTTAATTTTAAGAAAGGGACAGAATTATATTTTGTGGTGTCTGCACATGCAGATTGGAATGAAAGTTATGCACCAATAGGGCAGATGTATGCTGTTAATATAAAATCAGTAGAAGATAAAAGCTGGGAACAGGAAAGCAATGACACTGCGGCGGATGCTGCACTGGTTACAGCAGATAGAACATATCGTGGCAATTTATATTATGGCAAGGATGTGGATTATTACGAGTATACAGTTGCCCATACCGGTTATTTTAATATTGATTTTTCGCTTGCGGACATTACAGCAGATACAAAAGATGGCTGGGATATAGAATTATGTTATGGAGATACAGGAACAAGCTTTTATTCAACAACGTTGACATCAAATGCTGCATTGCCGGTTTTTAATTTTAAGAAGGGAACAAAACTATATATTGCGGTATCAGCACATGCAGATTGGAATGAAAGCTATGTACCATTATGGCAGGAATATAACATTAACATAAATGCTGCTGAAGAGAAAAGCTGGGAACAGGAAAGTAATGATGTTTCTACAGATGCTGCGGTGATTGATGGAAATAAAACGTATCATGGTAATCTGTATCATGGTAAGGATGTGGATTATTATGAATATACAGTTGCCCATACTGGTTACTTTAATATTGATTTTTCACTTGCAGATATGACAGCAGATACAAAGGATGGTTGGAAGCTGGAACTGTATAACGGCAGTACAGGCGAAATTATTTATTCAACAACTTTGAAAACAAATTCTACATTGCCGATATTTAATTTAAAAAAGGGAACAAAACTATATATTGCGGTATCAGCATATGCAGATTGGAACGAAAACTATGCGCCATTATGGCAGGAATATGCTATTACTATAAAAACAACAAACGCCTCGGACTGGGAAAAAGAAACCCTGATTAGTGCTGATGCTGCATGGAGTACCAGAAATAAAAATGCGACTTCCATAGCTTTGGGAAAGAAATATAATGGCAGCATGTGTATGGAAGAGGATAATGACCTTTATAAATTCAGAACAGATAAAACAGGAAATGTAACAGTAAAGTTTGATCCGGATGATGTGGAGTCAAATCTTGGCTATGGTTATGTAGTCAGAATTCTTACAAAAAGCGGAAAAGTGGCAGCAGAAAATGGAAGAATAACAACTGTTACAAATGTAAAAGCATATCTGAAAAAAGGCACTTACTATGTTGAAGTGTATCGGAATAGTACTTGCCCTGTTTTAAAGAAATATGCTTTAACGGTAAGCCATAAAGCCCAGATGCCTGCAAAGGTTTCTTCTGTTAAGAAAAAAGGAACAACAGTATCCTGGAAAAAGGTATCAAGTGCAGATGGGTATGAACTTAGTTATTCTAAAAAGAGTAATTTTAAAGGTGCAGCAAAAATCACAGTAACTGACCCTGATACCGTTTCTTATACATTATATGGCTTACAGGAGAAAAAGACTTACTATGTAAGGGTGCGTGCATATAAGACTACAGGAGCAGGCGAAAAGGTATATGGAGGATGGAGCAGTACAGTGAAAGTGAAAAGGTAGGTGTTTTTCAGAAAGGAAGGGTCTGGAAATATGAGAAAAAAAGTATTGTCGGTTTTACTTTCTGTTAGTGTCTTTGTCGGTTCTGTGGCTTGTCCGGCAAAAGTGCGGGCAGAAGAGGGGAATACGACCGTGGAGCTTCCTGCTGATACAGGTAATGGAACAGATGCCGTCGAAGATACTTATGTTGGTCTGGATGCAGAATACCATACACAAGAGCAGATTAGGGAGTATTATAAAACACACCCAATCCGTGATATGGAGGCAGAATTTAAAGTGAAGCCATCTGTTACAGAACCTTATGCGTTGGGAGAATTGACTGAGGAAACGAAGCAGGATGCGTTGAATATGCTGAATCTGTTTCGGTACATAACGGGTGTTCCAGAGGTTTCGATAACAGAAAAGGCGCAGAATTATGCACAGGCAGCAGCATTAGTGAGTGCAATTAACCGGAAGCTGTCTCATGTAGCAGAGAGACCAGAGGGAATGAGTAAGGAGATGTATGACCTGGCTGTTTTTGGTACATTTAATTCCAATCTGGCAGCGGGCGGTGATTCATTGTGTAACAATATTATACGCTATATGCTGGAAACAAATGGTGACCCTGGTTTTGGACACAGACGTCAGCTTTTGGAATACTATTTTACGGAGACAGGTTTTGGACTTGCAGAATCCGTTTCAGGAGGATATTATTCTGCCACTTTTGTGGATGCCAATATAAAGGAGGATAAGATTATATCCTATCCGGGACAGAACCAGCCAATAGAATATTTTGGGCCGGGATATGCATGGACAGTAATTGTGCCGGAAGTTGTTGACAATTCAAAAATACAAGTAAAACTGACGGATACGAAAACAGGAAGTGTGTGGGATTATGCATCAGGTTCAGAAAATTTCAGGATAGATAAGGACAACAGAAGTACCTGCCTTATTTTTTCACCAAATTCTATTAATTACAGGGTAGGAGATAAATACAGAGTGGAGATAACTGGAATTAGTAAGCCGATTTCCTATGAGGTCAATTTTTTTCAGTTAGGTGACTATGTGCCGCTGCAGGGGATTCGTTCTTCCGTAAAGGCATATGCTCCATTTGAGGGAGAAACACATTATATGTGTACGGTACAGTTCATACCGGAAAATGCAACTAATAAGGTTGTGGCTTGGACTTCTTCCGATTCGTCTGTTGCAGAGCCGGTATGGGCAGGAAACGGTGTATGCCAGGTGATTGCAAAGAAGGCGGGAAGCACTGTCTTTACAGCCACTTCGGAAGATGGAGGGCATACGGCGAAAATAGAAATCAATGTAAAGGCGAAAGCAGCGTCTATAGAGCTGACAAAACATGAGGTTACAATAGGAGTTGGGCAGTCCTTTGAATTGTATGGCAAAGTATATCCTGAGGAAATGAAAGACACTATACATTATAAGGAAACTTATGACAAAAACATCATACAGAAAACAGATACAAAAATTTTGGGTAAAATAAAAGTTACAGGGAAGGCAGTCGGACAGACTACGATTACTGCTTATGCGTATTCTAACCGTGATGTTCAGGATTTTTGCAAGGTAACAGTAGTAGAACCAGTCTATACAACAGGCCTTACCCTGGATAAGACAGAAGTGGAGGCGGTGCCAGGCGACACTTTCCAATTGCAGCCTTCGATTATTCCGTCTAATGCTACCTGCAAAGAAGTACAGTGGTCATCAAGTGATTCAAATGTTGCGAAGGTAACAGATGGGATGGTAGTTTGCGGAAGAAATTCATTAGGCAAAGCGGTTATTACAGCAAAAATGATGGATGGCAGTGAAAAAACGGCATCTTGTACGGTAAAAGTATATGGGAAACATAAGAAATTAGACGCTCCGCAAGTTGTAAACTATACTTCGGATTCAGTAACACTCAGGGGAGAAAGCGGAGGAATTTGGGAATATTCGCTGGATAAGGTAAATTGGCAGAATTCCAATGTGTTTACGGGGTTGGAACCTGACCATGAGTATACTTTCTATATACGGGTAAAAGCAGACGAGTATGTGAGGGCAAGTGATCCGAGCGAAGGAACTACCGTAAAGACAGATGCTGTGTCAATGAAAGATTGTAAGCATGAGTCTGTTACTGTGAAAAATAAGGCGGAGGCGACTTGTACGGAAAAAGGTTATACAGGAGATACCTATTGTTTAACCTGTAACAAAAAAATAAGTACGGGAAAGGAAGTAAAGGCGTTAGGCCATAACTATGCTAAAAAAATAACAAAAGAGCCTTCTGTATCAGAAGAGGGGATTGTAACATATATCTGTACCAGATGCAGAGATTCCTATACAGAAACCTTGCCAAAGCTTTCTGACAGTTCTGGGGCAGGGAAAGACGATTCAACAACAAATGAGCCAGCAAAAAGTGAATTTACAATTAAAAATGGTGTATTAATATCCTACAATGGAAAAAGTAAGTCAGTTGCCATTCCGAAAGGAGTAAAAGAAATTGGTGCCAAGGCTTTTTATCAGAATGAGACAATAAAGAATATTACCATTCCAAAAGGAGTAAAAAAGATTGGAAATTATGCTTTTGCTGAAAGCGGCCTTGCAGAAGTAGTGATTCCGAAAGGCGTTACCTCTGTTGGAAAGTATTCATTTAATAGTTGTGGGAAATTAAAGAGCCTGGTGATTCCAGGAAGCGTTAAAACAATTGGCAGCTCTGCTTTTGGCGGTTGTGGTTTTAAGAAGATAGTTGTCCCGGAAGGCGTCAAAAAGATGGGAAGTATGGCTTTTATTGCATGTGATAAGCTTGAGAGTGTAACACTCCCTGGCAGTTTGAAAAAAATTCCAGTTCAGGCCTTTGCACATTCGTCAAATTTAAAAGAGGTGGTTATTAAAAGCGGGTGTACCACAATCGGTGATCATGCCTTTTGGTACTGTATTAAACTGAAAAATCTGACAATCCCAAAGGGTGTTAAAAAGATAGAGGAACGGGCCTTTTTGGACACAGCAATTAAAAAGATAACTCTGCCTAAAAGTGTGACGAAGATTGATAATAAGTATGGTATCTTTGGCTTTTGCGAATGTCCGCAAAGTCTGCAGGAGATAACCATTCTAAATCCGGCATTGAAGCTGGACAATATGCTGGGGATTTCGTTGCCGGCAAATACTGCGGTAAGATATGGCCTGCCATTGCAGAAATCTATTACGTTTAAGGGATATAAAAAATCCACAGCAGAGAAATTTGTGAAATATATTAATAAGCATAAATCAAAATATAAAAAGTCTGCAAAGTTTAAGGCATTATAATATTGTGCAGGAAAACTGGAAGCTTTTGTAAGAAAAAATGCTGGAGCATGATACTGGTATTCTTTTCTCAGCCCCATAAAGAACAGGTTCGTGCCAATGTCCAGCATATTGCAGATGAAAACGGTATTGAAATTTGCCATGGAACAGGGGCTATAATGGTTTAATGGCGTTGTATGTGTAATTACATAATAATCCTATGCTGGAGGAGACGGCAGATTTGATGGCATGGAGACTATCATCCGGGAAATGTAATGATAACTGTGGATGGGAAGTTTGTAATCATTGATTTACTTAATGTTTGCAGTGGATCAAAAGAATATGATGTGGCAAGAACGTTTTTCTTATTGGAGAATGAAAAATGGCAGGACAAATTTTTGAAGATGGGGTAATACAAAAAAGATATTGAAGGCTATTTAGAGGTAATTAGGGAAACACTAAAATATGAATGATGGTTGTTTCAGATACTACGCCGATTATTTCATTGATGAAAGCAGACAGTTCCTAATTACGGGAGAGTGAAGAATGAATATTGAACTTGTGAGACTGACCGGCGGCTACAGGGAACAGCTCGTTGAGATGCTGACAGAGTGGAAAAATGATATTATAGTAAACCATACAGACATGTCGCCGTGGAAAATATGGGCAAATGATTTTCAAGATTTTGATTATTACCTTGAAAATCTTGATACAACAGAGGAGAATAAAGAGGGGTGGGTTCCTGATACGACACTCTTTTGTCTTGATAAGGATAGAGATATTTTTGTAGGAGCTGTAAATATCCGCCACTATCTAAATGGTGAACTCTTGAAAACCGGAGGCCATATAGGCGATGGAATCAGACCCAGCGAGAGAAGGAAGGGATATGCCACGGCAATGCTTGCACTGGCTTTAGAAGAGTGTAAAAAACTTGGTATTAGTAAGGTGTTGGTTTGCTGCGACAAAGATAACATTGGTTCTGCGAAATCAATTCTTAATAATGGCGGTGTATTGGAAAATGAAGTGGAAGAAGATGGACATGTTGTGCAGCGCTATTGGATTGATTTAGTTACTAAATATCATAATATATGAAAGGATAATTGCCATGAATGCTGATGTAGAAAATGTAAAGCTTGGAGGCTGAATGGCTGGCATTAAATAGTTTCATAAGGTTTACGTTGTGGAGGTAGTTTAATGGATTTTAAGAGAACAGATGGTAAGGACAAAGATTTTATAGAAAATTGCAGGCTTCTTGATATGGATTTAGACCGGCGTGTTGGGAAAAAGATAAAAAGGGATAAATACAAGAAGTTTAACCAGATAGATGAAATTCAGCAGGCAATCGTTATTTATGAAGGAAATAAAGCGATTGGCGGCGGTGCAATAAGAAGATATAGTGAAGAAGATGTAGAGTTAAAGAGAGTATTTGTACATACTGAATATCAAGGCCAGGGGATAGGGAGCAAACTTGTTTCCCTGCTGATAGAATGGGCTGCGGAATTGGGGTATAAAAGGATGATTCTTGAAACAGGGGAATTATTAGCGGAGTCTTGTGCTGTATACAGGAAATTAGGATTTAAAGTAATCCCTAATTATGGTCCATATGTGGATATGAAAGAATCTTTGTGCATGGCAAAGGAATTAAAACAGTTTGGTGATGTCAGGCCGGAGTAAGGAACTAACTGCAAATTATTTTGCGGCAGTTCCTTACTTTGTGCAGCTGCCCGCAAGCTGTGGTTTATAGTTCAATGTCAATTTTATATTCTTCATCAATTAGAATATAGTTTGCTTTATGCAGGAGACATTGTTCAAGAAACCGTGCATTGTCCCGGCATACAAGTTCTGGCGTGCAATCTTCCTCATACATACGGGTTTCGATGGCGCTGGCGTATTTTCGGATATCCGAGAAATGTTTTTTTATGTAGCCGTCGCTCATGACCAGGCAGTAGAATTTAATCTTATTTAAATATTCTATATCAAAATCGTTTTCCCAGCTAAGGGGGATATAGCATCCTTCTACAATGAGGTTTTGGTTATTTTCAATTGCGGTTTTGACCATTTCACATACAATTGGCCATAAATAATTTGTCAATAAATTGTCATCGCTTACAGGGGTAAGCATTGTATTGCCGCTGCGGATTAACCCCATTTTTAAATGGTCAATGGAAAGATAAGGGTAATTATATTTTTCAAGGAGTTTTTGTGCAAGTGCCGTCTTGCCCGTATGGGATGCGCCGGTTATTAAAATAATCATTCGTCAGTTGTTCCTCCTAAAGTTAAATGTCATGGTTTTAGGCAGCAAAAAGTAATTTTCAAACACGCTCTAGTAATAACTGTTGGCTTAATTGAGGCCGTTTGGTTCTGCAAAAAGTATTTTCATATCAATATTTTTACAATCGTACCCAACAATTTTTAACCAGTTCTGCCCTTTTTCTAAAGTTACAGTTTTTATTACAGGGCGTTCTGTTGAAGTTTTGGATGAACACTCGATTAACGTTGTAACATTTCCCCTGCTGTCAATATGCACTATTTTTGCATGTCCCTTTGCAAGCTGAAAGGAAATGTCTATTTTTATGTTCTGTTTTTTGGGGAGTTTTTTATTCCATAGTGTCTGGCGTCCATCAAACCTGGAGACGGTAAGTGAATACCCGCCATCAATGGGATGAAAGATAGAATTTTCTTTTGTATAATGGTCTTCTATTTGTGCAATCTTTTTATGTGATAGGAAATTGCGCTGTAACGTAGTGGTCATCGACAAGAATTGCGAAGCAATTCTTGCTAGGGCACCAGCGCAGGCGGTGCCCTTTTTTATTAGAATGATATTCCTGTTTGGCAAATCTATTACTACATGCTGTCAAAAGCAGGCACAGTAGAATGGGCAATACTAATTTTTGCTTTTTTCTATTCATAAATTCTTTTCCTTTCGATATTTGATTCTATTGTAATTATAGTGTAACAGTTCAGCCTTCCATAAAATGCGAGGATTTTTGACATTTCTTTTGTCAAAAATATGAGATTACGGTGCCATTTTGCACGTTTTTGGTGCAAAATGTGTACATCAACAGTGCTGAAAGCACTGCTGTGTAACTATGAAGCCGCAAGGCTGAATAGTTACATTATAGTATACTGCTAAAGAAAAAGCAATTACTGCAGGGGGTGAAACCAATTGTATAGTTACTGTTAATTGTGTATAATGTTATTGGCTTGAATAGAGTAATTATTATTTTGCGGCAGTTCCTAAGTGGAAAGAAGGGAGAGAGACAATGGCAGTAAGCACAGAGCTTCCAGTTGGGATTGAAGATTTTGGGAGAATCCGAAATGATGGCTTTTATTACATTGATAAGACGGGGCTTATCAAGGGGATTTTAGAGAATCGTGCATATGTAAACTTATTTACGCGGCCAAGGCGTTTTGGAAAAACCTTGAATATGAGTATGCTGAAATACTATTTTGAAGTTGGCAGTGACAAGACACTTTTTGATGGGCTTGAAATTTCCAGGGAAAGGGAACTATGCCAGAATTATATGGGAAAATTCCCCGTTATCTCTTTAAGCCTGAAAGGCGTGGAAGGAGAAAATTTTGATGACGCAAAAGGAATGCTGCGCAGGACGATAGGCAGGGAAGCACTCAGGTTTCAGTTCCTGGCAGATAGCAGCTCTTTGTCAGTGACAGAATTTCAACAATATAAGAAGCTGATTGAATTGGATGCCACAGGGGATTTTGCGATGACAGATGGGCTTTTGAAGGATAGCTTGCTGATATTATCGCATTTATTGAGTAAACATTATAGGCAAAAAGTGATTCTTTTGATTGACGAGTATGATGTGCCGCTTGATAAAGCATATCAGGCTAAGTATTATGACTCCATGATAAATTTAATGCGGGGGCTGTTTGGGCAGGCGCTAAAAACAAATGACAGTATGTATTTTGCAGTACTTACCGGATGCCTTAGGATATCTAAAGAAAGTATCTTTACTGGTTTTAATAATTTTAAAGTGTTTTCAGTAATGGATGTAAGTTATAATGAATATTTTGGGTTTACGGACAAGGAAGTGAAAAAACTTCTGGCATATTATGGTTTCACAAAGAAGTATAACATCATAAAAGAATGGTATGATGGATATCATTTTGGGAATACGGAGGTTTACTGCCCTTGGGACGTGATAAACTACTGCTTTGACTTTCGGGTAGATTCCTCCGCATGTCCTAAAAATTATTGGGTAAATACAAGCAGCAATGATATTGTTAGGAAATTTATTAATAAGGCAAATTTGTCAACGAGAAAGGATATTGAAATATTGATTGACGGAGGCAGCATAAAAAGAAAAATACGGCAGGAATTGACATACAGGGATTTAGATTCTGATATTGATAACCTCTGGAGCATACTTTTCACAACTGGATACCTGACCCGGATTGGAGGAAAGGAAGAGGAATTTACAGAGCTTATTATACCGAATAGGGAAATACGCTGGATTTTTACAGAGCAGATTTATGAATGGTTTAAGGAAGAGGCCAAAAAGGACAGCCAGAAGCTGGAAGATTTTTGCAGGGCATTTCAAGAAAATGATGTTGGCGCTATTGAGGCTGGTTTTACCTCTTACTTAAAAAAGACAATCAGTATCCGTGATACAAGTGTTAAAAAAGACAGGAAGGAAAATTTTTATCATGGCATTTTGCTGGGGCTTTTTGCCCATATGGATAACTGGGCTGTTATGTCAAATGCTGAGTCGGGTGAAGGATACTGTGATATACTAATCGAAGCAGAAGATGCGGAGATTGGTATTGTTATAGAATTAAAATATGCAGAAAATGCCCATTTTGATGCTGCCTGCCAGAAAGCGCTGCAGCAGATTACAGATAAGAATTATGAGGAAGTGCTGATTGACGACGGTATGAAGAAGATTTATAGATATGGCATTGCATGTTATAAAAAACGGTGCAAAGTGGTTTCTGATGAAAAATAAAGCGGTTACTGTTTACTCTGTGCCCGGTAACAGCAACGCTTATAGCGCTGAATGCACACATTTTGGGTTAGGCGGAATTTAAATATTGCATAATTTGCCATATGGGCGTATACTGTAAGAAAAGGAACTGTATAAAAATGTTTTTGTACAATTTTCAGATCGGCTTTGAAGATTGCTTTATGGGGAGGTGGTCTTTATGATGGTAATGGGTGTAAATTCTACGCTGCATGCTGAGAGCATTTATGCATTTGCAAATTCCCGTATTAATCGGATGCGCAATGGTTCCGTGCCGCCGGTTACACCTGTCAGCCCTGTAATCAAGCTTCATGATGATGAGGACCGGTTAAAATTTTTAGTGTCCCATCAAGATGGGGAAGAAGCGTTTACAGAGGATGACAGAGTAGCATTAAAAGCGCAGGCTGGTTTGGCAGAGGATTATAAGAACCAGAATGCCGTTCAGTATGATATGGCTAATCCATATGAAAAGGTAAGAATGAGTATTGAAAATTCTTTGCTTTCCGGACTATATTTTAATATGCTTGCCTGATATATGGGCATGCGGCCGGCAGTTAAAGGAGGAATGGTTTTGAAGTGGTGGAAGCGAGTCGTTTTTTCCATTGTCAGTGTCCTGTGGGGATATGTTTCATTAGATTATTTGTTCTACGCATTTCAGCTTTTGGCAAATAAGAGGAATGTGACGAAGGTTTATCACCCTGGGAAAGACGGATTAATGCAGCTTCTTGGCGTTGGAATGTTTCTTTTGTGGTTTTTGATTATTGCATTTTACTTTTATCTTCTCCGCAGGGCTTCTAACCAGATTGATTTTGTTGAGACAGACAAGAAGACGGGGAAGGAAAAGGTGAAGCGGCGGTGGTTTGATGTAATGTTTCAATTTGCGTTACTGTTAACCGGATTGTTTTTAAGATGGTGCTATTTGATTTATATTTATTTTCCAAGAATATCATAAACGGAGTGTATCTGTATCATTCTGCAGTACACTCCGTTTCTTTAAATTTTCCAATGTTTTTCAGACGGTCTGTCAAATAACAGCTATATCAGGGCGGTTATATTAATTGAAAAGTCGCGCGATAAATCATATGTATTGTTTTCTGTTACAACAACAGGCCTTGACAGGTGGTTTTGATTAAGCATCACGACTTTTCCCTGTTCGCCGTTTGATAATAAAACTTCTGTATTTATATAGGCTTCAATTGTCCGTTTCATAAAAAGATAGAGAAGCCCTGGGTCATATAGTTCCTGTTCCTTTTCAAAAGTAGAAATTACAGTAAAAGGGCAGATGCCTTTGCGGTAGGCGCGGTTTGAGGTCATCGCATCATATACGTCAGCAATTGCTACAATGGAAGAGAACTGATGGATTTCAGGGGCAGTAAGGTGGTTGGGATAACCGGTGCCGTTTATCCGCTCATGGTGCTGCAAAGCGGTAAGCTTAATCCGTTCGTCTAATTCCTTGGAATCTAATATTTCGTAGCCAAGCTGTGGGTGGGAACGGACACGCTCAAATTCTTCATCTGTTAATTTACCAGGTTTAGCAATGATTCTTACTGGTATTTTAAGTTTTCCAATGTCATGAAGAAGGCCGCAGGTAACAAGTATATCAATATCAGAAGGCGGCAAATCAATCCATGAGCCAATCATATGGCAGATAAGCGCAACATTCATCGAATGCATATAAGTCATGTCATCATAACCCCGCAGGCACTGCATCATATCTAAAAGATGCAGCGGGTTTCTTGTTTTAGAAAGAATGGCATTCACTTCCTGCAGCATATCACTTATGACATCTGTTGTATTTTTCAGGATAATGTCGTTGATTTCTCTTTTAAATTTTTCAACAGAAGCTGTAAAAATTTCTTTAAATTCCTTATACTCATCAGATTGTTGGATTCTTTCAAAGTAAGTAGAGCCTGCAGCGTCTTCTTCAGTGTCATTTGTTTCAGGAGCATTGTCAGGGATGTCTTGGCCGTCTATGTATGGCCCGTCTTCCGTTATATAGATTTTTATAGATTTGACGGCATAATATTTTAATTTATCAATAATATCAGGAGTCAGTGTTGTGTTGCTCTGAATGACCAGATGGTTAGAAAATGTGTAAGCTGCTTCGGAAGAAACCATTCCTGGTTTCAAATTAGCTGTCAGTACTTTTTTTGTATCCATGATTTGTACCAAGCCTCAAGCGAAAATGCCTGCATTTTCATTTGAGGCGCAAACACAAAGGGTGGAAGATGTGTGTTTGCATTTTACCCTTTCTTCTTTTTTTTCTTTCACCCTTATCCCTTCTTTTTAATAAATTAATAGTGTATAATATTCTATAAACTGTATTAATTTTATCATTTATCATTAAAAATGGCAATTAAGGAAATTTCCCAATAATGTGGCACTTTTTTGAGGGATTATTTGGTAAAATGTTACTATGATTTAAGAAAAGGATTGTTTGACTTAGTCGTTTTTTATGATAATATATAGAAAATATATTAATCAAACACGCTCTCGGAAGCATTTGAAAGTCCATTTTAGAAAGGGGGAGGATTTGTGGAATTAAAAGATGAAAAGTATTTGAAATTATTGGCGGAAAAATATCCATCCAGGCAGGCGGTCTGCAGGGAAATTATCAATTTAAATGCAATCTTGAACCTGCCGAAGGGTACAGAACATTTTATGAGTGATTTACATGGGGAATATGAGGCATTTTATCATATTTTAAATAATTGCTCTGGCGTTATCCGTGAAAAGGTAAATCTTTTGTTTGGGGAGGTTTTGACAGATTTTGAACAGCAGGAGATTTGTACTCTGATTTATTATCCCAGGGAAAAACTGGATATGCTGCAAAAGAAGACGGAACTTTCCAGGGAATGGTACCGGATGATATTGAATCAGTTAGTAGAAATTGCAAAGCTGTTATCTTCTAAATACACAAGGTCAAAAGTAAGAAAAGCAATGCCGAAGGATTTTGCTTATATTATTGACGAACTGCTTCATGTACAGAAGGATGAGGATGACAACCAGGTGTTATATCACAGCAAGATAATTGATACCATACTAGATATTGACAATGCGGATGAATTTATTATTGCGCTGTCAGCGCTGATTAAGCAGCTTGCGGTAGATCACCTGCATATTGTAGGGGACATTTTTGACAGGGGGCCTTATGCGGATAAAATTCTGGATTTACTGCAAAAACATCACTCCCTGGATATTGAATGGGGAAACCATGATATTTTGTGGATGGGGGCGGCTGCGGGCAGTATGGCTTGTATTGCTAATGTAATCCGAAATAACCTGAAAAACCATAATACAGAGATTTTGGAGAGCGGTTATGGTATCAGCCTTCGTTCCCTTGCGCTGTTTGCAGTAAATACATACCAAAATGAAAATCCAATGGACGCTGCATTAAAGGCAATTTCGGTAATCCTCTTTAAGCTGGAGGGGGATATTATCAGAAAACATCCGGAGTATAAAATGAATGACAGGATGCTGTTAGATAAAATAGATTTTGGAACAGGGGAGGTAATTATCCAGGATAAACGTTATGCCATGAATGATACGGCTTTTCCTACATTAGACAAGGAAGATGTTTATATTTTGTCAGAAGGGGAACAAGCTGTAATGGATGAATTAAAGACCGCTTTTTTAAATAGTGTCCGGTTACAGGCGCATATAAGCTTCTTATATGAAAAGGGGAGTATGTACCGCATCTATAATGGGAATCTTTTGTATCATGGCTGTATTCCGATGGATGAATCCGGGAATTTTGAAGGGGTGCAGATGGAAGGGGAAACCTATCAGGGAAAATCATACCTTGACTATGCGGACAGGACAGCGAGGCGGGCATATTATAATAAACATGATAAAAATGCCAGGGATTTTATGTGGTATCTTTGGTCGGGAAGGAAGTCTCCGCTTTGCGGCAGGAACATTAAAACATTTGAGAGGACATTTATTGAGGACAGGGAGGCATGGACGGAGGAAACAAACCCATATTACAGGCATTACCAGGAGGAAAAAACATGCAATATGATTTTGCGTGAATTTGGATTATATACAGATATGTCACATATTATTAATGGGCATACGCCTGTTAAGACGATTGAAGGAGAGCAGCCAATCAGGGCGGATGGAAAGCTTTTGGTAATTGATGGGGGTTTTTGCAGGAATCTGCATGAAACAACTGGGATTGCGGGGTATACGCTGATTTATAATTCGCATGGGCTTCGGATTAAAGCGCATCAACCATTTGAAAGTGTTTATCAGGCACTTCGGGAAAATAAGGATATTGAATCAGATTCCAATTTTGTAGAAACTGAAAAGATGCGTGTGATGGTAAGGGATACTGACGCAGGGAAAAGGATCCTGGAAGATATTTCCGATTTAAAAAAGCTGCTGGAATATTATAAGGAACTGTAATAGTAAAATTGTTGATGGGGAACTGTTATATTCAAGAGAATTTACCAATCTGTCCAAAGCAGGAATATGACGTGCAGTATAAATTAAGAATGGGGGACTTTCATGGGAAAGTATATTATGGCACTGGATGCAGGGACAACAAGCAACCGCTGTATTTTATTCGATAAAAAGGGAAAAATCGTATCGGTTGCGCAAAAGGAATTTACCCAGATTTTTCCGAATCCCGGCTGGGTAGAGCACAATGCTGATGAAATCTGGTCTACGCAGCTTGGCGTGGCAGTAGAGGCTATGTCAAAGGTTGGTTTATCTGCGGAGGATATTGCAGCGGTTGGCATTACGAATCAGAGGGAAACTACAATTGTGTGGAACCGGAAAACAGGAGAGCCAGTTTATAACGCGATTGTCTGGCAGTGCCGCCGTACGTCAGAATATTGTGATAGTTTAAAGGAACGGGGACTGACAGATATTTTCAGGAAGAAGACAGGGCTTGTGATTGACGCCTATTTTTCAGCTACTAAGCTAAAATGGATTCTGGATAATGTTGAAGGGGTGCGTGAGCGTGCAGAAAAAGGGGAACTTCTTTTTGGGACAGTTGATACCTGGCTGATTTGGAAACTGACAAAGGGGCGCGTCCATGTAACAGATTATTCGAATGCTTCCCGTACTATGATGTATAATATCAATACGCTGCAATGGGATGAAGAAATCCTAAAAGAACTAAATATTCCTATATGTATGCTGCCGGAAGTGCGCCAATCCAGTGAAGTTTATGGGGTGACAGACGCCTCTTTCCTGGGTGGGCCTGTTCCAGTAGGAAGCGCGGCAGGCGACCAGCAGGCGGCGCTTTTTGGGCAGGCGTGTTTTCAGAAAGGGGAGGCAAAAAACACATATGGTACAGGCTGTTTTCTTTTAATGAATACAGGTGAGAAGCCTGTATTTTCTAAAAATGGGCTTGTTACAACGATTGCGTGGGGAGTTGGCGGGAAAGTGGCTTATGCGCTGGAGGGTTCTATTTTTATTGCAGGAGCTTCTGTGCAATGGCTGCGGGATGAAATTCGGCTGATAGATTCAGCGGAGGATTCAGAATATATGGCCCAAAAAGTACCTGATACGAATGGGTGCTATGTGGTTCCGGCATTTACCGGCCTGGGTGCGCCATATTGGAATCAATATGCAAGAGGGACAATTGTTGGGTTGACGCGTGGCGTTAATAAATATCATATTATACGGGCAACATTGGAATCTATTGCTTACCAGGTAAATGATGTACTGCAGGCAATGGAAGCTGATTCTGGCATACGGCTTTCTGCTCTGAAAGCAGACGGGGGAGCAAGTTCAAATGACTTTTTAATGCAGACTCAGTCAGATATTATAGATACTGCGGTACTGCGCCCGGAATGCGTAGAAAGTACGGCGGCAGGGGCGGCGTACCTGGCCGGCCTTGCAGTAGGGTTTTGGAAAGACAAGGAGGAAATACTTCAAAACGCAGCAATGAATCAGAAATTTGAACCGCAAATAACAGAAGCAGAACGCCAGAAACGGATAGAGGGATGGAAACAGGCGGTAAGATGCGCGATGACCTGGAAGGGCTGATGCGCGCCTGGCAAAAAGCAATTTATAAACACACCCTAAGAAATTCATTGGTTTTTGCCGATATATACATATGGATAAACTTACAGTGTAATTAGCAAAGGCAGGCGGTTATCATTTTTGCCCGAAGAATTTATATGTAGGCGGGCCTGCATGTGCCTTTGCGGAAAAGAGGCAGATTATGGGGAATGGAATTGGGATTTTAACTGGAGAAAACAGGGATGTACAGGAAAATAATAAGATATTATTTCAGATAAGTACTGGCAGTAAAGAGAGACAGAGCAAATCAGATAACAGGATAAAGGGGAATGCGATTTATGTAGGGGATTTGGTAAGCCGCCAGGAAATGGTCAGTGATAAGTTTGCGCAGGCACAGAAAAGTGCAGTAAAACGTTTGATGGATCAGTTTGAGTCTGATTTGGCGATTGATGGGGAAATGGAAGAGAGTGAAAGCCTGATTGGTGAACTGGAGAAAAACATTTTAGGGACAGGGCAGAAAATAAAAGAGCTTGATGAACGGCGGGGAGAAATTATGAAACGTTATGAAATTGCCCCCGATAGCCAGGAACAAAAGGATTTGGAACTGGTGCAAAAAGAAAATGCTGCAAAAAAAGACCCGTTTAACGAAGAATTAAAGCTGACGCCAGAGGAACAGGAACGGCTGAAAGAGATGCCTCCGCTTACGAATTATCAAAAGGAAATGTTAGAATGCGATAAGGAAGAAGAAAAGTACAGGGGGATGATTAATAGCAGCCGTCAGGATATTATGGTAGAGAATGCTACAATTCATGCGACACAGAAGGCGCTTTTGAAAACACATCCTATGGTAGATGCGAAAAAGGATGCAGAGGCGATTATAAAGAATGCATTAAAGGAGCAGGTTGGAGACCTTATGCAGGAAGGCGTGGATAAGGTTGATGAGGATAGGCAGGAAGAGAAGGAAGAACAGCTCGAAGCCCAGGAAGAGGCTTTGGAGGAAAAAATACGCCGGGAAAAGCTGAAAAAAGAGGAAGCGGAACAGGAAAGGGAAAATCAAGAGCTGCAGGCAACCGTATTTTCTGCAACAATGCAGGCTGTGTCTGGCAGCCAGCAGGCAATTTTAAATTTGCAGACTGATGTCAAAACCTTGATTCAGGATCAGATTGTCCTGGATGTAGATATGAAAGGGCTTAGGGTTGATAAATCAGTGTAACTCTAGAACAGAACTAAAATCTTATGTACAGGCACGACAGTTTCAGCCTTTAGCAGAAATCAGCGTGAATAGTAACTGACAGTTTTGAATAGTTCAGATGATAATCCATATACTATTGTTTATAAAGTAAAGGGCAGTATTTGCAAAAGGAGGAAGTATATGGAAAATTTGCCGGAAGAACTGGATTTTTTAAAGAAGCTAAACAGCGAAGATAAAAAGAGGTTTATGAACATGACGGCAGAGCAGAAAAGAAATGCGGTTACAGAGAATATGCTTGCACATGAGGAAGAAAGAAAACGTCAGGAAAATGCAGATATGAATCAGTTAGCGGATAGGATTGCGTCAAAAAGCTTTCAAGGATAAAACTGTGTCCTATCCCGTTAGATTTAAAATACTTAATGGAGAAAATGAAATGAAAGATGTTACAAGAGACAGAGAGGATAGAAAGCAGCAGCGCACCAGTACAGAAGGTGCGCTGTTTTTCAAGGCAGGGAAGAGCAGTACCTATGGAAATTGCTGGCAGAGAAAATGCAAAAAGTTTCTTTTAATAGTTATATTATTGTGTGCTGTATTTTTAGATGGTATAACTGCATCAGCCCCAGGGAGGCAGGCGGAAGCAGCAGTTGTTGGGGGCGGACAGAAATTAGGGTATGCCCCGTTACTCTGCAGCGGGGGATTTGACTATCTGCAGCAGGAAAGGAACATGAAATTAAACCTTGGGGAAGAGGTATCTTTGGCTGTGCCTGGAGAGAAAGTGCTTTTCTGCAAAAGCAGCAAAAAGAAAGTAGTTTCTGTATCAAAAAAGGGGACAATCCATGCCTTGAAGGCGGGAAAAGCAAAAATCACAGTAAAAAGTGAGCTTGGAGGAGAAACTACTACAAAAAGATATCATATAAAAGTCAGTAAATTTGGCATGGTATATCCGGTTTTCACTATGATGAAAGGAGAGCACCTGGATTTGCAGTGTAATAAGGAAAATATACATATAAAATGGAGTTCTGCCAATCCGTCTGTTGCAAAGGTTTCTAAATCTGGAAAAGTAATTGCAAAAAGGAAAGGGAAAGCTGTATTAGTAGGCAAAAGCAAAAATGGAAAAAGATATTGCTGCAGACTCAAAGTCAAAAAGCGGGTTCAAAATGTGATTTACCTTACTTTTGATGATGGCCCGAACCGTTATAGCACAACAAAGATATTGGATATTCTTAAAAAGAACCATGTGAAGGCGACTTTTTTTGAATTGAAACCAGCGCAGAAGGATTTTGATTTGACGAAACGTGTAATAGATGAAGGACATACTTTGGCGCTTCATGGATATCAGCATAAGTATGATATAATTTACCAGTCGGAAAAATCTTATCATGAAAACTTGGATAAATTGAGGGATTTGTTTTTTGCAAAATATGGCGTATGGTGCATAGTCAGCCGTTTTCCAGGAGGAAGTTCCAATATGGTCAGTAAATATAATCCAGGGATTATGACGAAACTGACTGCAAAGCTGCATAGCTGGGGATATCATTATTTTGACTGGAATGTAGATAGCTGTGATGCAGGCGGCGCCAGCAGTTCACGGGAGACATATTCTAATTTTTGTGCAAGCTTGCGGAAGGGACGTGGTAATGTCGTTTTGATGCATGATTTTGCAAATAATGATAAAACAATTAATGCATTGGAAAAGATGATTCAGTATGGAAAAAAGAATGGATATACTTTCCTGCCGATTACTGCCAGTACGGATGAGGTGCATCATCCTGTAAATAATTAGGGAAGTATTTGGAAAAATGCAAAAGCAGCATTTTTTCATTGCTATTTGTGCCGCAAAGTGCGCGGCATGGGGAATAGGATGAAAGAAAAAAGAGGAAAGGATACTATGCAAACACATATTTTTCATCCTTAGGGCAGTTCCTTAGTGTTTGCGCCTCAAAAGAAAATGCAGGTATTTTCGCTTGAGGCTTGGTGCAAATTATGAAACGTAGTGAAATTAATAGGATAATCCGTATGATGGAAAAATTGGCAGGGGAAAATGGGTTCTGTCTGCCGCCTTTTTGTAATTGGCCTCCAGAGGAGTGGAAAAATAAAGGGCATGAATTTGATGAGATACGTGATAATATGCTTGGATGGGATATTACAGATTATGGCTGCGGTGATTGGGAGAAAGTGGGTTTTGCGCTTATTACGCTTCGCAATGGTAACCAGAATAACCCTAAATACAAAAAGGTATATGCAGAAAAGCTTTTAATGCTAAAAGAAGGGCAGCATTCACCAATGCATTTCCATTGGAAAAAGTCAGAGGATATTATTAACCGTGGAGGGGGAACATTGTTGATTCATGTATACAATGATGATGGGGAAGGCGGACTGGCCGATACGGATGTTCTGGTGAATTCTGATGGGCGTTCTTACTATGTTCCTGCTGGGGCAGCGGTAGAACTTATGCCAGGGGAGAGTATTACTTTGTGGCCACATCAGTATCATGATTTTGATGTGCTGACTGGCAGTGGTGATGTGTTGATAGGCGAAGTTTCCATGTGTAATGATGATAATGCTGATAACCGTTTTTATGAAAGCGTAGGACGGTTCCCAGATATTGAAGAAGATGAAGAGCCGTATCGTCTTTTATGCTTTGAATATCCATCTGCTGATTGAATAATAATGAATAGTAACAATAGATAACCATATTTCGTAACAGTTCAGCCCACGCCATTCGCAAAGACGCCTGCGGCGTTTTCTCGCTGCTTTGCAGCTAACTTTGCTCATAAAATGGCGTTCCGCTCATAGCTAATATTATGTGCTTATTCATGCAAGCATGATTCGCCCATAATATTGGCTATGGCTGAACTGTTACCATATTTCTAAAAAATTCCAAAAAAGTATTGACAAATAATAATTTGCATGATAGTATAGGTTCTGCTGTCGCACAAAAGAGAAAAATGACGACAGAAAAGAGTTTCAAAAAAATGAAAAAAGTTGTTGACAAAGTGATGACAGTGTGGTAATATAAATTTCGCTGTCGCACAAAAGGAAACGACGACAGAAAAAAGAAATTCAAAAAAATGAAAAAAAGTTGTTGACAAGAGCGGAAAGATGTGGTAATATATAACACGCTGACGCAAAAAAAGTCAACGCACAACCTTGATAATTAAATAGTAAAACAACCCTGAAAATTCTAAAATAAAGGCTGGG
>RAYE01000202.1 GCA_003612285.1 bacterium D16-51 | reverse complement strand
TCACAGGTAAGGACAACATTCTCCTGTCTTACCAGCCACTTGTAAATATTCTGTATCTTATCATATTCCTCTATATCCATAGAAAACTCGGGTCTTGGCGGGATAGCGTCATTCTGTGGTTCAAGATTTGTACTTATTTTTGATTCATATTCCTTTGTCATTTCGGCAGAATCAAAAACAGTTTTTTCCTTTACCCCTAAAATAGATACTGTTTGTAATACATCTGCTATTTGTTCTTCTAATTCCAGTTTTAGCTCCGTTTTTTGTGATGTGGCTGCAACATTTGCCTGCATGATTGTTTTCTCTGTTTCTTGGACCAAAGGTTCAACCAGTGGAACACTTTTTATGCTTTCTACAGGTGCAGTGTCCCTTCCGTCATTTTCAAAGAAAGCAGCAATCCGCTAGAACTGTTCCCGTATCTTCCCAATCAGGGCAGACAAAACATCTACTGCATGGGTAACAATCGAAAAGAAAAACCAAGGTCGGTTTCCCCACTTGTGAACCGATTCCTGCACCTTCTCTGTGATTTCTTCCCTCTTAACCTGCAAAACCTCCTCCCGGCTGATTCCCTCCACCAATGTCCGGTCAACGGTACGGTTCCACTCCGTCCTTGCCCAGTTATCCGTCTTTATCTGTTCTTCTCTGGGGTTATTTTTCCCTATCTTCTTTGTGGTAAGATAGGGGCTGTGCTTATCAAATACCGCCAGTTTTTTCTTCTCGTCAAAAACAAAAGTATTGATAAATGCAGTAAAATTCTGTTTCACTTCCTCAAGAAAACTCTCCTGCTTGAATCGTTTATCCTTTATGGTAAAAAGCATTTTCTCATAAATTTCCCCTTTTTTGATAACCTTGCACTTTTTACGGATATTTCCGTTTTCATCAAGGATTTCTTTCTTGGTACGCACACGTTTTCCTTTCTCATCATAAAA
>RAYE01000201.1 GCA_003612285.1 bacterium D16-51 | reverse complement strand
TCACAGGTAAGGACAACATTCTCCTGTCTTACCAGCCACTTGTAAATATTCTGTATCTTATCATATTCCTCCATATCCATAGAAAACTCCGGTCTTGGCGGGATAGCGTCATTCTGCGGTTCAAGATTTGTACTTATTTTTGCTTCATATTCCTTTGTCATTTCGGCAGAATCAAAAAGAGTTTTTTCTTTTACCCCTAAAATAGATACTGTCTGTGATACATCTGCTATTTGTTTTTCTGATTCTGGCTTTAACTCCGGTTTTTGTGACGTGGCTGCAACATCTACCTGTATGATTGTTTTCTCTGCTTCTTGGACCAAAGGTTCAACCAGTGGAACATTTTTTATGCTTTCTACAGATGCAGTGTCCTTTCCGTCTTTTTCAAAGAAAGCAGTAATCTTTCGGAACTGTTCCCGTATCTTCCCAATCAGGGCAGACAAAACATCCACTGCATGGGTAACAATCGAAAAGAAAAACCAAGGTCGGTTTCCCCACTTGTGAACCGATTCCTGCACCTTCTCTGTGATTTCTTCCCTCTTAACCTGCAAAACCTCCTCCCGGCTGATTCCCTCCACTAATGCCCGGTCAACGGTACGGTTCCACTCCATCCTTGCCCAGTTGTCCATCTTTATCTGTTCTTCTCTGGGGTTATTTTTCCCTATCTTCTTTGTGGCAAGATAGGGGCTGTGCTTATCAAATACCGCCAGTTTTTTCTTCCCGTCAAAAACAAAAGTATTGATAAATGCAGTAAAATCCTGTTTCACTTCCTCAAGAAACCCCTCCTGCTTGAAACGCTTATCTTTGATGGTAAAAAGCATTTTTTCATAAACTTCCCCTTTTTTGACAACCCTGCATTTCTTACGGATATTTCCGTTTTCATCAAGGATTTCTTTCTTGGTACGCACACGTTTTCCTTTCTCATCATAAAA
>RAYE01000200.1 GCA_003612285.1 bacterium D16-51 | reverse complement strand
AAGGGATGGAAAAAGGGATACAGCTTGCAAAACAGGTATTGCTATTATATGGGAAGGGCAAATCACCAGAGATGATTGCTGTGGAAGCAGGGATTAGCATAGAAAAGGTAAAGCAAATTGTATCGGAGTAGAAGACATAGCTTTTGTGTAATAGAATGTATATAAAAGTAAAAGGGTAAGGCTGCCAAAATCGGAGATGTATATCATTTATACCAGAGAAGGAGGGAATGTTTGGAATAGATCAGTCTGGTAAGAAGATTCTTTGGCAGATAGATTATACAGAAAGCAGTGGAGGGCTAAAATTGGACAGGGGAAAAAGGAAAGAGACAGAAGTGCTGGTGGGCAATACAGTTTTTGATGATGTGTTCAGGACAATAGTGGAACGGATACCGCAGCTGGCAATACCACTGATCAATGAGGTATTTTGCACAGACTACCCTGAAGATGAGGAAGTTGTGCCAATCCATAATGAGCACCAGACAAAAAGCGGGGAAGTCATTACGGATTCCTGCCTGTTAATCCGTAACCATTTATACCATATTGAATGCCAGAGCCATCCAGACACGGTAATGGCAGTCCGGATGATTGAATATGATTTTGCAATTGCATTAGAGAACGCAGTGCAGAAAGACGGGATGTATGAAATGGAATTTCCAAGGTCATGTACTTTGTACCTGCGTGATACAAAGAATACGCCTGATGAACTGCAGGTAAAGGTGCATTTTGGGAACGGGACTGCAGGCGGGCAGGAAAGCATAGTATATACCACGCCTGTCATAAAAGTAAAAAGGTATACAAAAGATGAAATATTCCAGAAAAAGCTGCTGCTTTTCCTGCCATTTTACATAATGCGGTATGAAAACAGCTTCAGAAAAATGCATGGGGACCCTAAATTAATGGAACAATTTTTATCAGAGTATGAAAGTATCCG
>RAYE01000199.1 GCA_003612285.1 bacterium D16-51 | reverse complement strand
GGCATGGAATCTAAAAAAGATTTTGTTTCTTTTGATGTATGGGCAGAATGGCTGTCTAAAATGACCCGTATGGTGTCCTGTGCCGGATATTTTAAGTCCAGTATTTTCAAAAAACGGATAAAGTCGGAACTCTTATGCGTGTCACTGGCCAATGGGATGGCTTCCCCTGTAAGCAGGCCAATGCCTGCCAGCAAAGAAAGCGTCCCAAGACGTTTATATTCATAATCCCGGTAAACTTCACCACTGCCCTCTGCTGGCCGCAGGTCTTCCGATGTGTTGGCAGCTGCCTGAATCCCTGGTTTTTCGTCATACGAAACAGTGACTGTAATCTTATAGTCATCCGGAACTATAAGTTCGCCGTTTTCATCAAACTGCATTTCAACCTGCTTATAAACAAGGAGCACGCCATGCATTTTTGATTCGAACTCAGGATCACGCTTTTCGCAGTAATACTTGATCTTAAACGGCTTAATGTCTGATTTTTTTTAGTATCTGCTGCACAGTTGACCTGGCAATGGAGGACAGCTGGACAAATCCTGCCGCCGCGGCGTTTTTCTGTAAGTGGAGGCGCAGGCTTTCAAGTGTCCACAGTTCCTGCGCACAGCCAGGATCCGCAGGACGCTGGCAGGCAGTATCAATGACCCAGGCTGTGGCATCGTCTGTGATTTCGGCCGGACGCCCGGAACGCTGTGCATCATATAATGCAGCCTGCACACCGCCTTCTGTAAACTTTTTAATGCAGAGCCTGACGGTATTGATGTTTACATCCAAACGCTCAGCAATGGCGGCATTGGAACAGCCCTGTGCCTTGTAGATAAGCATTTTTGCGCGGCCGACAATCCGGGCTTGCAGTGTCCGGCATCTGCATAAGGATTGCAAATAATTATAATCTTCCTGTGTTATATCTAAAATGGTTGCATGTGCCATAATAAGTACCTCCA
>RAYE01000198.1 GCA_003612285.1 bacterium D16-51 | reverse complement strand
CAGATTGAAAATGAGCAAGAACAAAAACTTGTTTTTTCGGGGCTTTTAGTAATAACTGACAAGTTTATTAGTAAAGAAAATGCAAAATCTATAAGGAGGAAACTGACCATGACAAAGGTATTTCAGATGATTGTGGATGAAGTTGAAGAAGAGAATAGGCAGAAAGAGAAAGAAAGGAATAGAAAGAATGCCGAGAAGCTGCTTAGGGGAGGTGTGGATATAGACATAATTATTGATGTGACTGAATTGACGGAAGATGAGGTTAGAGAAATAGAGAAGAACATGTTGGTAGCTCAATAAGTATAAATTAGGAGTATTTGGATATGTATGGATAGCTATGTTAAGGAAATTTGTGTTTGGTAATTTAATGTATGATTTTATCTGCAAAAAATAAGTGCTATTCTGAACTGGTAAAGGGGATGAAGTGTTTCAAAGAGGGTTTGTCAGAATTTATCTGCAGGATAGGGGAGGGGGAGAATCCATTTTACAGTTTTGGCTCACTACTAGGGTATTTTGATGTTTTGTTTGTTTCTGGGAATTTAAGATATAATAATAGCTAATTGATAGTTTTCATGAAAGTATTTTTGATGATATAATTTGTACATTTTAATTGGTATATCTAAATAAATACTCCGTTGTTAATGTGGTAAATTCAAATGGCTTTGTGTAAGAATGAAATCATCTACAGCTATCTTTGGGATTTTCCAGGTTCTCCCAATACGGAAGGCTTTGATTTTATTCTCTTTTAGTAATTTATATGCTGTGTTGCGTCCAACGGAAAGGATGTTGCAAAGCTCTTCAAAGGTTATTAGTTCTGTAGGTTCATTATTCATGGTTTTCTTTTCCCTTTCTGCATTTTTTATTTTATTTCTATGTTTGGTATAAAAAGAAAAATTATTGCTAACACAAAGATAAAGTAAAAAGAAAAAATCTTATATGGCCTTGGACAAAGCTTGGAA
>RAYE01000197.1 GCA_003612285.1 bacterium D16-51 | reverse complement strand
CTGCTACATTATTAAAAGGGAAAAGTAAGGCTAGCATAAATCAGACAGTTAAGCAGCTTGAAGGACAGCTTGCACAGGTAAAGCTCAAAGCAAAGATTGATACTAAAAATTTAAAATACGATGTGGATAAGGCTCTGCAAAACATTTCATTCAAAGATTTAAAGGATATTGACATAAATGTTGACGGCTCAAAAACAAAGCTGAAAGTCCAAAAAGTATTAGCAGATGTGAAAAAGGCAGCACAGAATACACCTATTTCTGTAAATGTTGATCTGAAAAAGCAAAAATTAGGAAATGATTTAACCACTTATTTATCGAAACATTCTAAAATTAGGGAGTCTGAAAGTTTACTAAAGCAAGTAGATTCTTTGCGTGACAAAATCTCTGGAATTAATGATAGTGACAGCTTGAGAAATGTAACACAGGAATTCCAGCTCTTCAAAAGCGAGTGTGCAGCAACAGGCTATCAGACCAAATCTACAAGTGAAAAAATTAAAGGATTAATCGGGAATGTCACAAAAGTTGGATCAGCCTTCGGGTTGGCTTCTACAGCTATTTCAAATTATCAAAAGAGTTTACAGACGATAAAAAATCTTGATGATATCTTAACTGAAATCAGTAAAACCTCAAATATGACAAAGGCACAGTTAAATGAGTTAGGGGACTCGGCTTTTGATTCTGCCAGCAAATACGGCAGGACTGCCAGTGATTTCCTGCTTGGCGTACAGGAAATGGCACGTTCTGGCTTTTATGGAGAAAAAGGAACTGGGATGGCAGAACAGTCACTGCTGGCACAAGCAGCAGGCGATATGAATGCTGAACTAGCTAATAATTATGTACTTGCAACGAACGCTGCCTACAAACTTAATGGTGAAGCGGAAAAAATAAATGCCGTGCTTGACGGACAAAATTCGATTAACAAAATGGTCGCCCTATATAGAAATATATAGGTGGATAAGTTAGCTTT
>RAYE01000196.1 GCA_003612285.1 bacterium D16-51 | reverse complement strand
ACAAGATCCAGGTATTCCTTGCAGGATTTCTTTGTCTTCTGCCCGTTTTCAGCCATACAGTTAATAAATTCTTTTTTGTTTACTGCCATAATACATCATCCTTTCTTTTTTGCTTACCATTACATATATTATAATCTGCTTTATTTCTGGCTCACCGGGATGCCTCTGCTTTTGAGGTAATCAACTGCCAGTTTTAACAGCTCTCCATTATCTACAGTCTCTTTCATGGTATCATCCCATACATGAGGTGTGTTATTCCCTTCTATTGTGCCACCGTGTAAACCTTCATTTGCCCATGATGCTACCTGATAACCTGTCGCATCGTAGTAATTGTCCATGTAATCAGTATCAATGTATACGGATGTAATTACTTTGTTACCTTTTACTTTTGGCTCTACTTTTACCGCTGAACGGAGAAAGTCATATTGCCTTCTGTATGATGTGGGATTGTAACTTTTGTAATACTCTTGCAGAAAATAATTCAATGTCTCATAGACACGTTCTGCCATTGCGTCTGCCATGCCTTGCATAACGGGCATGACTGCTTTCTGCAACTGCTTCATGCTGTTTATTCTTTTTGCCATCGTTTTTTCTCCTTCCTTTTGCTGTGCTGTCAATGAAACCGTAGTTTTAAGATGTGGAACAGGTTCTGCACAAGATACCCCTGTGACACGCCAGGATGCCCATAGACGGGCTTTTGGACTGTAGGTGATAGTTTGTTAGCCTTGTAACTTTAGGCACTAAAATAAGCCCACTATCAATCATATTTCTATAACTGATAATGGACTTATGCATATGTCCAAAATATTTAATTGTTTTATGGGAAATTTGTATCAAACTCTTTTTTAAGTTACTACACCATTTCTACACCAATTTGGTATGAAGATATATAGATTTACATGGAAATATATGTTTACTATATCCCTGCAAAGCATTATGCCATAAGGATTTATTGAAATATATTGAAATACATCAA
>RAYE01000195.1 GCA_003612285.1 bacterium D16-51 | reverse complement strand
AAAGGAGCAAAAACAATGTCGGAGAAAAGACGTGATAATAAAAACCGCATTTTGCGTTCGGGAGAGAGCCAGAGAAAAGACGGGAGATATGCTTACAAATATACCGATACTTTTGGTAAAGTGCAATTTGTCTATGCGTGGAAGTTAGTGCCTACGGACAAGACCCCAGCCGGGAAGCGTGACGACATATCCCTTAGAGAAAAGGAAAAAGAGATACAGAAAGACCTTGACGACGGGATAGACACAATCGGAAAGAAAATGACCGTCTGCGAGCTTTACGCGAAGCAGAACCGCCACCGTGGGAATGTAAGGCATAACACCACAAAGGGGCGCGAACGGCTGATGAAGCTGTTAGAAGCAGATAAACTTGGTTCCTGCCCCATTGACAGTGTGAAGCTGTCCGACGCGAAAGAATGGGCGTTGCGCATGAAAGAAAAGGGAATATCCTACAAGACCATAAGCAACGACAAGCGTTCTCTGAAAGCTGCTTTTTACACAGCGATACAGGACGACTGTATAAGGAAAAATCCCTTTGACTTCCAGCTAAACACCGTGATCAAGGACGACACAGAGCCGAAAGTACCCCTCACAGGAGAACAGGAAGAAAGCCTTTTATCCTTTATGCAAAGTGATAGCGTCTATCAGAAATACCGTGACGAGGTTATCATACTGCTGGGGACGGGGCTTAGGATTTCCGAACTCTGCGGGCTGACTGAAACCGACCTTGACTTTGAAAACCGGGTAATCAATGTAGACCACCAGCTTTTACGGAGCGCGGAAACAGGCTACTACATAGAGAAGCCCAAAACGCAGAGCGGTATCAGACAAATCCCAATGAGTGAAAAAGTGTATGAAGCGTTGGGGCGCGTGTTGGAGAACCGCAAGGGAACGAAGCAGATCACCGTTGACGGGTACAGCAATTTCCTTTTCCTCAACCGGGACGGCTGCCCGAAAACGAATGTGAACTATGCTACCATGTTCCGGGGGCTT
>RAYE01000194.1 GCA_003612285.1 bacterium D16-51 | reverse complement strand
CAATCTTCCGCCTTGCAGATAGAAATTTATTCTGCGTAAAATCCATTCGATATTTAACCGCCTTAGTAATAATCTTATGCTTGATTATGCTCTTGAATATGAACTTGTGGATAAAAACTATGCAAGAACCTTCGACCTTTCTAATGACATCATCAAAGAAAAAGAAGCTGCAACCAGAGGGCATATTATATTCACAGATGCAGAAATGCAAACTCTTTGGGATAATGTTGGAACCTTTCGCTTTGTAGACTGGATTCTCATTCAATGCTACATGGGATGGCGTCCTCAGGAGCTCGCCAAAATAAAAATCGAAAACGTGAATCTTGATGAACAATACATAATAGGAGGAATGAAAACTTCTGCAGGAAAAGACCGGATGGTTCCGATTCATCCCCGCATAAAAGATCTTGTGCAGAAAAACTATGACCAGGCCATTGAACTTGGAAGCGAGTACCTTTTCAATGACTCGTCAGCTGTCAAAGGTGGCATGACAATAACGTATGACAAATATGCTGGGCGTTTTGCGAAAATTATGGATGCCTTAAAACTCCGTGAGGATCACCGTCCTCATGACCCACGGAAAACCTTTACAACAATGGCCAAGAGGGCCGGAGTTGATGAATATGTGATAAAACGGCTAATTGGCCACCGCATCACAGACATAACAGAGGGCATCTATACCGAACGTGATATCGAATGGATCAGAACCGAGCTGGAAAAAATGCCGTAACCCTCATGGATACGGCTTTTCTTATGCCTTTTCTTCTCTGAAATTTTGTTACCTACACCATGTTACCTACTTGTTACCTACCAGTTGCCTACTGAGAGATTTTTTCCACTTCTCATGGCTTCTCAAAACGATTTTCCATTTCTGGCAAACAGCGCAAAAAAGTACCGCAATCCTTTAGATTACGGTACTTTCCAATCCTTCCGACATCTTTATTCACAAAGTATATTTAGAACTTCCCATTGTCGGCTGCTTCCTGGATGGAAAC
>RAYE01000193.1 GCA_003612285.1 bacterium D16-51 | reverse complement strand
CCATGGATGCCTCCAGTGACCCGGCAACCCCAAAGATGCTCTTGCCCTTGGCAATGTTAGCAGGGATTAAGTTGGCATCCCCCGCAATGGTCTGCTGGCCCGACAGGTATCTCCCTGCCGCTATCGCCTGTGCGGATGTGCCGGGCGTGATTGTCTGTGCCCCCTGTGATGGTATGGTGCCTGTAACTCTGCCGCCTTTGGCATAAGCTGTATATCCGCTTAATATCTGCCCTGCCCCTGCTGTAGCGTCCTGCGTGCCCTGGGACAGGGTGGTTATTTTCCCTATGTCAGCCACCATTGTGTCAAATGCTGCGTCTGCAGCAGTATTAACCCCCTTTGACGCAAGTGCACTGGCAACCTTTGCCTTGCCAGAGATGACAGACTGTTTTGCAGCGTCAATCCCTGCTTTTAATGCTTCCAGGCCATAGTCTGGATTACCCGTAATACCCCCCCCCGATTCTAAAAAGTTAGTTATTCCATCCAATTTATCCCTATTAGATGATGCAGTGTCCCTTGCGCCATCCAGTGTCGGCTTGTCTGCTATCTGTATTGTTTTTAATGACATTTGCATCCCCTTCCTTTTTTATCCCAGCTGGCACCATGCATCCACAAAATTTACCGAGCAGCTGCAGTCATCCCCGTTTTGGTACACCGGCTGCCTGTGTGGGTCATGTAAGAGCCTTGCCCTGTCTGGATTTTAAAGCTTATGCTGCTGTCATCCCAGCACCATACCAATGACCTGTTAGGATATACCTTTCCTGTTTTTTGGTTTACTTTCACATCCACAAAATCAAGTGCATATACAGCTGATACATTGCTGACTTCCGGGGCAAGCAGTGCCCACTGCCCTGTGCTTACATGCGTGGAAGGCAGGTAGGCATAAGTTGGCGTAAACCTTACTTTGGCCAGTGCCACTTTCTGGTTGATAATATAATTCATCAGCCCGCCGCTGTCATTGTAGGTAATGGAGTACCCGGAACCTTCGTGGCTTCCTGCCACGC
>RAYE01000019.1 GCA_003612285.1 bacterium D16-51 | reverse complement strand
TCATTCGGGGTTTTGTCAGTGGTAGTCAGCCACATTCTCGCCATGAGAGCTTTATAGACCCCCGGCCTATAGACCGCACCATCCACCTCTGGACAGCTTTCCACATCAGCATTCAGCCTGTTTGGACGGTTCTCAGCCGACTTCAACGTGCTGTGTCAGCTTGGGATATTGCACTCCCTCGCCTCCAACGTAGTATCAGGTGAGCGTTTCCGGGCGTTACCCCTTCATTCCACTCTTCGGAATATCAGTTAGAGAAAATCTCTGTTTTCTCCGCTATTTTTACCTCCTCACAGGGCATAGCCCCATTTATAGTTTGTATAGCAACGTATCGCTTCACAATCACAAAAAACAAGCTGGGCTGCTTTTGTACCGGCACTTTCCTCCCAAATACGGTACACATTGTCTACACAGGCATTAACTTTACTGTTTGGATTGTCTGGCAGCATTGGATCAATCAATCTTTGGTCGAGTGCCAGTTTCCGTCCATCATTCGTGATTTTGAGCATATTATCGAATTGTGGTTTTACCATCCTTGCACGGATTTTCTCTGCCCGCTTCGCAAGCCCCGCCACCATTTCCGTCTGGATTTGGCTCGGCTTTGTCTTGATGTTATGGTAATTGACCTTTGGCACGGGCAGCTTTAGCATATCGGCGGTCTGGATGTCCGCAACCTCACAGAACATCTGCATCAGTTCTGGCAGGTTGTAGAACTTCGCAAACCTCGTTTTGGCTCGGTAATTCGTCCCCTCTGGGGCGAGTTCCAGAGCCGTGACCGTTTCGCCGAACGTGGAAGCCCAACTGTCAAAATGCTGCAAACCGTTCCTTGCGAGGGTGTCATACTGCAAATACCTCTGCACGGAATACATCTCGACCATCGAGTTACTTATAGGCGTTCCTATAAACACACTATAATAACAATAACAAACAACAATAAACAGCCGATTTTGCGTTACTAAAATTTCACATCATGGAATGCCATAAGACTATATTTATTCTTGTATACGTAATATTTGCAGCAACAGAGGGTGCAACCTTTAGCGGTTACACCCCTTTCATTCATGCCTGTGCTATCTGTTTCTTATCCATACCCTTTACTGTGGTACTGCCGTAATAATTTTGTATATCTTCCATAGATAATATTTTATGGCTTTTCTTTCGGAATATTTCAGTATGGAAATACCATTTCTTTTTTTGTGACGCCCATTTGAACCCGATTTCTTTCAGTTCTTTTTTATAGGCATATGTATTACCATCTACCCATATCCATTGACCACATATTAGTATTTCAATGCCTTCAAAATTGATTATCTTTTCTAACACTTCACGCAATGCCTTGTCATTTTCCCAATCATACATATTAGCGTCATAATCTGATTTTACACCATCCATTGTATTATTATCATGCTTATCTTTCAGTACCTTAAAAAGTTTGTCATACTCTGCATTGATTTCTTGCATAATAGCAACATCCCCACCATTATCAGGATGGTATTCCTTTAACAATTCTTTGTACTGCTTTCTTAATTCTTCCAGTGTATTAATATCCTTAAAATATGTATTCATAATTGATACCGCCTTTCTTTGTCTGCCTATACTGCCAAAGCATAAAAAATGTGTTTTCAAGATTCCGAAGCTGCTTTAGAGGGTGCGTTTTTATTTTTCGCAGGTGCAATGTTTCCCATGATTTTCTCCTTTCATTTTGCTATGTGTTTTCTTAGTTCCTTGCTGTTTGTCGGGTTTGCGTACATTTGAAAAAAACAGGATTATTTTTAATAGCAAGTGACAAATGAAATGATACGCCGTAGGGCAGCACTTGTTATTAAAAATAATCCTGTTAGAATGTACGTTTGCAAACCGACAGCAAGAGGCAGAGAAAACACATGGCAGGAAAGCCGAAAAGGAAACTTGCGCCGAAGAAAAAAGGGCTTCCCTTGGGGAAGCGTTGGAAAAGGGGACTATAATGCTCCTTGTCTGTGCCGTTTTAAACAGCTCATACAGAGCTGTAGGCACAAGTAGTCTGTGGAGTTCGGGCAGACCAACGCCGAATGGCGGTGCTAGGAATGGTAAAAGACTATATATTTTTCATATAATGTTCATGTTCTCTATAAGTTCTTGAATAATACAAATCTGTTTTGGTGATAAACAGGAAACATCCAATGACACACTGGCTGCTTTTGATTGTGTCCTGCCTAAAATATAATCAGTAGTAACATGGTAAATGTCTGCTAAAAGAATAATTTTTTCAATACTTGGATTTCTTTCTTCTTTTTCATAAGCACTAACTAAAGCCGAAGATACGCCCATCCTTTTAGCAACAGCAGTTTGGGATAAATTGTTTTGTTTGCGTAATTCAGCAAGCCGTTTTCCAATACCATGTACCATATATAAATCCTCCTATTTTAATATAAATGTATATAAAATTATTTAACTTATGGTTGATATTATTTTCACTAATAGTTGAATTTCTTTTCCATATGTGCTAAAATACTAACAGGCTTGAATAATATGCCATGAAATATTATGTATAAGAAATAAGAGTTTAATTTATTATTTTATATATAATTACTGTCATTTACACACAGGTGTATTGATATTATGGGTAATGACAAGCCATGTTGCATGTAGTCATAGAGATAAAATATTTATTACAAAAAAACAGTTATTTCTTACATTGCATACATAAGACTGTTTTTTTGTTGTAATATCATTATTGCAAAATCTAATTATATGGCTGGTAAAAATCCAGCAGAACGGAGGAAAACATGAAGAAAGTATTAAAAAAAGTAATTGGAGCATTGATGGTAGTTGCTCTGCTAATGGGAGTAATGGCAGCACCAGAACAGACAGCAGGGGCTTCTGGCAAAATTTCTACAAAAAATTACAACTGGAATTTAGAATGGAATACGACTGTTGGCATTCCCTCATTCTATTATGGGTGGGATTGGGGAATGGTAAATGTTAAATTGAAAAATTATAAAATAACAGACGCTTCAAAAAAGGGCTATAAAAAGCTTAGCTTTACCTATGAAGCTGTTCCAGGCAAGGATGAACTGGACAGTATACAGAAAAATTGCAAAGGTTATTATAATACAGAAACAGGAAAACTTTTGAAAGGGAAAAAATATGCAATAGATTATTCAGGATGGTTTGCAATTTTTGATTATAAAGATGGAATGACACTTGAAACAAAGAATAACCATAATGTCACTGTAAAGAATGGGAAATGGAAAAATAGCTATGGAAAACTGAAAAAAGGAAAAGGAACAAAATATCTGAAAAAAAGCAGCACTAAAGTAGAAATTACATATCCAGAATCCTATAAAAACATTGTAATAGCAGTAGGAGGATTCAACAGTACAGAAACAAATAGCAATAAATTTTGGGAAGGGAAATGTAGCTTTTTAAAGACGGAGATGTATAAAAAAGGAACTAACGGCAAGAACGGTAAAAGCGATATGGAAAGTATCTCCTTAATGCGTGTACAGTAATTCAACCCAATATAAAGATTATTAATTTTATTCTGGTAATGCCCCTTTGCTATCAAAGGCATAGATATTATTAATAAAAACTTACAAATAATAACCAAATCAAATTATGTAAGGAGTAATAACAGGTTTATTAATTGAATGAATCCTAATAAAATTAAAAAAAACAGAAAAATGGAGGAAAAATATATGTCATATCAAACTATAAGAGACACCAGAGAAGGTTTTGTAAATATGGGAGCTGGTGATAAACTGATTAAGGTAGAATCGAAACTTTTGGCTATTGTGACTTTATTAGTAATGTGGCTGGCTTTAGACACAGGATTCATTACTGCTCTTATAACAGGGGCGGTAATAGCTTTTTTGTTTCCATGGCTGGTTGGTCTGATAGAATTTTTTGCATGGGTTGTAGCAATTGTTTTTAGTCTTATTTGGGCGGTAGGAGGATATTTTCTTGCAGGGGCATTAGGCGGTGATTCACCAGCAATAGGAGTGATTGGAGCTATTATTGTATTTATCATTAGCTTTTTCTTACATAAAATATTTGCTGGTCTTGGCTATAGCAGCGTTGAAAAACATTCAATGGATGCATGGGATAATACAGCAGCAAATACAGCGCAGACAAACCAAACATTAAATGAGATGAACACATCAAATGTAAAGTATTGTTCTAAATGTGGAATAAAAGTAGCTGCTGATGCGAAATTTTGTACAGAATGTGGCAGTCAAAAATTTTACGGTAACCACAGGTAGGAGGAATGTTTTAAATGAAATTAACTGAGCCAGCTAAAATTGTCTTGATAATATTGGGGCTGCTTGTATTGATGATAATATTATTCATAAGCAAATAGAATATTAGTATAAATTGAAAGAATTGGCTGTTATATCGTAATATGCCAGTTAGCCCTATTTGTATTAGAAGATTTTCTCATAAATGGCTATTAAGTTTAATATTGTTAATAATCTCCAGTTTATAATATAGTAAATTGCAACTCTTAGAGAAAATTTTTCAGTATACTCCTTTCCTAAATAACAGACAGCATACTGGCTGGACACCACCTGTAAGTATGCTGTCTGTTTTCATGCAAACATTGGGTTACGGCTATAATAATTTCTTCAATTAGGAATTTTATAGCGATGCCATATCCTGAAAAAAGCACCGAACATGGTGCTTTTTTATTCCTCAAAATCTTCTGGCGCACAATATACGGACTGCTGTTCTGGATATTCTTTTAGCAGTTCATTTATCTTCATTGCAAGATAATATTTTTTAAAGGCACTTTTTGTAACACCTGCATAACTGCTTTCGCTGGCAATATAATCTTCCAGTGGGACAACCTTCCCATTATTTTTTATTACATCATCTGAAAGTTCATGTGTTGTCCCTATGTGCTTAGATGCACTTGCTTTTTTCTGGCTTTCGGTATACCTGCGGTTTCTGGTTTTTTCTATAATGTCAAACTGTCCAATTTTATTTTCAATACAGTCTAAAAGCATGTCAGATAATGAATATCCTTTTACTTCATCTGTTACTTTCCTAATTACATTCTCGTAATAATCACGTTTTAACGTTACATTGACTGTTTTTGTATTTTCTGCCCTGCTCTTTTCCCTGCGCCCAGCTTTTAAGTCCCTGCATAAAAAAACATCAGCAATAACCATAGACATAAAAGAAGATGTAGGAAGCCCTATTTTCCCTGCTATCCTTTCCATCCGTTTATACAAATACTCTGGCATTTCAATTTTAATCCTCATATTTTCCATATACCCTCCTAAATTTTCATCAAAACCATGTATTTTGATGAAAATAATCGCTAATATGACTTTTTTTACTACCAAGTTACTCCTTATGACAATGAGTTACATTTTCTACCTTTATGATTTTAGCATGTATTATATAAACATGCAAGGGAGCTTCAATGCAAATAAATTATGAGCCTCTTACAGCGCGCGTTGCAATACTCGGAAAGCAAAGAAAATGAATGAGGTAAATAACAATTCAAGGAAAGATAACCAGGCGGAAGATATCCAAAGGAAAATTGACAAAAAAATTGGATACAACATTGCAGAACTTTTGTATGAGAAAGATTGGTCACAAAAAAAATTTCTTGATAAACTCCATTTTGAGGGTTACGGCATATCCAAAAGCTCCTTAAACCGAATCCTAAATGGGGAGCAGTATATGCCAGCATTTTTCGTATACTCTGCCGCAAAAGTTCTTAACGTTAGCGCTGATTTCCTGTTTTTCGGAAGCAACACAGCTTCACAGGCAACTGAACCTCTGGCACGCAAACTTTCTTCCTATAATAAGAGGGAACAGCAGGACATAGCCGAACTAATCGATTGTTTAGGCAGCATTATTAAAAACTTTCCAGATGATACAAACAATTGACCTGTAATATGAAATCCCTGATACAGGGACACAATGTCCCTGTATATCTGCATACAATATCTTCATTTTTATGTATGATAATATCATCAAAAGCGCGCAAATTTGATAAAACCTAACAATTATGCAAGGGGAGGTAAATTATGAAAATTATAGGTATTCACTATTCAACCAATGGCGAAGGAAAAAAAGTTTCAACGTTACATGTTTCTGACAATTTTAATGATTACTACAGCAATGCAGAAGCGGGAAGGGGCTGTGTTGGGCAAAAAGCCGATACCGTGTATGTTGGAAATTTTGATTGCTCCCATCTAAAAGTGGGAATGGAAATCGACATATGTTATGACAAAGCAATCACAACCGCCAAAGGCACATTTCAACCAATTAAGAGAATTGACATTTTAAAGTAGCATTTCTTAAACAACACATTTAGTGGGGAGGGGCTTCCCTCTCCACTATAAAAGAAAGGAAGAATTTTATGGAAACATTAAAGGGAATTTTAGTGATTTTAGGCGTACTTATCATCGCACTTTGCATAGAAAAGTTACGGCATATGGACGAGCCATCCACGGAAGCATTAACCGTCTATGCAATGAATGATTTTCTTGAGATTCTTAAAGGCATCTGGAAATCCTTTTTAGGATTACTTAAAGGCATTTGGAAGTTTATACTACATTATTTCAACAAAACAAAAATTTATCATTTATTCGAGGAGTCTTTTGAAATCAAGCTAAAAAACACAGTTTCCAATTATGTTGCAACTGGTTTTGAGGTAGACTGCTCTGTAGACGTTGACCAAGATAAAGATTATCCAGCAAGGTTTATCAGTATACGGTTCACAGCAAATCAGGACTATCCAGAAAAAGATATAGCGAACATGGCTGCATTGGAGTTAAAGCAGTTTCGGCAGTATATGGCAGCACGCAATTTCCCATGGAAGAATTTTGTCTCATTTATTCATTATAACAGGGATATCAACATCAAGCTGTATTTTGCGGAGTTCCCAGAGGAGGAAGCATATTTACAGCACAGGTATAAGGTCGAAAAAGCAGACGCTTCCCCTAATGTTTGTGGCGTTATAACGGATGATGATTTGGACAGGGAGCTGGAAGATATTGATGATGAGGGTTAAGGAATGGAGATTAAGCTGGGATATTCTGCCCAAATGTGGCTGGGTGGTTTAAAATCACCTTTTTTCTGGGATACAGATACAGTCCCACATTTACTTATTTCTGGAATTACAGGGGGCGGTAAGACCGTCCTCTGCCAGACAGTTGCAAGCCAGCTTCTTAATACGGCAGCGGATATTTCTATCTGCGATTTTAAAGCTGGCGGTGACTGGGATAACATTGTGCCTGATTATGCGGAATATACGGACTGTGACAAAATATTAAATAATTTTTACGAATCCTTTTTAGCTACAATTAAATCTAAAGGACATTTGGAAAAATACCTGCTTTTTGACGAGTTTTCCAGCTATGCCATGTCAAAGGATTCTAAAGGGTTTAAAGAACTTATGGCAAAAGTCAGCCATATTGCATTTATGGGACGGAGTTTTGGTTACCATCTGATTTTCATTAGCCAGCAGTTTAATGCGAAAGTGCTTGATACTGCCATCCGTGAACAGTTTGGAATAAAAATTTACATGGGTTCAACCATTTCAACGGAATCTGCAGCTATGCTGTTCCCAAATTGTGAGATTGACAAAAGCGTCCATCTGCCCAAATGCTGCGGCTATATTTCAATGCCAGAGAAGGGACTGGAAGTGATTCAGATTCCATTTATAAAAGAGCCTGCAAAACTAAAAAAGCTGTTACAAAAGAAAGGGGCTGACTATATGGCTTAATTTTGCAAAGTGGCAGGCGGTGGCGTAAGCCACAAGCCGCCGCTTTGCTTAAAAAGTGAACGGTTCAGTGTTACCCGTTCACTTTTGTAACTGTGATTTCCGCTGGCAGGCGGCATTTTTATTGGCTTTATTAGTCACACATCAAAGTGTGAAAATAACAGAAAGGGTGTGATTAAATGGCATTCTCTCCTGATATAAGGGATAGGAGCTGGGTTTGTACTATCCATATTGCTAATATGGAAAAAGCAGGGTTAAAAAAAGAAGAATATGAAAACCCAGAATTTGTAGCTGATTATTTTATTAAATTATGGGAAAAAAGCGGAAAGGGCAGGAAAGCTGCCGCAGCGGTGTGTGTTTCTGCCGAGGGGCGCTACCATATGCACTTTGTGTGTTATGGCAATACAACTACGCTTAGAAAAGTATCGGATGTTCTTTTCCAAAGCCATGTAGAGCCACAAGAGGGTGGCAAAAAGGAACTGGTTTCCTATTTACTAAAAGAAGGAAAACATGCCGAAAAAGGCGAGCATGTGCTCTGTGTTGTAAACTTGGAAGCGATTGAAGACAAGCAGGGTAAAAGACATGACTTAGAAGAAATAGAGGATTTTCTGGAACAGGGCTACTCTCCAGAAGAAATCTTTGAAGAATCCTTCCGCTACCGTAAATACGAACGCATGATAAAGGGAGCTTATTTATCAAAACGAATCAAAGATACGCCGTTAATCAAAGAAATGCATAACGAATATCACTGGGGACGCAGTGGCACAGGTAAGACTTACAATTACATACGTCTATGTGAAAAGTATTCGCCAGATGAAGTCTACATGTGTAATGATTACTCTAATTCTGGTTCGTCTGGCGGCGGTTTTGACTTTTATATTGACAACCCAGCAAAGATTATTGTCATGGATGAGTTCAGAGGTGGCATACCTTACAACCAGCTCTTGTCGATTTTAGACGTATACAGCAGAAACCAGCAACATTGCAGGTATCGGAACACCTATGCCTTGTGGACTTCTGTTATTATCTGTTCGATTTATCCGCCAGAAAAAGTATATTCCTTTATGGTGGATGATACACAAAAAAATATTGATTCACTCTATCAACTTATGCGCCGTTTGAATTTAATTGTTTACCATTATAAAAACAGTGTTGGAGAGTATAGGGAGTATTCTATGCCAGCATATGATTATACTACTGCTGATGATATGGTTCGTCAAGCCCAGGAATATGAAAAATCCTTAGCAAAGAATCCAGCAGGGGTATTTCCTAAGCCAGATAATAGTACTATTGATTCCTCAGATGTAAATGATATTTTAAAAGATTTGGGAGCTGTCAAAGTAACATAAAAATATTTTATGCCGCTTTATTTGCTTTCCAGAATAGAAAAACATTGCTTCTTGTTCATTATGCAGCAACAAGGGCAGGGTTATATGGAAACAGTCCCAATACCAAAAACGAGTAAATGTATAGATAAATTATGAAATACCGAAAGAAAGGAGAGCATTAATTATGAAAGACACCAGCATTCCAGTACTACAGCAAAGCCCAAACAGGCAGCAATATTTACATGAAATAACAAGGTTAATCAAAGCAGGATTCACCCCCAGCCAGATTGCAAAGATAAATCCAAGGTACAAAAGGTACAGAGGAAATATCAAGTCGGAATTTTACCACTGGCATTTAAAAGAAATGCCCTTATTAAAAGAAATGCATAACGAGTGGCACATCTGTAAACCTGATACTGCAATAGAGCTTTACACAGAATGGTGCAATAAGCATGGCAGGGATTTTGTTTACCTGTGTTCAGATTCTAAAGACCACAGCTTTGACAGATATATACTAAAAGGCATACCACCCATTGTATTCATGAAAAATTTCATGGGGAATATAAAGTATATTCATCTTTTGAATATGCTTGACAGGTATAAATGTCGGCTGGATTTTGAATATTCCTATACTTATACTTTGTGGAACACTTGTATTATCACAAGTACCATGCCACCCGAAAAAGTGTACCATGACACTGACCCACAGTATCTAACAGCCCCATTACTTAGGCGGTTAGACACTATAACCTACCATTACAAAGAGGCTGGCATAGATAAGGCTTTCGCTATGCCAGCAGAGGATTACAGGGATTTTAGCGATTTAAAACGCCGTGCAAAGAGTTGCAAAGGCATGAAGTTCTATAACTGAAAATACACATTAATTATTTTTTCAGATGGAGAGGGGGATTTCATGGGAGAAAAAACCAATACCATAACAAAATCAGGAAACATAAAAGTTACCGTACATCTTCCTGAAAAAGTCACAGAAAACATAAAACAGCTTAAAATAAATAAAATCTATGACATCCTAAAACCTGAAACAAAAAGCGGCAAATAAGTTTTCTGTATGATTGAAAAAACAGCCGGTTTATGGTATACTTAATATATAAGTAACGCATAAATCGGCTGTCCAATTATGGAGGTCGGTTTTATGAAAAACACAACACAAAGAAATAATACAAAAATATTTACAGCAATTTATGTAAGGCGTTCGGTAAGCGATAAAGACAAAGATAACAATTCACTTTCCATAGACGCACAGAAAGCCGAATGTATTGCATATGTTGGCAAAGACGAAAACTACAGTATCTACTGCGATGATGGAAGGAGTGGAAAAGACATTGCACACAGACCAGCATTCCAGCAGATGATGGCAGATGCAAAAGAGGGCATCCTGTCACGCATCGTTGTAAAAAAGTATGACCGTTTCAGCCGTAACATGAGGGAATACCTCAACATTACAGATGAACTGGACAAGCTGGGTATCAGTGTTTATTCCCTGTCAGAACCTTTCAACACAGCCACCAAAGAGGGACGGCTTCTAAGGAACAACATCCTGTCTTTTGCTGACTTTGAAAGGGAGACGATTGCCGCAAGGGTAGCGGATGCTTATAACACAAAAGCAAGGACAACAGGTTTTTATCAAGGTGGAAAAATCTATTATGGATATGTTCCTGAAAGGCAGACAGTAAATGGCAAGACTGGTTCTGTACTTGTCCCATCCGAAAAAGCACAGGTTGTTAAAACGGCTTATGAACTATACCAGAAAAATGATGTTTCGCTTTCTGATATAATCAACTATTTTAAGAACCACAACATTGATGTGACACAGCCTTCAAAGCGTTCCAAAACAGGGCGTACAAACATGGACAGAAGCCACTTTTCAAGGATTTTAGAAAGCCCTTTATATGTGCGTGCAGACAAAGAAATATACCGCTATCTGCAAGGGAAAGGTTATGAATTGCTGGATGATGTTTCTGCTTACAATGGCGTAAATGGCTTGTTCAGGCATACAGGCACAAATGGCAAAGATTACATAAAAGTTGGCTACCATGAGGGGCTTGTGGATTCCGAAACATGGCTTGCGGTACAGGACAAGAAAGCCCATAACAGCAAGTTTGGCAACAACCTGAAAGCAAAAAATTCATGGCTTGTAGGGCTGGTCAAATGTGCATACTGCGGATATGCTTTCAATATCATTGCAAGCTGGAACAAAAGCCATACTGTATGCTGGCGGTATTACATTGATTCTGGCTATTACCGTGCGGATAGCTGTACAAAATCAAGGCTGAAATTGAAGCCTGATGATGTGGAACAGGCAGTTTATGAAGCAATGAAAGAACGGCTTGAAGTTCTCAATATTGCCAAAAAAGAAAATGAAAAGCCTGATACAGAAACGGAAAATATTAAAGCTGAAATTTTGCGTATTGATGATGAAATCAGGAAACTTATGGACAAACTTGCTGACGCTGACGGCGTACTTTTTGGCTATATCAATGAGAGGATAAACTCTTTACATGGCGAAAAAACTTCATTTGAAGAAAAACTACAGGCAAAAAGCAGGAAACATAAGAAAATAAATACAAAACCGCTTGAAGCTCCTATGAGCCGTTGGGATGAATTATCCGTTGATGAAAAACACGATATTGCGGTAACAATGATTGATGTTATTTACCTTTCAGATGAAAATGGCATTGATATCCATTTCAGTATTTAAGTATGATTATGGTGTATCTTCGGGCGTTCCTGTTGCGAAAACTACGCCACGGTTGCCTGTGATTTCGTCCAGATAGCGGCATTTCATAAATAAATCGCTCGATTTCTGGGCTTCGGTCTGGGCGATGCCGCCGACGTTCCGCATCTTTGTATAGAGGTAAAATAGCGATAGGTAGGGCTTTGAAGTTATCTCCGCCTTTTCCCCCGCTCCACACCGGGCATGCGGCTTTCACCGCACCCGGCGTTCCATCAAACCAACTTACTACCCTCCATCGGGGTTTAACACTCTATGCCCTCACGGTACATATCGTGCTTACAAATTTCACATATTTTTGTACTTCTGAATCTTCTTTAATACCTTTTCGTCTATCTCTGGCGGTATCGGACCATTGTTGACCATTCGGTAACAGTCATTGCATAGCCATATGAGATTCTGCACTTTATTCACTTTCTCCAGCGGAAGTTCCCTTTTGACGTGGTAACAAAACTTCTTTTCATCTGAAAACAGCGGCTTCTTACAGCATTTACATTTGCCTTTGTCCCTGTTATACGCATATTCCCTATTCATGAAGTATTCAAAATTAAATACTGTCTTTGCGTAGACCGATAGCTGTATATCCCTTGCGGTATTTACGGACGGTCTGTCGCATGGGAGCGGCTTGCTTTTGCTACGGTAGTAACTGTAAATCCGCCTGCCCTCCTCCGTGCAGGGTGTCATACGCTGGTCGAATGGTCTGGCTTCATATTTACTATGCGTGATAAAAGCATAGGTGATTCCAAACCATTCCCCCTCAATCGGGACAGCGAATGTCTTGCTTTTATACCCCTCATGCCTGTGCGGGAGATTACAAAGCTTTTCCATCGGGACTTGGTATTTATTGTAGCGCTTTGGAAATCTCTTTTTCCATACCGCCAATGCCGTGTTGTTGATTCTCCTGTCAATGGCATGGAACGCATGGGAACAAATCGAGGGTTGCAGGTATTGCGCCAGCCCTACTATCATGGAATTGACACGCTGTATCTGCGCCGCCTGTACGCTCCTTTCTGTGATTTCCCCTATTACACGGACTTCATCGGCTATCTTCTGAATCTTTTCTTTCAGCCGTTCCATGTCTGGTAATGGTTTCCCTACCAGGTTTTCCGTCCATATCTTTGGGTCTGGGGTTTTCCGCTTTCTTTCCGCCTTGACCACAAAACCGAGGAAATGTATCCCCTCTGTCCTAAGGTCTGTTACAAACGTCTTTTCCTGTGACAGTTCCAGCTTCATTCTATTCTTGAAATGTTTTGTGAGCATACGTTTCAGCCTGTATGCCTCCTGCTCCGTTGACGTGAGGATTACCCAGTCATCGGCAAAACGGAAATTGTACTTCGGGGTTACGCCAGACCATTTCAGCCGCCGTGTGTCATTACGCTTATGCTTACATTGCCTGTGCGGTTCCATATACATTCTCCCTACAAACCAGTCAAAATCATTCAGATACACATTTGACAGCAACGGCGATAAAATCCCGCCCTGCATTGTGCCGAGTTTCGTATCGTTCAGCAGTCCGCTTTCGATATACCCAGCCTTCAACATCTGCTGTATCATCTTGATTACCCTTTTGTCATGGATTCCAATGCGCCATATTTTCTTTAGCAGGATTCTGTGGTCGATATTGTCAAAACAACCCTTAATGTCTCCCTCAACCGCCCATACTGGCTGGTCTGGGGAACGTGTCGCCGCATTTATCACGTTTATGATGTCACGTATTGCGTGTTTCTTCGCCCTGTATGGGCGGAAACCGTAACTGTGCGGATAAAATTTTGCTTCACAAATCGGCTCTATGACAATCCTCACACACTCCTGTATGATTCTGTCCAAAACTGTTGGAATACCCAGCGGGCGCTGTTTTCCATTCTTTTTCGGGATATATACCCGTCTTGCGGGCTTTGGTCTGTAATTATTGAAACTGTCTCTTATCAGTGCAATCAATTCTTCTCTTGGCATTTGCAGATATTTATCCATTTTCGCTTGGTCAACTCCAGCCGTCTTACTGCCTTTGTTCGACTTGATGTTATGGATTGCGGTCACTATGGTCACTTCATTCACCATAGCTTCTACAAGACCTGTGAAAGCGATTCTCTCTTTTGATTTCTCATAGAGGAAATCTAAGGTCTGTTTCATTTCCGCTTCTGTTGAAAATCTGACGTTCAAATGCACAAGGCTATCACCTCGCAGTTCGTCACCCATATTTCAGGGAGTTATTATCTTCTTTGTTTTGTGAAATTTGTAAATTGGTCTGACTAGTCCCCTTCGCCGTGGGCATTTCAGCCCGTGAGACTGGCTTATTCCAGTCTCAGACTACTATGGGGCTGCTGACTGCCTGTATCTTCATCACCCTGTACAGCTCCAATACAGGCTCTCAAACGTTCCTAAATCTCTATCCTTTTGCAGATTTAACTGCTTGAAGACCTTAGGCTGCTACCTTACACCGTAGGGACAAATACACTTTGAATCATAGTTGCCGTGTATTCTGCATGGTATTCCAGCCATACAGGAATGTACCGAAAAACCAGCGGCACATTCTTCCCTAATCTTTCACCCTTTCGGATGCCGTTCATTCTTACGATGCTGCATAGCTTATTCTGCGTGTAGCCATAGTCTTCGGAAGACCGCACTATATATTCCATATCCACAAGGACTTAGGACATCAAGTTACGACTTCTTCACGCTTTATACGTGGGCGGATACAGCCGCCTCGCATAGTGAAGGATTATCCCGCACACCACCTACGGCTTTGATATGCCATCAACGGCGTTGATTCTGTGTGGCAAGGGTACTTCCCCCTTGATTTCGAGATTTAAGTTCTGACAGCTCATTCTTATTTCTAAGTGATTTCTGCCGGTCGTTTTCGGTCAGTTTATCAGACTTCCCTTGTGCGACAACGTTTCGCACGGTTCTTATAGGCGTGGGCCTCGTCCAACATCAGGGAGTCAATGCCCAGCTCCTCAAAGGTAATCAGGTCGTCCTTCCGCTCCTCATCCGCCATCTTCTCCAGCTGTTCCTCCAGCGTGCTCCGCTGCCTTTCCATCTGTTTGATGGTCCACCTCTCCTGGCTGCGTTCCTTCATCTCCGCTATGGCAAAGGTGATATCGTCTATCTGCCGGTTTAGCAGCATCTCCCGCCGCTCCTTTAACATGGGGATTTTCTCAAACTGCGTCTGTGACATGATGATGCAGTCATAGTCCCCCGTCGCTATCCTTGAAATAAACTGTTTCCTGCGCCTTTTCTCAAAATCCCTGCCCGTCGCCACAAGGATGTTGGCGGAGGGGTAGAGGCGCAGGAACTCACTGGCGGTCTGCCCGATCAGGGGCTTTGGCACCACCATGACCGTTTTGTTCGCAAGGCCAAGGCGTTTCTGCTCCATGCACGCCGCCATCATCTCAAAGCTCTTGCCCGCCCCCACGCAGTGGGCAAGAAGCGTGTTCCCGCCCATCAATATCCTTGCTATGGCATTCCTCTGGTGCTGCCTCAGCTGTATGTCCGGGTTCATGCCGGGGAACTGTAAGTGGCTGCCGTCATACTCCCGCAACCTGACATTGTTGAAGGTCTCATTGTAATAGCTTACATACTTATTCCTCCGTTCCGGGTCTTTGTATATCCACTGCCGGAAGGCCTCCTGTATCTGGTTCTGCTTTTCCCTTGCCAACATGGTCTCCTTCTGGTTCGTTTCATAATGGTATTTCCCGCCCCCGTCCTCAATGCGGTCCCGGACCGTGACGGTGCGCAGGTTCAGGCTGCTCTCAAAAATCGAGTAGGCGTCCATCCTTGACGTCCCATAGGTTTTTGTCGCCGATACGGACTTCCAGTCGCTGGATTTATTCTCAATGAACCATTCCATCTGGAATTTATTGAGCTGAACCTGTATCCCGTTGCTGTAATCCCTGCTGCGGTCCGTCCTTGCCCATGCTGGTGTCTTCAGCAGTTCATAGAGGAACGCCTCATAGTCCTCAGGCTCAATCCACGCCGTCCCGATGCGGACCGCAATCTCCGACGCATCCAGGTCCTTCGGCTGCACCTGTTCCAATGCTGCCACGTTGCCGGCAAACAATTCCGGCCGTTCCCCGGCTGCCGCCTTTGCTGCCCGCAGCTTGTCCCTGACATTCCCGGACAGGTATTCATCCGCCGTCTCCCAGCCCCGGTCTTCATCATGCGGCAGGCATTTCTGGGGGTTCAGGAAGATAACGCCCTGCAGCTCCTCAATCAGCCTTTCCCGTTTCAAGCCGGTCACGGTTTCTTCCGAAAGGGTCTGCACCGGCTCACCCTGTCCCCCAATATCCCCTCCTTGCCTGCTTTCTTCCTGCCCTCTCCTGAACTCTTCCAGCTTTCCGCTGATGTCCGGCTCATAGACTTCCAGCATATAGGGGATGTTGACGCCGTTATGCTCGCATATGGAAAGGTTCAGCGCCTCCACTGCCGTCTCCACCCGCTCCGCTGTCTCCCTTGCCCGGATGGTCTGCTTTGTGAACATATCCGCCTTCGTGACAGTCCCCCGTTCCCCGTCCACTACCTCCAGCGAACATAAAAGAGGGTAATCCTCATCGTCCCGGAAGGCCCTGGAATTACCCTGTGAAGTGATATAACCGTATTTTTTTGTGTATTTATCATATATGGTATTTAATTGTTCCTGCCCCGCTTTCAGTTCCCCCTCGCTGCACCCGTTTAACTGGATGTCTATCAGGCGCCTTGTGCATCTGCGGATTTCATCCATCCCCCGTATCCTGTCAAGCACGGTATTCCCCACCTCCTGCCGGTACATTCTGGAATCTTTCCGGTAATACAATACCCCGTCCACAAAGGTGTAGGTGTAATTCTTCACATCCAGGTCTGCCGGTATGCTTTCCTCCGGTTCCTCCCCCGGCTCTGATAAAGCCTCATAACCCGGTATCTGCACGGAAAGGCGGCCAAGAGCCTGCCGCAATGCCCCCTGCAAATTAAAATCCGCCTCGTCATTGACACATACCGTATAGTTGGAATCACTGCCATACCTGCCGGTGTCATACTCCATATGCCCTAACATCATTTCTGGGTGCTCCACGAAGTAGGAATTAACGGCTACCCCGTCCTCCGTCATGCCGAGGTGAATCCACCCCGGTTCTGCCGATATTTTCCGCTCCCTTTTCTGGAAGAATAAAATATCACTGGTGACCTCCGTCCCCGCCTCTGCCTTGAACGCACTGTTTGGCAGCCTGACCGCCCCGACAAGCTCTGCACGCTCCGCCAGATATTTCCGGACACTGTTGTTTTTCTTGTCCATTGTCCCTTTTGTGGTAATCACGGCAACAATGCCGCCCGGCCTTACCTTGTCGATGGACTTTGCCACAAAGTAGTCGTGGATTTTGAAATTCTCTGCATTGTACTTCCTGTCATAAACCTTAAAATCCCCAAATGGCACGTTGCCCACAGCCACGTCAAAGAAGTTGTCCGGGAAGTCCGTTTCCTCAAACCCCTTTACCTGTACCTCTGCCTGCGGGTATAAAAGTTTTGCAATCCTGCCGCTGATACTGTCTTTTTCCACGCCGAAAAGCCGGCTGCCCCGCAGCTGCCCCGGCATGGTCCCAAAGAAATGCCCCGTCCCCATCGACGGCTCCAGCACGTTCCCGCCCTGAAATCCAAACTGCACCAGCGCCTCCCCCACGGCAGCGGCAACCGCAGGCGGCGTATAAAATGCCGTCGTGACCGTTGCCCTCGCCTCCCGGTATTCCTCCGGGGTAAGGAGTGTCTTTAATTCCGCATACTCTTTCTGCCAGCTCTCGCTTTTTTCATCAAACGCCTGTGACGTGCCGCCCCACCCGGCATACCTCGCAAGGATTTCCTGTTCCTCCGGGGTGGCGTTCCTGCCCTCTGCCTCCACCTGCTTTAAGGTTTTTATGGCATCCACGTTCCATTTATAGCGTGTTTTTTCTCCGCCCGCCTCCTGACGGCGGAGGTCAATCACATAATTATGGGGCTGTACTGCTGCCTCTGTAATATCCTCTGTTTTATTTCCCTCTGCTAAATCAGAAGTGAAAGCCGTTCCATCATCCTTTTCTGTCTGTCCATTTACCTCCTGCCACTTCTCCTGCGGTTCCCATTCCTTTTCCCGCTGTGCCTGCTCAAACCGCACGGCATCCGGTATTCCCATCTGGTCCGCCTCGTCCGGAATGGCAAACTCATCAAAAGGCACATCTTCCGGCTCCGCCATCTGATACGGTTCTTCCTCCCCATCATCCATCCCCGTTTCTTTGTAATCAAAAAGAGAAGCCTGTCTGAAAACAGCTTCCCTCTTTGTACCGAATGAATTTAAGTCATCCAGCTCTCTATTTAATTCTTCCTGTGTTTCTAATGAAACTGGTTTATCAGGTCGTGACGGATGATTTCCTCTGCCTCCATCATCCCCTGTTTTCGGATGCGGAACATCTCCATCGTGGAATTGGGGTTCTCCGGCCTGTGTTTTTCCAGATACTTCTCCATGAGGCTGTCCAACATTCGGTTTGCCTCCTCCTCCACTTCCTTCAGTTTCGGGTAAAGGTTGCCGAACCTTACCAGGCTCCGGTATCTCTGCGGGTAATTTTCCTCCAGATACTCCCTCGCCATGATTCCGAACTTCCCTAACGTCCCCGTTTCCGTCTGTTCCGCTGCTTTGATGTCCGGGTACAGCATCCCGTCCTCCCCTTCGTGGTAGCTGATTGCCAGTGTTTCCATAACGCACCATCCTCTCTTTTTCAATTCTTGTAATTTCACGGTTCATATTCCGGAGAACGGTACAGGATACGTCACTTACCAGAGCGCCAGGTACGCTAATGCTGCCCTCGTCCTTTACATGGACGATTGCACCCATATCCGTTTCTCCGCTGCCCAGGTCAAATCCGCATCTTGTCCCCACCGCATAGAAAATGCTGTTAAATACCAGTTCCTGTGCGGCAGGCTCCGGCGTTTTATTCTCTCCGCCTGTTATCTCACGCCCTGCAAGCATGACGGCTTCGGCATACTGTTTCCCGAAGTCCTCTTTCAGAATACCGCGCACTTCCTGCTTTGTAAAGGCTTTTAGCTGCTGCATCCGGCTTTTTCTGTCTGTCCCCGGCGGCTCCGGTATCTCTCCCCGTTTCCAGAGTGCCGACAGTAAATCCGGCAGGTTCTCCCCCTCCAGGTCCCATGTCAGCTTTACATTCTTCCCTCCGGTATCGCTGATGTCAAACACATACCGCAGCCCCTGCTTTAACGCCCTCGACGGGAAGATGGCAACGCCTTTGCTGCCCCGCTTCACATAGCGGTGCACCTTTTTCCATGTGTCGTAATCGGCAACCAGCGTGGATGACGGCCGCTGTGCATACACCATCAGCACGTTGTCAAACTCATACCGGTATATCTGCCCTGCCAGACGGCAGACTGCTTTCCAGTCCGCCTCCGTCCGTGTTACCCGTGCAATCACATCCTGATAAATCTGGCGTGCCATATATTCTACACCCATACACGGCACCCCCTATCTGCTTTCCGCTTTTGCCGGAAGGCAGGAAACATCCCTGAAATCCTCCGCATCCAGGACAACCTCTGATTTTTTATACATCTCCATCGCCTTGTCTATGGCATCCCCCAATGTTTCCGCCTCAATGTTCTCCACCCTTGACAGAACCTCACGGATTTCAATAGAAAAGCAGTCGCCTTTCTGCTGGTATGGCTCGCAATATTCCGCCCTGAGTGCGGCAAAGTCAATGTCAGACAGCTTTCCCGAAAGATAATGCCCATGCCCCCATTCAATCCCCGTCTCCGCATTGTCCTTTGTATATTTTCCGGCATGGGGATAGCGGTCATAATATGCCACTCCCACCGCCACAAGGAAAGTCCCTGCTGCCATGTTCATCATCAGGAGGTTGTTTTTGCTGTAACACTCCATCACTTTGTAATCCGTCCCATTGAAGTTGTGCAGGATTTCCCCCGGCTTAAACTCATGCTCCCGCTGCTCATAGTGGAACATATTCCCCTTCGCCCCGCCGTTGACATCCAGGTTGTATTCCTCCAACGCCCACATACACTCCGGGCTGCTCTCCTCCCGGTCAAAGCGGAACTCCTTATCGTCATTGTAAATGCCATGGAGGAAGCACTGCAGCTCATCACTGCCGCTGCAAAACTTCGCATAATAGCTTTTGTTTGCTGTAATGTACCTCTCCGCCCATCCGTTCCCCGGTTTCGAAAACTTTGTGTCAAACAGTTCCTTTAATGCCTGTGCCGATTCCTCCCTTGATAAAGAAGATACAAAAAGATAGGCTTCTTTGTACTCTTCCAAAATCATCAGCATGTTTGTTTCACTTCCCTTTTTATTTTGTATGACAAGAATCATATCCTGTATTTTCATAGTCCTCTCCTTTCCAAAAATGCCTGACCGCCTAATACGGTCTGGCATAAAATACAACGCTGTCTGTCCGCAGCGGATCGAGCACCACGCCCCGCTCCGGGTTTGCCGCATGGACCATCTTCCCATCCCCCACATAGATTGCCACATGGGAGATATTACGGAACTCCCCGTTTTCCTCATAGGAATAAAATATCAAATCCCCCGGCTTTAACTGTTTCTTATTGATTATCATGGCATTGTCATAACAGTATCTCCCCTGCGTGGACGCTGTTGCCGGGAGGGTAATGCCCGCCTCCTTATATAACCTCTGCACTAAGGAGCTGCAATCATAAAATCCCTCCTGATACCGCTTGTCCTGGCTGTACCGGCAGCCAATCTTTGTCATGGCAAGTTCCGCTACCGCCTGCCCTCCCGTGCCTGCCACAAAACTGTCCTGCATTTCATCCCCCATCATGGACTCCAGCCAGTCTTTCTGTTCTTCTGTCAGTTTGTCCAGTTCCAGGTAATCTTTGTAGGTCAGGTTGTGTACCAGCGTCCCAGACACCGTGACTTCCACGGTGTTTTCGTTCCCCTCTGCCAGAAACGCCTCCACTTTCCGTTTGCCCCACGCCTGTGCCGCCGCATGGCTGCCAAAATAAATGTCAAAATCCGTGCCGTATCTGGCAAAATTCCCGGTGTCCTCCACCTTGTACGTCTTTCCGTTCATCACGATCTTTGTGCCCATCGGCACCTTTGGGCTGTGGGCATCCACCGCCAGCGTATGGTCCGCTCTGGGGACAGTGCCGGAGGCGGTATGCCCGCCTGCCCATTTCCCACAGCAGAGGGAACAGTTGCAGTAGCCCGTGGTGACAACCTCACCCAGCGACTTTCCTGCCGGAATTTCTGTCCTGCTGCTTGATTTATCATAATAATTCATTTCGTCAAAGACTTCCTTCAGGTGTTTCTTCCCCTCATCATCCATGACATAGGCCGCCTGCCCGGTGCCGTACTTTACCATATACACCATCAGCGTATCGTTAAAATTCGACACCGGCACGCCGTCCTCGCTGTTCTGGTAAGTGACGGTATAGCCCTGTTCCTCCAATGCCGTAATCCCGCTGTTAAAATCCCGGTAATACTCGCTTAATACTGTCCGGGGATTGTCATACCCGGTATCCGGCAGGGGGAAAAAGATGGCAAGAGGGGAATGGTAAATCACCGCCAGTATGGCAGCCACGATAATCCCCGCTACGGCAATCACAAAAAACACCATGAGAATAAATGGGGCAAGCGCCACCGCCGCCTGTTTCGCAAACATAAGGGCAGACGCCTTTGCCGCTGATTTTGTAGAGGTTATCAAATCTTTCTGTCCTTCCCGTTCTATACGGAAGTTTTCAAGAAACGTGTCAATCATACGCCCCTTAACCATGCCATTCACGGAACCTTTTCCACGCTTTTTACTGGAACTGTCTTTTTTTCCGTTCCTTTTCTTCCCATTCCGGTCCCTTTTCTTATTACCGGCATTTTTTCCGGAACGGTCAGAATTTTCAGCCTGCCCGGCATCTTTCCGCCCCTGCTTTTTCCTAAGCTCCGCTTTACTCCGCCTTTCTTTTTGCTTATTTTCTGCCTTTTTCCTGCGGTACAGTTTTCCCGCCCCGGAAGCAATACCCATTGCCGGGGCTGTGGCTGCCGCTGCCAGCTCAATGCTTTCCTTTATTTCCTCCCCGCCCTCTATATGCCCGGCTCCGGCTCTTGCCCCTGCTGCCGCCATTGTTTTCAGGCTCTGGTTACGGACCTTGACCGATTTTCCGAACTCTGCCATTTTATCCCGGATACCCGGATGCGATTTTCTTCTTTTTACGGTAACGGAAGTGTTTTCCGCTTTTTTCCTTACCGCAGCTTTTTTCCCGATATGCAGGTGCAGCCGGGGCTTTTTTTTCGTGTGGATTACCATCGGCTTATCGTCTGCTTTTCTGATTCTCATTTTTCCCGAACCTCCTTTCCCCTGCCGTTATCTATAACCCTTAAATTCAAGAAGAACGCTGTTACTGCGGATTTCTCCGCCAGCGTTCTTCCCATGCCTAACATAAATTTTCTTTACATCAGGCAAAAATATAGAATGATCTTGCCACTGCCTTTCAAAGGCTTAACCATTCTTTTCGTCTTAACCATATATCATCCAGTCATTCCCTGCCAGTTCTGATGCCTGCCCCGATCCCTGAATTAACTGATCCGTTTCCGAAAAGGCAAAACCACTTTCCTTTTTATGGTGCTTTGGTTCATATATTTTTGTAGGGGCTGCGTCCTCCGAAAACAATCCCAGGCCGTCCGCCTGTCTGCTGCTTTCTGCAAAAACACTTCCTGATACATCCCATCCCGGCACTTCCATCTCCGGCATGAAATTTTCTGTCTGCTGTGCTGCCACTTCCGGCACAGCCCACCCCGGCAATAAGTTTCCCTCTGATTTCATTTCCGTTTCTGTCATCCCCGGCATAAAACCATCTGATGGCTCTGTTTCCTGTACTTCTGGCTGCGGCATAAATCCACCTGCCATTCCTGCCCCATTTCCAAAACCGCTGTCCTGTTTTTCCTGCAATGCCCCCTCCGCTATCTTCTCATGGAGGTTCGTGTTATACAGACGATACAAATCCGTGTCCTTGCTTATCCTGTTGTCAAAAGGAATGACAACGCCCCCACACTTTAACAGCCCCGTACCACTGGAAGAATTGCTGACAAAACGCAGCTGTGCATCCGACACGCCAATAGTTTCCGCCAGTTTTGCACTGTCCACATTGGACTGCTTTAACAGCACCACAAATTCACTGTTAGATAGCAGTGTCGTGGCAATATAATTCTGCAATAAGTCCGACACGTTCTGGCTGATGCCGGTGCAGAGGCCGCCCTGCTTTCTTACCTTTTTCCATAGCTGCTGTAAATACTTTGCACTGTACTCGCTGCCAAGCAGCACATGGCACTCGTCAATATACAGCCACGTCGCCCTGCCACGTTTTGCATTGTCAAGAATCCTCTGCTGAATTGCCTCCATCATCACGAGCATGGCCACCGGCGCAAGCTGGCTCCCCAAATCCTGTATGCCGTACACCGTGAAACGGCTGTCCACATCCACGTTGGTATGGTGGTTGAAGATGTTGAGCGAACCCTCCACAAACAGCTCAAGGGAAAGCGCCAGTTCCTGCGCCTCCATCTCCTGCTGTGCTTTCAGTACCCGGTAAAAATCCGACATGACCGGAACCCTCTGCTGCTTCCATGCCGCCATGTATAGCCCCCTCACACAACGGTCTATGATGGAGTGGTGTTTCTGGTTCAGGGCATTGCCTAACAACTGGTCGCATAGGGAAAGCATAAATTCCGACTTGTCCGCAATCACTTCCCGCAGCCCTTTCTCATTGGTGTGCGCCATGTCCGCCTCCAGCGGGTTGACAAAGTTCCTTGTATATGCGGATAAATTTACCACTGCCCCGTCATAGGTTTTTGCAATGTCAAAATATTCGTTCATCGGGTCTATCACAATCACATCATCCGTAGTATTCAAAAATACGCTGCCCATTTCCTGCTTGGCAAAGAACGACTTGCCGGAACCCGGCACCCCGAAAATGAACCCGTTGCCATTTATCAGTTTCTTGCGGTCCCCCACGTTGATATTCCTGCTAATCTGGTTGATGCCGTAATAGTTGCCCCCGGCATCATTCAACTCCTGCACGTTAAAGGGCAGCAATGCCGCAAGGGACTGTGTAAGCATGGTACGCATGGTCTCCACCTGCCTTACCCCGATGGGGAGTGCGGTATTTAAGGCCTCCCGCTGTTTCAGGTAGTGGGTGTCGATTGTCACGGAATGGCTCTTGCCAATGCTCTCCACCGTTTCCGTCACGCTCTCCAGTTCCTCTTTACTCTCCGTCACAAGGATTATGCTGACTGCCGTATAAAACAGGCACTGGTCGTTCTCCCGCACATCGTCCATGATTTCCTCAATGTCCTTTTTCTCCATGCGCTTTGCATAGGAGATTTCCGAGGAAAAATCATTGTTCTTGTTGCGTACCCTCTGCTGCTTGATAATGTCGCTCTCAATGCCGAGGTATTTCTTCTGTAATTCCTTTGTCGTCATGTCCTTTGGCACCGGCACCACGTCAATGCTGACAATCGAGTGGACGGGTAAAGAAGTAATGATGTTTAAGAACCTGTCGGAAAGGCTGCTGGGGTACTTCTTGATGAACAGCGCCCTCACAAACTTGCCCTCATCTTCGATATGCTCCGGGAAGTATTTGAGCATCCCGTTACACAAATCGTTGCGGAAGTCTGCACCCACTTTCTTTGCGTGCCGGATGTCAAAATCAAAGCCATCCTCCCTGCCGAGGTGGTAAAAGTCATGCAGCGCCTTTAACCTCTCATTGCCAGAAAGAGGCTCTATCTCCGTTCCCAGCTCCCCAAGCCCTTTGTGCAGCACAGCCTCCAGCGTGGCAAACTGCGCCTTTGCCTCTTCAAAGTTTTTCCTCTCCACCGTAAGCGTCAGATACCGTTCCTGTTCGATTCCCTGCCTGCCCTCACGGATTTTATCCTCAATGATGTCATTGTAAATCCTGCGGAACCGGTCAAACCCATCCTGCCGATAGGACAGCAGCACCATTTCCCGCAAGTCCGCCAGATCCTTATTCTTGTTGTTGACCGTGATTTTGAACTGGCAGTCCAGCGAATTAAGGAACTTGCAGTAACGCTCAAAAATGCTTTCCTGTTCTTCCTCATTTGCCGTCGTGTAGTTAATGTCCGTAAAACGGTAGCTTTTGGAATATTTGTTCATGGACGCATTCCTGCCCCTGCCCACCTCAAAAATCCCGTTCTCCGCCACCGACAATATTTCAATCGTTTCCTGTATGGATTTGGGCGTCCTGTAAAGTGGTACATCCGCCTTTTTCAACTCCTTAAACCCATCTGAAAATAATCCCATGTTGCACCTCCATCATATATAATGGAGCCGGCAAAAAACCCCCGCCGGCTCCCTGCCTTGTTTACTGGTTCCTTTCCTGCCTACCGGCTCTTTTCCGGGCAGAAGGACTGGCACCTGCCTGTCTCAATATCCGCAATACATTTCAGTACCGGGTATGCCTGCTGCGGCACCACTGCATTGCCAAGGGAAAACATCCGGCTCCCCCACAGCGGGTAGGGTTCCGTAATGCGGCTCACTCCTGCCGGCTCTTTTTCCCACAGCCTGTGTCCGTCCATCCGATAGGGAATCCCATCAGCCATTCCACCCACTCCGGGTTGATTTTGTGCTGTTTCATAGTCAGGTCCACAACCTCCGTAAACAATTCCCCCTGCTGCTCTGTCTCCGGCTCCCGGAACCTTACCCCCGTCTTCTCCATCACTTCCGGGGTGCAGAACACCCGCATCTGCAGGTTGGGGTTCCAGAGTTTCCCCGTCGAGTTGAGTTTCTTCAACGTCCCCGTTTTCTTCATCCTGCCAATGAGGGCAGTGGAAACATCCATCTTCCCAATGGAAGCCACCGGCGTCGGCAAGGTGTCCGGCAATGAATACCCGTTTCCTCTCATGCCACGCGCCGACGGCGAGAGCAGGTAGTACGAAGGCCCGGACTTCATAGCCTGCTCCTTCCAGATCAGAAACCGTCTGTTCGAGCCCCATATTGAGGAACCCAGCAACATTTTCTCCAAGCACCCAAGCGGGGGAGAGCTCTTTGATGACTCTAAGCATTTCCGGCCAGAGGTAACGGTCATCTTCAAAGCCCCTTCGCTTCCCGGCATAGGAAAACGGCTGGCAGGGGAATCCCCCTGAGATAAGTGTGACGTTTCGTTCGTTTGTTCTCGCATAAAATTCCTCCCTGTTCAAATCCCGGATGTCCTTGAACCTTGGCACATCCTTCCAGTGTTTCTCCAAAATATCATTCTGAAAATCAGCCCATTCGCACTGTGCAACGGTGCGGAACCCTGCCGCCTCCGCCGCAAGGTCAAGCCCGCCAATGCCCGTAAACAGGCTGATGTGTGTTAAATCCTGCATATATCCTCCCATTTTCCGCATACAAAAAAGGCATCCCAAAAAGCGGAAAATGCCCTGACTGCTGCTTATTCTTTTTTCATTATCTGTACTTGTACCAGACCGCAAAGCCAGCACATAAAAGGATAAATAAGGCGGTCATGGCAAGCATACGGAACATCTTTCTTCTGGCTTTTGCAAAGCCTGCTTTATCAAAGTCATTGTCTGTCTCATTCTTTTCCCTGCTTTTGCCGCTGCCGGCCTTATTCTGCTTCCCCTGCATTTCCTTCTGCCGGAACTGCCGGACTGCATCCTCCCCCTCTGTCGATACATAGGTGTAAGTGCGATTGGCAAAGGCAAAGTGCATCTTTAATTTCATCATCTCCAAAAATGTCATGCCATGATAGGAATAAAACCCCGTCATGGCGATGGGTGCAACTACTGGGATAGCAATATAGGTACTGACCGTCAGCCCCACATGCCGGTACAAAAGCAGCACAATCCCGCCGCCTGCCACAACGGATAAGACAGAATACACAAGCTGCCTTGCCGACAGACCCAGCACCACCGACTCCTTGTAGTTGTCAATGTTTTTGTTGATTTCGATCACCACTGCTATCTCCCCCTCCCGTTCTTCTCCGGCTCCTGCCGTCCGGTTTCCTGCTCCCTTTCCATATCTGCAAACTCCATTTCATCCCCGGATGTGATATTGACATACTCCCCGATAATGCAGAGCGCCTCCCCATAGCTGTGTGAGGAACAGATACGTCCTTTCATTTCCTCTGCCTGTTCTTTCATTCCATGCTCCCTGAGTGTGCCAGCGGCAATCCCCGCCAGGTTGAAGATGTTGCCATCCTCCCCAATCAGGGCACAGTCCGGTTTCTCTACGGATTCTTTCCCAAAGCCACCCAGACGGTTCGGCACATAGTCAGACAGCCATGTGCCGCCAAAGGTTTCATGCGTCTGCAACCGCCACATGGCAAGTTTGCCCATGTTTAATTTTACATCCTCAAAGGGATACAAAATGCAGGACAGCCCACCGTGCTCAAAGACGGCCACCTCCGTAAACTCTGTCCCCTCCAGTAAAATCCCTTCCTCCGTAAGCATCTGGTTGATTCCGTCCACCCACTCTTTCGGATCGCCCCCACATCCTTGCAAGATAAGCCCCTCCTGATTTTCCATCCTGCGTAAATCATCCGCTGCAATGTTTTTGATATTCAATGAAAATCCCCCTTTCTCCATGTTTATATTACCTGTTACCTTGCCTTTTCCGGCTGTTCCTGTTCCCTGCCTTTCTCCTGCACCGGCCCATAGGAATTGCCGCACCGCTGCATGACTTCGGCAAACTCACAAATATGGTAGAGATGGCCTCCCACCTCCGTATGGTATTCCTCCACAAACCGGCAGGCCTGCTCCCTCCTGTTTCCGCCCGGCTCCGTGATTACAATCTTCCCGCCGTCCGAAATACGGAACAGTTCTTTATAGTGCGGATCAATAAAACGGATTCCCTTTCTGGCATTTGCCATATGCCTGTCCAGATATTCCGAAACATAGCAGTAACAGTAAAAGTTGTAATCCCCCTGCACCGGGTTACAGCGGATCAGGTAAGCGTGTTCCCCAGTATCCACACGGAAACCGGACACCGCACCCCTGTCTGTCCCAAACAAGCTGTCCGGGTGTTCCCGCACATAGTCCGTCATGGCGGCCCGGCTTTCCAAAAGCCCATATTCCGGCGAACGCAGGGCATTTATTACCCCGTCCAGTTCTGCCCCGAACGAATCTGTCCTGTAGCGTTTCCAGCGGTCCGTCCATGTGGAAAAAAACTGTTTCCCACTGCTGCCAAAATCCTCCCGCAGATACCCGATATTCCCCGTCTGCCCGTCAAGCTGCATGCTCTGGGCATAGGTGTATTTCCTTTCTTCCTCCGTAAGCGGCCTTATTTTCAATTCATTCATAATGCCCTCCTTTCCTCCGGCACCCTGTCCGGTGTAATCCCCATCACTGTCCGTTCAAACAGTGACATATCCTCCGGGGCTGCCTCACGCAGCTTTTCCGGGTTAAAAAGGTACAACGGGTAAGAACAGAAACCGCTGCCGCCCATCAGCCCCGTAAACTCCCCAAGCCCGTGTTTTTCAATAAATGCCTCCAGTTCCGGGCATTTGTTCGTATCAACATAACCGCAGTAATCCGGGCAAGGCGCGCTGATATTGACCGTCAAATCCGCAAAGTGTTCCCCATCCGGCTCCACCAGCCCGATATACATCCTGTTATTATCCATATAGGAATTGATTTCCAGTTCCAGCTTAACCTTCCCCGAAAAACGGCTCTCCATTTCCAACTGTTTATTCATTTCATCCCCTCACTTTACAACCCTAATGCCTTACTGGTAAGGCTCTGGGCTCCCTTGACACTCCCCACGGTCAGTGCAATCGTAAACGTCATTTCACACAGATAAATCAGTGTTTTTGCCCAGTCCGAATAATCCCCCGTAAAGGACGGAAGCCCCGCATTGATAAATGCGTTGCAGACGATAATCGCCAGCGCCATCGTAACCGCCTCAAATGCCACCGACAAAAAATATTTGCTGTAAGTGGCCGCCGTGTGTGCCACCATCCGGTTCCCACTCATGGTAGAGTAGGCAATCGAGCCGATTGGCACAATGATGAGCAGTTTCAGAAAGCGGAAATATACCGTGTAGAGCAGGAAAAAACCACAGATAATGACAATCAGTGACAGCAATGCTGCCAGTATCAGCATAATCAGGCTCTCCCCAAACCCTAAATTTTCAATCACCTCCGCCTGTTCCTTTGCGATTTTCAGTTCTGTGGTTTTCCCGGCACTGAGCAGCCCCACCAGATTCCCAATGGAAGTAAAAAAGGCTTTCATAATCGTGACATTGTTTGCCACCATATACTCCGCCAGCCCCAGCCGGATTAAAATCCGCAGGATTACCTCAAACCGCATTTCTTCCCGGATGTCAATGCTCTCCGAACAGAACCCGATCACGAAAAAAAGCACCACAAGGGAAGAACCCACCGCAACAAATATGGGTTCAATGCCTGCTATGACGTTCCACGGCCCGCCTCCCTTAAATGCATTGGGGGACTGCCCCAGCAGGTCGAAGATAAGGGAAATCTGGTTATTCCAGAACCCGAACACCACCTCCAGCAGGGCAAGGATTTTATCCCCCAGCTTAAAAATATCCATTCCAAGTCACCTCATTTCCGCTATCCTAAAATCCTAAAAACGTCAGCACAGAGGAAATCCCCGCCATGATGGCACCCGCCACAATCCCTTTCAGTGCCGAGTTCATGGTGGAGGAATCCTGCTGCTGGTATGCCTGTGCAAACTCCATTACGTTCTTTGCAAGGATAATGACGCCCACCGCACCGATTACGGCAATCACTAACGTCTTTAAGTTGTCAAGCGGCTTTGTGACGGCACTGGTATCCCCTGCTGCAAAGACTGTCGCTGCCATCTGTGACATGGCATACACCGCCCCCGCAAAAGACGGAACCAGAACCTTTTTGCAAAAACTGACAATCCTGTTTTCTTTCTTCTTACCTGTGTTATTTCTCATCTTTGCAATCTCCTTTTCCTTAAAATATCAGAGATAAAAATGTGGACAGACTTCTTCCATCCACGGCTTTTATCTCCGCTGATGAAACAAGTCCATCCACATCTGCTGTCCTATATCTTTTCGGGAATATGATTATTCCCGCTTCCAAGTGAAACCGGGCTTTCCCCGGTGCGTTAATGCTTTAACCGCCCCCCTTCCCTGTAGGGAAACAAAAAAAGACACCAACCTCAAATGGCTGATGTCATGTTTCATGCTCCGTTATTTTATTTATGCCGGATAATCGGTTTCTGTTTGCCTTTTGCATTTTTCTCCAACGCAAAGACCATATCGGAATCCCTCTCAAAAAAGCCTGAACCTTTCTTCCAGCTTATCCCGCATTTACAGTGTTGCAGACCGATAAACTGCTGTTTCATTTTTCTTCCGCAGTTTGGACACACCTTATTATTTTTTCCCATCAACAATCCCCTCTATAAAATATTGTTTTGCATAATACCAAAAATGAAAACATCACTCTGAATAAATATTTTTTCCAAATTCATACGCTGATTGCAAATGACTTGTCTTATCTATCTGCGGTTTACCGTTTGTGTCCCCGCATCCCCCGGCAAGCAGCATTCCCTTATCTGTAAACCCGATATAATTTACCATTGCAAACCGGTAATAAGAAACAGCCTGCTCAAACGTCCAGAAGAAATCGTCTGCCGAAGTCATAAGCAGCGCACAGTCCTTAACCGGGTATTTTTCATACCTGCCAAACGGCGGGTTGGAATCTTCCTCTGCAATACAGTAAAACCTCTCAATAAAAGCCTTTATCCGGGATGATACCGTCCAGAAATACAGCGGCGAGGCAAACACAATACAGTCCGCCTCCTTTATCTTCGGAACCATGCTGTTAAATGCGTCTTTCTGCACGCACGGTTTCCCATAGCGGCAGGCATTGCAGCCAAGACACCCTTTGACTTCATTCTTTACCAGTGAAATGACTTCCACGGAATGTCCGCTATCCTCCGCCCCTTTTACAAAATGGCTGACAAGCTGTGCCGTATTCCCATTTGCCCTGCCGCCGCCCTGTACCACAAGAATTTTCTTCACTGCCTTTTCCTCCTAATTTATTTTTCATCCGGCAATCAGACAGGGCGTGTCACTCCATATCAGGAGCCTGCCCGTCATGTGCTTCCCACATGCATTCCGTAACCTGCATATCGGTAAAGACCGCTTTGAATGTTGATTGTTCCGGGCTGCAGGCATAAATCCCGAATTTTATCTTCCCTGCCCCCTCCCACATATGACAGACACGCATTTGTGTATAGGTGCGTCCATCCGTTGAACATTCGATACAATAATCATCTTCCCGGCGGCTGAATCTATACCACATCGTCCTGACATCTGCTGGTATCGCCGTTGTTGCCCAATCAGAATAACCATGATTTGTTACGACACTTCCAAGATGCTGAAATTCATCATTCTCATATTCCACGGAACCTTTCAACCAGTTTTCACTATCAAGATACATAACAACACCACACTGGTCAAACCGGTGATGGCTCTCTGTAAAGTCCGTTTTCACGATAAAGGAGAAATACTTTTCTTCTGTTTCCAACTGTAGTACAGGCGCATTATCATTTCTAAAATGATAATATGTCCTTTGCCACAGGTCCGTCCGGGGCATGGTTACTATTTCTATTTTATCTTTATCAATCCTGTATTGCTCAGGCTCTCTTGTCCATTCAAGAATATCTGTATCAAAATCCATGTCTGCCTCCGTTTCCATATTTCCTTTCCAGTGGTATCGGAACCATTGTAACACGCACATCCACCAACGCACAACCGGGAATTATTTTTATTCATACCGCCTGCGTATCTCCATCATCCTTACCACCGAAGTTTCCGGATAGAAATACGACAGTATGACTTCCTTTGGCACACGGACAGCCATTGCCCGCTTTATTTCCTCTTTCTGCTCCACACTGAATTTCCAATGGAATAACCGATAAGAAATAGAATCGGCTGCTTTATCCTTTCTGCCTGCCATTAGCATTTCCCTGTCATCCGCCACGGTCCCTGGTTTCTCAGTTCCTCCCGTCACAGACGCTTTTTGCACTTCTGTCCTCTCTGCTGTCTGTATTTTTCCGGTTCCATCAGAATCCCCCTGCGTTTCTTCCATGTCAAAGGCATATTCCAGTTCCAGTGCTGCGTCTTCATTCATGCGTTCCCGTTGTTCCTGCTCATCCAGCTCCGTAAAGCGTTTCTCCATATCTGTCTGTCCCAGCAGGATAAAGTCCTCATAAGGAATTGTATCAATATAAATCGGCTCCCCTTTCTCTTTCATCCCCTCATAATAAGCAAGGGATCTCTTATTCAGGATGGTAAAGCCCGGTTCCGCACTCTCCCCCTCCGCTGCCGGCTCATGCACATATGGTTTCCCCTCCCCGTCTGCGGTCTGTGCAAACACCGGGTGCTTGAACGGATTATATTTGCTGTCCAATATCGGATCAAACCCACGAATAAAGATAAGGCATTTTTTATTATCCATCTTCCTAACTTCGTCCGGCGTCATAATCTCCCTGCCGAGGACGTCATAATTCCTTGAAGAACTTCCCTGACGGCCCTTTGTTTCGCCACTAGAACGCTTGTCAATTGTCGCTTTTCCAAGCAGCTTTGAGATGTACTCATGGGTGCTCTGTTCGTTGCCACCGAGGTAAACCAGACTGTCACAATTCCCCGGAATCGTTTCCCATGTGTCCTTAAATAATGCCTTTATCTGTGCAAGGTTCTGGATAATGATAACCGAGGAAATCTCCCGGCTGCGCATGGTGGATAACAGCGAGCAGTAATCATCCGGCAGTGCCACGTTGCTGAACTCGTCCAGCATAAAGGTAACATGCACCGGCAGTCTGCCCCCGCAGTTGAAATCCGCCTGATAGTACAGTTCCTGAAATATCTGCGTATAAAGCATCCCAATGATATAGTTGTAGGACTTGTCGGAATCCGGTATCACACAGAACAATGCCGTTTTTGTCTTACCGTCCCCGTTGACGCCAATCCCCAGCTCCGCAAGGTTCAGTTCATCCCTTGACAGCATACGCAGCACCTGTTTATTCTCCAGTGTTGCCAGACGGGAGTTTGCGCTGATAATAATGGAACGCACCGTGTCCCCTGCGCCACGCATACATTTATTGTACTGCTTGACCGCCGGGTGGTTCTCTTTCAGAGGGCTTGTCGCCTCCAGAAACTTCATCCTTGTGTCCAGCATGGACGGCTTGCCCTTTTCCGTGACTTCCGCCTCCTCCATCAGTTTCAGAACCGAGGCAAAATTCCTCTTTGACGGCTTTTCCTCCAGCCACACATAATAGAAAAGCGCCTGCAGAAACAGCCCCTCCGCCTTCTCCCAGAACGGATCGGACGGGTTGGAACCTTTGGGGGTGGTGTTGCTCATGATGTTGGTAATCAGCTTTACCACATCCGTTTCCTCCCGGATATAGGCAAAGGGATTGTAGCAGTCTGACTTTGCCATTTCCAGAAGGTTGATGACTTTCACGTTGTATCCGTTATTCCTCAGCATTTCCCCCTCGCTACGCAATAGTTCCCCTTTCGGATCGGTTAAAATAAAGGAAGTGTTTAACTGCATTAAATTAGGCTTTACCTCATAAAATGTCTTGCCTGCCCCGGAACCGCCGATGATAAGCACGTTGTTGTTGAGTTTCGTGTGCCTTGTGTCAAGGCTCATGCGCACATTCTGGCTCAAAATGCGGTTCCTGCCCTCATCCTTATCCGCCAAAAAACGATTGACCTGCTTTATATCTGCCAGCTTGGACGTGCCGTATTCCCTCCCCGGCATGAAATTCCTCTGGCTTGTGTAATACATCACAATAACCACTGCATACACCAGCAGGGCATACCCAATCATGCGGAAGGTAAATTCATTATAATAATCGTGCAATGGGTAAGAGCATACAATGGAAAACCGGTCCAGAAACTCATTAAACTCTATCCCCGTCCTCCATGCCCCCGCCAAAAGATACCCCAAAAAAGCAGAGGCAAGGGCACCCAGCACAATCAGGATAATATTAGGTTTCTTTTTTGTTGTATTCATTTCTTCTCCTTTCCCCAAAATTTTTGTCTGCTAAAAAACGCTGTCTTTGCGTTTTTTATAATTGAAATGGTAGTTATTCTTGAGGTGCGTTACCGGCACCGCTAGAATAACTTTTCAATTTAGCGCCTTCTGACTCTTTCCGCTGTTTTTGCCGGCTGCTGCCTTGCCGCCTGATACCGCTGCCTTACTGCCGCCTCTACCTTATCATAATGCCCGCTGTAAAGTTCCTCCCCCTTGATGGTGCGGATTACCCGGTTGTCTGCGGAATAAATCTTGTATTCCTTATTCTTATCCAGATAGGTAAGCAGCGTTTTTCCGTTGTGGATTTCCATAATGTCTGCCTTGTTTATCCACAGATACCCCTCACTCTGCCCGTACATGCCCGGCACCCTTGTCTTTACGGCACACTCATTTTCCTGTGCAACCAGCTTTTTTGTGATGGTAATGTCCATAAGCGAAGTGTTCTTTGACGCTGCTATCTGCCTCATGCGGCTGCTCAGTTCCTGATACCTGCTGATACGCCTGTCAAACGCCTCCCGTTCCATGATGACACGGTAATTGCCCGCCTCATCCGCCCGGTCCAGCACCCCGATTTTTGCAAGCTGCCCGATTGCCTTTTCCGCCTCGTCTGCCCCCACCTGCAGGTCTGCCCGTACCGCCTCCACGCTGACGGTCTTTTTCTCCACCGCATAGTGGCCGATTTTCTGTATCAGCCCATCAATGGCATGATCCGCCCGGACCGTCTCATCCGCATGGAGTTTCCGTGGGGGCTTCCCGTTTTTTTCATTCTCCAGATACCGCAGCAGCTGGTTCAATTTTTCCTCATTTCCGCTTTTTAAGTATTCATCCATGTTGAATACCCTGCCGTCCTGTAACTTCTGTGACATCATCCGCATCCTCGGCGCCGCCTCGGAATGGAACATCACTTCTGTAAGGCCGTCATCCCGGCCCGCATCTGGCATCTCCGAATACAGAATCCCGTATTTCTTCGCCAGTTTCCGGAACTTTTTCAAATCCTCATCCGCAAAGGAAAGCACCTGTATGTCGCCGCCCTTTGCCAGAAGCCCTTTCAGATTTGTCTTCCCCATCTCCTTCTCATGTTCCAGCATACCCACAATCAAATCCAGCGCTTTCTGCATGGAACGGATGGAGGCGCTGCCCACCTTCATGGCTATCTCTATCCCATCATAAGTGACACGGATAATCTGTACTGCGTCTGCTATCTCTGACATGGTTTCTCTCCAATCAAATTAAAATGTTTTCTGCTACCGGTATGCCTTTTCCGCAAGCACGATCTCTACCGCCTGTGCCATCTCCTCCGCACCAAAGCCGCTGTCAATCAGGTCGTTTATTTCCTGCCCGGTAAGCCCGGCCTGTACCGCCATCCTGACCTGCTCCATCTGTGCGGGGTTTAAGCCTTTCCCGGTAAGCTGTTTTATCAGCCCGGAACTCTGCCTGCCCCTGCCAAGCAGTTTCTCCGCAAAGGCTTTCAGCCCGTCCGGCTTTCTCCGCACTGTCCTCTCCACCGGGATAAGGTGCTTTTCCCCGTTCCTGCCCCTGATGGCGGCAAGATAATCATTCCCGGCATAATCCCCGGCATTTATTCCCTGCCCGCCGGATGCTGTCTGTCTCCCTGCTGTCTGCTGTTCTTCTGCAGCCTGCTGTACTTCCGCCCCTTTTGTGCCTGCTGCCCGTGGTCCGTCCGCCTCTGCCAAAGCCCTGCTCTCCATTTCCTTTAATCTCTGTTCCACCCCGTCTCTTTCTTTCTGGATTTCCTCAAGGTCGGCAATAAGCTGGCTCTTTTCCTCCATAAGCGTCTGGTTCTGGCGGTAGAAACGGTCCCGCTCTTCCAGAATGGAACGCTTTTCACTGTGCCAGCCTGCCTTCTCCTGTTCCAGTTCCCTTATCTGATTTTCCATGCTTTCTATTTTTATACGGAGCCCGGCGCCCTCTGACGCCTGCTTATTGTTGATTTCCTGCTGCTCCCCCAGCTCCTTTTCCCGCTGCCTGAGTTCTTCTTCCAAAAACACGATTTTCTCCTGTAGGCCGTTATCCTCCAGGCTTTCCCCTGCTTTTTCTGTCTCTGCCTCCCGGTTTGCCTGATACACCAGCTTCAATGCCTGTTCCATGTCATAGGCGGTCAGGTTCCTTGCGCCCACATCCCTTAACTGTGCCACAGGCACGCCTTTCTCATAGTAGTTTGCCAGCAACTGCATCTGGTAGGGGTTGAACCCGCCCTCTGCCAGCATCCGCAGCAGTTCCCCATCACTATCCGCCCGCATGATGGAAGAAAATTTCCTACAGCGGTCCATCTGCCACCCTGATTCCGCATACAGGGCAACCAGCTCTTTGGGATAGCCAAGCTCCAAATCCTCTTTCGCAACCCTCAGCACGTCATCCCTGCATCCGTTGTTCTTAAATTCCACAATCACGGAGGCAACCTGCACATTCTCCGGTTTCTTTGTTTCCATATCCTTCCTCGCTTTCTGCAATAAAATAACAGCCTGCAATCCGTCATTTCTGACTCCGGCTGTCCCTGCTCATTTCCTGTCCTGTTTTTTCCTCCTGCCTGTCCTTTGCCCGTTCCAGGCTTTCCGTAAATTCTGCTATCATTTCTCCGGCCATTTTCAATCTTTTTTTAATTTCCCGCTGCCGCCCATAAATGCCGCTGCCCTTATCCTTATACTTTTTGCGGAGGTTTTCTGTTTCTTCCAGCGAGTACCCCTCACCCTGCAACTGTTCCTCCAGCGCCTGATACCGTAGGTGTTCCTTTTCAAAAAATTCATCCCCTGCCTGCCAGCTCTTTTCTGCCGGGGCTAATTCCATCATCTTATCTGCCACGGAAAACAGCGGTTCCATCTGCTTTTTCTCTCGGTACAGCTCCCGCCTCTCCTTTCCGCATTCCGCCGCTTTTTCCTTCAGGTTATCCCTTACTGCGATAAGCTCCATGAGGGAGTGGATTCCGTTTTTAACAAGGAACAGGTATTTCTCATGGACTTCCTGCATCCTGCGGATTTCCTCCCTATACTCCCATGCCTTGCTGTAGGGCAGCCGTTCCAGATGGCGCAGGCGGCAGATTTTCGCATAATAGGTTTTCTGTATCCCCACAAGCTTTGTCCTGCGTAAAAATTCATCCTTTACCGGTCCTATGGCATGGGAATCTTCCCCATGCTTTCTTTTTGCATAGGTTTCCAGATTCTCCCGCCGGATTCTCTCCCGTATCCTTTCCTCCGTGTAATCCTCCCCCATAGATTTGCACCGGCAGAACCGCTGCATCCCAAGGGGCTTTACCGCCAGATATTTGTTCTGCTTGATGTCATAGCCCTTTTCTGCCATTAGGTCCAGAAATTCCTCAAAGGATTCCGCCTGCATGATGCAGGCGTCCACATCCCTCCTTATCATCTCCCGCCAGATGAATTTCCCATCCCGGAACTCATTCCAGTCCTTATACCTCTCATTGCATTTCCTGCCGTGTTCCTCTATCTCAATAGTAGAAAGTCCGTATTCCTCACAGAGCCGGTTTGTGACGGGCTGTATCTTTTTTGCCCAGTCCCCTTTTTCATAGCGGTACTTCCTGCCGTTGTAGTAGTTGACGCTGTTGAATATGATATGCCCGTGGACATGGGCGGTGTTATCATGGACGGCAAGGACAGCCTCATATTCCTGCCCCAGATATTCTTCCGTAAACTTCCGTATAATCTCAAATGCCGTGTCCGGGCTTACCTCCCCCGCCTCAAAAGAAATGATGAAGTGGTAGCCCTGTCTCTTGTCCGTCTTTCCGTACTTCCGCTTTGTCGCCGCCATCTGTTCAAAGGCTTTCCCCATCTGGCAGTTAATCCCCGTTGCCAATCTGCCGTCCTGCGTCTTTTCTCGGTCAAGGATATAGGAAACCGCCTGCTCCAGATGTTTCCCCGCAAACTTCATGCCGCTGTCGCCGATAGTAAGGATTTTAGTGATAGCCAAGAGCCGCCACCACCCTTTCCATCCCCTCATTCAGTTTCCGCATATAGGCAACCAGACGGATTTTGTCCGATTCCCGGTACAGCCCCGAATTGTTGTTGTGGACGATTTCATTGATGTTGACGCCAATCCGGTTCACTTCATTAATGAGGGCTTTCAACCCCTGCCTCACTTCCGGGTAGTCGTTGGGCTCCTGCGTAATCAGCAGCCGGAAATAATCGGCCTCTTTCATCCCGGCCTCCTTCGCTTTCCCTGAAAAAATCCCGGCATCATGGGCTGTCAGGCGGAAATGCTTTACAACCTCTTTCGCCATCTACCTCCCCCTTTCCGTTTCACGCTGCTGGACTTCCTGCCTTTCCTGTTCCTCCTGCCGCTTTTCTTCCTGCACTTTGGGGCTTTCCTTCTGCCCGCCTGTACCGTTCCGGTATGCCTCCAGTTTCTCCCGCACATCCTCTGGTATGCTTCCAAGTGCGGCGGCAATCACTTCCAATGCACACTCCTCTGCAATCTGCTCATACTTTGTCTGCATATATAGCCCGTCCAGCACTTCCTCCTGTTTTTTCAGAATGCCATACGCCTCGCTGCACTGGTTATACTCCCTCTGGTCTGCCGGGTTTTTCATGCCGTCCTCCATATCTTGAATCAGTTCCAAATTCCACTCACAGACGTCGTGGATGGCGTCATCTATGGAATACGGCTTGTATTCCGGGGATTCCTCCCCTGCATCCATTACCATCAGTTCCTGGTTCTTTACCGCCAGCATCATGCCATGCTCTGCCAGATAGTCAAGGATGATTCCCGCACCGTCCTGTTCCATGCGGACTTCCGACTGTACCAGATGGAGCCACAGCGCCAGTTCACCCGGCGTATTTATTTCCAACATGTCCATTCCCATGCTTTTTCACCTCCTGTTCAAATCTTTCCTTAATAAAATATTTTCCCACGTTGTTATGGCGGCAGATGTCTCTTTCCTTACCTGTCTTTCCTGCCTGCTGCAAATCCTCTCCTGCCCCGAAACCTCTGCCTCCCTTACACTCCCAAAGGTTTCGCCAGATACGCATTTTGTGTCACAAAATGCAAGCCGCCCACAGGCCCGGCTTTCTGGTCAGGGGGAACGGTCCCCTGAAACCCCGATAAAATAGGATATATGCCTTATCATAAGAAAAACTATATCATTCCTATATCAAATCCCGGCTATCCTATACCGTTCCTATATCATTTTTCCAGTTTCTATATCATTCCTATATCGCTGAAAAAATCTGTCTTTCCAAAGACTATATCATTCCTATATCATTTTCCCAAATCCTATATCTTTCCTATATCGGAAAAGACCAAAACTATATCTTTTCTATATCACCCTGGCCGTTTCACGATTTTGTTCCTGCTCTTTTGGTTTTTTCATTTCCACATTCCACTGGTTGAAGTCCTTGTACGGTTCCGGCGGCAGGAAAACCTCCGTCCGGTAACCCTGTTCCCTGTACTTCTGCTGCAAGGCTGCCGCCGCTTTCCGCCCCGGCCCGTCATTGTCCAGACAGAACTGGATTTCCTCCATCTCCGGGTGTTCCGCAAGAAAAGTTTCCAGAGGGGCGTCCGCAAGCATTCCCAGCGCCACCATGCTTGCCCTGTCCTTTGGGAACATGGTAATATAACTCATCAGGTCGATTGCCGCCTCAAACACCACCACTTTTCTGCTTTTCCCATAATAAAGGTGGAAACCGTAGCGCTTGTCATTGCCTGCCACGTCACACTTAAATCCCTTTCCATCCCTGTCAAAGACGCCCCGCATACTGGCAAACTTCGGCACGCCGTCCCTGTCCGTTCCGACAAAGACAATGTTGTGGTAATCCTTCGCCTCATACAGAATCCCTTTCCGCACAAAGAAGTCAATGACCGGGCGGGCAATCCCCCTCTCATGCTCCAGATAACGGTACAGATAAGCATTGCTGCCGGCAAATTCCGGCAGAACAAATGGCTTTTTCTGTTCCTCTTTCTCCCCCGCCGGGGCAAGGTTATGAAAATTGCTGCTCCGCTTGGAATAATTACCCCCTGCGGCAAGTCCACCTGCGGACGATTCCCTTTCCCTGTGGTACCCTGCAAAATCCAGCAACCAGAACACCGCCTCTTTCACATCCAGCCCTGCAAACACCCGCAGGAAATCAATCTGGCTGCCGCCGTTCTCCCCTTTGTCATACCGCCTTGAAAACCGGCACCAGTGGCTCCGGTTATAAATGCGGATGGAATCCATTTCTTTTAACGTATGGTACTGCCCGATCCTCTTTACTGTATAGCCCAGATGCTCTGCCACCCTGCACAAATCAACCTGCTTGGCAAGCTCCAGTTCCTCCGCTGTAAACCTCATCTCTTTCCCCCTCTCTCCGCCACTTCCATCCTGCTGTCCCATTCCAGCTTACGGTAATCAGTCTGGTATTCCCTCTGCGGATTTTTTACCAGCCCCTTTTCATGGAAACTGAAATACCGGCTGTTGTCCCCGCCAACAATCACATGATCTAACAGCGGAATCCCCACAAGCCCGCACACCTGCTGCATCCGGTCTGTCAGTTTTACGTCCGTCTCTGATGGAAGGAGGTTTCCGGATGTATGGTTATGGCAGAGGATCATCCCCGCCGCATTGGAAAGGATGCCGGCCTTTAACAGCTCCCGCGGGTGCGCCATCGAATAATCCAGGGCGCCCACGCTGGCAAATTGGCAGTTAATCGGCGTGTTGTCCGCCTTTAGGTTGATGACGCAGACCACCTCCCGGTCCATGCCGCAGAGCTGCTCCCCCACCAGACGGATTACGTCTTTGGAAGTTTGGATTTTTGTTTCCGACAGGATGGGGGCATCCCGGATCAGACGGACAGACACGACTTCCAGTGCAAAGCCATTCTTAATCTCTTTCCCCATCATTTTCCGCCTCCCCGAATGACACCGTTATCACCATGTCGTCAGGCATGGATTCCAGCAGTGCCGCAAGCTCTTTTTCTGAAATATCCCCTATCTGATTTTCTTCCATGTCTGCCCCCCTATCTTCCTGCCCTGTTTTCCTCAAGAGCAGGCGAAGCCATATCCCGCCCAAGAACTGGGTTATCCGTTACTGCCTGCACTTTCCTTTTTGCCCTGTCATAGTGGTATATATTGTTTGAAAGGAAATCCCCTCTATCCCCCATGTCCTGGTTTCCATACATAAGCATGTCTTCCAGCTGCATCAATGGCATATACCCGTCGGAAACAACCATAACCTCATGTCTGGATGAAGGGATAATATACAAGTCCGTTTTCATCATCTCCCCTATTTTTCTGAGGTTCTCTTCATAAACCATCTGGACTGCCCCTCTCTGTCCCTGCTCATTTGACAGCACCCACATGGTTGTCTGCGGGTTTGCCTTTGCATCCGCAATCATTTTTTTCAGGAAAGCCTCCTTGTCTGTTACACCCGGACCAAAATCAATCATGTCATGCCTGCCTTCCATCGTTTCCTCAATGGATACAATCTTTGCCTTATTTTTTCTTCTGGTATTCTCCACCGCACACTGGTATAATTCTTCTTCTGTGACCCCTGTTTTTTCCAGTATCGCATCCGTTACCACAGATGAGGCCGTAAACACCGGATCGCTGGCAACCGCCCACCGGTAAATCACGGATAAATCCTGAAATTCCTTGTGCGGGGCATCTTTAAGCAGTTTTTCATTCAACTGCGTATTGACGATTTCCATCTCCACATTTAACCGCAGGTTATCCGCATCCAGCATCTGGTAGCTTTGTTCCATTCCCTGATAGCCCTGTTCCAGAAAATTTCCGGCCGCAATCATCACGCCGCGCAAATTGCCGCATATCTGGTAATTTTCATACATTTTGTCCAGATACACCATCGGCCATGTGTCCCTGGCCTCACTGTCCACAATTACGGATAATGCCTCTTTCATCCCATTGTCCTTCCCCACCTGGAAAACCCGCAATTCCCCGTTTGTGATAGAAACCGGTGCATAATCCATAAAATTCTGTATCACTGCCTCCTTAAAAGCTGCAAAGTCCATCATCCTAAAAACCTCCTGCCAAATAAAGCAGGAGAGAAACCCATGCGGCCTCTCCCCCAAATTTCATACTAACAATTCCTTATGCTCTTTTTCTAAGAATGAAACTTCATTCTTTTGCGTTTTCTCCCATACAAAACACCGCCGGCAATGCACGCGCCGCCAAGGGCAACATACATCCACGGGTGGTAGTCCCCGCCAGTCTGCGGCAGCCTTGGCCTGTTCGGCTTATTCTTTAATTTCAGCGTATAAACCACCGTCTCCGTTACATTATCATCATACTGCAAAACCACTTCATGCGGGGCGCTGTCAAGGATATAGCCGTCCGCCGCCTTTGTTTCCACGATATAATACGGTATATCCTCCCCAAAGCTGCCGTCTTTGTTGTAGGTGCAGATGTCCAAAAGCCCTGTTTCCGCATAGCCGGCCTTGTCCGTCACCAGCGTTTCCAGTTTCTTTCCTTTCTTGTCCCGGAGTTCAAACGTGACGCCCTGCAAAGGCTTACCGGTATTGCTGCAGGATTTGTAAAGTGCAATCTTTCCCTTTACCCTTTCATCAGTCATGGCAACTTTCTGGATTTTCCCCGTTTCCTCCACGGTAAAATCCACCTCATTCGCAATCAGGTAGCCATACGGTGCCGCCGTTTCCCTCAAAGTGTACTTCCCTGCCGGGACTGCCTCCAGCCGGTACGGTTTCCCATCCGTTTTCCATGAGGCATATACCTCCCCGTCGGAATCAATGATTTCCAGCGCTGCCCCCGGCAGCTCTTTCCCTGTGGTAATATCCGTTTTTGACACCTCAACGATAATCGGCGTGTCCTTCATCTCCAACTGTTTTTCTACGGTTGGCGTGACAGCCATTTCCATTGTATAGGAGAAATCCACGTCATACACCGTTTCATCTAACAGATACCCCGCCGGGGACTCCACCTCTTTCTTCGGTTCCTCACAGATGGCAAACCCGGACGGCGGCTGTACTTCCACCACCTGATATTTCCCAAGCGGAAGGTTATTAAGGGCAGCCTCCCCCTTTTCATCCGTGGTAAGCGTTGCGACAACCGCCCCCTTGCTTGCCGGCACTCCGCCGATTACTTCCAGCGTGCGTTTCCCGTCTTCATCCGTCTGGTGGTCCGGGGTATAAATATCCTCTGCTGCAACAAGGTTAAACACTGCCCCGGCAAGCGGCTGTTCCTCATAACCAAAATCCACGCTCCTGTTGTCATCGGTAATCCCGCTTAAGATACGGTCAACAATCGTATCATATACGATGGAAGTTAAGACTTCGCCTGACTTTTCAATGGAAATGCTGCCCTTGACCGGCTTGTTTTCAATCTCCACCTCAATGACCGGATCGCCGTCTATATCCTCCGAAACTTTCAGCATCCCATCCGTAGTAACCTCAAGCGGGTAACTTTCCTCCGTAATGACATAGCCCTCCGGCGCTGTAATTTCCTCCACCGAATAACTCCCGTATTTCAACTGCAACGGCGTGGTGATGGTTCCGGTTTCATCCGTGGTAAATTCACTGATTTTCTTATCCCCTACCTTCTGCACCACATACTCGCCCGTATCGGTATTTTTAATCTTAAACGTGACACCGGGCAACAGCACGATATTCCCGTTTTCCGCATCTTTTTTCACAATGCGTATATATGCCTTGAACGGCCCGTCATTGAACACCCTCCACTGCTGCGGCTCCCTGGAATCCTCCGTAACCGTTACTGTGAAGTCTTTGGTCTTATACAAATCCTTCGGCGCCTTTGTTTCCTTTACCAGATATTTCCCGTAAGGAAGCTCTTTTGAGAGTGCATAGCCTTTTTCATCCGTCACAAGCACGTCATGGGTTTTGGCATTCTCCCAGCCGTTCTTATCAATATCCGACTGTAATTTAATGGTAAATTCCGCACCCTTGACATAATCCGTTTCCGTGCCTGCCCCGTCGGTTGACACCTTGATAATCTCAAAGGCCTGTTTCTTTACCGTTTCAATCACCTTTGTATTGAGAGAAATGTCGTGGTGGACGTCCTGCGCCTCATGGAAGTTGACAGGGTAAATGGTCTCATCCAGCAGATACCCCTCGCTTGCCTCAATCTCCCTGACATAATAATTGCCAAAATACAGGTTTCCAAAATTGAACTCCGCCTGCTCCCCCGTTTTAACCGTGGCAACCAGGGCGTCTTTTTCCGCCGGCACGCCGGTTGACACAAAATCTGTCCCCTGCGTGCTGGTAATGTTGTCATCCCCCGCATAGGTTACGGTCCCCCTGCCGTCCGGGTAAACAATGGTTTCCGCCGCATACAGCCCATAGGTGGCTCCAGACAGTTTCGCATCCCCCTGCGGCTCCGCCCCGGTTTCCTTATCCTCCTTTTTTGCCGCCACGTCACAGCGGATTGGCGTGTTCTCTGCACTGAAATCGGAAATTTCCCCGTAGTCCGGCGCCACTTCCCACACCTTGCCGTCGTCACGGTAGCCATCCGGGATAACAACCTCTTTCACATAATATTTATCCTGCGTCTTCACAAACTTTGCAGAGGCGGCAACATCCAAATCTTCATCATAGTAAAATACCGGCACTTCTGCTTTGCCGTCCCCCTCAACAGAAACACGCTGTGTGCAGCCGGCATCCGTAAACACCGCAAACCCGGCGCCTTTGACGAAATTCCCGGATTCTGCGTCTGTCTTTTTTACCATGACGCCCACCGTGTCAGGATATTCCACAACCTCCATCTTTTTTCCCTGCTGCGTTACTTTCCCGTCACTGTCATAGAGGGTAAAATACTCCAGCCCCACCGGGTAAACTGTCTCATCCTTCTGATACCCGGAAGCCGCCCTGACTTCTTTCAGATAATAAGTGCTTTGTGTCAGAGTCTCCTTCCCTGTGTGTGAAAGGCCGTTATCATCCGTCCTGTCAAGTTTGCACAGCAAATCCGTACACTCCGCATCCTCATACAGATAATACGTTGCCCCCGGCACCGGCCTGCCATTATACACATTGGTTTTATGCAGCTCAAACCTGCCCTCCTTAAACTTGGAAGTCACCTTGACGCTTGCAGTCACGCTTCCCGGCTCAAACTCCTCCAGAAAGGTAATCTTCTGCTGCGACACCACCGTAGGCGTCCATTTCCTGCCGCCCTTCTCCTTTGACTTTGCCGTTGCTGTCAGCTTGATGGTGCTGTCTGCCGCCACAATCTTTTCCATTGCCGCCCTATTGCAGTAAAGGTAAAAGTTGGAGGAAGGCTTGTCGGCGTCCGTCTGTGCCACGCAGATGTCATACTTCTTCAAATCAGAATCATCCTCTATCTCACTGGCGTCCGCTTTTAACTCGCCCACCGTCAGGCCGCCCGGCTGCCCCGTGATTTTATAGGACACGCCTGTAATGCTGCCTGTTTTTGTACGGACAAACTTCTCTTTGGAACGGTACAGCCCATCGCCCATGTCCTGCCACTCCGTTTTTTTCGGGGAAATCGCATAAGTGATGGACTTTGTCACGCCGGTTGCCTCGTCGTATTTGTCCTTATCATAATTTTTCGCATCCGCCACAAGGGCTGCTATTTTCTGGTAGACGCTGCTGCCGTTATTGTAGTAATCCAGCCTTACTTCCCCGTTCAGCACGTGGATGGACGCACCGGTAATGAAATAATCCGCTGACGCAGAGCCCACGGAATACTTGCTGTTATGGCAGGTCCCGTTCAGTGTCCTGGCCCCGTTCACCATGCAGAACGTAATCTCCGGCTTAATGCCGCTCTTGCCGGAAGACGCTGAAACATCCCCGCTTGTGGTATTCTTGTTCAGGTTCAGGCAGTAGACCAGATGGTTCTGGTAAGCCCCTGGTTCCGAGATATATTTAATGCCCATGCTGTGTCCGCAGTATTTCGCATAGCCGCTGCACGCCACTTTCATGCCGTCCGAAGATTTTGCCGCTGCCCTTAACACCGGGGCAGACGCCATCTGGACCATCATGGTATCGCCTGCGCCAAAGGCTTCCATCTCACCCTCAGACAACAAATCCTGTACGCCAGCCTCTCCGGGAAGATTTTCTTCCTGTTCCTTCTCCCCATCCGATGGGGAAACCTGCCTCTCCCCCTCTCCGGGGCCAGGCTCTTCCTCCCCGCCACTATCATCCTCTTTTGTTTCCTGCTGCCCTTCCCCGGATTCCCGGCTTTCCTCCACGGCCGCCTCCGGCTCACGCACGGAAATAGTCCGACGGATAAGATAAGGTATTTTGCCGCTTGCCGGCTCTGCCTTGTAATAAGTTTCGTAATCCCCCGGCTTATCCCCGTCAAAAGAACCTTTATCCGCATAATAGCTGACTTTGACAGCCTTTTCATCGTAGGAAATCCCGTCAAAGGACTGCTCCACGTCAAACCCATAGCTGGCTGCCACGATAATGTCCTCTGCCGTTGCTATCTCCGCCAGTTCCAAGTCCGGCCTGTCCGTTTCATTGTAAAGCACCGGATCCTGTCCCTCCCCTGCCAGGACGTTCCCGCTGCCGTCCGCCGTCTCTGTCTGGCTGCCTGTGGCATCGTCTGCCAGCGCATCCATATCCTGCCCTGTTGCATTGGCGTAAGCGGCAGTGGGAAGTACCGCCCCCATCATCAGGACAAGAGCCAGCGCCAGCGCTGTCATGCGCTTCAACTTCTTTTTTATCATATACATCCTCCATTCATACATAGTAAGCTGTTTTCTGCGGATATTCCCTGCCGGCACAGACGCCGGGCATCCCCCGGCATTTGTGCATGAAAAAGACACGCATATCCCAGCGTGCCTTTTCAACCCATAAAGCCCGTCCGCAAACCTGGCTTTCCCTTATTCGATTGCCATCCTGCCACGGATAAAAGCAGAACTTTCATTCCTTCTCATAAACGCCCCCTAACATTTCCCGGCATGGAACATGAGCAGCATTATTTTCAACACATTCCCGGCAAAAAGCAGGGCAAGTTCCAGCACTGCCAGCGCCAGTTTCAAAATGTGTACCAAAACCCATGCCATGCCTTTTAACATCCATCCCATGAAATGAATGATACCTATGATTCCCTGCTTTGCCATAATGACCGCCTCCTAACTGTTCTCACTCCAGCCCATAATCTTGTCCATAATGTCCGGCATCCCGCTGATGTCTGCCACCCCTTCTTCCTCCAATTCTTCTCTTTCCGGCTCCCCGATGGGGGCGGATGCCGCAGCCTGCCGCCATGCCATGCCGCCAGTGGCGAAGATACGGAGAAGCTCCTGCATCATTTCATCCCGGAACTCCTGCCTAAACTGTAACAGCCTCTGCTCCAGAACCTGTACCGTGACTGCTTCATCCCCACTGGCGCCACTCCCGCTTTCCAGCGCATTATAGTACATTTCCAGTGCGTCCATAATAATCTGGTTCTTTGCTTTCCCGCCGTTGAGCCGCCTGTCCTCAAATTTCTCCAGCATTTTTACATGCTGTGTCTTTTTCATGGAGAACCGCACCGGGAACCCCCGGAATAAATCACCGCTTGCCACCGTAACCCCCTCCTATCCAATCCTGCGTTTCTGTGCCTGTGCCAGATAGGCATTGCCAAGCATTTCATAACCCTTTGCGTTTGCCTTCACGTCCTCAATGTACTGGATATTTTTCTGTTCCAGACCGCCGAAGCGTTTCATCACGCCGGCGCCGCCACCCACAAAGATAATCTGCGTCAGGTCCATGTTATAGCCAAGCTCCCGGATGTTATGGTAAATCTGTTTGCAGTAATCACGGATTTCCTTTACGATAATCCCATGATACTTCTCCGGAAGTCCGCCCCCTCCATTTACCATGACTTTCTGAATATCATACTCGTCCACCTCTGCGTTTAACTGCCTCACGCACTCCTTGTTAATCTGCTGGATGCAGGTAATAATCCCGTGAGGCTGTGTCACGCACACTGATTCATCCGGCAGATGGTTAATAAGCGGCATAATATCCACCGTCCATGAGCCAACATCCACCACCAGCTGCTTTTCCGGAAATCTGTCAATCCGGTCAATCACCGCCGCATAACACTGGGGATAGACACATACATTCTCAATGAAAATATGGTACTTCTCTTTCTCAAAAGTAAAGACAACTTCCTTCCTCTTTGACAGGTAAGAAACAAAATCTTTCTTTTCATCCCCGAACCTTGTCAGCGGAAGCCCTACTGCCAGAAGGACATGGGCTGTTTTCTTCCCCCTGATTTTTAACTCCTTTGCCACCGCTGCCAGTGTGAGCATGTAATAATTTTCATCCGTTACCTTTGTGTCCTTAACCTCCAGACGCCTGCTGCCAATCTTGTAATATTTCCCTCCAAACTCCAGCAGGTTCTCTGTAAATGCCGGCTCCGTGCTGATTTCCTTGCAGCCGGATGTAAACACCTCATGCACCGTTTTCATCCCCGACCAGCCGTGGTCGATTCCAATTACTTCTATTTTATTATCCATTTTTCCTGTCCTCCTTTTCATGTAACCAGCTCCTTATCTGCATTTTTCTTTTTCCGTTTCCCGGTTGTCTCTTTCTTTTTCCTCCATCATCCTTACATATTTCCTGATGTCGATGGTATCGTCCAGGTCATAGATTTTGCTTAAAGCCTGATTATGCCTGCTAATTTTCCCTTCCATCCTCTTTCATGGAAATACGGATTTTACTGGCTATCTGTTCCAGCTCCTGCTCCGAAAGGCTATAATCAAACCAATGTTTTTCCCCCAGGTTGTCAACGTAATAGATGTTCTGCCCCGGACTGTCCTCTATGGCAGCAAATTCTCCTGTCTCCCTGTCATGCTGTATGCACACGCCAAAGCAGCCATCGGAATAATCTGCCCCGTCTATCCTCTTTGCCTCATCCACAAGCCTTTCCGGCACACCCGAAACATCCACCCAATAAATCACTTCTGCATCGCCAAACTTGTCAAAATGCTCCAGACACTTATAATAAACCATACCTTTCCTCTCCTTTATTTATGGCTAAAATGCAAAAGGGCTAAACCGACAGCGAAACACCATGTTCCAATCAGTCAATTTAGCCCTACCTAAAAAATTACAATATTCAGTTTACCACTCCTTTTCGGCAATACGAAACCAGCATCAAAACAATTCTTTTGACTTCGTATGCAATGTGAGGTATTTTGATATATAACAGGCCTGCCCTATACCGTCTGCTCCATTTCGTTGCAAAAAATAATAGGACTAAATCATCTGCGACCCCTTGATTTTACTGGGTTTCCTCTGATTTGTCCCTATTATATCACGCCCATCGTCTACAAACAGCCGATCCACGCCCAACTGCTCAAAGGTCACAACATTGTCCTTCCGGCTGGAATCGTTCAGGCGGCTCAACCTTGCAGATAACGATTTTTTCGTCTTTTCCATCTGCTTAATGGAGTAACGCTCACCATTCTCCGCTTTTAAGGATTCGATAGCCATTTCAATTTCTGCTATCTGCCTTTCAATCATCGCCATCTGCCTTTCGGTGGAAAGCGGGATTTTCTCGAATTGACTATGCCCGATAATCACAGCATCGTAATCTCCCGTTGCGATTCTGGAACAGAACTTTTTCCGGTTGGCGGGTTCAAAATCCTTCTTGGTTGCCGCTAAGATATTCGCACCCGGATACAGGCGCAAAAAGTCACTCGCCCACTGCTCCGTCAGGTGGTTCGGCACAACAAATAAGCTCTTTTGGCACAATCCTAATCTTTTATTTTCCATTGCCGCCGCAATCATTTCAAAAGTTTTTCCTGCACCCACGCAATGGGCAAGGAGCGTGTTGTCCCCGTATAACTGATGCGCCACAGCGTTAAGCTGGTGTGGTCTGAGTACAATGTCCGGCGTCATGCCGGGGAATTTTAAGTGCGAACCGTCATATTCCCTCGGTCTGGTGGAATTGAAAAGCTCATTATATTTTGCACATAAATCCTGCCTGCGCTCCGGATTACGAAATACCCAGTCCTTAAAGGCTTCCCGGATTGCTTCCTGCTTCTGGCTTGCCAGCGTGGTTTCTTTTTTGTTGAGGACTCTTTTTTCCTTCCCGTCCTCCGTCACAATGTCAAAAATACGGGTATCACGCAAATTTAAGGAATCCTCCAGAATCTTATAGGCGTTTGCCCGCCCTGTTCCGTAAGTCATGTTGACAAGGGCATTTCCCCGGTCTGCGTTTTTCCCCTTCACGTTCCACTGCCCGGTGACATTGGAATAAAGTACGCCCATTGTGTTACGGTCAAAAAGGTACTCCGGCGTTTCAAAGGTTTCACGCATGAAGTCCTCAATATATTTGGGAGAAATCCATGTTGCGCCCACACGCACCTCGATCTCCGATGCGTCCAGCTCCTTCGGCTGTACGCTTTCCAGTGAGGACACGTTAATGGCGTATTCCGGGTGGTTTTCCGCAAAGGTTCTCGCCACTGACAGCTTCTCCCGCACGTTCCCGCTTAAATACTCGTCTGCGGTTTCCCATTCCTCTGTGACCGGGTTCTGGAAGATTACCCCGGCAAGCTCCTTTGTGATTTCCTCCACGCTCCTGTCCGCAAGTTCCGACATATAGGCTAAGTCCACGCCCGCCTTCTCGCTAAGTGATACCGCCAGTGCTTCACTGGCTGTGTCCACGCTCGTCACAACTTCCTGCTTTTTAATGGTACGTTTCGAGAACATATCCGCCTTGCCGATGAAATTCCCCTCATCGTCCAGATTTTCAAGGGAGCATAACAGGCAGTAGCTGGAATCCTGATTGAACGCCCTCCGGTTGGTCTGGGAGTTCAGCAGACCGAATTTCTTGGAGAAATCATCGTATAACTGGTTTAATTCCGCCTGCTTGTTTAAAATCATATCCTCCGGGTATTCGTCCAACTGAAAGTTTATCAGTTCCTGCGTACAGTCCCGGATCGCCACCATGCCCTTCATGCGCTGCTCCGCCTTCTCCGATACGTCCACTGGCTTCATAATGGAGTTTTCCCGGTAATACACTTTATCGTCCACAACGGTGTAGCTGTAATTCTTCACCTCCGGATCGGCGGGTATGTTCTCCCTTGCCAGCTCGTCATCAATCTCATTGAAATCCGCCTGCTCGATGCTTCCCTCCACATAAGAGAGCGCATTTTTAAGCTGTGCCGACAGGGGAAGGGACGTGTCCGGCAGGCAGGCGCTTTCCATGCCATGCGCCCCGGAAACCATCTCCATTCTGCCGAGTACCATTTCCGGGTGGTCTGCGAAATACTGGTTCATCACGATACCGTCTTTTTCCGTCAGATGCACCCAGTCCGGTTCAATGTCTAGCACCCGGTCACGCTTCTTTAAAAATAAAATGTCCGAAGTGACCTCCGTACCCGCATTTTCCTTAAACGCTGTGTTCGGGAGCCGGACTGCCCCCAATAGCTCCGCCCGCTGTGCAAGGTATTTCCGCACCTCCGGGTTTTTCTTATCCATAGTCCCCTTTGAAGTGACAAAGGCAACAATGCCGCCCGGACGTACTTTATCCAAAGTTTTTGCGAAAAAATAATCATGTATCAAAAAATTGTGCTTGTCATACTGCCTGTCAGACACTTTATACTGTCCAAAAGGCACATTTCCCACCGCCACGTCAAAAAAGTCATTGGGATAATTGGTGTTTTCAAATCCTGTGATTTTAATGTCCGCATGGGGATAGAGCTGCTTTGCGATGCGCCCGGTAATCCCGTCAAGCTCCGCCCCATAGAGCCTGCTCCCCGACATTTCCTCCGGCAGACAGCCATAGAAATTCCCAATGCCAGCGGCGGGATCTAACACATTCCCTCTGGTAAATCCCATTTTCCCCACTGCGTCATAGATTGCCTGAATGATGACCGGGCTTGTGTAGTGGGCATTTAACGTGCTTTCCCTTGCGGAAGCGTATTCTTCCGGGGATAGCAGGCTCTTTAGTTCCTGATACTCATTCGCCCAGTTCGCTTTGGAAGAATCAAAGGCATCGGCAAGACCGCCCCAACCTACATATTTTGCTAAGACTTCCTGTTCCTCCGGTGTGGCAGTGCGGCGTTCACCTTCAATCCTTTCAAGGGTTCGTATGGCTTCCACGTTCTGCCGGAACTTCTCTTTCGGCGCAAACCCTTTCCCGGTATTCTCCGCTTCATTGAAAGAGATATGGTAATTGGCTGCGCCTGTTTTATCAATCTCCGGCTCTTTTTGCGGTACTTTTCCCGGCTCTGGCGGACTGCCCCCGGTCAGCGTTTCCACATCGCCCATGACCTGCCGGATAAACGGATCATTTTCTAAGGCAGTTTCATCTACTAACTGCCCGTCCACAATCCCGGCTTTTTCCAGACCTTCCCGGACAGCCTGTGTGTCAATGTCGGAGAAATCATCTTTTTCAGCAGAATCTTTTGTTTCTTTCTGCCCTGTTTCCTGTAAATTCTCTGTCTGTAAACTTTCATTGAGCTTATGGCAGAAAATATCCGCTTGCCCCGGTGTGGCAAATGTCGGCACTGTGCCATCGCCTGTTACATAATAATCCTGCGTTTTGCTGTCCCATACCGCATAAGGCTCTGTAAAGGCATCCGAAGTTCCCGTAACCGTAAAGCGTACTGTTTCTTCCTGTTCCAGTTCTTCTGTCCGTTTTTCCGGCTCTGTATCCGGGTGATTTTCCTCCCGGCGTTCTTCTGTTGGCTTTGCTTCAGATACTTCCGCAGCGTGTCCTTCCCTCTGCTGTTCTGGCTCATTCTCATAACGTGCCGCATACCTCTGTGCTTCCTTCAGCAGAGCATCCATCTCCACCGCTTTTTCCGCATTGCCGCTTAATGACTGCATCAGTACATAATCGGCGGCTTCCAGAAACAGGGTATCATAAACTGCCCTGCCCTCTAACCTCCTGTCAGCGTCCTCTATGGCAACCGCCCCGGTATCCTCGTTCCAGCCGACCACATCCTTCATGGACAACGCACCGCAGATTTTTACGACTGCGGACATTTCCGCAAGCCTTTCAATCAGTGCTTTTTCACTTTCACTGGCTTTACTTTCCGGTTCGGGACTTTGAATATTTTCCCCGGAGATTTCCGCTTCCTGCTCCGGTACAGCCATTTTTTCCGGTTCTCTGTCACGCTCTATAAACCGCCTTGCCTGATTGGTGAAACCGTCCAAAACAGCCGGGTGGGACGTGACGATGTAATCCCTTGTCTGCCAGTCAGCGGAAGGCACAAGGCTTTTCGCCCATTCCTTATTGTTGGGGGAAAACCGCCCGTCATGGGATAAGTGCGTGATTGTATTGGCAAGGACAATCTCTACACGTTCCTTCCCGTACTGCCGGATAACGCCTTCTGCGGTATCCCTCGGAAGTATATAACCGTCAAATTTCTCCGCAATCGCTTTTTCTATGGCATCTTTGCACTCCACCCGGATACCATGCTCCAGCTTTTCCTGCTCCCGGCGCATGGCTTCCTCCGCCTGCTCTTTTTTGTATTGTGCGAAGGCTTCCTTCCCCTTCGGCGTAAGGTATTTATCCGCATTGACAAGCTCCCTGATGCGCTTCTCCACCACGTTCCATTTCAAAAGCACCTTTGCGTATGGATCGCCTATCCTGCCTTTCCCCAATTTAATTCCTTTGGAATCGTGCCATTCATCGCTCCGGTCTGAACCGACTAGGGCGGGAGAACCGCCGCCCGTCCCGTATTCATTTTTAAGGAAGGCAATGTTTTCTTTCTTATCATGCCCTTCCATAAAATACTCATAAATGCGGAACTGCCCATGTTGAAAGTTACTGCCGCCCGTCAGACGTTCATCTATCTCATCCTGCGTGATAAAATCCTCATGCAGCACCTCCACGCTGTCCTGTACCGGGTATTCCGTTTTCTCTGTGCTTAAATCCGCAATCTCTGAAAGCAGATGCTCTGGCTTTTTTACATACCGCCACCTTATCTGCTTTTCCCCGGCGTCAATCTGCTCTTTTGCGTGGGAAAGCTCCCCAGCAACGACATCACGCCCCTCCTGCGTGGATAAAAGCTCGCAGAGGTTTGTCATGCTCTCCGGGTGGTTGTAAGTCTTAATCGGTATGCTCTCCGGGATTTCCCCGATACCGTCCCGAAAGAAATTGAACAGGTCATTTGACACCCTCTGGCGTTCCACCGCATCCACAAGGAACACTTCATTTGCGCCCATGTAAGAGCCATTCTCCACCATAGAACGGACAACGCCCTCTATTTCCTGCCAGCCCATCACCGCAACCGGGTTTTCCTTTGCGGACATCCCGTAGCCGATGCTCATGCCGGATTCATTGAACCAGACGGAAATGGGATTGCTGCCGAAATCAAAGCCTTTCCCCGTAGTACGGTACTCATTTTTCAGAAACTCCGCCATTTCCTCCGGCGTTTTGCCCTGCTGGTACTTGGCATAAATGCGGCTCCTGCTGTTATCCCGTCCGCCCCCTGTGCGTAAAATGGCTTCAAGCTGCTCCTTTGGCAGAGAAAAAGCGGCGGGCATGATATATTCCTCTCCTGCCTGCGCCGCTTCTATTGTGCCGATCTGTTCCTCTATCGTTGGGAATAAACTAAGCTGCTGGTAAACTTCCGTTTCCTTCGGTTCTTCCCACTGCGGAATCTGCCCTTCTTTCAGATATTCGCCCTTTTCCATGTAAAAGGCGATGCTGTCCCTCACAGCTTTCCATGATACAGTTGCTTCCGCTGTCCGGTTTAAATAGCTCCCCTTCCAGACCGTCAGACCGTTCTCGTCCGCCCTGTACCCGGCTCTTTCCTCCCCTACATAAAACTCGGTAAATTCCTTGTGCCTGTAACTGTTTTTGATATATTCCGTCTGTTTATCCTTATCCGGCTCAAAAAGCATTACCCCGGCAATCTCCGGGCATTTATGCGCCATAAATTCATCAAACTGCAAGATGCCCTTCTCTATCCCGGACAAAGAAAAACCGAATAATGCGCTTTCTCCATTACCCGGCTCTGTCAGTTCCTTATTTTCAGTTATTTCTTCCTCATTTACAGGCTGTATACCAGTTCCCTCAGCACGATTTCCTCCGCCGAGTGCCTGATGCTGTTCATCTTCTGAACCCAGAGCATCTGGTTCTCTGCCTTGAGTTTTTCCGTCACTCCCTCCTGCTTCATCATCTGCCCGGTCAGCAGTTCCATCCTCTGCTCCGCCTGCTCCTGAATGGTCAGAAGATGCTCTTTCAGCTTCCCTTTCAGCAGAAGCCCGGTGTAAATCCCTTTCTTGTGTTCCTGTAAGTAATTCTTCCTCATCAGCCCGTATTTCGTGAGCGTCCCCTCCGGCTGCTCGTCCATCTTCAACATCGGTATCATGTAATCCCCGTTCTTCTCGTAGGTCAGATTCATCATTATTTCCCCTTTCCCCGGCATTTCTGGTCTGTGTGGTAGGGTTGTACGTCCTTTGTTTCGCTTTCACGCTTTAAAGCATTATAGCGTGTGTCAGAGGTATTTGCAAGTCCTTTTTGGGCAAAATTTTTCGCTACTTCCTTTCCGGCGATTTCCCTGTCATATGCCCCGATTGCTTTGCCAATCTCCATCAGCACAGGCTTGGATAAATCGGATATGCTGTCACCGATATGTGACAGGGTTTCTATTGTATTAAACTCATGGATATAGGGGAACTGGATTTCCTCTGCCAGCTCCGCATCTTCCATGCCGCACCGCTTCAAGACAGTGTAGGCGATGCTGTCCGCCAGCGTTTCCCGGACACGAACAGCAATATTCAGTTCGTCCAGTTCCTCCAGAAAACTTCCCTCTTTCAGATATTCCATATCCGAAGCAAGCTCCCCATAACAGTCCTGTGCAATCCGGGAAGCAATCTCCCTGATCCTGTCCACAAATCCCGCTTCCTTGTTAGTATCTCCATAAATCCCTTCCAGACGGTTCAGAACCGCTTCCTGATGTTCCTCCCGCATCTCCCAAAGCTGGGGAAAACGCCCGATGCGCCTTGCCTTATGCACGTCCGATATGTCAAAGACGTACCGCAGTCCGGTGTAGGGACTCCCTTCTTCATCCAGAAGTGCAATCCCCTTTGCGCCCTTGTTTACCCAACAGTGCATTTTTTCATTCCATATCTCTATGGAAGCGCAGGCTGTGGCGTCCGGTCTTTGGGCATAGATAAGGAGCTGGTCTTTGAACGGGTATTTGTAGAGCCTTGATGCTGTGTTCAGATATTTTTTCCAGCTTTCTTCATTTCTCGTCACCCTCTTTGATGTTTCTTCGGAGAGTGCGGAAATTACGTCATATTTTCTCATGGCAATCCTCCATTAAAAATGGCTGCAAAATACAAAAACCGTATCTTGCAGCCTGTTTCCTGTTACTCTCCAGCATTACTCATAGAAACCATGTTCCTCAATGCCTTTTTCCAGAATGGTATGTATCAGTTCCTCCAGCTCCACACCGTTTATCTCACTGACCACGATCAGCTTTGCAAGGGTATCCTTCTGTACGGATATGGCATACTGTTCCTCATCGGCACGAAGCTCATGGACGCAGATGCCAAGCCCGTCCGCAATCCTGCATACCACGCCAAGTTCCGGCTCCCTGATACCCGCCAGAATATCCATGATTGTCCTTTTCGGCACTCCCGACATTCTGGAAAGCTCCATAATGCTGATTTCTTCCTCTTTCATCACATTTAATAACTTATCCCCGGTTGTAAACATCTTTCTTCCTCCCTTATTTTTTCTTCCCGCCAGAAGGTTTCTTTTTCGGAAACTCCATGACAAACTTAAACTGTACCCCGCTTTTTTCTGCCCCGTCTTTGGTGTAATGGTATTCTTCCGTCCCACTCGGAATGATATAAGCATCATAGGGCTTGCCCGCCTTGCTCTTTAACCCTTTTAACAGGATTTTCTTCCCGGCAAGCATATCCTTCACCTGTGCATCGGTAAGGGCAGCACCCATTACCCGGCTCACGTTCATACCGCATTTTTTCACGCAGTAAGCGCCGAATTTTCCTTTTACCACCTGACCGCCGCAGTTCGGGCATACCCCAAGAGCCGCCTGCTCCTGTGCGAACATCTTTTTCTGCTCGTCACTGACCTCATGGTAAGTGTGTATCAGCTCCGACACCATGTTTTCAATGTCCGCCATGAAGTCCTCCATAGGAAGCTCCCCTTTCGCTACCAGTGTCAGGGCATTTTCCCAATCGGCGGTAAGTTTCGGGGACTTCACCACATCCGGCAGCACCGTAATCAGCTTCATTCCGTCCTCTGTCGGTATGATCTGCTTCTTCTCACGCTTCACAACCCCGTCCTTGACTAACTTCTCAATGATGTCCGCCCTTGTCGCAGGCGTACCCAAGCCTTTCCTCTCCACGTCATCGCCCATATCTTCCGCCCCGGCACGTTCCATTGCGGATAATAATAAATCTTCTGTAAAGTGCTTCGGCGGGGAAGTGAAATGCTCGCTTACTTTCGTCTGCACATGGTCAAATGCCTGTCCCTCCGACAATTCCGGCAGCTTCTTTTCCTCTTTTTCTTCCTCCTGATTCCCGGAGATTTTAAAGGAACGCTTAAAGGAATCCTCAAAGGACTTCCACCCGTTATGCGTGACGGACTTCCCGGAAACCGCAAAAGTATGTCCATTACAGGAAAACTCCGCCTTTACCGTTTCATACAAATGTTTTTCCCCGGTGGCTCATAACAGGCGGTTCGCAACCAAAGACAGGATCTTGCGCTCCGTTTCCGGCAGTGCCACAAGGTCAGCTTTCGCTATCTCCATTGTGGGGATAATGGCGTGGTGGTCTGTTACTTTTTTACTGTTCAAAATCCGCTTTATGTCCGGTCTGGAAGCCTTGTTTTCCTCAAACATCAGGGAACTGAATACTGCTTCAATCACACCCTCTGCGGTATTCCCCATGTCATCGGATAAGAACTGGCTGTCCGTCCTCGGATATGTGGCTAACTTTTTCTCATAAAGGCTCTGTGTGTACTCTAAGGTCTGCTTTGCGGTAAATCCAAATAAACGGTTCGCATCCCTCTGGAGGGTGGTAAGGTCATAGAGCTTCGGCGGCATGACTGCCTTTTCCTCTTTTACAACAGACGTGGTGAGAGCCTGCCCGTCCCGGCAAGCTCCCGCAATCTCATCCGCTTTATTTTTATCATCCATGCGCCCGGTGGCGGCATCCATCCCGTCCATCAGGATATGCGTCATGTAATATTTTTCCTTCTGGAAATTCATAATCTTTGCTTCCCGGTCTACTAACATCGCAAGGGTGGGTGTCTGCACCCGCCCCACCTTTAAAACCTTTCCGCCATATAAAATCTTAAACAGCCTTGTACCGTTGATGCCCACAAGCCAGTCCGCTTCCTGCCTGCACAGTGCGGAATGGTACAGGTTGTCATAATCGCTCCCCGGCTGTAAATTCTCAAACCCCTCACGAATGGCGCTTTCCTCCATCGAGGAAATCCACAGGCGTTTGATTGGCTTGTCACAGCCTGCCATTTCATACACAAGGCGGAAGATAAGCTCTCCCTCCCGTCCAGCATCTGTTGGATAGTTGGAATAGGTGACTTAGAAAATATCCATTATTCAAGGGTTTCCAGTGCCCCTATGAACTTGTAATGGATAGTAAGTCGTTGAATTTTCTGCCCGTCAACTTCTACGGGTTCAGAAACAAGAATTTTTTCTATCAGTTGGTTGATTATCTTAAAATTGAGTTCTGTTATTCCTGCATAACCGCTTATCTGCTCCGCAAACTGCTCTATGGAAGATAACTGCTCCTTGTCCGCTATGGCACTTTTTTCAAGTTCTTTTATCTTGGCTGTCAGTTCCTCCTGCTCGCTGTCATACCTTGCCGACAACATCTGAAAACGCTTTTCGGTCAGCAGTTCCCTTGTCAAGTCCTCGTACAGCTTGGCATACAGGTTTTCAATCTCCGACACACGCTGTTTACATTGCCTTAGTTCCTTTTTCTGCTGTTCCTTATCTGCCGATAGTTGGAGATTAAGACGCTCCGCAATATCCGTTACCATTGCTTTCCTGTCCGCCAGTGCCTGTCCTGCGTGTTTCTGAATGTCCGCAAGCACAACTTCGTGAACCGTCCTCGCCTCAATGGTGTGTGCTGAACAACCCTCTTTCCCAAACTTGCGGTATTTGGTACAGCAGTAGAAAGTCTTGTCTAATACATTGTTCCGCTTTCTTTTCTGCTCGACTTTGACAAGCATGGCACTCCCACAATCGGCGCACTTGATAACCCCTCGGAAGATGTTGTCATATCCGCTTGAACTTTCCCCGATAACGGGCGGTCTGCTCTCCAAAATCTTCTGTACGGTGTTCCAACGGCTCTGCTCGATAATCGGTTCATGTGTTCCATAGATAACTTCACGCTCCGCATACGGGATATACTGTCTTTTCTTGGAACGCATGGTCTTGGTCGGTCTTTCCGCTACGGTAAGGTTTCCTGCATAAACGGGGTCATGCAATATCTTACTGACATAGGCAGTATCCCAGTCATACATCTTTTCCTCATCAGTGTACCGCTCAAACATTTCCTTTTTGTAGAAACTCGGCTTTATGACCTTTGCCTTGCGCAAGCGATTACAGATAGTGTGAAGCCCCACGCCCTCCTCGGCGATTGAGAAAATCAGTTCCACAACGGGGGCGGTCACTTCATCAATGACAAGGTGGTTATGGTCGCTCTCGTCTTTCTTATATCCGAAAGGGGCGGTAGCAGCCATATACTTGCCCTGCATTTTCCTTGCGTGGAGTGCGCTCTTGATTTTCCTTGACGTGTCCTTTGCGTACATTTCATTGATGATGTTGCGGAACGGTGTAATATCCATTTGTGCGTTGTCTATGGAGTCCACGCCGTCATTGATATTCCCTTTTCCGTTTCCAGTGCTAATTTACGCTGTTTTCCGCTATCTCCTTAACCCTTTTTGTTATCTGTTCCTCGGCTATCCGCTTGAATACCGTTTCCATTTTTTCAGTGCCTACATAGTGCCTTTCCACGATAATTTTTGTGGGTGGGTGCTGTCGGGTGGCTCTTTGCTGTGTACTGCTGTCTTTGCTCATAAATCTGCTCCTTTATAATAGAATAGAGCGCATAGACTGGTTTCTATACGCTCTGACACTGTGCAACTATTATCTGTTAAATTTCTTCCTCCCTCTGCTTAGTTTTGCTTTGCTGTATACTGTGCTGTCGGCTCTCGTTCTGAAGCTCCCTCGCAAGGTTTTTCCTGTTGCAGCTGATTACCTCGGCATACGCTAATTCTGTGACGGTCTTGCTCTGCTCCTTGCCGATACTGTCATATTCCGACTGCAAAGACTGTATCTCGGTTTTCCACTGTTTCGGCGTTACCTTCTCACCGCTCTGTAAAAGGCTCTGCATACGCTCCTTTAATTCGGGGTACTTCGATAAGCTGTCCGTATGCTCTTTGTCATACCGCATTTTAGCAAGCCCTTTGAGAGACTGGCTCTCCTTATAGGTGGCTTGGATCGGCGCAAAGAGGGCATACATTTTTGACAGTTCCTTTAATCGGCTTAGTTTCTGCCCCTTTGAAAGATGTGCCGTTTCCAACTGCTGATATTTCTGCTCCCTGTCCTCTGTGAATTTCGCAAGGCTCTCAAAGCTGTCTATCTTCCTTGTCGTGATAAACTTCTCCGCATTGTCGGCTGACTGCAAGGCGGTTCGGTCGGATATTCTTCTTAGGTGCTTTCCGCTGACAATCAGCAGGTCTAATCTGCCTTTGCGCTCCCTTACTTTTGCAATCATCTCCATGACTTCATTCTTCACGCTGACCGCCGTATTTTTAATCTGCGTACTTTTGTACGTTGCGTACTGTGCGCTGTGAAGTTCCTGCTTGGCAAGCATGAGCATTTCTTTTGCCTGTTCCAACAGCAGATTGTTCCTGATGATTTCCCGATTGATGTTTCCCCTCTCGGTCTGTATGCCCTTACGCTCTAAAGCGTTGGCAACCGCCCCGATATGGATAGTCGGCTCTTTGTCAATCCCCTGTTCCTTAAAAGAGCGGTGTTCCCAATGTAACGCAATCCCCAACTGTTCATTGGTAGCATTGATTGTGTCGGCTAAATCCTTGCGCCACATTTTGGCGTTCTCTTTGCTGTTCCAGTCGGTGCTGTCGGCGGTGTGGCATTTCCACTGTTTCCTGTTCCGCTTGTCAACTTTCTGCTGACCTGTCTTTTTATCAATCACTGGTATCTTCTCGCCGTTTTCGTCAAGGTCATAGATTTTCTTCTGTTTTGCTCCCCACTCCCCGTTTTCAGTGAGAGGGCGCATAGTGAGTAGAACATGGGTATGGAGATTGCGCTGTCCTTTGTCGTTCTCGCTGTCATGGATTGCCCAATCCGCACACATACCTTTATCAACAAAATTCCTCTGCACATAATCCCTCACGACTTCCTCTGCAAGTTCGTAACTCCATTCATTGGGGAGTGACGCTTTTAACATTCTCGCAAGCTGTGATTTCTGCCCTTTCTCTGACAGTTCAACAGCGTTCCATAAGGTGGCTCGGTCTGCATACTCTTTGGGCGCATTGGGTGGGAGAGTGATTTCGCTGTGGACTAAATCTTCATGGTATTTCGGGCGGTAGGTCTGCCCGTCAAACTCGCTGACAAGGACGCTCCTGCTGATATAGGACGCTTTCTCAACTGCCGACTGCCCTTTGCTCCGCTTGACTATGGAAAACCGTGTGCTTGCCTGTTTCGTGACATTAGCCATACGCAACACCTACATTCTGCCGATAGAGTAGTGGGGCGCACTCATAGACTTTGTGGGCAGATAAAAGCCGCACTTTGGCTTTTGTCTGAACGCAAAGTTCACTAGGGGGCAGGGGCGGCACTTTCGCCCCGATGGGGGATTGTAGCTCCCCCATGTGCGCCTGCCTTTGGCGCACCGCCCTCTGCAAGAGTCCATGCAAGTGAAACTTGCTCCCCGAAGGGCGCACATACCACCTCTGGTGGTATATCTGTGCGCACCCTGTAAACAGGGTGAATACGTTACCTCGGCTTTCCAGCGTCCTCGCCTTTATCATTCCGTATCTCCCTCGCTTTCGTTTTCGGCATTGGTGAGCGTGGATTGTGGGGGGAGTGGTTTCTCGGCTTTCCGCTTTGATTTTGGATATAATCTGCTGACACTCCCTTGTCTGTAAGGCAACCGACAAGATACGGTTTAACTCGCCCTCGTCATAGCGGTAGCAGTCGGGGAAATACTTCACGATAATGCCGCCCATAATGTATTTGTGGTGGTTCTCGGCTTTGCGTTTCTTCTCATTCTGTTTTTTCTTCTCATTGGCTACACGCTGTTGCGCCTGTTTCAATGCCTGCAATGCCTTTTCTAAGTTTTTGCTTGTGTCATTCTTGCTCTCAATCATTTTGATACCTCATTCTTTCTGTGCTGTGTTGGTGGTTGCTGAAAATAAAAAAGGTAGCAGATTGTCTGTTAAGATAATCGCTACAAAAAAGTAAACATTATTCAATTTTTATATCCTCTTTCCAGTCTTGATACAATAAAAGGTCAGTTCAGGTTTTCATTTCTCATTTGCCCCTTGCTGACCTTTTCAAATTCTTGTTAAACCGATAGCCGACACTTCGTATTGTTTGTATATAAAGTTGTCTGCTTGAACTGTCACCTATCTTTTTCCTAATACTGCTAATATGTTTTGAAATCGTAGCGTAATCCCCCAAATACTCATAATTCCAAATAATGTTATAAATCTGTTCAATAGTAAATACTCTGCCGGGATTACTGGCTAACAAATACAGAATTTCAAACTCCGTATTGGTTAGCCTAACCTCAATATCATTTACCCAAACGCTCCTTTGCGCTAAATTAATCCTCAATCCCTCGACTTGAATTTCTGTATCTTGGAATGTATTGCACCATTCAAGACTTTTGCTATTGGTTATGACTTCCAATATCCCATTATAAATATTTTCTTCATCATCTGAAAACGTTAATATCATTATTTTCCCATATGGACACCTACCTTTTCGTATCAACGTCAATCATCTATGCAACTGATTTCTTACAAATAAAAGTCCTAACACATACTCTTTATTTCTTATTTTTGATTTTACAGTGAATAAATATGCTTATGCCTATCATGGCAATAAACATTAATATTGCAATGATAAACGATGTTTCATTCTTTATCTGATTTCCTGCATCTGAATTTACTAAAACGTCCCAAATAGCACCAACACCCCAAAAAAATGGAAATATTGAGAATATATTGTGTGTAAAATAAAATACTGTAACATACATAATTCCAACAAAAAATAACTTTGTAAACTCTGGTTGAAAACCTGCATGATGTAAACTGTAAAAAATGGCAGTAATAAGAATAGCGGGGAGTATTCCAAATGCCCTCTCAAATTCATAACGTAAGAATCCATATATGAAAATCATTTCAAATATACCTGCAACTAAAATATATGTAATTGCATAAAATGAATTTATATTAAAACTTATATCTTCTGTATTTTTGTTAATAAACATAGCCAATAAAAAAATACCCGCAACCACATTAATTATTAAACTGACAGTCAGCCTTTTTTTATGTATTCCCAAAACTGACAAGTTTTTCTTTTTTGTGATTAAAATATAATAGATAGGTGTAAGAAAACCTAAAAATAAAATCATGAGTATATCTCTCGATATAATATTGACTACTTCGCTATTAAATAGTGCCATAGCTATACTCAGCAAAATCATAATAAGACCACAAACCAATCCAAATATATTTTCTTTATCAATGCAAAAGTGCAACCATTTATTTTTCATTATTTTTTTCCTCCTTGATAACAGACAATAATCTTTTTGTTCCAGATATTTCAGCTTGAACTATATCAATCATTCGCTCTAAATTCGCCACATGAAAATCTGGTACTTCCTCTTCCCATATTTCATTGTTCTGTTTACTAATTCCTGTAAGATAAGATTGCAAGATGTTCAGTCTTTTCTCTAATAATTCTTTCTTTTCTTCTGTTTCTAAAATATCCATGCTAAAAGCAGCTATTGTAAAAATATTGGTATCATAACTAAATTGTAGAATGGATTCTTTAATGGTTTCTTTTAGCTCATCTTTCCCTTTCTCGGTTAAAGAATATATTGTTCTATCTGGCATATTGCCTATTCTTTCTATTGTTCCTTTGATTAAACTTCTTTTTTCTAAATTTTTCAATGTTGTATAAACCGTTGAATCTGCAACATTGAACCACCACTTAATATTCATATAAGCTAACAGTTTTGTTATTTCATATGCATTAAGTGGTTTTTCATAAATAATCCCCAAAAGCAAAGTAGCTGGTTTTGATAACATTTCTTGTCCTCCTTGTTTATATGTATAGCACTTTATATATAAAGTACTATACAATAATAGCATATTCATAAGAAAAAGGCAAGATTTATTTTGCAAATTTAGCTATCACTTATTGTTACCGTTCTGCATTTATCATCAACATCATCTGTCTTGCCCGTTCCCTCTGCTCTGTGTTGACCGCCCTCGGCTTGCGATAGCTGATATATGTTTTCGGGAAGGAATATGTCTTAGATACCTCGTCCTGCCCTGCCAGCTCGTATGTGTCGGGATAATCGGAAACAAGCGTGTCAAGTTTCCGCATGACCGCTTTATCCCTTGTATAGAGGGTGGCAGTCTGTTCTCCTGCATTATAATTGACAATCGTTTCCTGTTCATATCGGGAAAGTTTCATAGTGCCATATCCCCCTTTCCTTTGCTGTGGGTTCTGTGTTGTTTTCCCTCGGTAATTGTCGGCTGTTTTGCCTGTTCCTTTGCTTTGGCTAATCTTGTCCTTATGGAGTGGTCACGCTCAATCAGTTTCCGTCTTTTGGTGGTGGCAGTCAGTTCCGCACACGTTTCTTCGGACAGAGAATTTAATTTCTTCAATGTGCCGCTTACTATCTGCTTTGTGTCACTGTCCTTTATCTGCGGAAGAATAGCGGACAGACTTGCGCACGTTTCCGCTTTACTCCGTTCCCCAAACTGATAGATTAGATTGATTTCATCAGCATTAAAAGGTATCTGAAAATTTGCACCCTCACATAAACGCTCCACGCCCACGCACTTAGGGAGATTTCCTGTCAGTTCGTAATTATCCCTTGCTGTGATTGTTCCATGATTGTCGGTCTGCCTTACCTCGACTTCATACTGGCTTTTCTGCTCCAACACAAGCCACTGGTATTTATCACTTTCTTTGGTGAATACGGTCTGATGCGCATTAGAGTGTGTCCTGCTACGGATATATTTGTCGGTGGTGCTGTAATAGTCCAAAATCTGCTGTTCCTGCTTTTTATTCATGGTCTTTGCCCTCCTGTGATATGGATTGATTGATATGATTGATTTGTTTCGGTACTGATAAATGATTTTCTTCGGCTTATTGTCGGGATATTGGATTGCGGAATACTATTGTTGGGTATTTCTCTGCTTGTGTGAATAGGAGTTCATTTCTTACGGTAATTACCGCATAAAAAAAGACTACAACCGTTACTGTCATAGCCTTTTAAGGATTGAGGAAGTCCCTTTCTTATTTGTATTTGTTTGTCACCCCTCCGCACTATCCAACATCAGTGGCGCAGATTGTAGCCGACACATCTTCCCTGTGCATCAACTGGTAAAGCACGTCATACTGCGCTTTCGTGTCCGGCTTCACCTCATACTGCCATGTTTCCGGCTTGACAGGCAGGCTCTCATACGTCCATTTTTTCCACTGCTCCCCGTATCTTTCCGGCTGTGCCAGCTCCACCAGATGCCCCACGCACCAGCTCACAACATAACCGTTCCCTTCCATATATCCGTCACTGATTTCCGTTGCGCCGATTACCTCTGCAATGCTCCTTGCCACACTCGGTTTTTCCGCTATGACTAACTGCATTTATTCGTCCTCCCCTTCTTTATCCTCAAAAAAATCATCCTCACTGTCCTCGTTTTCCTCGTCATCATCGTATTCTTCTTCCTCGTCCTCCTCCTCATCGTCCTCGTCAAGAAATTCCTCTTTCTTTTTCTTGGCTACCTTGAAATAGTAGCCGCCGCCAATCGCCGCAACTGCCACAATCCCAAGAATGATATAGGTTGCCGCCGGGTTTTCCCCTGTTTTCTCCGGCTCCGGTTCGGGTTCTTCGGTTTTTTCCTCCCCGTCCTCTGCCGCTTCTTCCGCAGGTTCTTCTTCCGTTTCCTGTTCCCCGTTATTGTTGGGAAGTGCGCCCTCCGTCACAGGGATTGCGGATTCCAGTGCGGCGGAATTTTGCGGTAAGGTATCGCTGTTGTCCGCTGTCACGTTCAGCAGGTCATTTTCCGTAACTTCCGTCAGGAAATAAACCACTTCTTCCTCCCCGTCCCGGTCAATGATAAGGTAGAACACTTTTTCCGATGCGGTCTGGATTGTATAAAATTCCTTCCCCGTTTCGCTTTTCTCCTTCTCCCCGGATTCCTCTTTCTTCTCCGATGCCGCCGCTTCCGCCATAGCCTGCTTTTTCTGCTCTGCAAAGCTGTTTTCGGAAACGGTGTTCCCGTCACTGTCCGTCTTGGTATGTTCCGTCACCTGTGCGGTAGCGGAGGAAGGCTTGGTTGCCTGTGCGCTCACCGGGAGCTGCTCTGCCGGGTTCTTCTCATTCCCGTCCGTTTTTTCCGGATCGGTGTAATAAGGATTGGCGGTTTTATGAACCTCTGACATATTCCCGGCGTTGTCCATTGCGGAAATGGTGAAATACTGGTAGCCTGCGTCAAACTGCTGCAGGCGGATATTCAACACGCCATTGGTAAGCTCCTTAAACTCATACCCGTTCACATACACCGCCTTGACGCCGGAATCCGTATCATGCGCCTGTACGGAAAGCAGACCGTCACTGACCGCAGCGTTTAGGGTAGGCTTCGTGAAGTCAAAGCACTTGATATAGCGGTTTTTCTCATAGGTCTTGCCCCTCTGGTCTGTCACAAGCACATAGACGGTGGTATTTTCCGAAATCTCCACATACATATCCTCTGTGATGTCCGTCCAGCTCCCATTCTGCGCCACTTTCGCCTGCACCGTCTTTATGGAGAAGTTGCCGGAATGTGCCACGTCCTCAATGGAGATATGTACTTTCGTGGTGTCATTGTGCCAGCCGGACGGAGTGGAGATTGTGATTTTTACATTCGGGTTCACATATTCGCATAAGCTGTAATCCCCCTTGCAGACCTCACAATCTTTATCAATGGAATACTGTGTGCATTTTTCTTTGCAGGTACATTCCGGCTCCGGAACTTCATTACCGGATACTGTCCCGCCTTCCGTACCTTCCCCACTGCCGCCGGATTCTGTTTCCCCGGTTTCCGTATTTTCCTCTGTTTCAGTGCTTTCCTCTGTTTTCGCTTCGGTACTGCCTTCCTCTGACGTTTCACCGCTTTCCTCTGTAAGCGCACCCTCCGCATAGGCATCTACCGTATTCCCGCTGTTCGCCATAAACGCCCCTATGGGCATACAGAACAATAATGCCGACAAGAGCAGCGACACCGCCGCCCTAGCTGATAACTTTTTCTTCATTTCCTGCCATCTCCTTTGCGTTTTCTTTTTCTTCCAATAACTTCAAAATCTCGTCCTCGCTGAATTTGATGAGTAATTGCAGCTTCTCGGACGAGATTTTATGCTTTTCGATAATATCCATTTTTTCAGCTCTTTCCGCCATGCGTTTCTGTTCTTCCAAATCCTTCTTTTTTGCCTGTAAGGATTCAAGCTGCGCATCCACTTTGGAAAGCTCCTTTTCAGTGCGTTCCTTTGTCATAAATCCTGTCCATTTGTAATTAAGTTGTATATTTTATCCGTGTTTTTTGTAATAAAGTTCGATAATTATTTTTCCATAAATATAATCAATGGCACCACCTCCAATCCATTTTGGACACAAAAAAGGATGCTTCAGCTTTTAGGGCTTATGCATCCTTTCTACTCTTGTTTATAGTATTATTTATTTTTTGTTTATATCTAAATTATAATAATATGAAATCCATCCTTCATGACCTATGAGCCAAAGATAAACAATCTATTATGAAGAAATAATCTCACACATAATTTACTCTTTGCGCAATAGCAACATAGCTTTAAATAACTTTATAAAACTATAAACCACATTGAATTTAAACTAATTATTTATTTCACGATTATAGGTATTCTTTTATTGTACTAATACGTTTATTTATTTCCATATTATCCTTTACTAAATTATACATTTCTGTATCAGCCTTCAATTGTGTATCAACATAATATTGCATAGCATCATATAGATAATCCTTATGTCTTATCTCTGCTTTTTTAAACGGAAAATTGTTTATTATAAGAGTGGCCGCCTCCTCGACAGACTCTACTAAATAATCACTTAATCCTCCAATAAAAGGATGTATCCATTTATCCATTCTTTGTCCCAAGTATTCAAAGTCTATCCGGTTATATTGGCTATTTTGAGGCGACACCGAAATAACAGGAATAGCATTAACCTTTGCAAACGTCATTTCCGAGCCTATTCCGATTCCTTTCTTATCTCTTGCATCCACAATTATTAAATCACTAATATATACTTGTAGTAAATCTCTTCCAAGTGTTGATTTATAATCTGAAAGATCATCACTTCTCACTGCGGGATTTAAAATTGTCAAATCATATTTAGGACAAAGTATTCTTTGAAGGATGGATATATCACTGTCTGTCCAGTATGATTTTTTGCTTTCGTCTTTATCTCCTTTTTTAATGCTTCCTGACAAATATATTTTTAAGTTCATAAAAAATTCCTTTCTATGTTTTATTAAAAGTTAATATGTATCCAACACCTTACTTAGTAATATTAATATGCTGATCAAATGTAATTTTCGACCAATTTTCAAGCAGTTCATATTTTGATTTAATATCTTCAGCTGTTACCCACTGTGCAACCATCTTGTTTTTTTCTCTTACCTGGAAATTATCATCACGTAAATTTATTTCAAATAATAGCCCCAAATGGCTCATGCTGACCTCAGAGAGCGCATCATTTATGACACCTACATAAGTGATGTCTTTAGTCATATCATAATTTACTAATATTTCCTCATCAAGTTCCCTTTTTATACAATTCTCTATGATCTTAGATGGCTCATTTGCATCGTCCTGATTATTAATATGTCCGCCAGCACCTAAAGATAATTTTGAATGCAATCTAACTTCTGACTGTTTTTTTAATCTTTCAAAAAGAACATATCTTCCCCCATATTTAAGTAAACAATATGGTATAATCTGTCTATAGTTTAAATCTTCTTCAATCTCATCTCTTATTAGAAATTTATGGTTGTCATAGATACTCTGTAAAATCTCGTTTTTGTGATCGACTAGTAAAGAAAAATCTTTATTTACTAAATAGTTTTGAACCTTTGATGTATCTAGAACTAATACAGTTTCCATGTTAGTATACCTCCGTTATTCTCCAAAACCTTCTATTCAACTTTTCCATATAGCCTATCACCTGAATCTCCTACTCCAGGATAAACATAATTGTTTTCATCTAATTTCTCATTATCTCTTACAGTCACTATCGTATAATCACCTCTTTCACGAAGCTTTTCAATACCCCTTGGAACAGCAAGAATTGATACAATGATAATTTTTTTAGGTTGACGAGGTTCTATTAAATCGAGTACAGTATCAATTGTGTTTCCAGTAGCCAACATAGGATCAAGAATAATCACAGTTCGTTCGTTAAGGGTACGACTAACCTTTTCATACAATAAACCTACCGAAAGATCATGATGCCTTTCGCATGCAACTAATCCAATATGAGAATCAGGAAAAGATTCTGTAAATGCCCCAAGCATAGCAAGCCCTGCCCTTATTATCGGAACAAGTTCTATCTTCTCATTTAGAAGGATTCCTTTTGCATTGCCAAGAGGTGTCTTTATGTCAACATGACTAGTCTCTATTAGATCAGACACCCTACTTGCTAAAGAATATGAGATATTTTCAACATTCTTTCGAGCAATATATGAGCTAGTGTTCTTATCTCTAAATTGGGATAAATTGTGCTCAATCATAGAGTTTGAAACTTTAATCACCATTACTAAATCACCCAATCCTTTCTTTTATAGTATTTAGGATAAAACTGTAACTATTTTTTGCTGCCATTTCCTGATCGCTATCTGTTTTGTCGTATCCCCAGTCACAAATGGACTTAACTAGGATCCACTTGTCCATAAATAACTGACATGCATACATAAGTCCTGTTCCTTCCATTTCATATCCCTTGGCGTCTGGATATTCCGACAGAACCTGTTTCACATAGTCATAGGAGTTCGCAAGGGTATTTGATGAAATAAAAAGTCCCGAATCTACTACTATCTCATTTTCATAGCTCTCTAACAAGAACTTATCATACAAATATCTATTAGGTGTGAATGTATTACCTCGTGATATTCTCTGTTCTTGTGTTCTTTTTGACAAATCATAATCATGTATCTGTGTGGCAATTATCACGTCTCCAATATGTTGCTTATCTGGGCGCATTCCTGCACATATCCCTCCCATTATTACATAATTTGTCTGCAATTCCTCAACTAGCTGATTAATTGTTGTTGAAGCATTAAGTGCTCCCATATCAGTTCTTGCAAGAAAAAGTTTTGACTGCAACGTGCTATAACATTCAGCATAAGAAAAATCTTCATTTTTTCTCAAAGGCTTGTCCTCAAAATCAATCCCTTCTTCTTTTACTACTTTTCTTAATACTTTATACTCAAGCGGGGAAGCTGCAAGAACAAGTATTTTCCTATTTGTGTTTGACATTTTTTCATATCCCTCCTTAAAATATCTATTAGCATTACATAACATATTCGAGAATTTACAAAGAGCAAACAACTTTTCATTTAACTTTAAGCCTGTACATAAGTCTACATTTACCAAATTTTTTTCTAGGAAATATACACTATCATGAATATGATCTTCAACATCCTGTAGTCCACACGCTATTCTTTTAATCTCTAATAAAATAGCTTGATATATTTTGTTCTCAGCACTTCTCAGTTCAAAAATTTTATATTTTGTTTTATCATTAAAGTATTCTTTATTATTAATAATCCCCATTTTATTAAATAATTTCAAATGTAGATTATAATCATAAAACATTCCTGAATCTTGTGGTAAATCATAATATTGTAATCCAGAAATTCCCGTCATTAACTTTCCATTTAATGCGTCTAGGTAACGTTGATTATAGTTTACAATTATGTTTCTTCTAAGATTCAGCTTGCTTTGTTCTGTAATTCTTGCATATTTAAATAACGAATATGTGACTGCTATATTATTCTTTCGTCTATACTCTAATCTTTTAGCAATAGTATCTTTATCTCTATTGGAAAACACATATCCCTGCCACTTTTCTTCAAACCCATTAACAATATCGAATAGCTTCCTTGCCAAAATAGCAGTAGTGTCATGATATATTTTTTTATGATGTCTACCCCATAAATATTCGACCATATTATCAATAAAATAAATAGGATATCTTCTTTTATCATGCGAATATAACCTTCTACGTTTGGCAAGAAAAGAATTTACTTCCGTATCTGTTCCTACAAAACATGCCAAACCAAGTTTTTCCATTTCTCTTAATAGGTTAATCGATTTCGGAAAAACATTGTAGCATTCCCATACAATTGCATCACCAATATAAATATACTCGTTTGTCATAAGTAATGCAACTACCAGAAACGTGTAAATTTGTTCATCAGAGAAAGTCACATTTTCGGTTTCTCTCAATTCCCGATTTAAAAAATGTAAAAATATAGGTGTATCTGCCGATAAATCGTTCAAGTCATCACATCACTTTCTAATATAAGAATACCTCCACTTACTCTATCTTGCATTCTAGATATTTGTTTCAAAAATGTATATCCCACTTTTTATTATTCTCATTGCTTCATACATTTCAAATCTATTTACTTCTTTATAACCATGATTTTGAGGGCCTGGGTCATATATTCTCAGACAACTTTGAGAGATAACCTTATCCAATAGTGCTACATGTCCAATATCATATGACTTTGGTATACCGTACAAGTAACCATAACTGTATGTGTATACAACATACTTGTTACTACGTAAATTGGGATATCTGTAATCATCTATTTTATTATCTTCAAATGGATTTACATATATGTAGTCTGTATGTAATGGAATACCTGTATTTTGAAACAATATATTAAGCTTATCTTCATCAATGTGTACTCCAAGTTGTCTATCTCTATCACTATATTGTACATTTTTAATATCAATTTTATAATCCTTCGGAACTGTTACTCCAAAATATTCCGCCAAATAAAATTGATCTATACAACTCGTACCTATGACATCTTGGATTATCATCTCAATTAGCGCTAAAAAACATAAATAATTCTCTGCTATAATCTCTTTCATTCTTATAATCCGCCTTTCTGCGAAAGGCACCAATGTGTCATGAAACATGTTGGCTGACTTTCGCTTTTCTTTTCTATCTTCCTTCTGATACAATTCTTTTATAAGACTGACACACTAAGAACACGTGGAGGTGAGTGGCGGGGCTGTATAGCGGCGACCTCGCATTTTTATATGTTGTCGGTCATCCGTTAAGGCATCAATGAATGGCGCATAACGTAGCCCGTAAACTTATCTCTTCCAAAGTCGACTCGATTTTGCCGGATGGCCAGTCACTGTCAGTTTTATAACTATAAATCATCAGGAGGTACTTTTATTGTCTTTTAAAATCTTAAAAAATAATTGCTGTGGGCTTGATGTCCACAAAACCTGGATTTATGCCTGCATTGGCATTACTGATTCCAACAAACGCACAGAGTATAAGCAGGCCCGCTTTTCTTCCTTTACAAAAGGGTTGAACGAGTTGTGTGACTGGCTTGCTAAATACAACTGTAACGATGTCTGTATGGAATCTACCGGCAAGTACTGGATCCCAGTATTTAATATCCTGGAGAAGAATAACATCTGGGTTACTCTTTCCCACCCCAAATATACCAAACCTCAAAAAGGTAACAAGACAGACCGTAAGGATGCCAAATGGATTTGTGATTTATATATGTGCGGAATGGTCAATCCTTCCTTTATTCCGCCTGCTGACATCCGTGAATTAAGAGATTTAGTAAGATACCGTTTCAAACTCACTTGTATGATTACCAGTGAGAAGAACCGTGCCCATAACTGTCTTACCGTGTCTAACTTAAAACTTGACGATGTCTTTTCTGATATATTTGGTAAATCTTCCCGTTCCATTACCGAACAGATTTTACAACACCCCGGGGAAACTTTTGATGTAACACCTTTTGTGGATGGCAGATGTAAAACTCCTATGGAAGAAATACAGGCTGCAGTTGATGGCGCTGTCTCGCAAGAGCAAGCTGTGAAACTTAGGCAGTGTCTGAATCACATCGATGAATTAGAATTGCACAAAGCAGAAATAGAACGGGAAATCTTTCGTCTCAGTGAAAAGTACGAAAGCGTCCTTAATCTTATTCGAACCGTGCCAGGATTCGATAAAAATCCGCTGACTGCTATACAGGTGCTTTCTGAAATCGGAGGTGATATGTCTGTCTTCCCCACAGCTAAAAACCTCGTTTCATGGGCAGGATGCTGTCCCCGTAATGACCAAAGCAATTGCAAGATTAAGTCCACTAGGATTTCCCGTGCTGGTTCCTATTTTAAACCAGTTTTGGTGCAAGTTGCAAATGCTTTAATCAAATCGAAGAAACATCCTGAATTTGCCATCCGTTATCGCCGTATAAAAGCACGCCGTGGTCACAAGAAAGCTATCATTGCAATCTGTCGTATGATCCTGACCGCTATCTGGCACATACTCACAGATTTAAAACCATATACGCCAGAAGGCTTTCTTGAATCACGTCCTGTGAACAAAGAAAAAGTTTTAACTACTTCACAGGCACTTAATCTACTTAAACAACGGGGCTACACCATCAAGGATGATGTTGTTACTGTTATCTGATTAGGTGTTGTGTCTATATTCAGTTTTCAAAACCACCTATTGAGATGGTTTGTTTGCTATGCCCTTTATTTCTTGGCTGTCCTCTACTTATTTGTTTCAAACTTCTTCCTCTTTATATTAAGACCTTCTCTTGAATCACTCTATTTATAATCCCTCCATCTTTAGTATACTTAAGTGATTGTCCTTTGTTATAAATAACAAATCAATAATCTCTTGACATATTAATATAAACAGCATTTTTGTCAAATTGATGGTAAACTTTCGTAACAATCATACACTACATTCTAACAGCCTAGTCAAATTAATGTCCATAATACTATGTCTATGATTTTTCACCAACATTCTTTAACATCATATACAAAAATATTCATTACTTGAGCATATAATATATGTTATTTTAAATATTAGAAATGTTACGAATCGTTTCTATTCCTTATGACACTTTCACAAGTCTACCCTTCCATTCTGAATCCAAAGAAACTTTCCCTCCACTATGAGCACATTCCAAGAGCAACTTCTCACTTATATGTATACATAATGTGCAGACATAACACTTGGTACAATGCTCATCTTATATAATTTTAACAAATTTTCAATACGAATACAACTATACAATTAATAAATTACACTGAATTTGTATTAACAGTTCAGACCGGTCTGCACATTTACAGAGCGTAATATTCTACAGTATCCGCCCCATCGCGATGCGGTTTAGGATTGTAAGATACTTGTAACGGTAAGAGGAAGCTGAGCTGTTACAATTTCTATTATTATTTCATCAGTTTTATCATAAGATGCTTATCTTCTAAAATAGAGTTTTATTCAATTCTATAAGTATATCTTCTATTAGTTTCTGATTTCTCCTATAAGACTTCCCTCGAATCTGCACTTTTCTTTTTACATCATTATAAGTAAACTCCTTTCCACCAGCTTTTTTCTTCTCAAGCGCAACCTCTGTATACCGCCGTCGAATCCATTCTTCCTGTGTTTCACATACTTCATCAAAAAAGCGCTGCATCTCCGGCAGATATGGCAGTCTTCCATAGATATCATCCCTATTCAATCCTGCCACTCTTGCCAGCCAGCTGATGTTGACACGTTTCCTATGATCCCCAAAAGCCTGGATTTCAGCATATGCGGCTTTCAGTTCTATAAGCGCTGCATCTCCCCATTCCTGCCACCTCGGCTTGCCAAATTCATGGGTAAGTTTGCTATGTATCCACTCCGGCTCCTTACGGATCAGCCACTCGTAGGCTCCTGGGACACTCTCCTTGAGGTCTTTGCAGGACAGCACATGCCTTTCCTGTAATTCCTCCATTACACGCATACGGTAATAATCTGTCCTCTCCCTGCAGGCATCCACCTTCCATGAAGGGCACCGTTCCTTATACTTCTTGCCCAGATCAATACCGTTTTTTCTGGCATATTCTACTATCGTCCGGGTATCTACCCCGAGCCTTTCAGACATTGCCCGGAGCGGCATTTCTTGGTCTAAAAGATATTCCTTTAACTTTTGTTCATACAGAAATCCCCTGTCAGAAATACATGGCTTCCGCAGATATTCTTCAAATGGTTGGTCAGGCTTTGACCTGCGGTACTTCATCCCGCAATGCGGGCATTCAAACCATGCCCATATCTCATCCCCCATTTTCTGGATATCCGTCCGTTCCGCAACCTTCGCCTTATAATGGACACATAAGCTGTTGGCGCATGGCCACGGCCCGCTTCCATATGGCTGTGTTGGCTTTACTTCCATATCCATGAAATTTCTTGCAGACCCTGCAAAAAATCCCATGAGCAGGATATGGTGCAGCGGCCGGAGGTTAAATCCAATACTTTCCTGCAAATACCGCAGCCAGTACAGCGGATTCCCGCTATAGGGGAGGATTTCGGAAATAAATCCATCCCCATACATTTTCCTGAAATCATTCACAAACGCTTCCCTGTCACAGATTATCCCACGGTAGTCTGCATAGCCGCGTTCTGTCATGCATTCCCTGTATTTACGACTGATGTTTTTATAACCTCCGAACTCCCTGCCATGCCCAAGAAGCCATGCCGTCTCCCTGGCAACGAAAAAATAGTTTTCTTTATAACGCTGGATGCTTTCCGCATTGTCTCTTATATTGCGGAGTACATAAGAAGCCGGGTATATCCTGACCCTCATTTCTTCAAATGGCACATCACTGTCCCTGATGCGGCAGCCATGTTCCGGACAGTATACAATTCCTGGAAGCTGGGGTATCCTGTGCCAGTAAGCCTCTCCATATTTGCAGAAATCCTCTCTGGCACAGGCGGGGCAGTAGCGCAGGTATTGGCCTGCGGAAACATACTTACTTTTGCTCATCATCCTGCGCACAGTCCTTTCAATGCCAGACTCCGGTAAGCCGCTCCTAATGGCTTCTTCCATCTGCCGGTATAAATCATCTACATGGGAAACTGAATGGTACGGATATGACGTATGGTTGCATATTAAATCCCCTCCGGTAATGCCGCTGTCTGGATCAACCCAATAATCTAATAATTCAAATTTCCTGGGGAAATAGACCGTTGACACCAGCAGCGACCTATCGCTCCTGAAGAACTTCCGTGTCGCCGCTTCGGGAGAACTAATCCCACTCCGCACATAGTAGCGGCAAAAAATACTGTAAAAGCATTCATCCGGGTAGGGCGTCGGAAAAAAGCTGAGCCTCTGCATTCCTACCACTCCATTTCATCAATAACCCCACTTTGCCTGAACCCATCATAGCTGTCATTATTACGGATATCCCCTGGCACATCCTCTACCAGCACAGCCGTATCTTCCGCAATATACAGCCTGTACGCTTCTTTGAAAGCCTCCCCGACGCTGATTGGGTTTTTGTGGGAAGCAAGGACTTTTCCTGCAAGCCTTCTCGCCATAGTTGGATCTACTTCGACCTCCATCAGTTTAATAGACGTCTGCTCAAGCACTGTCAGTTTCTGTTCCGTTGTTTTCTCCTGAACTTCTGTTTTCACAGCTTTATATGCGGACAGATAATCCTCGATATTCACCGGGGCTATATCCTCATATTTCAGGATTCTCTTCTTATCCCCGCTCCTGAGGGCGTCCAGCATCGGCTTTACAAGGCCGAGTTTCTTTTCTGCAGCCTTACGGATATCTGGCGCAGAGAACTCTTCTGTTCCATTTGTTATCGCATCAATCTGTACAATGGCATACAGCTTTACAGCGATATCGATGATTCCCTGGCTCTCATCGTAAAGCACATTAGCCAGTTCATCTGTATAGGCAACATTTTTTCCCGTCCATTGGTACCGCCACATGGATTTTACAAAAACATTCCATGCAGCGTCATTCCCCATCCTGTCCCAGATCAGATCCCCCTGGCCGCTTCCCCGCCTTGCCTGCCTGAACTCGCCCTGCAGGATTGACATGGCCTTCGTAGTCCCAATCATGACAACGGGAACGCCGATGATATTGACAAGTGTCACAAAGAAATTCAGCATCTTGTCAGAACCGCCTCCTTTTGCCTCGCTCAGATGCTGGATCTCATCAATCACGAGTATGCCGACCTGGAACTGCCGGACAAGCTGGGTCATGATAATCAGGAGCATGTCCAAGGCATACCGCCCTTTCGTATACTGCTGGAAATAATCAGTTCCTGCCACCATATCCAGCACATAAAAGAACTGATAGCAAAGCTGCTTCAGTGAACCGTCATGCGGGCAGTCAAGCTTCAGCCATACAAGCTGTGTCAGCGCAAGCGGTTCTTCTTTATACCTGGCATGGATAACCCTCTGCGGATACAGTGACAGTATCCTTTCTACTGCCGTACTTTTCCCAACCCCGGATACGCCTATAATGGTAAAGCCGGAGGCTGCCGTTTTCATTCCCTGGATCATGCTGTAACTTCCTTTATCTTTCATAACCGCAAAACCGTCAGCCATGCCCCTGGCATACTCCAATGTAAGAGGGTTCCTGCCCAGATACCCCTGCCGGATGCTCCGGGAAATCCTCTGCTCAATGTCAATGTGCTGCTCCAGCGGCTGGAAATACCGGAACAGCCTGTGTATGCAGTGAAGCCTGTATTGTATGTCCAGCTTCCGTTCACCATTATTATAAGCCGCTTTATCGGAGAGCGCCCCTATCACCTGTTCCGTAGACCAGATATACGGCAGTGCCTCAATCAGGGGATTCCCTTGGTATTCAGGAATGATCTGGTTCCGGTATTCTGCTTCCACTGTATAAGGCATCATCTCTGATTTCCTCCTCCACCTGTCGCTGTATCATCCGCATGACCGGGGACATCTCCGGCTGTTTTGCTTCTATTGTAATGTATGAATTACTTTCATCAGGCATCTCTTTAACAAAAGATTCCTGTTTTCGGATTTCTTCCCTCTCGTTTCTGCGGTTGCTGCGGATGTTTCTGATCCGTTCCGACTTTGATGCTGTTTTATCGGTTCCCGTCATTGATTCAGCAGAATCCACAATGGATTCTATCTGTTTCCCCAGGTTTACCTTTGCCTCTGTTTCCCTGACCTTATTCCTTTTCTTTTCAGATTTTTCCTTTTCCTGTTCATAACTGACTTCTCCAAGCTGTTTCCCAGCATATTTCGATTCCCAGTCCACAAGCCCGCATTGGATCATGTCCTTGCTTTTCGGTTCTTCCACCAGGATAGCGCCCATATCGCGTGGATCATAGCACACCTTTACTTTATACGTCCCTTTCGCTCTCGCTTTTTCAAACCAAAGTCCCCGGCGTGCTTCCTCACTTGAATAGAACAGCCCTTTAAAACGGATCCCTCTTTCCGTTACGCTTGCGCTGCCAGTTGGCATGAGCGCCATACGGACAGTATCCCGTGGAACGCTCCTAAGGCTGCCCGAACAATAGCGGATGCCAAAATTCCAAAGCTCCAGGGGAATTGCATTAACGCCTATCTGCATCATCTGTTCGCTTTTTTCAAAATAATCCATATAATGGCTGTTATTATAATAAAGCACACAACGGATGATGATTTCTGTGAACTGCCTGATGTCCAGTTTTGCGTCAAGCCGGTAATCATGTCCTCCCCGCTCGCTCATATCCGGAAGCACTCTCCCCGGCAGGAATGGTGTCGCATCCGTATTGATCGTGCGGAAATGCTGTTCAATGATCCCTTTCAAATCTGCCCTGTACGGCGGGGCATTTTCAATGCGGATGCCAAGCATCTGAACCAGGTTATCAGCATATCTGCTCTCCATTTCACCCCTGTCCGCAAGGATTGCAGTTGGTATATGGTGGCACGGCCATTCTTCCCCAGTGATTGTCACTCCGTATGAAGCGCAGTACGCCACTTTATCGCTGACAGCGTTTTCAATGGCCATCATCGCCCCGGCCCAGGACGGCCCTTCAAGGCCAACATACATCCCGGTGACCATCCTGCTGTAGCTGTCCATGACAAAATACATTACCGGCCTCCCTATGATATCCTTACGGTTAAATTGTGAAACCAGGTAGATATCGCCAACCGTTGCGTCAATCTGATACTTTGCGCCCGGCCCCATCAATTGATAATCGGATCTGCCTGTGATTGCCCGTCCTGTCAGCTCAAACTTTGCATCTCCTCCCCGTTTCTGTGCCTCCGTTTTCTCATCCCGGTTCTTCCGGTACCAGTATTGGAACTGATAAATGGAAGGGATTCGATCCGCTGGCAGAAGCCTCAAGCACTTCTGCCCATCCGCACCTTCCTCTGATACTGAATAGTAATCCCCCAGCATCTTTTCATAAGCAGCTTTCATGCTGGCTCCCTTACGGTTCAGGTAATATTTCTTGATAGCAGATCTGAAATTTCTTACATCTTTTTCTGTAAGGATTTTCCCAAATCCTCCCTCATGGACTATCGGACGGCCCAGCTTTTTATTGGCCTGTGTTTTCTCCCCCTTCCCACAGTTCCTGTAATCCTGAAGGAATGCGTTTGGCGTCTTCCCTCTTTTCCAGTATTTAATAATGTAGCGGTATAAGTTGGTTTTTGATTTTCCATTCTTGTCCGCCGCTTCTGCCAGCAGTTCGCCCCTACGCTTCCGTTCGTATATATCCGGCTCGCTTTCAAGAACCGGTTTTAGGATACGCCACCACTCATCCCTTTGTTTCATAGCCTCTGCGGTCATATTTATGTCACGGAACGTAATCGGGTCATCCGCAGATGTGATTATGCCATCCGCCAATCCTCCCGCTACTTTCTTACAGTCAAACTTTACAGGGATTCCATTCATCTTTCCATCAACCGGAATCCAGTACCCGTACTCCTGTCCGGCTGAAATCCATAATACCCGGTATAGCTGTTCTTCGTCATTGCAGTATAAAACTTCATTTTCAAAAATATTCCGTTCCATTACATTCCTCACGCCTCGGCTCTGTCAGATTAATCTGCTTGTTTAAATCGACCGCAATTAGCCCGTCCCGTATTAAGAGCTTAAACAATGCTATGCCAACGCCTTTCTCAAGGCCATGCATATTCTCCACATGCATGGCAATAGCTGCAACAGCCGATTTCCCGCCACAATACATTTCCAGAAAAAGTTCTTTGCATTCCTGTTCCACTTTTTTGTTGTGTATCAGCTTGGTAAAGTCATTCCCAGAATATATCCATTCGATATTTCTTATCTTCGTTCTTGGAAGTTCATGTTCTGTCACCACCTTCCAGTCAATTCCTCTCTTGAACCAGTACCGTCTCTCTATTTCAAGCTTTTCCTTTACCCTCCGTTTCTTAAGTTCCTCCGATGGCTTGATAGACCTCGCAAGATATCCGTTGTGCGTCGTGATTAAGAAATCTGTCGTCATCACATATGGAAAACCACTGATATTATCATAAGGATAGGATATTCCACAGCTGTCAGCAATCCCAATGGCATCAGATATATCGCCAAGCGGAAACTGCTCCCTGATGTCCGTCGTTTTTTCAGACCAGTCAATCAAGTAAAAATACCATAACTCCAAGTTGGATACCAGATGGTGTACCCTGCCAGTAGTACGACCTTTTACACGGGAAACGATGCCTTTTGACGGGAAATCCTGGATTTGAATCCATGGCACGTATTCTAATAGTTCCCCCTGGCCTCGCCCCTCTGCCAGATATCTGCGGTATTTGCTTTCGTTCCAAGTTCGCATTCTCTTTGGCATAGACACCACCCTTTTATCAATCTTTATTGCAAAATCGACATTTATTATCTAACTTTATTTCAAAATATTGTCCTGTGCAAATATTATACATCTTTTTTGCAAAATATCAAACAATATTACCGAAAATATTCAACTTTTTTATCTTTAGACAAATCCTCCTTAATTTAATCTTCCAAAACTGTAAAAATGGCTCTGCCAGTAGGACGAGTTGATGCTTGCGTAGCTGATTGGATCTCCGCAGTGTATCATTGTCCCGTTACCACAGTAAATCCCCACATGGCTCACCGCCCCGGCAGAATTGTAAGTCCCGGTAAAAAAGATAATGTCCCCCGCCTTTGCGTCCGATGCGGAAACAGGCGTACACTGGTCATAAATCCCCTGTGCGGTAGTTCGTGGAAGGTTATGCACCCCGCTGTTGGTAAATACCCAACACACGAAGCCGGAACAGTCAAAACTTGTAGAGGGGCTTGAGCCGCCCCACACATACGGGTAGCCGAGATATTTAGCGGCTTCCTCCATAAGAGCCTGCACCGATGCGTCATCGTAGGCATCCGGCGGTATGGCGTTCCCCGGCAGACCTCCCGGCGTTTCCCCGTACAGCGTGCCTTCGCCCACATCAAAATAAAATAACGGGTTATAATACTCCCCGTCATACAAACATTCGATATGCAAATGGCTTCCTGTGCTGCTCCCGGTATTGCCCGTAGTGCCGATAACCGTACCTTTTTCCACTGTCTGCCCCGCACCCACACTGAGCGTATCCATATGGGCATACTTGGTTGTGTAACCGTCAACCTCAATCACAACATAATTCCCGTAGTGGCTGTCATATGCCGCCGCTGTCACCGTACCGTCATGCGCCGCATATACGGTTGTGCCTGTGGGTACTGCTATATCCACGCCCCGGTGAAATTCCTCGTTCCCTGTGACCGGGTTTTTCCGGTATCCGTAATAGCTCGACACATAATAATACCAGTAAAGGTCAAGCGGCGAAGCGAACTCCTGAAGCAGACCGTTTGTTTCCCGGTACATGGCAAAAATCTCCGCCTGTTCGGTATCCATTTTCCCGGAAACAAGGCTCTCAAGCGGTATGGCTGTAAGCGTCACTCGGAGGATACTGACCTCGTATTCTTCATCCTCCATGACCGCATCCCCGTTTTCATCATACAGGGGATTGCCTTCTGCATCAGTGGACTGTACCTGCCTTGTCCTCGTTTCCGTATCCGGCGTGAGCGTCAGCGTATACATCTCATCAAAAAGAGCCTGTATTTCACTTTCCACCCCGCTTGCGGTAAATTCCGTATGGACTGCGGACAGATAGCTGATAAGGGTAAACGGGTTATGCCCGATTGCCCCAAGATTGTAGGAATATTCGTCATACCCCGGATAGTCCGTTTCCACCCGGTCAATCTCATTCTGCAAGTCAAGCTCCAGACGGGTAAGCTGTAAATCGGCGGCGTCAATCTCCTTCGGCTTGCTTAAATAGCTTGCCGCTAAAATCGTGGACTGCGTATCCGCAAACATCGCCCCGCAGGACGATACGGAAACCATAATCATCATCAGGAGCAGAGCCATAATGCCCACCGTCACAAGCAAGCCCGCATTTCTCCTTGCGAACTCCTGTAACTTCCTCGCCACAGTGACCGCACCGTTTTTCGTCTTTTCAAACGCCTGCTCCGCTGTTTTTCCTGCCGCCGCTTTCTTCCTCGCCTTGATGTATTCCCGCTTAATGCGCTGCTTCTGTAACCGCTTCTGCAATGCTTTTTTCTGCATCTGCGGGTTTTCTTCCAAGAACTTCTGGTACTGGAAATTGACTTCCTTTTTAAACTGCTTCTTTTCCAGCTTTGCCACCTTCGCCCGCTGTTTCTGCTCCTTCCCTTTTATCTGCCTTTTGACGAAAGAATAAACCGCTTCCCCTTTCTGCTCCGATTTGTGTGCGCCCTCCACCGCTGAATTTTCTTTCTCCGTTTCAGCGATTTTCCCATGCACAAAATTCCTGCCCTCATTCTGCATCCGGCGCATGGTGGTTTTGGGTATGCCCTCCTGCTTGAAAGGCTTCTCCTTATCCAGAGGGACAACCACATATTTTCCCTTCCCGGTTTTCTCGTCAAATACTCTCTGCAAGGTGTATTCCCTTGTCTTTGGCAGCTTCGTCCTTGCCTTCTGTGCCTTCCTTGCGGCTTTTTCTGCCCGCCGCTTCTTCTTTTGCAGCTTTTTACTTCCGGTAAATTCAGAACTTTCTTCCCCCTGAAACAGATTCCCGGTATTCTCCGTAAAAGATTCCTCCGTAAAGGTTTTATTTTCCGCTTTTTCTTTCGTGCCGCCTTTATTCCGGTGTTCCCTCTGCACCCGCTTTTTATGGTATTTCCCTTTTTTCTGCGACTGCCTGTAAGTGTCCCTCCGGTGGTAATCTTCCGCATCCGGCTGTTTTTTCTCTTTATCCTCCGTCTGGTTAAAATTCTCCTGCCCGGTAAATCCGCTGCTTTCCTTTACAAAATCCGGTTTTTCTTCCTGCCCCGGCTTCGCTTCGGACTTTTGGACTTTTTGTCCAGAAGTGTTCCGGTACATCTGCTTTCTTGCCTGAACCTTTGAAGCATGGTTCTGTTTACGATGCCCGGCATCGCTGCCCCAAGAATCCATGCTCTTATTCTCTGTAAACGTGCTGTTTTTCCCCGGCTGGCTCTCTTTGGACTTCTGGACTTTTTGTCCAAAAGTTTCCTGCTGTGCCTGCATACTCTTTTCCGTCTGCCTTTTGCCGCCCGAACCACGCCCCGGCTTCCCGATACCGGAATCCCTCGGCTGATAAGCAGCATTGCCGCCGCCCGTAAAAGCATTGTCAGCTCCCTTATGGAACTTTGCATTTGATTCTTTACGGTAAGCGGTATCCTGTTTTTTCTTCCCTTTCTTTTCTGCCATTAACTGTCCTCATCCCCCTTTGTTACGGATTCTTCCGGCTTCGTATTCATAATCGCAAAGGTCTTTGTATCTGCCGGGTACTTATCCACGAATGGGATAACCACGTTGTCAAACAGTATCAGACCGCTTCCCGGCTCGGAATTGGTGACGTGCATGAGCTGTTTCTCCGACAATCCCAACTTATCCGCCAAAATATGCTGGTCTTTGGCGTTCTGGTTTAACAGGTACACAAAATCGCTGTTCCCCAAGATGCCCTCGATTTCCTCCGATTTCAGAAAATCGCCCACGTTCTGTGTCAGACCTGTCGGGATTCCGCCCCACTTTCTGAACCTTTTCCAGATTTCCACTGAATAAATGGCTGTCTGCTTCTCTTTTAAGAGCAAATGGAACTCATCACAGTAGTATCTTGTGGCAACTTTCCGTTCCCTGTTCTGCGATACCCTGTTCCAGACCGCATCCTGCACAATCAGCATCCCTATCTCTTTTAACTGGTTTCCCAAATCCCGAATATCAAAGCACATAATCCGATTGTGTGCATCCACGTTGGTACGGTGGTTAAAATAATTCTGAGAGCCATGCACATACAATACAAGGCTGTTAGCAATCCGTACCGCCTTCTGCTTCGCTTCCCTCTGCATCTCCGGCGCAACGTCCCTCGGCTCATACTTTAACAGCGCATTATACAAATCTTCCAGTATGGGCATATTCTCCGGCTTCGGGTGCTTGAAATACCCGTCATAGATATGCTTGATGCAGGTGTCAATGATGCCCTTCTCGTCATTCTCCAGACCGTCCTTTCCCCCGGCAATCAAATCGCACAGGGTAATCAGGAAATCGCTTTTTAATTTCAACGCTTCCTTGTCCCCCTTATGGGAGAGCTGAATGTCCATCGGGTTTAAGAAGTCTTTTGAATTGGTGGCAAGTTTTACTACCTGCCCATGAAGTGCCTGTACCAGCGGAAAATATTCGCCCTCCGGATCGCAGACAATAATATCATCCTTTGTGATAAGGAAACAGGATAAAATCTCCCTCTTTGCGCTGAACGATTTACCACTGCCGGGTGTTCCCAAAATCACCCCGTTTGGTGTACGCAGCCTTTTCCGGTCTGCCATAATCATGTTGTTGGAAAGTGCGTTCAGACCGTAATAAATGGCAGGTGCAGGCATGAAAAGCTCCTGTGTGCAGAAAGGCACAAGGACAGCGGCGCTCTTTGTGGTGAGGTTTCTTTCAATCCCCACATCGTTACACCCAATCGGCGCACTCGCCATTAACCCCTGTTCCTGTAAATACTGCAAACATCTGAGGTTACAGTTCGCCTGCTGGATAATGCCGGACACCCTCTGCGTCAGGTTCTCCAGTTCCCGCTTCGTCCGCCCGTAACAGGTAATGAGGAAGGTCATCTTGATAAGTTTCTGGTTGCTTGTGTTCAAATCGTCAAGCAGTTCCAGCGTGTCCTTCTCATAAGTCACGATGTCCGTAGGCAGAATATCCATATCGTAACCGCTTCTTACAGCCTTTTTGTAGAGTAGGTGAAGTGCCGCCTTACTTTATTTCTAAAGCAGGTCTGCACAGCCCCCTCTCTCGAACCG
>RAYE01000192.1 GCA_003612285.1 bacterium D16-51 | reverse complement strand
ACTTGAATGGAAAACAGGATATCTCCCGGTCTGTGAAAAGACACCAGCTTTCCAAGCTGTTTCAGATTATACTTTTTGTCTTTGTAAATATAACGCTGTTTATTGTCCTTGAGCATACCGGTAACATCCAGGCCCTCTGCCAGAATTTTTGCAATAAATGGCTCGCTGGTAAACCATGTATCCATAAGCACATAGCCTGCTTTGATTCCGGCACTAAGGGCATTACGGATAAGCTGCATTGCAGCTTCCAGTTTCTGGAGTACAGCATTTTTTCTGGCTTTACCGCCATTGCTCCTTTTATCAATGGATGTGTTGGCCGGGGCAATACGTTTGGATTCTTTTGCGGATGCCATCATATTGAAACCAACAGGAATAAAGCTATAACCATCTGTCCAGCCAGGCGTAAGCAGGTTAAAGCCTTTTACAGTTTTTCCAGTCACATGGTTGAAAACGTAAGAAAGAAGCTCCACTTTTTTGCTCCTTTCGCGCGCAATGACAGAATCATCAAGGACAAGGCATATCACACGCTCCGGCCTGGTCAGTTTATCAAAACAGGCGGTTACCCTGGCTGCAAGCAGTGAAATAAATTTTACCCAGTTAAAACTGGCATTGTTAAGGAAACGGTAATAGGTATTCTTTGAAAATGCAGTATCCTTCTTTTTGGAATTGAGAAAATGATACAGATTGCAATTCTGGAATACCAGCAATAGCAGGAATTGGAATACTTCATAAAACGATTTGCCGCTTTTGCCCTTTATATTAGATTTGATAAGCAGTTTACTGATTTGAAGTCCACGGATTGCTTCACCAAATTTGCACCGGACTTCTGTTTTAGGGTTTTCAAAATCATCATTTTGGTTTATCATATTGAATAGCACCTCTTTCTGAGTATTGTTTGTGGTTATTCAATATTATATCAGAATTTGGTGCTGTTTTGTTGTCAATACATCAATTAAATGCTTATAAATCCTTGATTTTTTAATGCTTTCAGGCGTTTATTGAAATGGGAAGTTTGAG
>RAYE01000191.1 GCA_003612285.1 bacterium D16-51 | reverse complement strand
TGGAAGGGAGGATATTTGATTTTTGTATGCATTCATGGAGCCGGTTTAGAGGTGGCAGATTTCCTGTATGACGCCTGGAAAATCTAAGGTTTACAAGAAAATTGGTATACAACAACACCCTAAACCTTGCCCTGCAGAGGGCAGACCGAATCTGGACGGCAAGCCATACCGGGGACATGGGGAGCAAGTTAGAGGATGCAGGGATGACCCTGTTCATGGCGGAAAATTACATGAATGAGCTTTCCAAAGAAGCCGGGAAGCTAAACAGGAGGAAAGTCAGTGATGCAGAAGTGGGGGAGTGTATTAAACTGCTGCTCCCGATTCCAACGGATGCAACCGAGGTTACGGAAAAGAACGTGAAGAAGCTCCGGGAAGATTTGAGGAAGCGGTATTACAATGCGCCGGATTTGCTGGAGGCTGGGAAAAACGGCTACCGTTTCATCAATGCAGTGTCAGATTTCGCCACCCATGCGAAACCGCTCCGGGAAACGGCAGGCTATAAGGAGAACCTTTTCCTGAAGACAATGGAAGGAAACCCAATGATTGACAAGGCATACCAGTTAATGGCAGCGTAACAGGGAATGGAATCCCCCTGCAATAGTGCAGGGGGATTTTTGCTGCTGGCAGGGATGCCTTATTTCGGATTTAAAGTTTAGATATGCAGGATATTTTATGGAAAAGATCTGTGGAAGGGGGAGAAAGATGTTAAGTTATGAAAGGTTCAAAGAAGAACTTGTGGGATACATGGAACAGGAGATGGGGGACAGATACCGGGTGGACATCAACAGTATCAGGAAACAGAATACAGGGGCACAGGAAGCCATGGCAGTTTTTGATAAGAAAAACACCAAAAACTGCATCAGCCCCAATATTTATCTGGAACCGCTTTACCAGGGATATACAAAAGAGCTGGCTTTACCTGGCTGCTGTTGTAGACTGGTATTCCCACTTTATCCTGGCATGGGAGGTGGATGACACACTGGAGATAACATTTGTTTTGGATGCCTGCAAAAAAGCAC
>RAYE01000190.1 GCA_003612285.1 bacterium D16-51 | reverse complement strand
TGGTATGACCAACTATTGAATAATTAGTAGTTTTCGGATTGTTAAGTGCTGGTGAATCATTAGGTATGTCGTATTTCACGATATCCCTTTAAAGGGAAAGTATATTGTGTCCATCGTGAACATTCATTTCCAGTAGGTAACAAAATGTTACATACCTTTATAGAGTATCTATGTTGCAACGTCCCCTAAAATTTTCGGGTACCCTGTTTCAGGGTATCGGTATCAATCATTTAGAGGATACGCATTAAAAGCGTATCCTTTGAAATATATGGTTATTTGTCGATTAGTCCGATTGGAAGGATCAGGGTAAACATTAGTTACTTTGAAAATGAAATAGTAAAGGGGAGTAAAGGGTATTTACATCCTTGAAAACAAGTAAATCCAAAAGTCGGTAAAACCGACTTTAGAAATTCAAAAGGGGCAAATCACCGCCTTAAAAAATCTAATATTATTCAGATGTCGACTTAACCAACTTCCCATTTTGGGAGAGTACCCAGATTGCCATTTTAGCAATGTGCTTGTATCATACGACTTCGGTTTAAACCGATTACGTAAATATGCAAAGTGTTGTCCGCTGTGGACGACAAAATACAAAATTGGGATTGGTTGTGACACCATGACACAACAACGGTTGCTGATATGAAATATTTAGGTGGATGGTATTCCACCGTATACCGCAGTCCCGTGAGACGGTGGTTCCCTGTAGGAAAGTGGTGTGTACCTGTAGGTACGGTGGTTATACAAGTGTACGTCAAGTACGGCTGTTATTAGGATTTGGGCAGATTTGCCCATAAGTTTATGGGCTTGATTTTAATCTGGGTATAGTGGCTTATAGGATTATTTTTGCGGCAGTGGATGTGTTAGATCACATGTGGTCGAAAGATTTTATTGAAAAATAAATAGTTTTTATCATTTAAGAGATTGATTTTAGGGCAGTCTTCTTTTTATTTGAGGAAAAATTAATTGGAGGTGATAAAGGAATTTTGGTAAACAGCAGAGAAATAGCAGAAAGATTTAGTAAAGA
>RAYE01000189.1 GCA_003612285.1 bacterium D16-51 | reverse complement strand
CTTAAAATGGCTGTAGTAACAGGCTGTCTGCGTATCAGTAAGGAAAGTAATGTTTCAGCCAAGGCTGAAACATCAGAAAAACGCTATAAGCGTTTTTTAAAGCCATCTCCTAATGGAGATGGCTTATTTACAGGGCTTAACAATTTAAAAATAGTTTCTGTACTAGATGAAAGCTATGCAGAATACTTTGGCTTTTCACAGGATGAAGTTGATGCTTTCCTTGAAACTTATGACATAATGCAGAAAAAGGAGGAGGTGAAAATATGGTATGACGGCTATCTATTTGGAAATACAGAGGTCTATAATCCCTGGAGTGTGATAAATTATGTAAAAGATATTGTCCACAGGAATACAGAATTTCCAAAGCCATACTGGTCTAATACCTCTTCTAACAGCATTGTGCGTGAATTAATTGAAAATGCAGATGATAACACAAAACAGGAACTTGAAAGGCTTATTGCAGGCGGTACAATAGAAAAACCCATACATGAAGATATTACCTATGGGGATATTTACAAATCCCAGGACAATTTATGGAACTTCCTGTTTTTAACAGGGTATCTTAAAACTGTGGAAAAAAGTTTCATAGGACAGCGGATATACATGGCAATGAAAATACCAAATGAAGAAATTTCATATATATACAAAAACAATATAAGGGAATGGTTTATGCAGTGTATTGGAAAACAGGATTTATCAGGACTGGTAAAAGCATTGGAAGAGGGGGACTGTGAAACAGCGTCCGATATTATCACAGGGCAGCTTATAGATACAATAAGTTTTTATGACTACAAAGAGGATTATTACCATGGTTTTATGGCAGGGCTTTTAAGGCATAACAATAAGTATATTTTAAAATCCAACAGGGAAAGCGGCAGCGGGAGATATGATTTATGTCTTAAAACAATGAGGATACGCAAGGGCAGGGTAATTCTGCTTGAATTAAAAGTTGCAGACAGCATAAATAAATTAGAAAAAGGCTGTATGGAAGCGCTGGAACAGATAGAAAAACTTCATTATGATAATGA
>RAYE01000188.1 GCA_003612285.1 bacterium D16-51 | reverse complement strand
GAAAGGCCGGAGCTTTACAGGGATTATGCAAAAGTGTCTTCTTCAAGGCGTTTCCAGGTAAAAGCAGCATAGGACAGCAGTGTGGCAGGGGCTTATTTCAGGATTCCTGCATGGATGAGTTCCTTCTATATAAATGCAGGGGAATGGGCAGAGAAATGCCGCAGGAGGGTAAAAAGGATAATTTTAAGATATGGAGGGATGGTTATGGGAAATGGGACGGAGGATGCCGTAATCCGTCTGCTGCGTGCGGATGAAATTGAGTGCAGGGCTTCAATGGCCAGTGAAAAAGGCGTGGGCCTGTTACTGTATAAGGATGCAAGGGTAGACCAGAGAATCCTGGATGAAACATTTGGCTTATTTGGCTGGAAAAGAAGCCACCAGTGCATTGACGGGAACCTCTACTGTACGGTAGAAGTCTATAACAAGGAAACAGGGGAATGGATATCCAAGCAGGATGTAGGGACGAACGGGTATGCCGAAAAGGAGAAACCGCAGGCTTCGAAATCGCAGGCTTCGGATTCTTTTAAACGTGCCTGCTTCAACTGGGGCATCGGGCGTGAACTTTATACTGCGCCGTTTATCTGGATTCCCGCAGAAAAAGCAGACATCAGGAAGAAAGGCGATAAGTTTTACTGTAGCAGCCGCTTTTCTGTAAATTCCATTCAATATAATGGAGGGCGTGAGATTGTGGGGCTTTCCATAGTGGACGGAAACAGGAGGGTGGTATACGAATTAAATGGGAAAACGGAAGCTAAGGCAGAAAAAGCGGGGCAGGCTGTTTCAGATGCCCAGATGGATTTCCTGGAAAAGGAATTACAGAGGACAGGGGTTAAAATGGAGGCGGTAAAGGACAGATATCGGATTGGAAACCCTATGGAAATGTCGGAAGAAACCTACAGGAAAGTGATGAATGCACTTGCAAAGACAAAATCAAAAGCGGCGTAACTGCCGGCAATAATTATCTGATAAGGAAGGGGGATGGGCTGTTTTGCCAATGAAACGGAAGGAGCATTCAGAAAAAGAGAGGGAACTGCTGAAAAAGGTAAGG
>RAYE01000187.1 GCA_003612285.1 bacterium D16-51 | reverse complement strand
GAAAGGCCGGAGCTTTACAGGGATTATGCAAAAGTGTCTTCTTCAAGGCGTTTCCAGGTAAAAGCAGCATAAGACAGCAGTGCGGCAGGGGCTTATTCCAGGATTCCAGCATGGATGGGTTCTTTCTATAATAAATGCGGGGAAATGGACAGGGAACTGCCGCAGGAGGGTAAAAAGGATAATTTTAAGATATGGAGGGATGGTTATGGGAAATAGGGCGGAAGATACCGTAATCCGTCTGCTGCGTGCGGATGAAATTGAGTGCAGGGCTTCAATGGCCAGTGAAAAAGGCGTGAGCCTGCTGCTGTATAAGGATGCAAGGGTAGACCAGAGAATCCTGGATGAAACATTTGGCTTATTTGGCTGGAAAAGAAGCCACCAGTGCATTGATGGGAATCTTTACTGCACAGTGGAAGTCTATAATAAGGAAACAGGGGAATGGATATCCAAGCAGGATGTGGGGACGAACGGATACACCGAAAAGGAGAAAACGCAGGCTTCGAAAACGCAGGCTTCGGATTCTTTTAAACGCGCCTGCTTCAACTGGGGCATCGGGCGTGAACTGTATACTGCGCCGTTTATCTGGATTCCTGCAGAAAAAGCAGACATCAGGAAGAAAGGCGATAAGTTTTACTGCAACAGCAGATTTTCTGTAAATTCCATTCAATATAATGGAGGGCGTGAGATTGTGGGGCTTTCCATAGTGGATGGGAACAAGAGGGTGGTATATGAATTGAAAGGGAAAACGGAAGCCAAAACAGGAAAGGCGGGGCAGGCTGTTTCAGAGGCCCAGATGGATTCCCTGGAAAAGGAATTACAGAGGACAGGGGTTAAAATGGAGGCGGTAAAGGACAGATACCGGATTGGAAACCCTATGGAAATGTCGGAAGAAACCTACAAGAAAGTGATGAATGCACTTGCAAAGACAAAATCAAAAGCGGCGTAACCGCCGGCAACAATCATCTGGTAAGGAAGGGAGATGGGCTGTTTTGCCAATGAAACGGAAGGAGCATTCAGAAAAAGAGAGGGAACTGCTGAAAAAGGTAAGG
>RAYE01000186.1 GCA_003612285.1 bacterium D16-51 | reverse complement strand
CCGCTATGTTACGAGGACACGTCCCAATGAACAGCGCAGGGATGAACTGTACGGGTATGGCGGGGCCGGGGTTTTCAGATATGATACGCCGGAAATAATGGCGGCACGTTTTAACGCTGTCCAGGATGCTTATGGAATCAGCCGCAGGAAAGGGAGGATGGTGCATGAGGTTTTTTCGGTGACGGACAGGGAATTTGAAGGGCTTAACTGTGATATGGGAGTATTAAACCAGATAGCCCTGGAGTTGTGCAGGGTATATTACAGCCAGGGATTCCAGGCAGTCTATGCCATCCATTGGGACAAGGAGAAAAAAATGCATATCCATTTTGCTGTAAATGCAGTCAGTTTTGTGACAGGAAAGAAGTTTTGCACGTCAGTAAGGGGAAATAGGGATAGGGGACGTAGTTTTAATACGAAGCTGTACCAGTACTGTAAAATGCTCCATCCGGAAACCGGCTGGGAATGGAACCAGCCGGAAGAATACGAATATGGGTATACTTCCGTTCCCATCCGTATAGGGGCGATACAGCAGCCGGAAAACAGGATTAGAAAGGCGGTTTATTTTCAGGATAGGGAAACAGTTCCGTTATTAAAGGAATCATAAAGAAATATCGTTATAGGTTATTCTTCCGTCTTAATAATTAATTATTGAGACTGCTATTTTGGATAATAAATTAAATTAGAAATGCATATTATTAAGCACGGAGAGCCGGGAAAGCTTGAGGTAAAAGCAGTTTTTCCCGGTTCTTTTTATGTCATTACACATTTAAGGGTATAGTTTTCCTTCCATATATATAGGCATCCTGTCCAAGTCACTGGCGGAAAATAACGCCATGGGCAGAATGGGGGTAGAAGCTGCTATGGGGAAGCTGTGGAATGAAAACACAGGGATATGCTGGCAGGGCATTTTCTGTGTTCATTCTTCTGTTTCGTCTTCTGTCAGTTGGAATAAATCCCCAATTGGGGCTTCCAAAATCCGCTGCAGCTTATTGAGTGTTTCAAAGCGGATGGCAGATGTTTTGTTTTCTACGATATTTTTGAAATTTTGGTAGCTTAG
>RAYE01000185.1 GCA_003612285.1 bacterium D16-51 | reverse complement strand
TTTGTGCAAACTGCACAAAATGTATTTAAACTTCATTCAGAATACAAGCCCACAGGCGACCAGCCGCAGGCAATCGAAGCCCTCGTAAAAGGCTTTCAGGAAGGCAACCAATTCCAGACTTTACTGGGTGTCACAGGCTCCGGCAAGACCTTCACGATGGCAAACGTCATCCAGCAATTAAATAAACCCACTTTGGTAATAGCGCACAATAAAACCCTTGCTGCCCAGTTGTACGGCGAGTTCAAAGAATTTTTCCCTGAAAACGCAGTGGAATATTTTGTGTCCTACTATATAGATATTTAGACGGTACAAGATATAGTGGTTGGGCGGTGTACTGAATCAATATATTGCACTGCCTTGCACAGCTTAACACTGGATGGACAGCATGGAAATAATATAACGGTGAACAGGATTCGTCGAGAAAAGGAGTAAAAGATAACAGGATGTTTTGGGAAAATGATGAACTTGTAGATTTCATCATTTTATGCTACGCTATAGAAAAGGAGATTTGAACGTGTCAGACGGAATTGCTTACCAGAATAAAGATATAGAGTTTAAGATGTTGAGTGAATCTTTTAAAGAAAGATCATTTGAAGCATATGGTTTAAAATTGCCAAGGATAAAGGAAGTTTTGCCGACAAATTTGTCGGCTGTATTGGCTAATGAATTACGGGTTGATAATTTATTTCGTTTAGAAGATGATACTCTTGCACTTGTGGATTATGAAGCAGAGGATAAGGTGAGTAATCGCATAAAATATGTAAATTATATAGGAAGAATTATGAAACGCTATTATGAAGGCTGTCATGAAATTCCAGATATTAGAATGATTGTAATTTATACTGGGGATGTCCGAAAAGCGGAGGCTGTGTTTGAAACAAAGTCTATGACTTTGCGGATGGAACAGGTATTTGTAAGAGATTTGCCAGCAGAGCAAATATATCAGACAGTTATACATAAACTAAAGAATGGAGATAAGTTGACTGAGAAGGAATTGATGCAGTTGATTATTCTTCCTCTTGCAGAACAAGGTGCTGATAACAAGCAGAAGCGTATTGA
>RAYE01000184.1 GCA_003612285.1 bacterium D16-51 | reverse complement strand
CAGGTCCATAATCAGCAGTGTCTTATCAATATAGTAATAATCATTCTTAATAATTTCCTTATATGATTCAACCCCTATGGGTATCGCCTTTTTAATCTCCATGCAAATCGCCTCCTGTTGTCTCTATCATAACATATGTGGGAGAAAAAGGGAAGGCGTCAATATATAAAAAGCATAGAAATTTTGCAAACAGCACCTGTTTTAAAATGCCGGGAGGGGACAGTGCCCAGCCAGTAGAGACGCCTGTCCCGAAAAACGCAAGGTTCAGCCCGGAGAAAGAATACAGTGATTCTGAACGTACTGTCTCAATCCTTGGCCTGCAGGAGTATAAAAAGTTAAAGACAGAGAAATATACTGACAAGGCATCCAAAGGGAAGAAATACCTTGTCCTTTTCCTAAAAGTATATAACAAAAGGAAAGATAAGAACTATTTTAATGTTAATTACCTCAGTGCAAAGATAGATGGGAAAGAAATTGAAAATACATTCCTTTTTAATGAGCCGGAAGGCTACCAGACTATTTTTACCAATATTGCAGGCGGCAGCACGGCAGAAGGTTTTATTGTGTGGGAAGTGCCTGAAAAGTGGAGAAAGATGGAAGTGACTTATGCGGGGTAGAGGGACAGCGACGGGCTGACGCTGGATGCAAAGCTTACAAGGAAAGACCTGAAAAAACCAGCGGAGGCTTCTAAAAATTAAGCTTCCGCCCCATGTTCTTCATATATATGGAAAACAGTCATTAGAAATAGCTCAAATATAAAACAGGATAAATAAGGTATCCATTGCAACAGCACCTTGTTTATCCTGTTTGTTATGACTGGTAAAGAAATCGGAGCGGATTGCTGCCCATCTTAGCTGCGCGGGTCAGCAATTCCGCTTCTCTGTTGCTCTGCAGGTTTGATATCCCGCTGCTTTCCCAGATAATTTCACCATGCAGCTTTTTTTGCAGAAGCAAATCCCATACTTTAAAATTAAAGGGTACCCTTCCTCTATGAGGGCATCTGCATATTTTTTTTCATCTATCTGGCGCAGCGCTTCCAAGCAGAGGTTCTCCATATCAGTAAATTTTTTTGCACGTTTCAGTTCCAG
>RAYE01000183.1 GCA_003612285.1 bacterium D16-51 | reverse complement strand
TCAATAACTGTTCCTTATAGTATAATGGCACACTTGGGTTGAATATGGAAATTTTCAGCTTATAGCCATATCTCCCATCCACAATTACAGTCTTATTACCCTGTTCCGTCTTAAAATCCTCAAATTTATACTCCATCTGCCTGCCCTCCGATCCTTCAACTTATAGTTTTTCTTTGTATTTTTCAGGAATACATATGTATCATATTATTATTCTGTCCTGCTTTAGCATCTCCCTTTCCATATGTCCGAAAATTTATCTACTATTTTTAAATATTTATATATCGAATTTCTGCTGAGCTTTGCCAGACGTGCAAACCCTGACAGGTTTATGTTCTTATTCACATACTGTGGATAGTAACGGAAAAATCAAGATGGTATATCATCTGCCGTAGTTTTATGCCTGCCAATTTGTTTCCCCTTTGCCTTCGCATTTTCCATACCAGATTTTATGCGCTGTATGGTAATATCCCTTTTCATCTGTGCAAATACTGCCATCATCCGTAACATTCCCATTGTCATAGGATCGATTTCATCATCCCTACAGTCCACAATAAAAGCCCCAACAATCAGTTTTACCTTATTCTTTTCCACAAATTCCAGGATTTCACACAGCTGTTTTGTAGACCGTGACAGCCTGCTTACTTCTGTACAGGCAACCGTATCGCCCTGCTTTACTGTTGCAAGAAGCTGGAGCAGCTTTTCCCTGTCCTCATGGGAACCAGATTCATATTCCCAAAAAATATTATGTTCTTTGATTCCGACAGCAAGTAATTCCCTTTTCTGCCTGCCTATGTCCTGCTTGTCTGAATTTGTGGATGCCCTTGCATAACCATATTCCATACAGCCATCCCCCTGCCTAAATATACCAATGCTTATGAAATTTCCATAAAGACATCAAACTGTTAAAGAAAAGGCGGTTTCGTTTCGTGAACAGACTCCCATACATTTAAGGGCAATTTCCATCGTAAATCCATTGTGAACGAAATCAGATGCTTTCTTGAACACTATCTCCAGTAAATTTCCCACGCCACTACAAATAATCCGAATACCTGATTTTTACAGCCTCAAGAAAATACTTCACATATTCACAGCACATAATCTCTGCTGCACT
>RAYE01000018.1 GCA_003612285.1 bacterium D16-51 | reverse complement strand
CCTTGAAATGCAGAAGATTCCGTGTTACAATGCTTATGTATTTGGATAACATAATAATCATTATGTTGTATGGGGCAATGCAGCTGGCTGTGTTGGCATGCACAGCCGGAATACAGCTCCATCTTTAAGAGTTCTTTGTGGAAAAATGCAGGCAGGGGAGAACTGCCTATAGTATTTTCCGCAGTTTTTGACAGAAAGAAAGCTGGTGGTCAGATTGGCGAGTGGGAATATTGTGCAGGACGGGCTTTTGCCGATGCCGTTTTATGCGGAAACATATAAGGATATTTCTGGTGGAAATGTGCCGGGTATATCGTTGGAGTTGTTCCCGCATAATCAGCGTGCCTATAATGCAGCCTGCCATTTTTTAAGGAAGGAAGGGAAGGCTGCGGTTATCCACCCTACTGGGACTGGGAAATCTTTTATTGCGTTCCGGCTTGTGCTTGACAACCCGAAAGCAGCGGTTCTGTGGCTGTCTCCAAGTGAATATATTTTCAGGACACAGGTGGAAAATCTGAAAAAGAGCCTGCTGCTCAGAGGTTTTGTAAAAGAAAACCAGAAGGGAAAACCGCTGGCAGAAGATTCTGCAAAAGAAAATAAGAAAAAAGGTACAGAACTGGAAAAAGATAAGTTATTAAAACAGGCTATGGGAAATCTTGAGTTCATGACGTATTCCAAGCTGATGCTCTGCGCAGATTCTATTTCAGAAAAAAAGTTAGACTATATTATTTTGGATGAATTTCACCGCTGCGGCGCTTCGGAGTGGGGAAAAGGCGTACAGAGGCTTCTTTTAGAATATCCGGAAGCAAAAGTTTTGGGGCTTTCTGCTACAAATGTTCGCTATTTGGATGGGCAGAGGGATATGGCAGAAGAGCTTTTTGAAGGATGTGTTGCCTCTAAAATGACGCTTGGGGAAGCCGTGGCAGAAAAAATCCTGCCAGCGCCTCTTTATGTGGTTTCTATGTATTCTTACAAAAAGGAGCTGGAACGGCTGGAGATGCGTGTGAAAAACGGCAGGGATTTTTCATTAAGAAAGCAGAATGAAGAATTGCTGGAAAAGCTGCGGAGGAGTTTGGAACAGGCGGATGGGCTGGAAAAAGTTTTTGCAAGGCATATGAAGAACAGGGAGGGGAAATATATTGTTTTCTGTTCAGGGAAAAGCCATATGGAGGAAATGGTTTCCCATGCAAAGGAATGGTTTCGCCTTGTGGATGAAAAGCCACATATTTACAGGGTTTCCTATAACGATTCTGGTGCAGAAAAGCAGTTTGAATCGTTCCAAAAAGATGAAAGCAGCCATCTGAAACTTTTATTCTGTATTGATATGCTCAATGAGGGTGTGCATGTGGAAAGTGTGGATGGGGTGATTTTACTGCGCCCGACAGTTTCGCCAACAGTTTATCTGCAACAGATTGGACGTAGCATTGCGGCGGGCAGGGAAAAGAAAGGGAAGCCGGTTATTTTTGATATTGTCAACAATTTTGAAAGCCTTTCTTCTATTGATTCCCTGCAGGATGAGTTTGAGCAGGCGCTTGCATTTTTGCACTGTACAGGGGGAGAGAAAGCGGAGTATCAGAATTCCTTTCAGGTAATTGATGAGATGTTAGACTGCAGGAAGCTTTTTAAAGCCATCTGCCGGAATCTTTCCTCTTCATGGGACGCCTATTATTGTGAGGCGGAAGCTTTCTATAAAAAGCAGGGCCATCTTGAAGTGAAAAAGCGTTATGTCACAGAAAACGGTTTAAGCCTTGGCTCGTGGGTTCTGACACAGAGAAGGGTACGTGCAGGAATGTCTGCCGGAAGTTTAAGTGAAAGCCAGATAAAAAGGCTGGATGCCATCGGCATGCGCTGGAAGGATAAGAAGGCAGAGCAGTTTGAAAAAGGGCTTGCAGCATTTACGGCTTTTGTAAGACAGTATGGGCATGGGGACACCGGTTCTCATTATGAAACAGAAGATGGGTTTCCGCTTGGGAAATGGCTCAGCAATATGCGTTTAAAATATAAAAAAGGCGCTTTGGGAGAAGAGGAAACCAGAAAGCTTTGTAAGGCAGGTATGATTTGGGATATCAGCCGTTACCGCTGGAAGGAGCATTATAAAGCAGCAGAAGAATATAAAAGGCAATATGGAAATCTGGAGATTCCATGCCGCTATGTGACAGAGGATGGGAAGAAGCTTGGGGCGTGGCTGAATAACCAGAAAAACAGTTATTCAGGCAAAGGGAATAAAACATGCTGTCTGGATGCAGAACAGGTTCAGAGGCTGGAAGCGCTTGGAATATGCTGGGAAGGGAAATTTGAAAGCGGCTGGGAAAGGAAGTATCAGCTGGCAGAAGAATATTACATAGAAAACGGTAATCTGGAAATGCCTTCTACCTATATCTACCGGGGAGAAAATCTGGGGAAATGGCTGAATGAAATCAGGCTGTCCAGAAATAAAACAGATTTTACAGGATATACGCTTACAGAGGAAAGAATCCGGCGTCTGGATGCCATTGGTATGGTCTGGGAGAAAGAGGATTCCTGGGAATACCGCTACAGCCTTTCAGAAGCGTATTACAGGAAATACGGTAATCTGGAGATTTCCCAGCAGTATGTTTCGGATGGGGGAATCTGGCTGGGAAAGTGGATTTACATGCAGAGGATGCGGTACAGGGCAGGAACTCTGGAAGAGTGGAAGAAAGAACGCCTGGATGCCATCGGCATGGCATGGGATTCCCCGGCAGAGCGGGCTTTTGAAAAAGGATGCAGGGCTTTGGGAGAGTATCTTGCCCAAAATAAAGAACAAAAGATTACAAAGGATTATATTATGCCAGATGGTTACCATCTGGGAAGCTGGGTATACCGGCAGAAGAGGAAGAAAAAGGAAGGGAAGCTGACAGCAGAACAGATTGATAAGCTTAAAATTCTGGGGTGTGTTTAAAAGCTGTTTTTGGGTGGAATTATAGTAAACGCATAAAATACGTGCGTTAACTATAATGGATGCGCACGGATACACATAGGGAGTATGCTGCTTTGCAGCGTGTATCCGGCGCTGTAAACGAAATAAAACGCAAGCGTTTTTTCGTTTACTATAGTTTCCTGTGAGGGGTTTTACTTAGATGAAAAACTTTTCCTGATTAATTTTCTGTTTGGAGATAAGAAACTGTGAATGGACAGTTTCTAAAAAGAAAGGAAGCGTACAAAGGAAATGAAGATTCCGTTTTCACCGCCGGATATTGGCGGGGCAGAATTAGGGCAGGTAGCGGAAACCATGGAATCGGGCTGGATTACGACCGGACCAAAAACAAAGGAGCTGGAAAGGGAAATTGCAGAATACTGCCAGGCAGACAGGGCGGTATGCCTGAATTCCCAGACAGCATGTGCTGAAATGACGTTACGGCTCCTGGGAATATCTGCTGGCGATGAAGTAATTACATCTGCTTATACTTATACGGCAAGCGCGTCTGTGGTATGTCATGTCGGGGCAAAGCTAGTTTTGATGGATACACAGAAAGATTCTTATGAAATGGACTATGAAAAACTTGCAGATGCCATCAATGAAAATACAAAAGTGATTATTCCAGTGGATTTGGGAGGAGTCCCCTGTGATTATGATACTTTGTTTTCTATTGTGGAAAACAAAAAATCTTTGTTTCGCCCTGCAAATAAATTACAGGAAGCAATTGGCAGAGTAATCATTATGGCAGATACCGCCCATTCCTTTGGAGCGGTATGGAATGGGAAGCCGGCAGGAAGCATAGCCGATTTCAGTAATTTTAGCTTCCATGCCGTAAAAAACTTTACAACGGCAGAAGGCGGGGCAGCGGTCTGGAAAACAATAAAAGGAATTGATAATGAAGAGCTTTACCGTAAATATCAGCTTCTTTCTTTACATGGACAGTCAAAAGATGCCTTTGCAAAAACGCAGTGCGGGGCATGGGAATATGATATTTTAGAGCCTTCATATAAATGCAATATGACAGATATTTCTGCTGGGATCGGGCTGGCGCAGATGGAACGGTATCAGGGAATCCTGGCAAGACGAAAAGAACTAATCGGGAAATATGATACTGCATTGGGAGGGCTTGGCATTGAAATATTAGAACATTATAACGAAAGGTATCAGTCATCCGGCCACCTGTACATGACAAGGGTTCCGGGGATTACCCTGTCACAGAGGGATGGGATAATAAGGGGAATGGCGGAGGCAGGAATTGCCTGTAATGTGCATTATAAGCCGCTCCCCATGATGACCGCATACAAAAAGCTGGGGTTTGACATTGCAGATTATCCCAATGCATATAAAAGGTTCGAAAATGAGGTTACTCTGCCGCTTCATACAAAGTTAACAGATGGAGAGGCTGAGTATGTCGCAGAAGAGTTTTGCAGGGTTGTCAGAAGCTTAATATAAACAGGAGGGGAATATGTTCAGAGAATGGGAAGACCTGCCGGAATATATGAAAACAGAACTGGTACATCCGTACTACGAAAAGCTTTCTAAAAAGAAAAAAAGCCTGTACATAAAACGTTTATTTGATTTGACAGCAGCTGTGGGCATGCTTGTCATTCTGTTTCCAGTATGCCTAATTATTTCAGTCTTAATTGCGGCAGATTCAGAGGGCGGCATCTTTTTCTGCCAGGAGAGGGTGACGCAGTACGGGAAGAAGTTTTGGATTATTAAGTTCCGTACAATGACAGAAAATACAGGAAAATTTGCTTCACAAGTTACCGTGAAGAATGACAGCAGGGTTACAAAAGTCGGAAAGGTGTTAAGAAAGTACCGTTTAGATGAACTTCCGCAGCTGATTAATATCATTTTGGGGGATATGAGCTTTGTAGGCCCAAGGCCGGAGGTACCCTGTTTTGTAAAAGAATATACACCGGAAATGTTTGCAACATTGTTACTGCCTGCAGGGGTAACCAGTGAAGCGAGCATTTGTTATAAAGACGAGGAACGTTTCTTAAACAGTGCGGATAATACAGAGGAAATCTATATCCATCAGATACTGCCGGATAAGATGGCGTATAACCTGAAAAGTATTGATCGGTTCAGTGTTATCAGGGAACTTGGGACTATGGTGAAAACTGTTTTGGCAGTCGTGGGTTAGCATGTATTGGCAGCGAATTATTTGTTAAAACATTGTATTATGCGCATAGTGCATCACAGAAATGAGGAAGAGATGAACATACTTTTGATTAACCATTATGCAGGCTCCCCTGATATGGGAATGGAGTTCCGCCCATATTATATGGCGAGAGAATGGGTTAAGGAAGGGCACAGGGTATTTATCATAGCAGGCGATTACTCCCATTTAAGAAAAAATAATCCAGTGGTAAACAGGGATTTTGAGAAGGAAAATATAGATGGGATTCATTATATATGGATAAAAACAGGCGCTTATGAGGGAAATGGGGTAAAGCGTGCTGTTTCTATGGTAAGGTTTGTATCAAAATTGTGGATAAAAGCGGAAAGGATTGCAAAGAGGTTAAAGCCGGATGTTGTGATTGCTTCTTCTACCTATCCTTTAGATACATATATTGCCAGGCGGATACGTCATTTTTCAAAAGCAGCGTATATCCATGAAATACATGATATGTGGCCGGTCACTTTAATGGAGTTAAGCCATATGTCAAAGTATCATCCAGTTATTATAGTGATGCAGATTGCGGAGAACAGTTTTTGTAAATATGCAGATAAGATTGTTTCACTGCCTCCTGCAACAAAAAATTATTTAATGGAACATGGAATGGCAGAAGAAAAATTTGTCAGTATTACAAATGGAATATGTCTGGATGAGTGGAAAGACAGGGTGGATTTACCACAAGAGCACGGAAGGCTGCTAAAAAGGTTGAAAGATGAACATAAGTTTATAATTGGATTTTTTGGCAGCCATACAAAATCGTATGCATTGACCTATTTAATAGATGCACTTCGGGAAATACAGAATAATCAGGTATGCGCTGTTTTAGTGGGGGATGGAATAGAGAAAAAGAATTTAATACAATATGCATCTGATATCAAGGATCGTGTTTATTTCCTTTCTTTGATAGAAAAAAAGGCAATTCCGACTCTTGTTGCAGAATTTGATGCAATTTATGTGGGCGCCTTGAATAATAGAATGTTTCGGTTTGGCATTAGTATGAATAAATTATTCGATGCAATGATGGCAGAAAAGCCTATTTTGTATGCTGTAAATGCGCCTAACAATTATATAAAAGAATATGATTGCGGAATTAGTGTAGAACCGGAAAATGTTACTGCTTTAAAAATGGGAATACAAAATATGCTTTCTCTTTCTGAGGAAGAGAGAAAAAATATGGGCTGCAATGGGAAAAAGGCAGTTTTGGAAAATTTTCAATATGGCGTGTTATCAAAAAGATTTTTAAATGAAATGGAACAGCTGCGAAAAACAAATAAGAAAAATAGTCTTTTATTATAGGAAACAGGAAGAGGAATCCATGAAAGAAAAGTTATTAAAAAAGATAGAAAACAGGGAAATCAGAGTAGGAGTAGTCGGGCTTGGCTATGTAGGCCTGCCTTTGGCAGTAGAAAAAGCAAAAGCCGGTTTTAAAACGGTTGGTTTTGATGTGCAGGACCAGAAGGTTGATATGGTAAACAAAGGGCACAATTATATTGGCGATGTAGTAGACAGGGATCTGGAAAAACTGGTACAGAAGGGAATGCTTTCGGCAACAACAGATTTTTCTTTTATAAAAGAAGCAGACTTTATTGCCATTTGTGTTCCAACACCATTAGATAAGCACCAGCAGCCGGATATCAGCTTTGTGAAGTCCTCTGTGGAGCAGATTGCAGGACATCTGTCAAAAGATACCATGGTTGTCTTAGAGTCCACCACATATCCGGGCACAACGGAAGAACTGGTAAAGCCGATTTTGGAAAAAGGCTCCGGACTGAAATGTGGAAAAGATTTTTATCTGGGATTTTCCCCAGAGAGGGTTGACCCGGGAAATTTGATTTATAAAACAAAAAATACGCCAAAGGTAGTTGGTGCAGTTGGGGAAGATGCGGGCGAAGTGATTTCAGCAATGTATTCTTCGGTATTGGAAGGGGAGGTCTATACCGTTTCCAGTCCTGCGGTGGCGGAGATGGAAAAAATTCTGGAAAATACATACCGCAATATCAATATCGGGTTAGTAAATGAATTGGGGCAATTGTGCAACAGAATGGGAATTTCAATTTGGGAAGTAATTGATGCCGCAAAAACAAAACCATATGGTTTTCAGGCATTTTATCCCGGACCGGGGTTAGGAGGGCATTGCATTCCGTTAGATCCTTATTATCTAACATGGAAGGCAAGGGAATATGATTTCCACACGACTTTAATTGAAAACAGCATGGTAATTAACGACAGGCAGCCGGAATATTGTGTTGACCGTGCCATGCATATATTAAACCGTTTTCAGAAATCGATTAACGGGGCAAGGATCCTGGTACTTGGAGTGGCTTATAAGCAGGATATTGATGATTACAGGGAAAGCCCGGCAATCCATGTGATTGAGGAATTAAAAAAAGTAGGGGCAGAAGTAGATTTTTATGATCCGTGGGTTCCACAGTACAGGAAACATGGAATAACAGAAATAGGGCTAAAAGAGCTATCTGCTGAAACGGTAGCAGGATATGATTTAGTGATGATTACAACAGCACATTCCAATGTAGATTATGAAATGGTGCAGAAGTCAGCAAAAATGATTTTTGATACAAAAAATGTTATGAAAAAGGTTGCTGACAGGGAAAATGTGGAGGTGCTGTAATGAAATATGCATTAATTGGCTGTGGAAGAATTTCTACAAACCATATTAAGGCTGCTATGAATAATCAGTTAGAAATTGTGGCGGTATGTGATGTGGTAAAAGAACATATGGAGCAGGTACTTTTAAAACATGGACTGGAGCAGGACAACACAATTAAAAGATATACAGATTATCATCAGATGCTGGAAGAAAATGATATTGATCTGGTCAGTATAGCAACGGAAAGTGGGCTGCATGGGAAGGTTGCACTGGATTGTATCAAGCATGGGATTCATGTCATTATCGAAAAGCCCATGGCAATGTCACTAAAAGAGGCTGATCAGGTTATATCCTTGTCTGAAGAAAAGGATGTCAAAGTGTCAGCCTGCCATCAGAACCGTTTTAATGTGGCAGTCCAGGAGATGAGAAAGGCATTAGAATCAGGGAGGTTCGGGAAGCTGTCCCATGGTTCTGTCCATGTCCGCTGGAACAGAGGGCGTGGATACTATGAACAGGCGCCATGGCGCGGAACCTGGGCACAGGATGGCGGGGCTTTAATGAACCAGTGTATTCACGGGATTGATTTGCTCCGGTGGATGATGGGAGATGAGGTGGAAAGCGTTTATGGGGTAACGAAACAGCAGTTTCATGATTATTTAGAGACGGAAGATATCGGGATGGCAGTAGTGAAATTTAAGAATGGGGCGGTCGCAACAATAGAGGGGACAACAAATGTTTTTCCACAGAACTTGGAAGAAACTTTATATCTTTTTGGGGAAAAGGGAACCGTGAAGTTGGGAGGAAAATCCACAAATAATATAGATGTATGGGAATTTGCAGATGAAACAGATGTAGATAAAAAGAATAGGGGATTAGAGGAAGTCACTAGTAATGTGTATGGGAATGGACATACCAGTCTTTTTGCAGACATGATTGATGCGATAGAGAATGACAGGAAGCCGTATGTAGACGCCTATGCCGGAAGAAGGGCGCTGGAAATGATTCTGGCTGTATATAAAAGCCAGAAAACAGGTGAAATAGTGAAATTTCCGGTAACAGATTTTGCAAGTATGGATATGCAGGGAGAATTTTGATGGAAGAAAAAAATTATTATGTACATGAAAGTAGTTACATAGATGATGATGTGCAGATTGGGGCAGGAACAAAAATCTGGCATTTCTGTCATATACAGTCCGGTGCAAGGATAGGTAAAAACTGTTCCATGGGACAGAATGTCAATATTTCCAATAATGTCCACATCGGAAATAACGTTAAAATCCAAAATAATGTATCTGTTTATGAAGGAGTGGAAATAGAAGACGGGGTGTTTTGCGGGCCGTCCTGTGTATTTACGAATGATTTGACGCCGCGGGCAGAATGTCCAAAGGGCAGGGAACATTATAAAAAAACACTGGTGAAAAAGGGAGCAAGTATTGGAGCAAATGCAACGATAATTTGTGGCTGTACGATTGGTGAGTATGCGATGGTGGCTGCCGGGGCAGTGGTAACGAAAGATGTACCGGCTTATGAACTGGTAGCAGGAGTTCCGGCAAGAGCGAAGAGCAGTATTGACAGAACCGGGAATATGGCAAAATTTCGGGGGGGGGGAGTGACCGTGTAAGTTTGTGTTGTTCCCTAAAGCTTTATGCTAAGACACCTTTTGGGGAGGTGGCAGCATAATGAGAAAAGTAGATGCTTCGCTTATTTTGTCTAAAATGGATAGAGATACAGCTTATCAGATGCAAGGCAATCTGTGTTTCGAGACATTGGCTTTGTGCAATATGAAACTGGATTTTGAAACCTGTACCTTTTTGGATGATATCAGATATATTGATTTAATAGCGGAAAACGTAAAAGTTATTTTTACTACTCCGATATTAGCAGAGGAATTGCCTGAGAATAAATATGGTTTTATATTGACGGAACAGCCAAGAGTTTTATTTTTTAAATTCCATAATATGTTGGCTGGTAACAGTTGTTACATTAGAAGCAAATATGAAACGAAGATTTCAAGTAATGCAAGGATTAGCAATTTAGCCTATATATCAGAAAACAATGCAGTGGTTGAAGATGGAGTTGTCATTGAGCCGTTTGTAACAATTTATCCGAATGTGCATATCGGAAAAAATACAGTTGTTCGATCAGGCTGCAGAATTGGCGGGGAAGGTTTTGAATTTAAAAAGGAAGAAAATGGTATTATTCCGGTAAAACATTTAGGTGGTGTGGAAATAGGAGACAATGTAGAAATCCAGAATAATACCTGCATCGATAAAGCGGTTTATCCATGGGATAATACGGTGATAGGCGACAATGTGAAAATTGATAATCTTGTCCATATTGGACATGGCGTAAAAGTAGCAAATAATACTATGATTGTAGCTAATTCAGGGATAGGAGGACGTACCGAAATTGGGGAGAATGTCTGGGTAGGGTTTGCGTCCACAATTCGAAATGGTCTAAAAATAGAAAATGATTCAAGGATAAATATGGGGGCGGTTGTTACAAAAGGAGTAAAAGAAAAACAGGCTGTGTCTGGAAATTTTGCGATGGAACATGAGCAATTTATCCATCACATGAAAGTGATAAGTGTAAAAGGAAAGGAAGAGCTGTAAGTATGATTAAATTAATGTTGAGGATTGTTAGACAAGAGGGAATAATGGCATTGTTTAAAAAAATTGTAGGGAAATTAAAAAAGGTATGCAAGTATCGGGGAATGAAACATATTAGCAGGGGGAAATGGGAAAAGAATCTGAAAAAGAAAACAATTTGTTTGGGAAAATTCTTTCAGGCAATGCAAAATGTGGGGGGGGGTATATCGCTTAGAGATATGACATTTATACCAGGAGGCTCTCTGGTATTGGATTATTTATTGCTGAAAGAAATCATGGTTAAATATGGGCTGCAAAATTATTTAGAAATAGGGACATTTATAGGGGAATCTATATCTTGTATGGAAGAGGTTAGTAAAAAGCGGATTAGTATAACTCTGCCTCCGGATGCCCCGGAGTTATTGAATTATTTTGATACAATGGAAACTGGTAATTATGCTAACAAATTGGTGAGTGATGATGTCATACAATACTTTGCTGATTCGAAAAAGTTTGATTTTTCTAAGATAAAAGAAAGAATAGATTTATATTTTATTGATGGCGATCATAGCTACGAAGGAGTATATACAGATACTAAAAAAGTATTTAACCATAAAAGTAAAGATTCTTTTGTGGTATGGCATGATTTTAAGTTTTCAGATATGTCTATACGCAGGGAAGTAGTTCAGGCTGTTGTAGACGCAATTGGTTTGGAACAGTTTAAGAGGGTGTATTGCTGTGATAATAATATGTGTGGAATTTATGTTCCAGACAAATATCGGAAGGATTTTAATAAGTTATGCCATTATAATCCAGATATTTTGTACACATATAATCTGAAATTAGAAATACATGAGTAATTTGTATTTAGTTTTATAAGGATGGAAAAAGAGAATGACAATAATGCATATTGTAGGAAACAGGCCGCAGTTCATAAAACTGGCGCCAGTATCAAAAGAACTGCATCAAAGGGGATATAAGGATATTATAATACATACAGGCCAACATTATGATGAAAATATGTCAGATATATTTTTTAGGGAATTAGGAATTGATAAACCAATAGAAAATTTAGAAGTGGGAAGTGGAAGCCATGCGGAAATTACTGCAAAGGCAATGGTGGGGGTAGAAAAAGTCTGCATGAAGTATAAGCCGGCTTTAGTGATTTTATATGGAGATACAGATAGCACTTTAGCTGCAGCATTGGCATGTTGTAAATTAAATATACCAATTGCACATGTGGAAGCTGGTACAAGAAGTTATAAAAAAAGTAATCCCGAAGAAACCAATCGAGTAATTGTGGATCATATTTCAGACATTTGTTTTTGTCCTGACCATCCTTCTGTAGAAAATTTAAGTAAAGAGGGAATCAAAAAGAATGTATTCTTTACAGGGGATGTTATGTATGATTCTTTTTTACAGACAAAGAAGAAGGGAATAGAAAGCAATTTATTAGAAAAATATGATTTAGAAAAGGAAAAGTATATTTTGATGACATGGCATCGTCAGGAGAATACAGATAAAAAAGAAAGAGTAGATAAGATTGTATCTTTTTTAGAACAGATTAATTGTAAAATGTTATACCCTGTTCATCCACGCACAAAGAAAGCTCTGGCAGATTATGATTTATGGGAAAGAATTTCTGGAATTAGAAATTTAATTATAATTGATCCTGTTGGATATGATGAAATGGTATATTTACAGTCAAATTGTAAATTGATTTTAACAGATTCCGGTGGTTTGTCAAAAGAGTCTGTCTTTGCCGGAGCAAAATGTCTGTTTATGGCAGATTTGAACGTATGGCCTGATTTGGAAAGAGCAGGGTGGATTACCCATGTTGATTTTGATAATGAGTCTAGTATAAAAAATGCATTAAATATAGTGCAGGAAGGCAAAGTAGAAAGGAGAGAAGTTGATTATTATGGGGATGGACATGCTGCAGAGAAAATTGTAGGAATTTTAGCGCAAAAATTATAACGATTTGGAGATTTCCGAGAGAACGCGGTGTTTTAGAGAGGTAGAAAATTGAAAAAATTAATTTTTTTTCCAGGAAATATAGAAAGTTCATTTATACAAAATGAGTTATCCTATTATAAATACTATTTTGATGAAGTGGTAGTTTTTAATTATGGCAAGGAAATTAGGAATGCAAATAATGTTTGTAAAAATTTTGGATTTAAATATTATTCCATGAAAGATGCAGCACTGGTAAAACCGTGTATGTTTTTTAAATGGTTGAGATCATATGAAGTATGGAGTGAATTGCGTGAAAACTTTGGATTATCTTTAGGCAGCTTAAAAAAAATGTTTTATATTCTTTATTATGGATATTATTATATAAAATTTGAAAAAATGATACAAAATGAAATAGATAGTTTTCAAGGCGAAGTATATTTGTATAGCTATTGGTTAACAAGGACAGCTTATACAATAGCCAAGTTTTCCAATTATGATAGCAGCAAGATAAAAAGCATTGTTTCCCGTGCACATTGTTATGATTTATATTTGGAAGATAATTTAATGAATTATCTTCCATTTAGGAAATTTATTGAACAAAATTTGGATAGTATTGCTTTTATTTCTCAGCAAGGCTGTGATTATTTTAAGAAGTATATTTCTGTTGGGGGAAGAGAGAAATTTAGGGCAAAACAATATGTGAGCCGGCTTGGTACATTTAATGACAGAGAGATATATAATAAAGGATTAGGAAAGTCGAAAATAGTGATTGCGTCATGTTCTTCTATTATTCCAGTAAAAAGATTGGATTTAATTATCGAGGTGATTTCAAAGTTTACTAGAAAGAAGGTTAAGTGGATACATATTGGTAAAGGGATAGAAGAAAATAAGATAAAAAGATTGGCAAAGCAAAAGCTGGCAGCAGGAAGTTATAAATTTTTGGGTGAAGTTAAAAATAAAAATATTTTGGATATATATTCAAAATACAATGTTGATTTTTTTATAAATCTAAGCGATAGTGAAGGAATACCTGTTTCTGTTATGGAAGCTTTATCAATGGGAATACCAATAATAGCGAGAAATATTGGTGGAATATCAGAGATAGTCACGAAAGATACAGGATTATTATTATCTGGAAAATGGACAAAAAAAGAAACGAAAAAAATAGTAGTTTATATTGAGGAGATGGACGAAAAAAAATATAGAGGGTTGAGTACGTCCTGCATAGATAAATGGAATAAATTATATAATGCAGATAGTAATTATAGAAGTTTTTTTACCAAAATGATAGAGTAAAATTTATGAAATAGAGATAATAAAAGTTTATGAAAGTGGGGATGAGAGAATGGGGAAAAAATGTATTTTTCATATTCCATATGAGTTAGATTTGATGGGGGAATCAGCACCAATGGTTCGTCCTAGAAAAATGATGAAAGCTTTTGAAAATCTAGGATATGAAGTTAGCATAGTAGATGGATATGCTGTTGAGCGCAAAATTAAAATAAAGAATATAATAGAGGAGATTAGCAGTGGTGTGAGGTATGAGTTTTTGTATTCAGAAAGCAGCACAGAACCAACATTGTTAACGGAACCGCATCATTATCCAATTCATCCGTTTTTTGAGTTCTCCTTTTTTAAATTTTTGAAAAAACATGGAATTAAAATTGGATTATTTTATAGAGATATATATTGGAAGTTTGACAGTTATAAGGAAGCATTGCCTGCATGGAAAAGTTTTTGTGCTATACAATGTTATAAATACGATATTTGGCAATATAGGCGGCTGCTAAATAAATTGTATATACCGCATAGAAAAGTATATACATATTTGAAGTCATATTCTTTAGAAAATATTTTAGATGTCCTGCCACCAGGGTGTGATTCTGCAGTATGGAAAAATGATAGGAATGAGAAGAGGGAAAGGCAAAGGGGGATTCTTAACATTTTTTATGTGGGAGGCTTAGGAGAACAGTATCAGTTAAAAGAATTAGCAGCCGCAGTAAGCGAAGTAGAAAGTTGCAGACTGACTTTGTGCTGCAGAAAAGATGAATGGGAAAAGGAAAAAAATAATTATGAGAAATACTTGAGGGGGAACATTGATATAGTTCATAGAAGTGGAAAAGAGTTGGAAGATTTTTATTCTAGAGCGGATATATGTTCGTTGATGTTTAAGCCAGATATATATAGAGAGATGGCAATACCATATAAATCTTTTGAGTATTTGTCTCATGGCAAACCGGTTTTGGTGACACGAGGGACAGCAATTGGTGATTTTGTTGAAAAAAATGATACTGGATGGGTATTGGATTATAACCGTGATGCAATAAAAAAACAATTACGGGAGTTGGTTGATTTTCCAGAGTTGATTAGTAAAAAAAGGGAAAATTGTCTGAAAGTCAGGGAACAAAATACGTGGGAAGTCAGAGCAAAAAAAGTTGAGAAGGATTTGTCATAAAAAGGATTGCTCGGTAATAGACAACAGAAATTGTGAGGAAGGAATATGTGTGGTATTTGTGGTATTTGGGATTATGAAAAAATTACAGATAGGGAAAGAAAACTGATTGGAACAATGAACAGCAGTCAGGCACATCGTGGACCAGATGATGAGGGAGAGTATTATGGAACTCATGCTGCATTAGGACATAGGAGGTTATCAATTATAGATTTAACTAAGGCGGGGCATCAGCCATTATGTTATATGGATAGGTTTTGGATAAGTTATAATGGAGAAATTTATAATTATATTGAAATAAAAAGGCACTTAGAAGAAAAAGGTTATACTTTTAAAACTGGTACAGATACAGAAGTAATTTGTGCGGCATATGATTTTTGGGGAACAGAATGCTTTAAAAGATTTAATGGTTTTTGGGCGCTGGCAATATATGATGTAAAAGAGGAGCGTTTATGTTTGTCAAGAGATAGGTATGGAGTAAAACCATTGTATTACTATAGAGAAAAAAATGGCAGATTTGTTTTTGCATCGGAAATTAAAGCCATTTTATGCGATTCAAGAATTGAAAGAAAAGTAAACAGAGAGGTAATAGCAGATTATTTGGTATATGGATTGACAGATCATACGGAGAAAACATTTTTCCAAAATATTTATGCTTTTCCAGCAGCAGCTTATACAGTTCTTGATAAAAAGAATGAACTAAAGTTTCATAGTTATTATAAGTTAAAGATTAATTATAATTTGGAGGATAATGAAATAAAAGAAAAGGCAAGGAAATTTAGAAATTTATTTAAAAAGTCAGTTGAATTAAGGCTGCGTTCGGATGTAGAAATAGGAGCTTGTCTTTCAGGCGGGTTGGATTCATCAGCAATTGTATGCATGATGAATAGATTTTATAAAGAAGATGGAAATAAAGAATTTAAAACATTTTCCGCATGTTTTGAAGGTTTTAGGCTGGATGAGTCAGAATATATTAATGAGGTATTAAAATATGCTAATCTGCATGGTAATAACAAGGTATCACCCACGGCTAAAGAATTTTGGGCTGATTTGGATAATTTGATTTTTTTGCAGGATCAGCCATTTCTTTCAGCAGGCGCTTATTTAGGATATTATTTAATGAAGGCTGTGAATGCGAAAGGAATTAAAGTTATGCTTGATGGACAGGGGGCAGATGAAATTTTATGTGGGTATAGAAAAGCAAGAATTTATCTTATAAAACAGTTGTTAAAAAATGGGAAAATTGTTTCAGCGTTAAGGGAAGGCATTTTTTCAATCGGGCAATTTGCTACATCAGATGATTTATATTCTGATATAAGGAAAATATATGGATTACTTTTTGGAAAAAATGAAAATCATAGTTTGTACATAAAAGAACCGTATGCCAAACCATCGTATGATTATTCTAATGGAGATTTTATTCGTAATGATATTTCAAAAATTTCCCTGCCAGGAATATTGCGTATCGTTGATAGAAATTCAATGGCTTTTTCTGTTGAGGACAGGCTGCCTTTTTTAGATTATAATTTAGTGGATTTTTCTATAAGCCTGCCTTTGCAAAGCAAAATTAAAAATGGATGGTCAAAATATATTATGCGGTGCGCACTTGAATTTCCCCAAAAGATTAGATATAGGAAAACGAAAATAGGATTTGTACCTCCAGAGGTAAGATGGTTAGAAGAATTACATGTACAGTTGTATAAAGTTTTTTCAAATGAAAATTTTCGGGCTGATGAATTCATAGATAGGGATGGAATATTGCAAAATTGGGATAAGATAGTTTGTAACCCTGAACAAATACCGCTATTTCGGTTTATTTGCTTAGAGAAGTGGATGCAGGTTTATAATGTAAAAAGTTGATAAGGCACAGTTGTAAAGATATTGGGAGACTGGTTAATCTGATTAACATGGGGTACTGTACAATGAAATTATATTGCAGAAGAAATATATCGTAGAAGGTGAGGGCTATTATGCAGATTACTATTTTAATTTTTCTATTGTGCCTGTTTATTTTTTTAGTACCAAAAAATTATCTGAAAGTATATATGTGCGTATGCTTATTTTTTTTAGTTGCAAGTATGTTTTTTTTATGGCCTGACAATAGCTTTGATCTTTACCGCTATTATTATTTGTTGGATAAATATAAGCAATTATCTTTCCTTCAGGTTTTAGGCGTAGAGCCTTTTAAATTGGGCGCATCTTACCCAGATTTGACAGTGCAGCATTATGTTGCAACTTATAAAGTGTATTCTGTATTTACATGGTTTATAAGTAAAATTGGTCTGTATCAATTTCTCGGTGCAATTACTTGCTTTATAGTTTATGGTTTAATGTTTTTGCGTATAAAGAATATGTCTGGTACATTATCTGCTCATAGAATGACCATAATAAGTGCGGTAATATTTACACTTTTTACTTTTGACTATATCCATTTGTCTTTGATAAGGCAATGTATTGCATATATATTATTTGGCTATGCGCTATATACTGAATTAGTTGAACGGAAAAACAAAATGCAGTGCTTTGTTATTTATATACTGTTATGTTTTGTCCATGCCACTGGGGTTATGCTGCTTGGATTTAGGCTTCTTATTGTCTTATATAAAAAAATTGGCAAATTTCCGATTCTGGTTGGAATTCTTGGTATCTATGCAATTGTTCCATATATACAGAATATACTGGAACGGTATAATGTATACTTTTTGCAAGTATTTTTATCTAAAATAGTATATTACTTAACAGAAAGAGGTAATATTGCAACTCAACATGCATCCTATAAAGCTATATGCTTGTATTTGCTATATTGTTTTATAATTTTATATTTCAGAAAATATGCTAGACAGGCAGTACGATACAAAGATTACACCATGTTCATTCTTTTTGTTTTGGCATTTTGTATTCCTGCTTCAAGACAGCAGGATATATTTGAACGATTTCAGATAATATTTCCCGTTCTTATGCTGCCAGTTATTATGGAACTTTTAGAAGAATTCTTTGGAAAAAATATATTCACTATTAAAATGAAAAAGGGATATTTTCAAGCCTATATGGGTTTATGTCTCCTTGCATTAGGGATAGGCATAACAGTTTCTGCTTTTGCTGTGAACTGCCATAAGAGTTATCGTTCTGCCCAGCCTTATTTTTCTTTTCATAATTTTATGGACAATGGAGATATGTCTTTATCTTTTATTTGGTCAGATTCTTAATTTAGACTTTTTATATTTTGCAGGGAGGTGTGTCATATGAAAAAATTGTATCTTTTTACTTCTGTTTTTCCATATGGACTAACCGGTGAGGCCTTTATTGAACCAGAATTACAATATTTATTACGGGAGTTTAATCTTACGATTGTAACATGCGCTTCTGAAAATGAAATGCAGGGAGTAAAAAGAAAGCTCCCTGATGAAGTGAGTATCGTGCATTTAAAAGATAGATTAAGTAAGGTACAAAAAATACAGTTTTTATTATGTAATAGTTTTCAGCCAATGTTATGGAAAGAGTTATTCTATTCTGTCAAAAGTAAAAAGAAATTGCTCTTAAAATGGAAGGAAATTGTGGGGTTTTATATAATGGCAAAAAATATTGAATATCAGATAGCAGAACTGGGGCTGGCAGAGAATTCTGACAATTCGATGTTTTATACATATTGGAATTCGTATCAGGCCCTTGCCCTTCTTTTTTTAAAAGAAAAGAATTCTGAATTGAAAGTAGTATCCCGCATACATGGTTATGACTTATATAAAGAAAGGACTAACAGCGGCTGGCAGCCTTTCAAACAGTATATGGGCAATACTTTAAATGGATTATTTTTCATTACTGAGACGGCAAAGCAATATTTTATCCGCACATATCTAGAAGGGCAGCCTGGCAGCCGCTTATATGTATGCCGTTTAGGTGTACCACAGAAAGAGGCCAGGCCAAAAAAGCTTGAAGGCAGTTCTTTTCATCTGGTAAGCTGTTCAAATGTTATATCGTTAAAAAGAGTAGGCTTGATTGTGGATGCTTTGGCTCTTTGCAGCAAAGATATATGTGTTAAATGGACGCATTTTGGTGATGGGATTCAAATGCCTGATATAAAAGAACAAATCCGGAGTAAACTGCTTCAAAAGAGCAACATTGAAGTTTCCCTTAAAGGCTATGTTGAACATAAAAGTATCATGCGTTTTTATGATGAAAATTTTGTAGACTGTTTTCTTTCCACATCATCATCAGAAGGCTGTCCGGTTTCGATACAAGAAGCTGTTTCCTATGGGATTCCGGTTATTGCAACAAACGTAGGAGGTGTTTCGGAGTTGATAAATGGTAATGGTATTTTGCTGAAAGCAGATCCAACGGCTGCTGAAATTTCTTCTTCTATTGAGACTATGTATTATGCCTCAGAAGAACAGGTGAAAAAATGGCGTCAGGCATCTTTTGAATGCTGGGCAAAAAGATTTGATGCTGATAAAAACTATAGGGAGTTCGTTGAAATTGTCAGAAAGATTGCAAATAAAGGGTAGGGAACTGTAGGAAAATAGTTAAAATATATAAATGGTATAGAGTGGAGGAAAAGGAAGGTGCCGGGATTTTTTATCAGTAACTGTGAAAAGGAAAGCCGCCTTAATAATTGTGTTCCGGAATATTGTATTCAAAAAGATTTATCTAACCAGAAGTTTCAGATAAAATGGAATACACTAAATAAGTTTATGAATGATAAATGTATGATAGAAGATGAGCAGTATATTGTCATTCAAGATGGTTATTTATTAAATAAAATAAATCTGTTTGGGGAATATGATGTTTCTGATATAAAAAAACTTATTGTAGTCATGTACGAGAGGGAAGGAGATACATTTTTTCGGTTATTCCGTGGGAGCTTTTCAGGGGCAATATATGATAAAGCGTTGGATAAATGGATTGTATACACGAATCATGTCGGCGACCATGCTATATTTTATTCTGTTGTTAATAATATTTTTTACATTGGTTCCCAGGTAAATTATATTTTAGAATCCTGTAGGGTTAATCATACAGAGTTACATTTTCATGAGGCGGCTGCATATCAAATGCTTACTTTTGGATTTATGGAGGATGATTCTACCTATGCCAGTGAAATTAAGCGGCTGCGTGGTGGAAAATATCTTTATATTAAAGATGGGAATGTAGAAGTGAAGGAGTACCATTCTTTTTTTGTAAGGGAATGCTCATTAGCAGAAAATAGTGAGGAGAAATGGATAGCATTGATAGATGAATCATTTCAAAAGGCTGTCCAAATGGAATATGATAAAGATAAGGAATATGGATATTTACATTTTGCAGATTTGAGTGGCGGCCTTGATTCCAGGATGAATATATGGGTGGCACATACTCTGGGGATAGAACATTTATTGTGCTGCACATACTGTAAAGTGGATTATTTGGACGAAGAAATTGCGAAAGAAATTAGCCAGTATTGGGAAGATGAGTTGTATTTCAAGCCATTAGATGACTGTTCTTTTTTATATGATATTGATGAAATTATTAAAATGAATGGTGGTTTGTCATTATATTGTGGCATTACGGGTGGCAATAGAATGTTAAAAAATCTGTCTGTCTGGCGATACGGCTTAGAACATACAGGACAGGCAGGGGATGTAGTAATTGGTTCTTTTTTTAAACACGGTACAGATAAGGAAAGACATATACCGTCTGGAAAGTATTCTGAGCGTTTAAGTGATAAATTGAATACAGTTTACCGGGATTCTTTTGATGATTATGAGATATATTTGTTTTACACAAGAGCCTTTAACGGAGCGCTCTGTACACACCTGATTCGCAATAATTATACAGAAGTAGCTTCTCCTTTTTTGGATGTTGATTTTTTAGAGCTGTGTTTATCTATTCCATCAGGGCTGCGGGTGAACCACTATATGTATAAACGGTGGATTATAGAAAAGTATCCAGAAGCAGCAGCTTTTCGCTGGGAAAAGATAAATGGACTGATTACGGATTCTAAAGCAAAAAGATTTATAAAAAAACTGGTTCGGCGTGGACCATACAAGTTAAAAGAACTATTTCAAAAAGATTTTCCGGCATATAGTATGAATCCACTTGATTACTGGGTAAACCAGAAACCGCAGGTACAAAAATTTTTTCAGAAGTATTTTGAGGACAAAATGGGGTTAGTGAAGCGGATGGCTTCGGAAGAGTTACAGCAGGATTTGAATGATATGTTTGCTGTGGGGAGCGCGATGGAGAAGATGATGGCATTAACAGTTATTGGAGCGGTAAATTTCTATTTTGGAGATGCAGATCATGAGAAATAAATTGAAGATTCTTTTTTCTACTGGTTTTTTTCAGATTTTTGGTGGCAATGTATTAAATAAGGTTTTAGTTTTTTTTAGCAGTGTAATTTTGGTTCGGATTCTTACAAAGCAGGAATATGGGATATTTACTTATTCATGGAATATTTATAGTGTTGTTGTTTTGTTCAGCGGGGCGGGGATTTCTTCTGGACTATTACAGATATGTAGTGAGAAGGGAGGAGAGACTGCTTTTTGTGGATGTGTTTTACACTATAGTGTGAAGCAGGGGATATTATTTAATGGACTTTTGGGTGTGTTGTTATTATTGCTCGCAATTTTTACGCCATTGAAAGTGAAGGGAGCAGATAAGTTATTATTTATGCTCTGTCTGCTTCCTTTAATTCAAATATTGTATGATTTGTCAACGAGTTATCTTCGCTCACAAAAGCGGAATCAGGAATATGTCAGATTAACTGTTATAAATACAGTGTTAGTTGTAGCCGTTTCGGTATGCTGTGCTTTCTATTTTAAAGAAAAAGGACTGATCATGGGGTATTATGCTGCATATCTTGCAACTATTTTATATGCAATAATAGTTGTTAAAATACCAATATTTAATAAAAAAACGACATTGGTTTTAGAAAATCAGACAAAGCAGGCACTGCTAAAAATCTCTTTTATTTCTATGTGCAGTAACAGTCTTTCTGAATTGCTTTATTTATTGGATGTATTGGTGATTGGCATTATAGTTGCAAATGAGTCTGTTTTGGCAAGTTATAAAGTAGGGACAATGATTCCGACAGCATTAGCTTTTATTCCATTATCCTTCATGATGTATGTCTATCCCTATTTCGCTGAAAAACGATTGGATAAGGAATGGTGTTGGAGGCGGTATAAACAAATTTTGGCGGGTTTTGGACTGTTTAATTTATTGATTAGTTTATTTTTATTCATATTAGCACCATGGGTTGTGCATACGTTTTTTGGTGTGCAGTATGATGATTCTGTAGCTGTTTTTCGGATATTATCTCTGAATTATTTTATTTCTGCTACTTTTCGCGTAGTGTCTGGTAATCTGTTGGTAACACAGAGAAAATTAAAATTTAATTTATTAGTCGCTTGCGTATCAGGTGTTGTAAATGTAATAGCCGATGTTGTTTTGATAAATTTTTATGGTTCATTAGGCGCCGCAGCTGCTACCGTGATTGTTACTTTGGTGTCGGGAATGCTTAGTACGGCTTATTTTATATATACATTGAAGATAGGTTAAACTGGTATCCGAAATGGTCTGGCATAGTTATTTTACAGGATGCAGCGACTTCTCTTGCTTTCTAGGATAGTAGTAATTTAAGGCTTTGGGGTGCTTTTTATGCTAATAGACTGTCAAACTCCCGTGTTTTGGTTAACTCTCGCATGCAAAACGAGCCAGACGCGGGAACCAATTAAACAGTTATTTAGAGGTATCACTTGAAAAAAAACAGAATTCTGATATACTATAAAAGAAAGAGGTGATATATAATGTTAGAGCAAAAAGATATAGATATAATAAGAACAATAATGAAAGAGGAAATTACAGAATCAGAAAAAAGAATGGAATCTGTAATAGATAAAAGAACTACAGAATCTGAAAAAAGAATGGAATCTGTAATGGAAAAAAGGATTACAGAATCTGAAAAAAGAATGGAATCTGTAATGGAAAAAAGGATTACAGAATCTGAAAAAAGAATGGAATCTGTAATGGAAAAGAAGATTACAGAATCTGAAAAAAGAATGGAATCTGTAATGGAAAAGAAGATTACAGAATCTGAAAAAAGAATGGAATCTGTAATGGAAAAGAAGATTACAGAATCTGAAAAAAGAATGGAATCTGTAATAGATAAAAGAATTACAGATTCAGAAAATCTTGTTCTAAAAGAACTTGACCGGGTGCAAATCAATGTAGAAAATGGGATAAATGCCGTACAAAAGAATCTTGACGAACTTAGCCAGTATTACAGGATCACCAAACTCGAGAATGACAATACAGCTTTATTATTGAAGATGATAGACGAATTATCTAAGAGGGTGGAAGAATTGGAAAGAAAAACAGCATAGAGCGGTATATATTACTATAAAGCAGAAAATTACAGGCAGGGATATAAAATGTTCTGTCATTCCGTAAAGGTCGGAATTTGGCGATCCGAAGCCATCGTTTTTATGGGCTGAAAAAAGACGGGATAATTTTACTTTAATGTGAATTAAAATAAAATTATCCTGTCTTTTTTCTTTTTTCAGTTGTTATATATAATAGAATGTGCTGCAACTATATCGGGCAGCATTTTAAATGGAATAAACGTTTAAACCATTTTGTGGGAAAGGAGGGCTTTGTGGATACGGATTTTCTTTTGGTTATGAAAATGAAACAGGGGGATGAGGAAGCTTTTGATAAATTTGTCCGTAAGTATTATGGAGAAATCCTAAAGTATTGCAGGTATCACTGTTTTGATACAGAATATGCAATGGATTTGGCACAGGAAACATTTCTTCATTTTTTCACAAGCCTGTCTGAGTACCATTACAAAGGAAAAACAAAAAATTATCTGTATACAATTGCCGGCAATCTTTGTAAAAATTATTATAAAAAGAAGAAAGAGGCGCCAATGGAAGGGGATGGATTGGAAACAGCAGCTGCGCTGCCTGCAAATCCACTTGATACAGTGGTGGAGCATGTAGCGGTTGAAGCTGCGATAAATAGGCTTCCAGAGGAATTTAAGGAGGTGGTAATTCTATATTATTTCCAGGAACTAAAACTTTTGGAAATTGCAAATGTACTAAAGATAGGGCTGCCGCTTGTAAAATACAGGCTCGGGCAGGCAAGGAAACGCCTGAAACAGATATTAGAACATGTTTGAAAGGGGGATTAGAATGAACCTGAATAAAGTAATGAAAAAATACAGGCAGGAATCCAAAACCATTGTAGAAGAAGAAAGAATCCTGGACACAGTAAACAAATCAAATGCGGTATTTTATCAGAAGGAACAGGAAAAAATGCTGACATATTGGGAATTTTTAATGACGCAGCTTAAAATTACCCAAAAAAGATGGTGGCTGTTTCAAATTCTCCTTTTGGCAGCTGCGGAAGCTTTATTTTTAAATACTATGGAAGAATATTATATTAGAAGAGGATTGGGGATTATTGGGGTTTTATTTATTGTGTTTGTAATTCCAGAGTTATGGAAAAACAGGACATATTGCTGTATGGAAATTGAAGCAGCTTCTTACTATTCGCTTACGCAGATTTATGCTGCACGGATTTTTATGTTTGGGCTGGCAGACGTTTTCATCTTGACACTTTTTTGCGGGAGCCTGCAAAAGTATTTATATTTTACTTTGGCAGAGTTAATGATACAGTTCCTGCTTCCAATGGCAGTAACTGCATGTATCTGTTTTTGGACGCTTTGCAGCAGTTTTTTTTCAAATGAATTAACGCCAGTTGCACTTTGCCTGCTTTGGAGCGCCATATGGTGGATGATTACGGCAGCCGATGAGATTTATACCATCGTTGTGCTGCCTGTCTGGGGCGTTCTGTTTGGCGGCGCTGTTTTATGTCTGTTCCTGTTAATTTACAAAAACCTGCGTTATTGCAGCAAATACTGGGAGATTAACAATTTTTAAGCCGTAAAAAGCGGCATGGAGGATTTAGATGGAAGTAAATATCATAGATTTAACGAAAGAATTTGGTGATTTTACAGCAGTAAATTGCCTGAATATTACAATGCAAAATGGAGTATACGGCCTTTTAGGGGTAAACGGCGCCGGTAAAACAACGTTTATGCGGATGCTTTGCACATTGCTCCGCCCAACAAGCGGAAAGATTACCTGTGATGGAACGGAAATTTTTGCAATGGATGGGGAATACCGGAAAATATTAGGGTATCTGCCACAGGATTTTGGATTTTACCCGGATTTTACCGTACAGGATTATCTGCTTTATATTGCTGCGATTAAGGCTGTACGGCCTGCTGTTGCAAGAAAAAGAGTGAAAGAGCTGCTTGAAAAAGTCGGGCTTGAAAAAGCAGCGCATAAAAAGATGAAAAAACTATCCGGAGGGATGAAACGGCGTGCAGGAATTGCGCAGGCAATGTTAAATAACCCTAAAATCCTTATCCTTGACGAGCCGACTGCAGGCCTTGACCCCAATGAACGGATCCGTTTCCGTAATTTAATCAGCGAGCTGTCAGAGGACAGGTTAGTCCTTCTATCTACACATATTGTTTCAGATGTGGAATATATTGCCAATGAAATTCTGCTAATGAAAGACGGGATGCTTGTCTGCAGGGGGACGGCAGAGCAATTGACTGCTGCGATGTCAGAAAATGTTTGGAAGTGTTATGTAGAAAAAAAGAGCGTTCCCAGACTTTTGGAAAAATATAAAATTTCTAATCTGAAAACAGATTCCCATGGGGTTGAACTGCGGGTAATTGCAAAAGAAAAACCGGTATCCGATGCAGTTATAGAAGCTCCTGTACTGGAGGATGTATTTTTATATTACTTTGGGGAAAGGGTTGGTGATGAAAATGCTGCAGTATGAATTAAAAAAAATCTTCCTCAAGCCAGTCAACCGGGCGATGCTTGTACTTCTTTTGGCAATTGTCCTAATTGGAAGCTTTTTGGCAATAAGGGATGTAAAATATTACAGAGGGGATCATCCCGAACTGTCAGGGCCTTTGGCTGCACGCGAACTAAAAAAAGTCCAAAAGCAGTGGGAAGGGCCGGTTACAGGGGATGTTTTACGACGCGTTGTAAAAGAGAATAAGGCAATCAATGATTCTGCAGAATCAGCAGACATTGGATTTGCGAAAAAACAGGGGTTCGCTGATTTAATTAACTTAATCTGTGTTGCATTTTCGGAGCCGGGGAAATACGACCCATATATGTGTGATTCAATTTCCCCGGATAAGGCGGCAAAACTTTATGAAAGAAGGGTTTCACGTTTAGAAAAGGAGATTTCTGAGCTGGAAACAGGCCTGCCGGGAGCCTTTTCGGAGAAGGAGCAGAGATATTTGGTCCGGCAGTATAAAAATCTGAAAACGCCTCTATATTATGAATATGCAGAAGGTTGGAAAGCATTATTAGATTCCCAGTATCTTCCAACACTAATGATTATTATAATTGTAATCATTGGTTTCCTTGTATCAGGAATTTTTTCGGATGAATTTCAGTTAAAAGCGGATTCTATCTTTTTTTCGTCAAAACTTGGGCGGAATAAGGCAATTTTGTCGAAAATAAAAGCCGGGCTTTTAGCAATTACTATATTATACTGGTCTGCTATGCTCCTGTTTTCAGCAATTATCCTTGGAACACTGGGGATTGGCGGGGCAGGGTGTATGGTCCAGTTAAGCTTTTCTAACTGGGAATGTATGTATAACATTACTTATTTCCAGGAGTGGCTTCTTTGCATGTTTGGCGGATATATTGGAAATCTGTTTATTTTAACACTTGCCATGTTTGTATCAGCCAAAAGCCGTTCTGCAGTACTTTCTATTGCAGTACCGTTTGTCTTATCCTGTGTGCCTATGTTTTTGGGGAGGGTTCCGGTTCTTGCAGATTTTATGTCCTATTTCCCCGATATGCTCCTTCGGATAAATAAATTTTTAGGAGACTTTGTATTTTGCGAAATCGGCGGGACAGTCTTTGGGGTTTACACTGTTTTAATCCCATGTTATTTGCTTTTGTCCCTTGTCCTATTTCCTATGATATATTACGGCTATAAAAAGATGGGTGCCGTTCCAGCCAGAGCAGGGCAGTAATGCAGACTGCTACAGATAATGCAGAACCTGCCGGGGCTGCAATTCCCATAGGAAACAGTGTTTCCGGAAAGTATTTTGATGCGATATATGCAAGCGGGATACGGGCGCAGACAATGGATATAAAGTTGTGGAGAAAAGAAAGCCCGGAAAGCCCATAGGCACAAAAATATCCACTGAAGCTAAAATGGATTCCCGCAAGTAAACAGTCCCACACATAACTGCGGAGGTATTGCCCGCCAAGAAGGATTACGGACGTCTGACCTGTAAACAGTCCAACAAGGGGTTCAGCAATAAACTGTACTGCAATGGAGGCAATAAACCCAAATGCGATGGAAATGAAAACAGCATACCGTAAAGTAAGGCGCGCCCTCTTAGGTTTCCCAGCGCCGATATTCTGGGCAGAAAGTGCAGAAACTGCCGACAGCATAGTGGATGGTACAAGGAAAAGGATTCCGATTAACTTCTCTACGATACCTACGGCGGCTGCATCATCTAGACCGCGCAGATTGGCAAATATAGTAATAATAATAAATCCGACCTGTATAAATCCATCCTGCACCGCAACTGGTATCCCTACTTTTAAAACCATGCCCATCATATCTTTTTGCGGCTTAAAGTCATTCCTGTGTATTCCTGGAAGCATTTTACGCCTGCAAATAACAAAAAGGGAGAGGAACACGCTAAATGTCTGGGCTAGCGTCGTACCAAGCGCAGCACCTGCCGCGCCAAGCCCCATTGCCCCGATGAAAAGGTAATCAAACACAATATTGGACAGGCAGGCAGCAGCAACAAAATACATAGGGCTTTTGGAATCACCCATCCCACGGAAAATAGAACTGATTACATTATAGGCTGTAATAAAAGGGACTCCGGCAAAGCAGATCATCAGGTAAGCTTCTGTGCTGCCGGCCGCCTCTTTTGGCGTTGATATAATGGAAACAATAGGTTTTACGAAAACCAGAAGAAATACCGTAACCAGCGCCGCTAGTATTAAAAACAGGGTTACGGTATTTCCAATGGCTAAATTTGCCTGTCTGGTATCTTTTCTGCCGGCAGCACGCCCAATTACGACAGTAGAACCCATTGCCAGACCGACAATGATAACCGTCAGCATATGCATAACCTGACTGCCGATAGAAACGGCCGTTGTACTGTCAACTCCGTTAAACTGTCCAATAATAAATAAATCAGCCATTCCATACAGTGTCTGCAAAAAATAGGAAAGCAGGTAAGGCAGTGAAAAATAAACAATAGCATGAAAGACACTGCCTGTTGTAAGATTTTGTTTCATAGCGGTTTTGCTCCTATTTTCCTGCATTCTTCTTGGAACGGAACCGAAGCGTCGGGTCTAAAATCTTTTTTCGGATTCTCAGGTTTTTTGGCGTAATTTCCAGAAGTTCATCTGTATCAATAAATTCCAGGGCTTCTTCTAAACTTAAAACTTTTGGCGGGACAAGTTTTAACGCATCGTCTGCGCTGGAAGAACGGGTATTGGTCAGGTGCTTTGTCTTGCATACATTTAGTTCAATATCTTCTGCCTTTCCATTTTGCCCAATTACCATGCCTGCATATACCTTCTGGCCAGGGCCGACAAATAATGTCCCACGGTCCTGTGCATTAAAGAGGCCGTAAGTTACCGTTTCACCAGATTCAAAGGCAATCAGGGAGCCCTGCTTACGGTAAGCGATATCTCCTTTATATGGCGCATATTCTTCAAATACTGTATTAATTACGCCGTTTCCCTTTGTGTCAGTTAAAAACTCGCCGCGGTAGCCAATCAGCCCCCGGGATGGAATCAGAAACTCCAGACGGGTAAAACCGCCGCCGATAGAACCCATCCCCTGCAGTTCCCCTTTGCGGTTGCTTAAGTTTTCAATAACATTCCCGGCAAATTCTTCTGGCACATCTATAAATGCACGTTCCATTGGTTCCAGCTTATGGTTGCGTTCATCGGTCTTATAAAGGACCTCTGCTTTGCTGACTGCAAATTCGTAACCTTCCCGCCGCATATTTTCAATTAATACAGAAAGGTGCAGCTCGCCACGGCCGGACACCTTGAAGCTGTCCGTATTTTCCGTTTCTTCGACACGGAGGCTGACGTCGGAATTTAACTCGCTAAAAAGCCGTTCCCTAATATGCCGCGATGTGACAAATTTGCCTTCCTGGCCTGCGAGCGGGCTGTCATTTACCATAAAGTCCATAGATATCGTAGGTTCTGATATTTTCTGGAATGGGATTGCAACCGGGTTTTCCGGGGAACAGAGCGTGTCGCCGATATGGATATCTGTGATGCCGGAGATAGCTACAATAGAACCAATCGTCGCTTCCTGCACTTCTGTCTTTTTCAGGCCGTCAAATTCATATAGTTTACTGATTTTAACTTTGCTGCACTTATCTTTATCGTGGGCGTTGACAATGACAACATCCTGGTTTACCTTAATTGTGCCATTATCCACCTTGCCAATGCCGATGCGGCCAACATATTCATTATAATCAATCGTACTGATTAACACCTGTGTAGCGGCTTCCGGGTCTCCTTCCGGGGCAGGGATATAATCTAAAATCGTATCAAATAAAGGAGTCATGTCTGTACCCGGTTCTTCTGAATTATAGGAAGAAATACCTTCCCTTGCAGAAGCAAAAATAAATGGGCAGTCAAGCTGTTCCTCATTTGCATCAAGGTCAATAAACAGTTCAAGCACTTCATCAACAACTTCATTCGGACGTGCCTCCGGCCGGTCAATTTTGTTGATGCATACTACAACTGGAAGTTCCAGTTCCAATGCTTTCTTTAATACAAACTTTGTCTGCGGCATAGCGCCTTCAAAAGCATCTACTACAAGGACTACGCCGTTTACCATTTTCAGGACGCGTTCTACCTCGCCGCCAAAATCGGCATGGCCCGGCGTATCAATTATGTTGATTTTTGTATCTTTATAAGTAATTGCTGTATTTTTAGAAAGGATTGTGATCCCTCGTTCGCGTTCAATGTCGCCGGAATCCATAACACGTTCCGCAACCTCCTGGTTTGAGCGGAAAACACCGCTCTGCTTTAACAGCTCGTCTACAAGTGTCGTTTTACCATGGTCTACATGCGCAATAATTGCAATATTCCTTATATCTTCTCTTTTCATTGTATTGCCTCCATTAATCACTTATAATTTTCATAAATTCTGCTGGAAATAACTTCCGAATTAATAGTATACTATAACTTTTTAAATATACAAGGCGGAATAATTCACAAAATTCTTAAAAAAGACAAAAAAATTGCCAAAATAATTCCATTTCATGTATATCTTTGGTAGAATATGTTAAAAATAGAATATGAGAGAAAGGGGAAGTCGAAGATTGTCTTCTGTTTACCGCTGGGAAAAAAGGCTAAAATGTTCTAAAATAGAAATCAGCCTAGTATACATATATTAAAACAAAATACTAGAAGGGCAGATATGCCCTTGTGAAAAAGGGAGGAGAAAAATATGTTGGATAAAGTATTTACAAACAACCAGGTTACAATTGCGGGAGAGGTAGTCAGTGAATTTGTTTTCAGCCATGAGGTATACGGCGAACATTTTTTCCTTATTGATATTGCTGTTTGCCGTTTAAGCAATTCCTTTGATATCATTCCGGTTATGGTATCAGAGCGGTTAATTGATGTTAAGGCAGATTACCGGGGCTGCATTTTACAAGCCAGCGGGCAGTTCCGTTCTTATAACCGCCATGAGGAAAATAAAAACCGGCTGGTTCTTTCGGTTTTTGCAAGGGAAGTCAGCCTTTTAGACAATGACAGTGAAGAACAGAACCCAAATTACATTTTTCTGGATGGTTTTGTATGTAAGCGCCCAATTTACCGTAAAACGCCGCTTGGAAGGGAAATTGCCGATGTCTTGCTGGCTGTAAACCGTCCATATGGCAAATCTGATTATATCCCCTGCATCTGCTGGGGGCGGAATGCCAGATATGCAGACCAGTTTGAAGTGGGTTCCCATATCCAGCTTTGGGGGCGTATCCAAAGCAGGGAATACCAGAAAAAAATCGGGGAAGAAGAGTATGAAAAGAGAGTAGCTTATGAAGTATCTGTAAGCAAAATGGAATTTCTGGATGACGAGGAATAAGGATATATTGCTAAAATCCTGATGTTACAAGAGGGTGGCAGTACTGCAGTCAGCGTGCGGTGCTGCCATTTTTTTGTACATTCTCACTTTGCCTTCTAATCTGAAGCAGTAAAACTGCCCCTGTATTCTGTTTTTTTCCTGTTTTAACATTTCATCCCTGGTAACTATTCAGCCTTGCGGCTTCATAGTTACACAGCAGTGCTTTCAGCACTGTTGATGTACACATTTTGCACAAAATGCGTGTAAAATGGCACCGTAAAACTCATATTTTTGACAAAAAGCATGTCAAAAATCCTCGCATTTTATGGAAGGCTGAACTGTTACCATCCCTGTTCTTACTTCAGTTCAAAATATAGATTATTGGCAGGATTTGTGGTAAAATGAAACTATTGTAGAGGAATATTACAAAAAAATAGTTACCATGAATCGTAAAAATGTAAAATAACCATAAAAGATTTTAAATGATACTATAGTATATGCCTGAATGATATGATAAAATATATCTGTCAGGATACTTAGCGGTATATTTAACCGCTAGTACAGCGTTTCCTTAATCCCCATATACTTAGTGCTTGCTATTTTTGTCAGCGCAAGGCGGAGGAAGGAGGCAATGCGGTGGCATTGTTGACTGACGACAACGCAGCGATGGCGGAAATAGAAAGTACTAAGTGTATGGGGGACTAAGAAACGCTGTACTAGGATAATCCTGTAGTTAAACGAAAGGAAAAAACAATATATGATGGAACTACAAAAAGCAATAGAAAATGTTACATACCGTAATTCAAGGAAATTCCCTGCTGAAGAATTTGAAGTAATTCTAGGCCACAAAGAAGAAGCAACGCCATATCTATATGAAGCTTTGGATTATGCGCTCCAAAAAGCAGATGCTTTAGATACGAAATATACGCTTCATTTATACGCATTATTTTTTTTGGCAGAATTTCATGATAGGAACTCCTTCAAAAGAATCCTGAAACTGGCTTCTATGCCATCCGATACGTTGGATGATCTTTTTGGGGATGTGATTACAGAGGACTTGGCGGATATCATGTATAGTACATATGATGGAAACCTGGAACTCTTAAAGGAGGCTTCTAAAAATCCCCAGAACGAAGAATATGTCTGCATGGCTATGCTTAACGTTATGGCACAGCTTTATCTTGATGGTACGCTGGACAGGGAGGAATGGAAAAACTATCTGCACCAGTTTCTTTTAGTAAAAAACCTCGAAACAGAACTCTATACTACTGCTGTAGAAATTATCTGTAAATGTCATTTTGTGGAGATGCTTCCTGAGATATATTCCCTGTTCCAAAATGATTTCATTAACAGATGGTTTTTAGGTGATTATGATGAATGTGTGGATTTAATGTTTGAGTACCCGGAAAAGGAAATACAGTTCTGCCGCAGGCAGGTATCTGTATTCTCTTTGAAAAGCTGGGCAATGTTTGAGCAGGAAGAAAAGAAAGAACCAAAAAAAAGCAATGCCAAAAAAGAAGGAAAGCACAGCCAATTAAACAAACCAGTACAAAGCCATAAAATAGGAAGGAATGACCCATGCCCTTGCGGGAGCGGGAAAAAATATAAGCATTGCTGTCTGAATAAACCAAAGGAAGGGCTGGATGCCATTGAAAGCCGGGAAGAAAGGAATCAGAAGCTGTTAAATTATCCTGAAGTCGGGGCGGAAGTGGAAAAAGAAGAAGGAAAGGTTTACCTGGAAAATTATTTTGATACGGAAAGTATTGAAATTGACCAGCTTGTTTACCTGGCATTCCGCTGCTTTCCGGCTTCTGTCCGAAATCCAAAGAAAATATCACAGGATGCAGAAATGAAAAAGAAAAAGGCATACCTTTTAGAAGCATTTACCAAATATACAGAAAAGCTGCAAAAGGAAGGAATCCATACACAGGAGGAATATGATAAAAAATTTATGATTCATTACCAAAGCAGCCAATGGATTGGAAATTTGCTTGGAATATTGGAAGAAGATGGTGATAAGGAAAAATATCGGGAGGTTTTAAAATATTATAATAGCTAAATATATAACGGTTTAGTCCGAAAGCAGTGAAGTATTTGTAAAAGACAGATATCCATAAATAGTAACAATAGAAAGGATTACTATATGAATTTAAAGCTGAAGGAAAAAATAACAGAATCGCTCTCGGCGGTCTTGCCAATTACAGCAATTGTGCTGATTATCAGCATTGTTTTATTTCCTGTAGATTTAGGGGCGGTTGTGATATTTTTTGTCGGGGCTGTAATGCTGATTATTGGGATGGGATTTTTCCAGCTTGGGGCTGAAATCGCCATGACGCCTCTTGGAGAAGGCATTGGGGTACAAATGTCGAAAACCCGCAAGGTTTTTTTAATCCTCTTTATCGGGTTTTTAATGGGGCTTATCATTACGGTTTCTGAACCTGATTTACAGGTACTTGCCCAGCAGGTTCCTGCTATTCCCAATACGGTTTTAATTTTAACAGTCAGTATTGGTGTCGGAATATTCCTTGCCCTTGCCATTGCAAGAATTATTTTTCAGGTTAATCTTTCGACAATTTTAACTGTCTTGTATATTATCATAATTGGGCTGTCTTACCTTGTACAAAAGGATTTTATTGCGGTTGCTTTTGATTCCGGCGGTGTAACTACCGGACCTATGACTGTTCCGTTTATTATGGCAATGGGCGTCGGGCTGACCTCTGTCAGAGGTGATAAAAACGCGGCAAATGACAGTTTTGGGCTGGTTGCCCTTTCTAGTATCGGACCTGTAATGGCAGTGCTGTTCCTTGGAAAATTTTATACCTCGACAGAAACGGCGTATTCTGTTGCAAGCGTAGCTTCTGTCAGGACAACACAGGATGTTGCAAAAATTTTCCTTTCCGGGCTTCCTGTATATGCCCGTGAAGTTTTGGTTTCTTTAGCTCCAATTGCACTTGTATTTATTATCTTTCAGTTAGTAAGCCGGAGATACCACCGCTATCAGGTAAAAAGAATCGGCGTTGGTTTTTTATACACGTATCTTGGATTAAGCCTTTTTCTATGTGGTGCAAATATTGGTTTTGCCCCGGTTGGCTCTTTATTGGGGCAAAAAATCGTACAGCTTAACACATGGCTTTTGATTCCAATTGGAATGATAATCGGATACTATATTGTGAAAGCAGAACCTGCCATCCAGATTTTAAACCATCAAGTAGAGGGCGTTACAAATGGGGCTGTATCAGCACGTTCCATGAACCGCTGTCTGTCTATTGGGGTGTCAGCAAGCGTTGGCCTTTCTATGCTTCGTGTTGTTACTGGTATGCCGCTGCATTGGATTATTATACCAGGTTATATTTTAGCGCTGGTATTATCAAGGCTTGTCCCTAAAATGTTTGTTGGTATTTCCTTTGACTCTGGCGGGGTTGCCAGCGGGCCGATGACAACAACTTTTTTGCTGCCGCTTAGTATTGGGGCATGTGAAGCTGTCGGGGGGAATTTAATGACAGATGCTTTTGGGGTAGTAGCTTTAGTTGCACTGACGCCTCTGATTGCTGTCCAGATTATGGGTCTTTGCTATAAATTTAAATTAAACAAGTTAGAAAGGGCAGGATTTAATGAAGTAGACGTACCAGATGACGATATCTTTGAATTTGAGGAGGAGTACAGCGATGACAAGTGATAACAAGAAACACATGTTTCAACTGCTTTTTATCATTACAACGCCAAAGCTTGCTGATAAGGCGTCCCGCATGATGAAGGAAGGGAATATTCCAATGCAGTACCATTCCAGAGGGCAGGGGACGGCATCTAGTGAGATTATGGATATGCTGGGGCTTGGAAGTATTGAAAAAACAGTAGTTATGAGTATGATGCCCAAATTTTTTGCTGATAAGATGTTAGAAAAGTTACACAGTACGCTGCATTTTGGATATCCTAATACGGGCGTTGCTTTTACAGTGACAATATCCAGCGGAAGTTCTCAAATGGTAAAGCTTCTGGATTCCATGCAGGAAAATATAGGTGATGAAAATGCCGAAAAGGAGAAAAAAAAGATGGGCGAATGTGAGTATACGATGATTATGGCAATCGTAAACCAGGGATACAGCGAAGAAGTAATGGCCGCAGCAAAAACAGCGGGGGCAACAGGGGGCACTGTCTTCCAGAGCCGGCGCGTGGGCAGCGAAGATACCATAAAATTTTGGGGAATTACAATTCAGCCGGAACGGGAAATTGTCCTAATCCTTTCCCAAAAGACAAGTAAGCTGGAAATTATGAAAAGTATTGGGAAAAGCTGTGGGATACAGAGCGAAGCGCAGGGGATTGTATTTTCTCTTCCTGTCGACAATATGATTGGATTAAGTTAAAAAAAGAAAGGATGGAGATTCATATGAAAAAATTAATTACTATTTGTCTGGCATTTACATTGGCGTTTTGTTCTGTCCTGTCAGTACCGTTACAGGCAGACGCCTATAATATCCCTTCTAATATGAAATGGTGGGCAGACAGCCGCTTTGGCATGTTCATCCATTTTGGGGCATATTCTGAATACGGACATGGGGAATGGGCAATGAATGTGGAAAAAATCTCTAAAAAGGAATATCAGGAAAATATTGCCGCAAAATTTAACCCAACAAAATTTAATGCAAAAACAATTGTAAACTACGCAAAAAAAGCTGGTATGAAGTATATTGTAATAACAGCAAAGCACCATGAAGGGCTGGCTATGTGGGATACACAGGTAGAAAGCTTTAAAGATTATACCGGCAAAAAAATATTCAGCCTGCAAAAATATACTCCATTTGGGGAAACAGGCAGGGACATCTTAATGGAATTAAAGGAAGCCTGTGAGGCAGAAGGGATTCGGTTTGGATTATATTATTCTATTATTGACTGGAACCACTCTTCACAAGAATTTGCCCCTAATTTTACGAAGGTCGCTTCAATGGAAGCACGTGAAAATTATATTAAAGATATGAAAGCCCAGCTTCAGGAACTTGTTACAAAATATAACCCGGCAGTATTCTGGTTTGATGGCGACTGGACATATAATAAAGGAAAAGCAACGCTTTCAAACTGGTGGACAAAAGCAGATGGAAAAGATCTGTATAACTATATGAAAAAACTCAGCCCGGATATCATCGTGAATGAAAGGGTGTGCCGCGGATTTAACCTGGGAGATTTTGAATGCCCAGAGCAGTCTGTCCCTTTAGAAGCATTGTCACGTCCGTGGGAAACCTGCCAGACTATGAACAGCGCCTGGGGATATGATATTTCCCGTGAGAAATCTTACCGTACCACAAAATCAATGGTTCAGGAGCTTGTTACCGTAGCTTCCAGGGATGGGAATTACCTTTTAAATATCGGTCCAAAAGGTGATGGTACAATGACGTCAGGAAGTAAAAAAATATTAAATGGCATAGGAAGCTGGATGGAGAAAAACAGCAAAAGCATTTACGGCACAACAGGAAACCCTTTTTCAAAAGAACCGTCCTGGGGGACATATACACGGAAAGGGAAGACGGTTTATACGCATGTATTTAAATGGCCAAAGGACAAAAAGCTAACAGTTTCCCGCTATAAAAGCAAAAAACTGAAACTTAAAAAAGCTTATCTTCTAAATACAGGGAAAAAGCTAAAATATACCGTAGAAGGCAGCAAGGTTACGATAAAAGTACCAAAGGAAGCACCTGATAAAAAAGATACGGTTATTGTAATGGAATATAAATAGAAAAAGGTAAGGGTTTTTATGGACAGATACATTTTTCAAAACAGACAGGCAGAAATTGAGATTCAGGTGATTCGTTCTGCCAGAAAAAGCATGGCGCTTGAAGTAAAACAGGAGGGCAGGGTAGTAGTACGCGTTCCAAGGCACCTGCCCGACCTTGAAATTGCCGCTTTTATTGAAAAGCACAGAAACTGGCTTTTAAAAAAACTGGCTCTATTGGAAAGCAAGCCATTTTACCATATTCCTCCTGCAAAGGATCTGACAAGGGAGGAAAGTGCCAGGATGCAGCATTTATTTTCTTCAAAAGTAGAATATTATGCAGCCGCTATGGGGGTTACTTATGGCAGGATTACAATCCGGGACCAGAAAACACGCTGGGGAAGCTGCAGCAGCAAAGGAAACCTGAATTTTAATTACCGTCTGGCATATCTTCCCGAAGAATTACTGGATTATGTTGTAGTCCATGAACTCGCCCATAGAATTTATATGGACCATTCAGAACGGTTCTGGCAGAAGGTTGCACAATATTTTCCAGATTATAAAAACTGTCGGAAAAGACTAAAAGAAATACCTATATAAAGATTAATTTCTTATTTTTTGCCTATACTATAAATAAGTACGATTCTAAAATTAACCATAGTAATACTGTTCGAAGTTGGTTTTTGGCCATGAAAAAAGAATAGCTGTAAATAATATAACTTATCAGAACTTGCTTTTTAGTTCTGATAAAAGGCACATGCTTTTGTGCCGCAAATCTAATTATGAAAAGCCGTTTTTGCTTTTCATAATATGAATTATGCTTTTTTGCAGAAGGAGGCAAAAATGGATTTAGAAGCTTTATTCCGATTGGAATGTGGATTGTATCTGTTATCAGCTAAGGGTGAAAAAGACAACGCCTGTATTATCAATACTGTGATGCAGGTTACGGCAAATCCGGTCCAGATTTGTACTGCTGTCAATAAATCAAATTATACGCATGACATCATTACTGAAACGGGGCTTTTTAATATCAGTGTCTTGACACAGCAGACGCCATTTCCTGTTTTTTCAGATTTTGGATATCGCAGCGGGCGCCAGGAAGATAAATTTAAAGGCAGGACGGATATTTCACGGTCGGAGAATGGAATCTATTATCTGGCAGAAAATTCCAATGCCTTCCTGTCTGCAAAAGTAAAGCGGGCAATAGGCCTGGAGAGCCATACCCTGTTTTTGGCAGAAGTAACAGATGCTGTTATATTATCAAAGGAGCGCTCCCTTACTTATAGTTATTATCAGGAACATGTAAAACCACAAAAGACAGATGTAGAAAAAAATTCAAAAAAAGGCTATATCTGTACTGTCTGTGGTTATGTATATGAAGGGGATACCCTGCCAGAAGACTATATCTGCCCTGTCTGTAAACATGGCGCAGAGGCATTCAAGCCATTATAATGCTGTAAGGAACTGTCCTGTACAATTTGCATCACTTATTTTTCTACAGTCCCTAAAACAAAAACCAGCAGATAAGAAAGTCTGCTGGTTTTTAAAATATACAGTATTATTTTCCAAGGAACCGCATCGCGCCAAGTTCTCCTTTTGGTATCTGGTTTGCCGCCACTACCTTCAGGTTTTCAAGAGAATGGCACTCTGGACAGACAACGCCAAATGCAATCTTTTTCCCGCATACCCGGCAATAAAGGCTGGTGATATTCTCTTTAGGCTCATTTTTATATTGGATCCGCCCTTCTTTAATCCAGCCACGGACTTTTGCAATCGGAATCTCAAAATGTGATGCGACATCCTGTTCGTTTACCTCATTATTCCGAATATATTCTTTTACTTCAGAAAAAAGATTGATTTCCATACATGATGGGCATATATCCGGTTTATAAGCTTCCGGAAGCTTCCTGGAGCACTGCTTACATACTCTTTCGTCTACATGCTCCGACCTTTTTTCTAAAATATACTGCATGTAAATTCACCCCCCTGCTGTTTCATTCCAATATATGCTATTATAATAGCACATATTGCAGTAATCGTCCAGAGTGTGTTTAAAAAGAATGACCGTGAAAAACAATAGCGAAGTTACTATTTACGGTTAATGGTATCATAAATTGTAGGAACAAATAAAAAATTATTTTTCCTTTGTATATATTTTGAGTATTATGCACTATGAGAAAGCAGATACCTTCATATTTTCTGCAAAAAAGCGAAAGTTTTCTGTCAATTGTAATCTGACAAAAATTTAGAAAGACATTGCTTTCCGCAGGACAATTTAGCTCTTTTAGAATTGCTTTGCTTTTTAAGCTTCCGGCAGAAGCGCGCGCACGGACAACTGTCTGAACCGAAATATCCATGGAATTCGGTTGTTTCGGTGAGTTTTGGCAGTGAGCGCGCTAATCAGAGCCGGAAGCAAAAAGCATCAGCAATTCTTAAGAGCGTAGGATTGCCCGGAAAGCAATGTCTTCTATAATTTTTGTCAGTTATAGGTTAAATAAAACTTTTGCTTTTTTGCAGAAAATGCTAGAAAATATCAATTTCTCATACTGCATAATATTGAAAATATACAGAAAAATAATTTTTTAATTGTTTCTATCTTGATACCATTGACCGTAAATAGTAACATAGAGAAACGTATATTCCGAAATTTTGTTCGCTTTTTCCGTTGACAAACATCCGTTTGTTTGTTATAGTAGTATTACCAGTTAACAAACGAATGTTCACAAAAAGGGGGATATTGTTATGAACAAAGCATATTGTATTCTGCCGCACGATTCCATCCGGCAGATATTTAGTATTGTTTTTATTATTTTTCTATTTTTCAGTGCAGGATATCATATAACGGATCCTGTTATGAACAAAATGGGAGCAGTGGAGCAGGATACCAGGATTAGTTTTAAATCAATTTCGGTAACAGACAAGGATACATTATGGAGCATTGCAAAGGAAAATTACCCAGAAGGGTATAATGGTTCCTTAAATGATTATATCAGGGAAATAAAACGTTGTAATTCTCTTGTATCTGATTGTATTTATGCCGGAAGCTCTATTGTTATTCCCATTTTATAAATCTGGCGGGACAAACTAGTACAGCGAATAATAAGTATCTGGCTATATCACACAGGATAATTTTTCAGCTACAAGGCAGATTTTCGACGGCGTAGCGGTGGCTACGGCTAGAAAATCTAACACAGTAGATGGAAAATTAGGCAAGTGATATGGCTAGTTATTTACTATTTGCTGTACTAGGCACGGAGTGAACAGCAATATCCCCCAAAATGGGAATAATAATAATTTTTGCCATATAATTGAACTATCTTTCTTTTATGATATAATGAGCGTTGGGGTTGATACAAGCTTACATATTATAAAAGAAAGGAAAAACAGGGAACATGATGTACATAAGCAGAAAAGGATGGCTCCGGGTTATAGCCATTTTGGTTTTATCAGGCATTTTATTACAAGACACAGGGACAGCATTTGCTAAATCACCAAATGCAAAAAGCATTAAATCATCTGCACTCGGCGCAAAACGTGCAAAAAAATTAAAAGGCAATGCAGCCGAAGTCTCTGGAAAACAGCAGGTTATAATTGGCGAGGGGGACAGCGCACAAGAATATGAAACTCTTTCTGCAAAAGTACAATATACAAACATTTCCTTTGACTGCACAATTCCTGTTGTCCAATGGAACGGAGTCTGGATGGCGCCAGTAAAAAATATCTTTTCTGATATTTTAGGATGCTATTACCAGACTTCAAAAGAGGATAAAAGCATTCTTGTTACAACTCCTGACAGGGAAAATACAATAAAATTTTTGCCAAATACAAATGTTGCCGTTATCAATGGCGATGAAGAAACAGCGCCGGCAGAAACTGTCTTAGGTACAAAAAAGGATACCAATCAAAGCGATTATATGGTGCCTCTTGAATTTACTTTGGAAGCACTTGGCTATATTTGTTCCATCAAAGAAGGACAGGGCGAGGGCAATTCTGAAGCTTATAATTTATTTGAGATTACTTCAGATTATTTGTACCATATCATAACAGACAGCCAATCCTATGATAAAGAAAAATATAACAACATGCTGATTGGTGTTGTGCTTTTAAAAAATGATACAGAAAACTTAAATGAAATCAAGGGACTTACACTGGAAACTGCCTCAAAAAAGAATGTAAAAATTATGAATCACGCTGCTGATTATTCTGTAACACTGCAATTTTTAAATACCTATAATCCATTTGGGGATATTACACAGTCCGTTAAAAATGGAATTACAAACTCTATTAAAATATGGGAGACAGAGGACAAAACTACTTGTGTACAGATTAAGTATAATAAAAAACAGGAATATGAAAGTGATATTACAGAAGCTGGAGGCATCATTACTATTTTTAAAGGAAGTTTTTCGATGAAAGTTATATTGCCAGAAGGCGTATCATTTTCAAAGATTAAAACAACTGACCAATATTGGAACCAAAAATTTTTGATTATTCTCCCAGGAGATTATGTCAGCTTTTATAAAAAATATGTTCCTGTTGACAATAGCTCCTATATTACAGGAATCCGTGTTTCCCTGACAGATGAAGAGGACACTAAAATTACGGTCACTACAAAGGGCTTAAAAGGGTATAAGCTGGATAAAGGAGATGGCTGCTTTACAGTGCAGGTAGGGGCTCCAAAAGATATTTATGAAAATATTGTATTAATTGATGCAGGGCATGGCGGAAAAGATAATGGTGCTTCTAAAAACAGATTAAAAGAAAAGAAATTAAACCTTACAATTGCGTATAAACAGATGAAAGAATATTTTGAAAAGGAAAATTCCCCTGTAAAAGCATATTGGACAAGACATGATGATACATTTGTTAATTTATATGCACGCCCAACCTATTCTGCAAAATATCAGGCAGATTTATTTGTAAGCCTTCATATGAATAGTGCAAAATCTTCTAGTGCGAATGGAACAGAAGTATATTACTCCAAGGTAAATAACTCTAGCAGTTTTTCTGGAATTACCAGTAAACTCTTTGCAAAGAAAATGCAAAACACTTTAGTAAATACACTTGGGACAAAAGACAGGGGAGTAAAGCAGGCAGGTTTTGTTGTAATTAAAAACAATACCGTACCTTCTATATTAATTGAACTGGGATTTATTACGGGAAGTTCTGATAAAAAGAAACTCAAAAAAGAATCTTTCCAAAAAAAGGCCGCTAAGACAATTTACCAGGGAATATGCAATACTTTTAAGGCATATCCAACAGAACGATAAATATAATCTTATTTATTACAATTAGCTATTGACGAATGTATACTTCACTAGTAGAATAGGTATATATATATAATATGGCATAGTTATCTGATAGAATCGTGTTTTATGGATAGCTATGCCAATGTTATGCATATGGCATTCTACTATTGTAGGTTATTATATTCTATGCTTGTAGAATATTTCTAAACGTACTAGTACAGCGTTTCCTTAATCCCCATATACTTAGTGCCTGCTATTTTTGTCAGCGCAAGGCGAAGGAAGGAGGCAATGCGGTGGCTGGCATTTGTTGACTGACGACAACGCAGCGATGGCGGAAATAGAAAGTACTAAGTGTATGCAGGACTAAGAAACGCTGTACTAGAGCGTGTTTGAAAATTGGTATATTATTAAGATGGAGGTATGCACCCATGAAAGAGATACGTCTGCATGAGGGGGAATTAAATGTTATGGAATTGTTGTGGTCCAACAAGGAACTGGCAGCTAAAGATATTTCCAAAATTATTAAGGAATATATTGGCTGGGAAAAAAACACAACATATACAGTCATCAAGCGTTTAATTAATAAAGGAGCTATTATCCGGGAAGATCCTGGCTTTATATGTAAAGCAAATATTACAAAAAGGAAAATCCAGGATATTGAAACAAGGGCTCTGCTGGATAAACTGTATAATGGATCTATCTCTAATTTTATTACAGATTATCTTGCTAACCAGAATCTGCCAGATTCTGATATTAAAAATCTGGAAAGGGTTATTACAAACAGCCGCCGCTAAAATAAATATGCAGCGGTTGGAGAGTAATTTTTAACTCTTGGATAAACTCCAGTTTTTCAAATAGTTATTGATAAATTGGAAGTAGTGTGTTATGCTTATAATAATATCATTCTTTAAAACTTATAATATAAGGAGAAAAAAATGGGTACATCAAACCATCAGACATATCACCAAACAAAAAATGCAAAAAATATTAATAAGCTTCGTGAACTGCTAAAAGATTTTCCGCCTTTTGCAAAAGATTTTTTCCGTGGGATTGAACCAACTTCCTCTATCAATACACGTATAGGCTATGCATATGATATACGGACCTTTTTCCGTTTTCTTTTGTCAGCAAACCCTTCGTTCCAGAGTGAAAAAATTTCCTCATTGACGCTTGATGACTTGGATTCCCTGGAATCGGTAGATATTGAAGAATACCTGGAATATTTAAAATTATATACTTATGGGGGCAAAACATATTCTAATGATGAACGTGGAATCCACCGGAAACTTGCTTCACTCCGTAAATTCTATTTATATTACCAAAAAAGAGATTTTTTAAAGAATAACCCTACCACAATTGTCGATATGCCAAAACTTCATGACAGGGAAATTATCCGTCTGGACGCTGAAGAAGTCTCAGAACTTTTAAATCTTGTTGAACATGCCGGAGAACATCTTACCGGACGAAAAAAATCGTTTTACGAAAAGAATAAACTAAGAAACCTTGCTATTTTTACTTTATTTTTGGGGACAGGCATCCGTGTATCAGAATGTGTCGGCCTGGATATCGAAGATGTTGATTTCCGGGAGAACCGGATTCGGATTATCCGAAAAGGAGGCAAAGAAGAATACGTTTATTTTGGGGAAGAAGTCCGTACGGCATTAAAAAATTATATAGAAATAACAAGGGAAAACATCCAGCCGACGGCGGGCCATGAACATGCTCTGTTCTACTCTATCCAGCGGCGCCGGATGAGTATCCAGGCTATCGAAAACCTGGTCAGTGAATACGCCGGGCAAATTACGCAGTTTAAACATATTACCCCGCATAAGCTGCGGAGCACCTATGGTACGACACTGTACCGTGAAACAAGCGATATTTACCTGGTAGCGGAGGTTCTTGGGCATAATGATGTAAATACCACAAGGAAACATTACGCCGCTTTGGAGGATGATAAAAAGCGAAGCGCTGCATCAGCCGTAACCTTACGGAAATAAGAATCATTACAATAGGTCTGCTGTATCAGCAGCAAACCTATTGTTTTAATATCCGCAACAGTTTTTCAAAATATTCTGGCAATGGTGCGTCAAATTCCATATATTTCTTTGTACGTGGATGAAGAAAGCCAAGTGTTTTTGCATGAAGCGTCTGTCCTGTCAAATGGAATGGGCACTTTGCAGGCCCGTAGACACTGTCGCCAAGAACTGGATTGCCAATACTTGCCATATGGACGCGGATTTGATGTGTCCGCCCGGTTTCCAGGCTGCAGCAAATATAGGTATATTTTCCATTTAAAGGATCAAGTGTTCGGTAATGTGTGATTGCTGTTTTCCCATTTTTAACATTGACAGCCATTTTTTTACGGTCAACCGGATGCCTGCCAAGCGTTCCCTGAATGGTTCCCTGCTCTTGTGAAAGTGGATTGCAGACTATTGCATGGTATGTCCTGGTAATCGAATGCTCTTTTAACTGCTGGGCAATATAATTGTGTGCCATATCATTTTTACAGATTACAATTGCACCTGTTGTATCTTGGTCAATCCGATGTACAATGCCAGGCCGCATTACCCCATTGATTCCGGATAGGGATTCTTTACAATGATACAGCAAAGCGTTTACAACAGTACCGGAATAATGCCCCGGAGCCGGATGGACAACCATCTGTTTCGGCTTATTTATCACAATAATATCCTCATCCTCATACAAAATATCTAATGGAATGTTTTCTGCCTCAATTTGAAGTTCTTTTGGTGGTTCTAATGTAACCTGTATTCTGTCCTTTAGATTTAGTTTATTTCCTGCTTTTGCCGCTTTTCCATTTACTAAAATGGACTGCTCCTTAATCTGCTTTTGTAAAAAAGAGCGGGATACATCTGTAAGCTTCTGTGATAGAAACTGATCCAGACGCATTCCTGCCCTATCTTCTGAAACAATATATTCTATAGTTGGCACATTTTCATCTGCTATCTTATCCAATATTATTTTTTCTCCTTTTTCCAAAATGTCAGTTCTTCCTCTTTATAATAAAACCCAATTAAAACAACAGCAAAAAAGGCGGCAATTACAACATAGCAGTCTGCAACATTAAAAATAGGAAAATCAATCAGTTTAAAGTAAAAAAAATCTACAACATAACCCTGCAGAAGCCGGTCAATCAAATTGCCGACCGCCCCCGCAGCTATCAGCACTATAGTACACTGCATTGGAAAATATCTCTTTCCCGCTGGTATTTTCCAATATAAAAAACATAAAAGCAATAAAACAATTGATGTTACTGCTAAAAGCAATATCCGCTGGTTTTGCAGAACGCCAAATGCCGCCCCAAAATTTTCCAGATACTGTAATTCAAATACATCCTGGATGAAAGGAAATGGCTCCTGCCCTTTTAAATGAATTACGGCAAGATGTTTTGTAACCTGGTCTAGTCCCAGCAACAGAGAAAAGATGAAAATTCCAAAGCAAGCCTTCTTCCATTTCATAATACTCCTCCAAGTTCCTTAATTTTCAAACACACTCTAATATTCCCACCTAATTGAACCAATACTTCTATTCTATGTCAATAAATGTAAAGGGGGAAGTCTGGCTTGGTGTTACTGTTTTTGTTTCTGCTCCCTGATACCCTTCTATCTTTGGCGTAATATTATTTATCTGCATCTGTCCCATCACACCGTCCTGCCTGACAGCCGCTGGGTTACCTGGAACGATATCGTCTGCATGGATAACGGCTGTGTCAGGTGTTTGTGTGCTGGCTGGCATAACGGTACTGCCTGGAACAATATCATTTGCATGAATAGCTGTTGTGTCAGGTGTTTGTGCGCTGGCCGGCATAACAGTACTGCCCGGAACAATATCATTTGCATGAATAACTGCTGGGTCAGGTGTTTGTGCGCTGGCTGGCATAACGATGCCTGGGACGATATCGTTTGCGTGAATGCTCTCTGCTGCAGGGATCGGTGTATTTACAGATTCTGGGATAGCAGCGCTGCCTGGAACAATGTCGCCTGCACGGATAACTGCCTGCTGCTCTGGAATTGGTGCATTTAAAGCTTCTGGCGTACTGCCTGGTACGATATCAGAAGCTAAAACCGAAACCTGCTGCTGTACTGAATTTACAGGAGTATCCATCTCCTGTCCGGCCGCAGCTTCCGCTGCAGCAAAAGCTGCTGGACTAGCTGTATCTGCCACCGGGGTATTTTCTGCTATTGCAGCTTCTGCTGCAATTTGTTCAGAAGACTTTAAATTAATGGCCACTGTTTTTTCTGTCTCCATTGCAGTATCTGCATCTGGGGCATCGTCCAGCATTTCTGCCAATTCTGGAACAAATATGGAGTAATTTTCACTTTCCAGCATTTCAATCTGGGATTCCGCGAGTTTTTTGAACTGTAAGCGGTATGTTTCATAACTCTGTACCAGTTTACGGACATGGTTTCTTGTTTCTTCAAGCTCACGGTTTGCCTTTGATTTTTTAATATCAGAATATGCATTTGTTTCCTTACGGATTGCATCTGCTTCAGACTGTGCTTCCTTTAATAGTGAATCTGCCTTTGTCTGTGCTTCTGTTAAAAGTGATTCAGCCCTTGTCTGTGCCTCCGTTAAAATAGATTCCGCCTTTGTCTGCGACTCTGTAAGCATTGCTTCTGCCTTTGCCGACGCTTCATTTATCTGGGCGTCTGCCTTGCTTTTTGCCGCTTCCTGTGTTTCTGTAGAAGTCTTTTCTGCTAAAACCAGCGCTTTTTGCAATGTGGTTTCCATTTGTTTATAATACTGAATCCCTTCACTCAAAGAAGAAACCTTATCTTTTAATTCCCGGTTTTCTTTATAGAGACTTTCGTATCCCTGTAAAATCTCTTCCAGAAAATCGTCTGTTTCCTTTTTACTATAGCCGCGTACAGCTGTTTTTAGTGAATGGTTCTGAATATCAATTGGTGTAAGCATAGAATTCCTCCTATATGTATTGTTTCACGATTATATGGTAACGTCCTTTTCTGGACAGGGAATTAGTTTTATCAAAAAGAAATTTACCGTAGCCCCGTACGGAAAATACATCTCCTGCCTCCAGTTTTTTTGCATTTTCTGTACAGCATCTTCCATTCAAAAATACGCTGCCTGCCTGAATCAGGGCAAGGCTTTGTGCACGTGATGTTTTTGCTGCAAGGGAAAGAATGCTGTCTAAGCGGAATGATGAAACACTGCCTGTAATCTCTGTAAAAGATGGTTTCCAGCCAGTTTCTGAAAAGTCCACTTCACATGCTTTAACAGTAGTATGACGGATACGGGTAATTCCTGCCAAAAGTCCTGCCTTATCTTTTTGGCAAAATAGATATGCCTTACCAGAAAGGCTTTTGTCATCTTCTTTCTGTTTTACCAGAATATCCCCAACCTGGTCGCGGGTAATTCCAAGATTCATTACAGCGCCTAAATAATCACGGTGGCTCAAATCATCACTAAACTTTTTATTGGCTGGTACAATCTGTATACAGCAAATCGGAAATGCCCCATAATCTATAGTATCTCCTGCTTCTTCCGGCAAAAAGCATATCATTTTACGTTCTGCTTCAGGATAACCGCCATAAAAAACAGCGTGTTTTCCCTCCTGCCAGTGGGTTCCATAAAAACTCTGAAGAGCCTGAAAACAAAGCTCCATATCATTCAGTCCGGCAAACTGGCTAAAAACAGGAATCCCCCTCTGGTAAGATACCTGAATCAGATCATTATAGTGCCGGTATAACATCTGTTCTTCTTTTGAGTGGTGCATATACAGCTCCTTATTATATAAACATGCCGTTTTAGACGATATGCCATTTATCAAGGCAGCCATATCATAGCTATACTGCAGGCAGCCTGTACAGATAGTCGCATACTTTTCCCAGATAATATAAAATAATCAAGAGAATATAGGGGCTTAAGTCCAGTGAAAAGGTATTCATTACAGAATGTTTTATTAATTTCTGCATTGGGGATAAAATTGGTTCCACCAGAATAAGCGTTATTAGGCGTACATAGCGTCCCATATCAACCACAGATTGAAGCAAATAAAGCAATACAATGATTTCCAGGACGATAAAAAAAATGCCCATACAATATATAATATATCTAAACATGTTAAAATTCTCTGTTAAAAGCAGCTATATTATAGCTTTCTTCGTTTTCAAGGCTTTTGATGTAATCTCCTGATATGTCGACGTCTTTTGGTGAAAAGATAAAGATATAGCGCGATACCTGACACATATTCCCGGTAATTGCAAAAATACAGCCAGAAATAAAATCCATAATTCTCTGCGCTTCCATAATATCAATTCCCTCTAAATTGACGACAACAGGATGGCTGTTCATCAGTAAATCACATACCTGCTGTGCTTCGCCAATATTGCCAGGCTTTACAATACATACTTCTAAATCATTTCCTGAAGATGGCATCTGTACTACTTTGCTTCCTGCTGAAGAAGGACGGTAGGAAACAGATGACGGCCGTTTTGGCGTTGGTGCAGCAGGCTCTTCCCTCTCATAGTATGTATCACTACGGCGGGAAGCAGTATGCTTCTCCTCTTTTCTCTGTTCTTTTTGAAGACGTCTTTCTTCCCGTTCCAGTTCTTTTTTGTCATCATAATCGTAGTCGTCTTCATAAAAATCATCATCAAATTCGTCATCTTCGTCTGTCAGTTTTAAAAAATTCATAAATTTACTTAATCCATTAGCCATACTAATCCTCATTTCTCTTCTTTACCAGCGACTTTTTCAGGCCATCTTTGTCAGCTGCGTCCGCCAAAGATAGCGGTTCCTACCCTGACATAGGTAGCACCCTCTTCTACCGCAATCTCATAGTCATTTGTCATTCCCATTGACAAAACGCCCATAGAAACATTATCAATGTTTTTTGATGCAATGTCAACCGACAATTTATACAACTTACGGAAAATTTTGCGGTTTTGTTCAGGATTTTCCACAAATGGCGCAATTGTCATCAGCCCGTCTATCTTAATATGCGGAAGTTTTGCTGCTGCACAGACAAGTTCCATCGCTTCTTCTTCATGGACGCCAAATTTAGAATCTTCCTGTGCAACATTTACTTCAATCAGGATATGTGAAATAACATTTTTTTTCGCACTTTCTGCTTCAATTGCCTCTGCCAAATGATAGGAATCCACAGAATGGATTAAACACGCTCTCCCTACCACATATTTTACTTTGTTTGTCTGTAAATGGCCGATAAAGTGCCATTTAATATCCTTGGGCAGAACCTCATATTTCTGCTTCAGCTCCTGTGCCTTATTTTCCCCAAATTCCCGTTTCCCACAGCTAAGAGCCTCTTCTATCATCTCAATAGGCTTTGTTTTACTGACGGCAATTAATGTAACATCTTCTTTCCTGCGCCCTGCCCTAACGCAGGCTGCTTTTATTTTCTCTTCTACCTTGTTAATATTTTCCTGGACCAAGCCCTGCACCTCCTTATGTATGGTAAAACGGTTCCTTTACTATTAATATATAATATCGTTTTCATTAATCACATCTGAATTCAATATTATATGGTCAAATGTAGCTAAACTATATGAATTGCCATTTTCTATAATTGCATATTCCTGGTTTTCATAAAGCTTATGGATATAACGGAACCGGCAATATCCCAGATTACAATTATAAACGCCTTCCAGTTCTGCAATCTTTGTAACTTGCAATTTTTTTCCTTTTTTATCGTTTTCTTTTAAAATGGAAGTCCCTGCTGGAAACAGGTTAGCGTCTATATATGCATTTCCATCCTCATCCTTCCAATAAATTTCAGCAGAAAGGAATTTAATCTGCTCCTGCCCGGATTTATCATAAGTAATGGCAGCAACCCCTTTTTTGCTGCTTGTAGACGTTCCATTTCCTTCTGTAATATATTCTTCAGGAATTACATAACAATTTTTCTTTACAATAGAAGATACTGGAATTTTCAGTCCAGCAGTATTATTAAACTGGAGTTCAATATCCAGGTATCGGTTATTCATATAGTGTATCATATATTTGTCAAAAATAAGATTTGCATAATAATTCCCTGAAGAAGTAAATGTGCGTATGGTTGGTGTAAGCACTGTATTATCTTTTTTTATTCTTACGGTAACCGTTTCTGTCTCTGAAAGTTTTTTGTATTGTTCCAGAGATAAAGCCACTACAACAGACCATTTCTCACTTTTAATTACACGGTAAACAGGACTTCCTGCATCAATGGAATTTCCCGTGCGGAGCTGCTTCCATTCATCTGTCATTTCCTTAAAATGCTCTGGTGTGATCTGGTCAATCTGCAAATCTTCAAGCCCATCTGAAGAAAATGAAATAATACCCGTCTGCTTCGCCTTTACCAGTTTAAAAGAAGCATCTGAGCCAGAAGCTTTTTTCATTTTATTTAGATTTTTAGAAAGGTTGACATCAGATAGATCTAACAGGGTATTTTCCACATTATAACGGAAATTTACAATGCCGCTATAATCAGATAAACTGAAATTATTCCGAAAACTTGAAATATTATTGCGGATGCTTTGTGTGTCTTCTTCTGATAAGGTAACATCTGCAGTATCAACAGCCTCTGCTTCCTGAGCGGCGCTTCCGTTTTCATTAATGGAGTATACAGTTGAAGTTGTCGCCAGTCTGGAACCTTCCCCTACATAATAATTAAGGTAACCAGCCTGGTTCGTAGTAACCAATTCTTCATCACGTAGAATAATCCCACGAAGATTTTCGTTGTCTGCAAGCTGTTTTTGCGTCACTTCATAAATAGAAACATGTTCCTTTGTAAGGGATTGGACAAAAAGCACAACCAGATAAATAGCAAAGACACAGAGGAAAATCCCCATAAAATAAGACTGGCGCCGTTTCATCTTAACAACTTTCCGGCTTTTCTTACGGCTCATTTTCTGTCTCCTTTCCTGGTTAAAAATTCCTGTAAATTCCATTGCAAACAACTTTGTCAGATACTCTCTCCTATTATAACGCTATCATAAAAATCCTACAACGGATTCACAAAAATTTTATGAAAAATGAATATTTTTTATATAACCGAGAGAAACTACTTTACAAACAGCAACATATAAAACCATAATTGGAGGGATTCCTATGAAAACATTAGATTATGTACTACTGGCTCTTGTAATAATAGGTGCGATTAACTGGGGGCTTATCGGCTTTCTGCAATTTGATTTAGTTCGTATGCTCTTTGGAGATATGACAATCCTCTCCCGCATTATCTATGCAGTTGTCGGGTTAAGCGGATTGTATGCAATCAGTTATTACGGAAGAATCAGGAGCATCAGCAGCTAAGCCTGTAAAAGGCGGCAGCGGCAAAAAACTGGAAACAAAGGGCACCAGCGCAGGCGGTGCCCTTTATTCTTTTGTACTATCCTTTTGTGCATATTCCAGCAGATGGTTCATCTGCACATATAAATCATCCCCGCTCTCTGCTTTTAATACGGCAGAGATATAATGGGTATCATTTTTCCCCTGTGAATACAGGATCAGGCAGGAACCTGCTTTTAGTGTAGTCCCTGTTTTCCCGCCGATTACCGTAATCCCCTCTGGCGCTTTGGCCCTTCCTATCAGATAGCGGTCTGTGGAAGTAAAAGATAATTGTTTCTTTTTTTTATCTTTTCCCCTGAATTTGGCTGTATACGAAGGCTGGTTTATGATATCTAAAAACGTCTGGTTTTTTGCAAGTTCATGAAAAACCAGATACAGATCATATGCTGTGGTATAATGTTTTTTATGATGCAGGCCGTGAGAATTAACAAAATGGGAATGGACTGCGCCGAGATTTTTCATTTCCCGGTTCATCAATTTTGCAAATGCTTTCTCATTGCCTGAAATATGCTCTGCAATTGCAATTCCCGCATCATTGCCAGAGTGGACCAGAAAGGAAGACAACAAATCTCTGAGCACAATTTTATCGCCTTCTTCAAACCCGCAAAGCTTTGCCCCATATTCGGTAATATGGGACGCATTATAACTGACCGTAACTTTATCTTCAAGGTTTCCATATTTAAAAACAACAAGGGCAGTTACAATTTTCGTAATGCTTGCTGGATAAATCTTTTTATAAATGTTGTTGGAATACAACATCTTACTATCTGTATCATTAATCATAATAGACGCTTTTGCACCCATTATGCTGTCCTGATTTTTAGTCTGTTCAGTTTCTTGGATAACGCAGATGCCATCCGAAAGATAGTCCTGCGTTACGGCAGCATTATCTACAAATGGTGATGTTCCAACCTCCGGGATATCAACCCGGTACTCCAACAGCTCATTTTTCTTTGCGCCACAGCCTGTCATAATCAGGCATAAAAGGAATACTGCCATGCATCTGCCAGTTCTTTTTGAATTAAAATCCATTCTCGTCGTTTCCTTCTTTTTTTAATATTTCGCGCCATTCCAAATCACCGCGGTCTAATGCCTTGATTAGAAGTTCTGCAGTAGCCAGGTTTGTTGCAAATGGAATATTATACATATCACATAGGTGGATCACATTCGTTACATCTGGCTCATGCGATTTTGGCGAAAGCGGGTCTCTTAAAAAGAAAACCATATCAAGCTGGTTATGCTCAATCTGTGAAGCAAGCTGCTGTTCCCCTCCAAGATGGCCAGCCAGATATTTATGCACGCTTAAATTTGTTACTTCTTCAATTAACCGGCCTGTCGTACCAGTTGCATAAATATCATGCTTACTTAAAATCCCCCTGTATGCGATTGCAAAATTCTGCATCAATATTTTTTTCGCATCGTGTGCAATTAACCCAATATTCATATACCTAGTCCCCTTTCTTTACAGCCCCATAAAAAGGTGCGAAGCCTTCCAGGCTCAAAAACACCTCGCCAGGCAAGGCTGCTATCGCACCTAAGAAGAACGCAAAACCAGCGTTCTTCACACTCAAATCGGCGCAATTTCCTATCACATAAAAACGAATAAGAATTATAGTTCTAAATCCAGATCAATTTCCGAAGACGGCCCATTTCCATACATATTCCGCATCGAAAAGCCTTTGCTTGATTTCGCAGGCTGGATTCCAATATTCATAACCAGTCCAATCCCAATCATAGATGAAATCATGGAACTTAACCCATTACTGATAAATGGAAGCGGAAGCCCTGTATTTGGAAGAAGGAGCGTCACCACACAAATATTCGTAAATACCTGAAACATATACATAGAAGCCACACCTGCAGCAATTAGTTTCCCCAGATAATCCTGTGACTTTTTTGCTGCCATAAAGCATTTAAAAATAACAAATGCAAACAAAAGCAAGATCATGCAGCATCCTAAAAAGCCAAATTCCTCCCCAATTACTGACCAGATAAAATCACTTTCATTGACGCCGACAGCATGGTATGCCCTGGACTGCCCTGCCTGCGTGCCTCCATCCTGAAGATATTTACCTGAGAGCTGTCCGGATGCAATTGCCCGGATGGAACGGTTCTGCTGGTAATTAAAATCACCTGTCGGATCCCATTTATCCGGATAAAGCCACGCCATAATACGTTTGTAATGGTAATCCTTCAAAATATTCGCTTTTAACAGAATATTATATGGCTGCTGGATATACCAGAAGAGCACAACTCCAACTGGCAGCCCAAGCGCAATAATAGGAAACAGAAGCCGGTAACTGACTCCGGCAACTACTACCATGATTACCATAATAAACAGGACAACCAAACTGGAAGACAAATCTGGCTGTGATAAAATCAGCATAACTGGTACAATGGTAAGGGCAAAAATAATAGCAAGCGTGCTCCAGCGGTTCAGCCTGCTGCTAAGCTTAACAAAAACAACAGCCAGCGTAAGAATCAGTATGACTTTTAAAAGCTCGGAGGGCTGGAATGTAATCGGGCCTAACCGAATCCAGCGCCATGCCGATGTATGGTTATCCGTACCAATCGGGGAACGCGTCGCAGCAGTCATAAGAATCCCTGCAACATAGTATACACCCACAAATTTACAGATAAAATGATAATCAAACATAGAAAGGAATGCTACAATAATAATTCCCAGAAACATTCCCATAAGCTGCCCTTTCATATAAGACGCGCCGGATTCCTCCCCGCCGGCAAGCTTTACAGTAAAGGCGCTTATGAGACAGAGAATGATTACAGCAATCAATAATGAATAATTATATTTTTTCCAGTCATACTGTTTAATTTTATTAATCATATTCCACCTTCGTTAAATTCTTCTCCTGAAATTCCTGGAGTCCTCCTTAATCGGAATATTGGCAAGCAATGCATTGACCGTACCAGACGAGTCATCCAGTTCTGTCTTTGTGACTTTGATATCCAGGCCGTCTGTATCAATATCAAGGTATTTTGATATTACGTCTATAATATCATTTTTCATCTGTTCCATAAGTTCCGGCGAACAAACAGCGCGGTCGGAAGTGATTGCCACCTTTAACCGGTTTTTGGCAATATCGCTGCTGCTTTCAGAACTTTTAAAAAAGTTTGATAAAAAGCTCATACTCGTCTCCATTTCTGTATAAAGTAACTATTTTTTAAAAATTGCAGCAAATTTTTTAAAGAAGCTGGTTGTTTCCTCCAAATCCAGATATGGTACTTCTTCTCCTAACACACGTTTACAGATGTTCATATATGCCTGGCCGGCTTTGGCCTCTGAACCAACTAAAGGTTCCCCATTATTTGTAGAGATAACAATCTGTTCATCATCAGGGACAACGCCGATTAAGTCGATTGCAAGAATCTCAACAACATCATCACTGGACATCATGTTTCCTTCCTTCACCATGTCAGTGCGGAGGCGGTTTACAATCAGATGTGTACGGCTGATTTCATTTGCCTCCAAAAGCCCGATAATACGGTCTGCATCACGGACAGCGGAAACTTCCGGTGTTGTCACAACAAGCGCGCGGTCTGCACCGGCAATTGCATTTTTAAAGCCCTGCTCAATTCCCGCCGGACAGTCCAGTAATATGTAATCAAACTCTTCCCTTAATTCACCTGCCAGTTTCTTCATCTGTTCCGGGCTGACCGCAGACTTGTCCTTTGTCTGGGCAGATGGCAGAAGATAGAGGTTCGGATAGCGTTTGTCTTTAATCAGGGCCTGCTTAATACGGCAGTTATTCTCAACAACATCTACTAAGTTATATACAATACGGTTTTCTAATCCCATTACAACATCCAGGTTGCGGAGTCCTATATCAGTATCAATCAGCACAACCTTTTTCCCAAGCATTGCAAGCCCGGTTCCTACATTCGCCGTTGTTGTTGTCTTGCCGACGCCTCCCTTTCCAGATGTAACAACTATCACTTCTCCCATAATTTTATTCCTCCTAAATGAATAATCTGTTTGTTTTATATATTACCAAAAATGTGAAAAAAAATCTACAACCGAATGTCACTCATGACATCTTTATCCAGAGGTTCTATATAAATATTTCCATCTTCCCAAAATGCTATTTTTGTAATCGGGGCTCCTTTTTTCTTTGGCTTGTCAGGGGAACGTGCAATAGTATCGGCAATACGGATCTGCATTGGATCCATATCAAGTGCGACAACAAAAGCATTTTGGTTCCCAGAAGAACCCGCATAGACATTTCCCTTTAAAGAACCAAGTATAATAACGTTTCCCTTTGAAATTACTTTAGCGCCCGGTTTTACATCGCCAATAATAATAATGCTTGTCTCTACGTCAAGTACCTGGCCGGAACGCAGGTTTCCTTTAAAAAACTGGCCTGTGTTGTAATCCTGGTGAATCAGGTTCTTTTCTATTGTCTGCCGGAAAGAATGTTCCAGCCTTTCATCCTGTTCCATAATGCAGACAATGGATAACTGGCAGTTCTGATGGATAATATCGATCATCTCCAGTTTTTGTTCTTCTGTAAGTTCCCTTCCCTGAAATGCAACTGCCTTTTGTGCTTTGCCTAAAAATGCTGCCGACTCTTTAAATTTAGAGGCAACGGCTTCTTTTAATTTATCATATTCTGTATCAGAATCTAAAACAAGAATAATTCCTGATTTTGTTCCTTTAATTACTACGGTATTGTCCATGTTCCCTCCAATCTGTATGTTATTCACAAGACTTCGTTACCGGCCAATTTATGGACAGTAACATTAATCCATCTGGTTTACGCTGGATTCTGGCATTTTAACCTTGCCAGATACTTTTTTCTTTCCAAAATAGTATTTATAAACATCCCTTGCTGTCTGTGCGGCATTGGAAGACGCATAGCCGTTTGGGATGACACAAGTTACAGAAATCTCCGGATCGTTATACGGCGCATAGGAAATAAATTCTGCATGGTTTGCGTGGTACGGATTTAACTGGGCGGTACCTGTTTTTCCTGCTACCTTCTTTTTTAACCCTGCAAACATAGTGGCGGTAGAACTTCCAGAACTATTTGTTACACGGAACATCCCTTCATGGATATTATTCCATGTACTAGATGCAAGTTCTACTTTATTGCGAACAGTTGCTTTATTCTTTAATATCACTTTCCCATCCACATCTTCTATCCTGTCAATCAATGTTAAGTTGTAACATGTCCCATTATTGGCAACTGTTGTTACATAACGGGAAAGCTGGACAGGCGTATAGGCATGGGTTGCCTGCCCAATGGCAGCACGGACAATATCTGTCTTAGAAAACTGGGGCTTTGACTCTGCAACCTCTACACCAGAGGTATCTGTCAGGCCAAACATATCGGCATATTTTTTCAAACGGGCCAGCCCTTTCGCATCATTTACATAGCCATTTGGGTTTGGTTTCCCATATCCCATCTCAAAACCAATGGTATAATAAAAATAGTTACAGGACGCTTCAATTGCCGTTGCAACACGCAAGTTCCCATGGCCGCTCCTTTTCCAGCATTTTGGGGAAGGAGGGCCGATTTCATCAAATTTTACATGGTCATAAATAACCGTACTTGGCGAAATGATCCCTTCTTCCAAGCCTGCCACAGAAGAAACAATTTTAAAGGTGGAACCAGGCGCCAGCTTTTCCTGCACAGGGCGGTTTAAAAGCGGTGAAGAAGAAGCCTGTGTCAGGTAATTGTTAAAATACTCAGAGTCTACCTGGTTTGCCATTTTATTGTTATCATAGCTAGGATAGCTAACCATCGCTTTGACTTCACCCGTGTTGACGTCTGTAATCACCAGAGAACCTGAACATGGCTCCAGGCCAAGTTCTCCTGGCGTAATCTCCAGATTCCTGATTTTTTTGATAATAAATGAATATGGCGACATCAGCCCAAGTTTTAGTTTTTCATATTCCCCGGCATTATATTTAATATCGCCCTGGTCAAATAATAGCAGGCAGACGTCCCTTCCGGAAAGTTCATGCTGATGGATTAAATAGCTATATATCATTTTGGGATATTTGACATCATCATCCAAAAGTTTCATGCCATAGTCAATCAGCTTGTCATAAATTTCCTCCGTGCTGAAATACTGTTCCCCGATATTTAAAACACCCAGATCTACCCAGCCTTTGGAAATTGCATACTGCAAAAACTGGCTCAGGCTGATTTTATCTGATGCAAATTTTTGAAATGTCGCGTCGGAGCTGTCTACGTCGTCAATCAGTATAACTTTTTCTGTTTTTAGAGTTTTATAAAAATAATCTATAAACTCTTCCATTGCATCTGAAAGGTCTTTGGCTGTCCTCGTGCTGTTTACATCTAAAATCTTACGCATATTTCGTTTGATTTCTTTAGATTTTGCCTTATATTGCCGATAGGTCTGCTTTTCTAAGCGTGATGCATCTTCATCCGTAAAGCGGGAAGCATTAATGATGTTATTTTCAATTAATGCACTGTACACATCATAAATCGGCACTTTAATATGAGAGGCAGATTCCCCCCTGGAACCAGCGCTGTCACTGTTGTTGATATTTGCAATTAATATGCCGGCGATATGTTCTTCCAGAAGCTTATAGCATTCTTCCTGCAGTGTAGCGTCAATTGTTAAATACAGGTCATTTCCGGCGACCGGTTCTTTTTCCCGCTCCACATCTTCAATCCGCATAGATGTTTCATTTACCATCAGCTTTTCACTTCCCTTTTCCCCGGAAAGATATTCCTCAAAAGAACTTTCTATCCCGGAGATGCCAATCTGATCAGACGTCGTATACGGGGTATTTGGATTTTCTTCCCGGAGCTTTTCTAACCGCTCTGTTGTAACGGAACCCGTATAACCAAGGACATGTGCAAAATACTTGCTTTTTTTATAAACGCGTGTCGCATCTTCTTCTATATTGATGCCCGGCAGCTCATTATTATTTTCCTTAATTGCTGCGACTGTTTTATCATCTACGTCCTGCGCCAGTATAATCGGCTGATACTTTTTAAAGCGGTTAATATACATTGCATAACGGACTGCCATAATCTGCAGCGCCGTTTCAGTATCATAGGTTTCTTCCCCCTTTTTATCAATGGTAAACTTAGGGCTGTTGGAACCATCGTCATAACGCAGGAAATCAAAAAGCTCCTCTGCCGTCATATCCCGCTGTTTCTGGTTCAGTTTCTCTACCGTTGTTGAAAAAGCTTCTGCCTTAAAGCGTAAAAGAGTATTGCCGCTTACCGTATAAGCAAGTTTCCCTTTATCCAGTTCAATATAAAATTCAACAGAAAGGGTATCGCCTTCCCGTTCCAGTATTTTAAGGAGATAATAGATCGCTTTATTTTTTTCTTCTGAGGTCATATCGTCTGTGATATCATTCGCCGTATAGGTAACATTATAAGCAAGCTTATTATAAGCAAGCAATGTTCCATTGCAATCGTAAATATTGCCGCGGGATGCCCGTATTTCCCTTGTTTGTTCTGTACGTTTTGCCGCCTCGCTTGCATATGTCTCTGTTGATGCAATCTGAAGCTGGAACATTCTGTTTACTAAAACAGAAAAAAGGATAATAAACAATACCGCGACAGGCAAAAGACGCGACTCAAAAAAATTCCGTATGTGTTCCTTTATTGTATCTAACATTTCCCTGCCGCCTCACTTTCCATTTATGCTGCATATACTATAGTTCTGTTTTTTCTCCCTCTCCCTTCCCTAATGGGATTTCCTGTTCCGGATACATCTTTTCTTCCAGCCAGTGCATAAATTTGTAAATAATAACCCCTAATGCAATCGTATAAATCATTTCCGGAACAATAATCTGTGCAATGTAAGAAAAAACTGCCAGCCTGCCCCGCATTAAAAAATAACAGATGTAATATAACAATCCATATAAAAAATCACTTAACGCAAGCGCCAAAAGGGGCATAGCGAGATCATCCTTAAAATACAGCTTATTTGCCAGGCCATTGCAATAGCCAATTATTACATAAATAAATATACTTACCCCTACAACACTGCTGTAAACCAAATCAATCAGGGCTCCGCAGAAAAATCCGGTAAACAGCCCAAACTTCCTTCCATACATAAAACCCGCAGCAGACGTTATAATTACAAGCAGGTTTGGCATGACATTTGTCAGCTTTAGATGTGGAAAAACAGACGTCTGCAGCAGAAAACAGACAACGGTTAACAGAAACATACTGATATAGCGTTTCATTTAAGCATCTCCTCTAACTCGGCTGAGTCTTTCACTTCCGTAATTACAAATACCATGTCAAGATTGGAAAAATCTACAACCGGCGTCAAATAACCTCTTTGTGTAATATTAGAAGAATCCTTTTTTAAATCCCTGACATAGCCGATTAAAATTCCCGGAAGATATTTATCGCTAATCTGTGAGGTAACAATTTCAGCGCCATCTTCTATTTGTACATTGCCGTCAATCCCTGTCACCTCTATTACGCCATCTTTCATCAGCGTCAGGTTTCCGCTGATAATGCAATTTTCCGAATTTTTCAGTACCGTGCCGTAAACATTGCTGTCATCATCTATAATAGAACGTACTTTTGCATAAGATTTATTTACTTCGGTAATAATCCCAACCAGCCCATCTCCTGCCATAACGTTCATGTTTTTTTTCAGTCCGTCATCCGTCCCTTTATCAATAATAAATATATTATTCCAGTTTGTCGGGTCTCCATTTATTACCCTTGCGGCAACCTTTGGATATCCGGCATATTGTTCGTCTAAATCATATAGTTTGCGGAAATTATCAAGTTCATATTTATCCTGCTGCAAAAGCTTATTTTCTGCTGACAGCTTTGCAAGTTCTTCTTTTAACTTTTTATTTTCATCTACTGTTTTTTTCATTGTCGTAAGATAATCCAGCTTGTCAGAAAGAATCCGCCCTATGGAATTAATGCCTTTCTGCATAGGTATTACGGCATTTCCTGCGGCAGACCGTATTGGCGTCATCTTATCTTCAAAACGATAGGAAATAACACCAAGTACAACACAGAAAATAAGAACTGCCGCTAACACATATTTTGGATCGATTGTTATTTTCGTTTTCTTACGCATATTTCCCCCTATTCCCTCTATTGCTCAAGAGGAACTGCATATTTTGCAGCTATTTTCGGATGCTCCGACAGATAACCGATTCCGGCAACTACCGTTTTTTGCGCATCATTTGTCGTATTTATTTTTACATTAACTTCATTGGCTAGGAACTGGTTCAGGCCTTCTACAAATGAAGTCCCCCCTGTTAAATAAATGCCGTTATGTATGATTTCAGAAGAAATCTCCGGCGGTGTATGTTCCAGCATGGAACGGATTTGTGCTGCAAAAGAGAAGAAAATATCTTTTGCCAGAGGATATATTTCCTTTGCGGTAAGTGTTATTTTTCCCGGAAGCCCTTTTAATACATCCCTTCCGACTACTGTATATGACTGGTCGGATTCCATCGCAGAAACAAGTTTTATTTTTAACTGTTCTGCTGTTTTCAGGCCAATCACAAAATTATATTTTTTCCGTACATAATTCTGGATTGCGCGGTCAAAGTCATTGCCGCCATACGGCATCAGCTTGGAAACAACAATCCCTCCCAATGAAAGAATTGAGATTTCTGCGGTGTCCGCCCCAAGATTTGCAATCAATACGCCGCGGGAACGTTCAATGTCCAGGCCAAGCCCATAAGCGTCTGCAATCGGCTTATCAATCAGACAGACTTTCTGTGGTGTGCTTTCTGACTGTGTGATAATTTTAGAATAAGCCTGTTTTTCCACTTCTGTAATATCGGCCGGAACCGCAATATAGAACTGGCAGCGTTTCATCTTTTTCCTGCCGGAAACAGCCTGTCCCATAAAATTCCAAAGCGCTACCATATCATCCAAATGGGAAACAACCCCTCTGCTTAATGGCAGTGATACATGGATGCTTGGCGGTGCTTTTTCATACATTTCATATGCTTTTTCACCGATGGCAACCGGTTTCTTTTCCTTTCCAACGGTAGATACGGCATTCTTTTCCAATAAAATAATGCCGTCCCCGTTCTTATATACTTTAATGGTACTGGTCCCAAAATCAATACCAAAAGTCTTTTTTGCCATGAAAAAACCTCTTTTCCAGTCATTTTTCCTGTTTGTCCAGCATTTTAGAATATCCGCTCTCCTTTACGCTGACATATCGGTTATCACCAATAATAATATGGTCTAAAAGCGGAATCCCTATTAACTGCCCCGTTTCTGCAATCCTTTTTGTCAGAAGCAGGTCTTCCCGGCTTGGCGACGGGTCGCCGGACGGATGGTTATGCAGCAGTATGATCGCTACTGCTTTATGTTTTAATGCATAGTAAAATACTTCCCTTGGTGAAGCCATCGCAGAATTAAAAGAACCGTTTGAAATTAAAAGGTTATTTACAGCGGCATGCCTTCCATTCAAAATAAGAAGGCGTACCTGTTCCGTTTCCAGAAAACGCATAGACGGCATAAAATATGCTGCAATCTGCGCCGGCTGTTCACAGAGTAAGGTCTCCAGCTGCTTTTTTCCTTTCAGCATCCGCTTGGTAATTTCTGTCAGGCACAAGAGCTGGATGGATTTTACTTTTCCAATTCCTTTAATTTCCCGTAACTGCTCAAAAGAACTATGAAACAGGCCGGTAATGGATTTACCGGGAAGCTGCTGCAAAAGCCTTCTGGCAAGCGCTGTTGAGCACTCCCCACGGCTTCCTGTACGGAGGATAACTGCTAACAGTTCACTGTCCGACAGGCAGTTTGCCCCATACTTTTCACATTTCTCATAAGGCTGCTCTGACTCTGGCAGTTCCTTCATTGTAATACTGTTTTTTTCCATAATGCCTCCTTTTTAAGAAGGCTCCCCATTATTTTCCATAAATACACACAATACCTATGTTATCACAAAATCACTTTTTTGTATAGAAGGGAAGTTGGAAAATGTCGTGTATTTTTCGTGAAGAAATCCCTTTGTAGGAACCCATTTTCGGTATTTCGACAAATATTTTGCGGATTTGCTGTTATTCACAGATTTTAGGGAATTTTTATTAAATCCGCATTTTTCATTGACTGCAATGACATTGTAATCCCATACCTGGCATGATGCCATGTCAGGCCTCCCTGGAAATAAACCGCATAAGGCGGCTCAATCGGCCCGTCTGCACTTAGTTCTATGGAAGAACCTTGTATAAACGCGCCTGCTGCCATAATAACATCACTGTGGTATCCAGGCATTGCATAAGGCTCTGGCAGCACATGGCTGTCAACCGGCGAAGCTGCCTGGATTCCCTGGCAGAAGGCAACCACAGCTTCGGCAGATCCAAGGGTAACGGCCTGGATAATGTCATAGCGCGGTTCTGTGCTGTCCGGGATAACAGGAAAGCCCAGTTTTTCATAGATGTTTGCTGCGAAAACGGCCCCTTTTAAAGCCCCTGCCGTTACAGAAGGCGCAAGGAAAAATCCCTGGAAAAAAGACTGGTTCACACCAAGCGTCGCGCCAACTTCTTTTCCAAGCCCCGGAGCCGTCAGGCGGTATGCACAGAGGTCAATCAGTTCCTCTTTTCCAGCAATATATCCCCCGATTGGCGCCAGCCCGCCGCCCGGATTTTTAATCAGCGACCCAACACATAAATCCGCGCCGTATTGTGTCGGTTCCTTTGTTTCTACAAATTCCCCATAACAGTTATCGACCATGCAGATAACATCTGCCTTGATTGACTTAATGTAGGAAATCAGCTCCCCAATCTGTTCTACAGACAGCGTTTTACGTGTGGCATAGCCTTTGGAACGCTGAATGGTAACCAATTTTGTCTTTTTGTTTAATGCTGCCTTTATTCCTTCCAAGTCAAAACTGCCGTCCTCTTTTAAATCCACCTGGCGGTATGAAATACCAAATTCCTTTAATGAGCCAGGCGGATTGTCCTCTTTCATGCCAATTACCCCTTCCAGGGTATCATAAGGCTTCCCCACCGGGGACAGAAGTTCATCCCCGGGCCGTAAGATGGCAGACAGTGCAACTGTTAATGCATGGGTGCCGCAGGTAAGCTGCGGGCGCACCAATGCAGCCTCTGTGCCAAAAACATCCGCATAGACAGCTTCTAAAGTTTCCCTTCCCAAATCATCATACCCATAGCCGGTAGTAGATTCAAAACAAGCCGTGCTGACTTTTTGGCGCTGCATAGCACAAAGCACCTTCATCTGGTTAAATTCTGCCACTTCATCTATCTGTTTAAACCTGTTTTCTAAATTTTTTAATATATTGCTGCAAAAATCATAAACATCCTGCTCAATTCCTGCTGATAAATACATTTCTTTAAGAGAGTCCATTTCCTTCTTCCTTTCATTTTGTGCATTTTAATTTCCAAACACGTCCTGCATATGCATTTGCCAATCCTGAATGCAATAGGCAAGAAGCTCTTCCTCGTTTTGGAACTGCCCTTTGTCAATCCATGTCACATCCCGTTCTCTTTTAAACCAGGTAAACTGGCGTTTGGCAAAATGCCTTGTCTCCTGCTTAATCTGTTCAAAAGCATGCTCTATCGTATCTTCCCCCTCCAGGGCAGAAAGAATCTCCTTATAGCCCAGGCCCTGCATGGAAACCATTTCCCTGTTACACCCCATTGCAAGCAGTTTCTTTACCTCTTCTGCCAGGCCTTCTTCTCTCATGGAATCCACTCTTTGGTTAATCCTTTCATATAAAACCTCCCTCGGAAGGGTTAAGGCATAATAACGGAAATAATAAGCAGGTTCTTTGCTATGCTGCTCTTTATTGTGCTCCGATATTTTTTTCCCTGTCTGTTTATAATATTCTAAAGCACGGATTACGCGCTTTACATTATTGGGATGGATTGTTTCTGCAGACTCCTTATCTACCAGTACAAGCTTTTCATGTAATGCAGCTGCCCCATGCTCCTTTGCATAAGCTGTAAGCTCTGTACGGTACGTATTGTCTGCTTCTGTTTCTTCAAAATTAACAGAATATAGGACAGACTGGATATAAAACCCTGTGCCGCCTACAAGGATTGGCAGCTTTCCTTTTTTATGGATTTCATCAATGTACTCTTTACAGCGCGCCTGGAAAATGGCAACATTAAATTCTTCAAAAGGCTCGTATTCATCAATCAGGTAATGGGGAATCCCCTGCATCTGTTCTTTTTTTATTTTTGCAGTCCCAATATCCATGTGCCGGTATACCTGCATGGAATCTGCAGAAATAATTTCCCCATTTAAAGCTTTTGCAAGACCAATTGATAAAGCTGTCTTTCCTACAGCAGTAGGTCCTGTTAAAATCAGCAGCAGTTTTTTCTTATACAATCCGTTTAAACCTCTTTTCCAGTTCTTTTTTCGTCATGCGTATCATAGTCGGCCGGCCATGCGGACAATGATACGGGTTTTCCAAAGCCATCAGTTCTTTTAATAGCTCCTGCATCTGTTCTGCCGGAAGCTTCTGGTTTCCTTTAACTGCCGCCTTACAGGACATGGAAGCAATTTTATCCAGCAGGATTTCCGGCTTTCTGACTCTTCCAGCTTCTTCTGTCAGGGTATCAATTACTTCTGTCAGAAGTTCCCTTGTCCCAATGGACGGTAAATGTGCCGGGACGCCGGTTACTGCATATTCCCTTCCGCCAAAATGTTCTATCTGATACCCAAGTTTCCCAAAAATCTCCATATTTTCTTCCACTGCCTGGGACTGCGCCATAGTTAGCGTTAAAATGACAGGAGGCTGCAAAAGCTGCGTCATTGGCTTTTTTGCCTGTATTTCTTTCATAAAACGCTCATACAGTACTTTTTCATGCGCGGCATGCTGATCAATCAGATACATGGTATCCTCGTATTGCAAGACCCAATACGTAGAAAATACCTGTCCGATAATTTTTACCTCTTTCTGTACCTTTTCCGACAAAAAGTCCTCTTCAAAAAGTGTTTCCTGCTTTTCGTTTTTAACAGGTTCTTTTAATGTAAATTCTGTTTTTGCGGCAGTTTCAGAAGATGGGTATTCTGTATGTTCTGCAACGTATCCGCTTTCTTCCCCTTCTTTTGTCAACGCATCTAAAATTTCCAGGTTATCTTGTTTTGGACTGCCTGAACTTTTACTTGGCGTCTGTTTCTTTTCAGGAAGTTTTGCATTTTCCTGGATGTTTTTTAATTCTTCGCGGCGTTTTTTTTCAAACGGCTCAATTGGGGTTATTTTCTTTTTTTCCGGCTCTTTCTTTGTCTGGAAGGTAACCTCCGGAATATACTCTTTATGCTTTAACGATTCAGAAATCCCATGATAAATGCTTTGAAAAATTTCTTTTTCATTGTTAAAACGGATTTCCATTTTCTGAGGATGCACATTGACATCTATGTACTGGGAATCTACCTGGATATGGAGCACAGTAAATGGATAACGGTGCTGCATAGAATATGGAGCGTATGCCTCTTCGATTGCCCGGCTGATTACCTGGCTTTTGATATAACGGCCGTTGATAAAATAGTTCATCATATTGCGGTTTCCGCGTGAAATAACTGGTTTCCCAATAAAACCGGTTATTTTGCAGAACACTTCGTTTTGTGCTGTCTCCATCAGGTTTGCCGCAATTTCCCTCCCATAGATATGATAGATAACATCTTTTAAATTCCCATTGCCGGAAGTAGAAAGCCTGGTCTGTTTCTGGTTAATAAAGCGAAAGGAAATATCAGGGTGTGACAATGCCATACGCTCCACAAGGCCGCTGACATACCCTGCCTCTGTCTGTGCCGTTTTTAAAAATTTTAAGCGGGCAGGCGTATTGTAAAATAAATTTCTGACTAAAAAGGTCGTACCATCCGGGCAGCCAACATTTTCCTTTGCTTTTTTTTCCCCGCCATCCATACAATAGCGGACGCCCATCAGTTCTTCCTTTGTTTTAGAAACCATTTCAAGCTGTGAAACAGAGGCAATGCTTGAAAGTGCCTCTCCACGGAAACCAAGGCTTGATATCTCAAGTAAATCTGTAACGTCATTAATTTTACTGGTTGCATGCGGGGCAAAGGCAAGCTCAATATCTTCTGGTGCAATGCCGCTTCCATTGTCCGTAATACGGATCAGCCCTTTTCCGCCATCCTGGATTTCAACAGTCACTGCCGTGGCTTTTGCATCAATAGCGTTTTCAATCAGTTCTTTAACAACTGCCATAGGACGCTCAATTACTTCCCCTGCAGCAATTTTATTAATGGTATCCTGGTTTAACAGGTGAATCTGTGCCACTTACCTTCCTCCCTCTGTGTCTGTTCCTGCCCTTTTTATTTTATAGGAAATTGCTGTAATCGTAGTGGTTATCGACAAGAATTGCTTCGCCGATTTGAGTGTGAAGAACGCTGGTTTTGCGTTCTTCTTAGGTGCGACGGTAGCCTTACCTGGCGAGGTGTTTTCGAGTCTGGAAAGGCTTCGCACCTTTTTTATATACGTTCCTTTAATTTTACCTGCAGCTTATATAAAATATTTAATGCTTCTATCGGCGTTGTAGCAGTCAGATCCAGTTCATGCAGTTCCACAATAATATCGTCTGTCTTAATCTCTGTATTAGAAGAATCAAATAGCGACATCTGCCCAAGTTCTTCCGATTCTGCTTCTAATGCCGTTTTTTTCCGCACTTTCCGTTTTGGCTCTGTCTGCTGCTTAATCCCATATGGATAATCTGGAATTTCATACTCCACATCAATCTCTTTTGCGCGGGATGCGATGTCATTGTCGCTTAACTGCTCTACAATCTCCCTTGCACGCTGCAGTACATTTTCTGGTACCCCCGCTAATTTTGCTACCTGGATTCCATAGCTTTTATCTGCCCCGCCCTTTATAATCTTCCTCAAAAAGACAATGTCATCCCCCTGCTCTTTTACCGCAATGCAATAATTGTCAACGCTTTCAAGTTTCCCCTCTAATTCTGTCAGTTCATGGTAGTGCGTGGCAAATAATGTTTTTGCCCCTAAAAGTTTAGGGTTTGCAATATGTTCAATCACCGACCATGCTATGCTAAGCCCGTCAAATGTACTGGTTCCCCGACCGATTTCGTCCAGGATAATCAGGCTGTTTTTTGTCGCATTCCGCAGGATGTTGGCAACTTCTGTCATTTCCACCATAAAGGTGCTCTGACCGCTTGCCAGGTCGTCAGACGCCCCGACTCTTGTGAAAATACGGTCAACCACGCCGATTTTAGCGCTGGAAGCTGGAACAAAAGAACCAACCTGCGCCATTAACACAAGAAGGGCAGTCTGGCGCATATAAGTCGATTTTCCCGCCATATTCGGACCGGTAATTACGGCGATTTTATGTTTTCCATCATCCAGGTAAGTATCGTTTGATACAAACATATCATGCGGAATCATTTTTTCCACAACCGGATGGCGGCCTTCTTTAATATCAATGCACCCATCCTGCGCCATAACAGGACGGACATAATTATTCTGCTCCGCAACAAGCGCAAGGGAGGCAAACATGTCTACTGATGCGATAATTTTGGCAGTCTGCTGGATAGTTGTAATTTCCTTGTAAATCTGTTCCCTCACCTGGCAAAAGACTTCGTATTCTAAATTATAAAGCTTGTCCTCCGCCCCAAGAATCATATCTTCCAATTCTTTCAAGCGCGGCGTTGTATAACGTTCAGAATTTGCAAGCGTCTGTTTCCTTGTCCAGTCTTCCGGAACCAGGTTCTGATAGGAATTTGTTACATCCAGGTAATAGCCAAATACTTTATTATATTTAATTTTCAGGTTTTTAATCCCGGTTCGTTCTTTTTCTTCTTCTAACAGTTTTGCAAGCCATTCTTTTCCATCTGTTTTTGCATGGCGTAAGCGGTCAATGTCCTCATTATACCCATCCCGTATCATGCCTCCCTCGCGGACAGAAAGGGGCGGCTCCTCTTCAATCGAAGCTTCTATTAACTGATAAAGCCTCTGCAGGTCATCCATCTGTTCCCCATACTTTTTTAGAAGCGTCCCGGGATATGTATTTAATATCTGTTTGACAGGCGGAAGCATGGAAAGAGACTGGCGGAATGCAATTAAATCCCGTGCATTAGCGCTGCGGTAACTGATTTTACTAATCAGGCGTTCCAAATCATAAATCGGACCTAAATATTCCCGGATTTCCTCCCGGTTAATGATATTCTCATTTAATGCTTCTACCGTATCAAGCCGTTCGTTGATTTCTGCCAGCCCCAAAAGCGGCTGCTCAATTGCATTGCGCAGCATCCTGGCCCCCATTGCCGTTTTCGTCTTATCTAAGACCCAGAAAAGGGAACCGCGTTTTGCCTTTTCCCGCATTGTCTCACAAAGCTCCAGGTTCCTCCGCGTAGAACGGTCAAGAAGCATATAGCGTTCGGAAAGGTATGGATGGAGCTTTGTAATATGGTCAAGGGAAATTTTCTGGGTTTCTTCTAAGTACTGCATAACAGCCCCGGCGGCAATCATCCCAATCGTATAATCATTTAAACCAAGCCCGGCTAAAGAACCTACTTTAAAATGGCGTTTTAAAGTTTCACTGCACCGTTCCCCGTCAAAATGCCACGAATCCACTGCAGATACGACAATACCAAGCCTTCCCTGTAAATCTTCAAAATCAACCCCGGAAACCAGAAAAGAATCATTGCAGATAATTTCAGAAGGCATGACTTTCCCAATTTCATCCAGAAGCTGGTTTTTTGCTGAAAACTCTGCCAGATAGTAATCGCCTGTCGTCACGTCGACATAAGATACCCCGTATGCATTTGTTGTATAAACAACACACATCAGGTAATTATTTTTGGAAGCATCAAGCGCCTGCATATTCAGGTTTGTCCCTGGCGTAACAACACGCGTAACAGCCCGTTTTACAAGCCCCTTTGCTGTCTTTGGATCCTCCACCTGCTCACAGATTGCTACTTTATACCCTTTTGTCACCAATTTATTCAGATAGCCATCAACCGCATGGAACGGGACGCCGCACATTGGCGCCTTTTCCTCCAATCCACAGCTTTTTCCTGTAAGAGTCAGCTCCAATTCTTCTGAACAGACCTTCGCATCCTCATAAAACATTTCATAAAAATCCCCTAAACGATAAAAAAGAATACAATCTTTGTACTCCTCTTTCATTTTTATATAATTCTGCATCATCGGTGTGAGTGGCATATTTAAACTCCTCATTTCTCTGTAATACTGCTGTAGTACGGTAATAGGAACTGCCAGTTTATAAGGCTTTCCATTACCACGCTACATTGTATCATAAGAAAAAGTAAATGTAAATGTAAAACTGCTCTATTGAATAGACTTTGTATTCGGATTATGATATACTAAAAAACACAATAACACATTCTAAAATTGGAGGTGATATAATGCCTAGCGCAGCAGATATCATTAAAGATTATGTTACAGAGTTTTCAAGATTACAAAATTGGATGTTATCGGCAAAAGCAAATAACGATATGGATACTTACAACTCAATGCATGACAGATATATTGAATTAAAGGTTACTTTGTCAAGCCTGGGTGTAAATATTACAGAATTAGACAAAATCAAAAATTAGTTTATGAAAAAGGTGCGAAGCCTTTCCAAGCTCGAAAACACCTCGCCAGGCAAGGCTAATGTCGCACCTAAGAAGAACGCAAGACCAGCGTTCTTCACACTCAAATCGGCGAAGTTTCCTATAACATGAAAAAGCGTGCTGGCGGTGCGCTAATAACCACTATATTACAGCGCCCTTATATTTCCTTTATTCTAAAATCTGCTGAATCTGGCGGTTAATCACTTTCTCTAAAGCTTCTAAACGCTCTTTTGGCAGGTTATATTTTGGATGGCGTACAAACTGGAATCCATAGAGATTCTGTAAACGCTTCCTTATTTCAGGATATAACAATGCCCGTGCATCTTCTATAAACTCGCCGCCAATACAGGGTCCTTTTTCACTCAGGTAATGGTCAATATTATTAAAATCATCCTGTTCAGCGTAGCAAAGCATTGCAATATTATGGTCAAACAACGGCGCCATATCAAGAATTTCATTTGTATCATTATCAATCAGAAAGCCAAAATTTCCTTTATGCCTGTCCTCGTTAAAAATAACCGCATCGAAGATAAACATCGCTGTAACTTTTTCCTTAAGGCCATATTCTTCAAATATTTTAATTACACTGGCAATGGTACTTCCCCTGGTATTCATGCCGGCAAAGGGCAGATATCCAATCTGTTCTGAAGTAAATGCATTACAGACAGAACAAATCTTGTTGCCATGTTTTCTTAAATTATACTCAACATGATCAAGCCCTAATTCCCTTGCAATCTGGCTTGTATAATACTCAGAATATGGTTCCAGCCCTGCATTTCTTGCACCTGTAGAACCTCTTTTCAATAATTTAATAATACCGCCTTCCCTTATCCAGCATTTCGCAAATGTCCCATCTGTCCCATATTCAGGGGATGTAGTAGACAGGTTATATCCATGAAGCCCTCCCTCAAAGGCAGTTTTTGCCACAACCTCATTAAACTCATGGGTATATAGGCTGACTTTTTCCCAGGTTAACCGGCTTTCAGTCGGTTTTACCCAGTAAGTATCTATTAAGGATAAGGCATGTGTTATGCTAAGCCAGCCAAATAGCGTATGGCATCCACTCATTTCCAGGAGTTTCGCAATATTTTCCCGTTTCTTTGGAGCGCGTCTATTTTCAATAAATTCACTTAAATCAGAAATCCATTCGGGCATTTCGATAAATTGTTCATCTATTTTAATTGTTTCTAATGGCCCTTTTCCTTCAACATGGAACCTGGCAAGTACAGTATCCTTATTTAGCAAAAAAAACATCCTGTCCCCGCCAGTTACCATTATTTCCGCCATCTCTCCTGCCTCCTTTCTCTACATCATATTTGCCGGCTTACAAAACTGCCCATTTTCTCTCCTTATATAAACTCCTGTGCAATCTGTGCAATTTTTTCAGGGTAACTTTCACGGAATTGCGCATACGTCATCTTTTCTTGTTCTACCGCATGGCCAAGCCTGGCAAAAAATTCCGGGATATCCTCTTCATACATTACGCCAAGTTCTTTCCCAAAGCGCTCTTCCCCTTCTTTTTCACAGCCATTTTCAAATACGGCAAAGGCATTTTTCATCCCTTCTTCGGAAGGCTTTTTGCCGCCCCGGAGGCCAATTGCCGCCGTCTGGTGGGCAGAGCAGGAAGATGGGCAGCCGGAAATATGGATTGCCGGAAGCACTCCGTCCGCAAATCCTTCCTTTCTGGCCCGTTCAATACAGGCATTTAATAAGGACTGTGACAAACCAATCCCCTGCTGGCAGATATCTGCTCCAATGCATGCAGTGGAGCGTTCAAAAGCAGTTTTTGCCCCATCGTCTGTAACCTTTAGCATTTTTTCAGCTTCTTCCCCTGTCAGGTTAATAATATACATTCCCTGATCCGGGGCAAGACGCAGTTTGACATCCTGCATTTCTTTCATCGTGTCATATATCCTCCTGAAAAAGCCAGGGGCAGCCTTCCCGCCTGCCAGATGGTAGGAAACGGCATACAGCCCATCCTGCTTTTGCCTGATAATCCGCGGGTTCTGCAGGGTCCCTGGCGATGCAGCGGCGCCCGCTTTATCCACAGAAGGCGAATCAGGGAGGGTAAGCTCAAGCTGTCCCTCTTCCATATTTTTCTGCAGTTTTTCCTGGAAAATCTTTTTCAGCGCATCTGCTCCAAGGGTATCCTGGAGATATCTTGTCCTGGATTTTGCACGGTGCTCATAATCCCCATATTCCGTAAACACATCTACCATTGTTTTGATACAGTACAAAATCTTGGACGGATCTAAATCTTCTGTTACCAAAACACCAAATTTCGGGTTATTTCCAAGCCCGCCTGCTGCATAGACATCAAACTTCTGGTTCTCTTTTGATACAAACCCAAGGTCACGGAATGTAACATGCGGTTCATTTTTCTTACTGTTTGAAAAACCAACTTTCAGCTTCCGGGGAAGCTTTACCCTTCCAATAAAGCTTAGCAGATAATCCCCTGCCTCTTTTGCATAAGGAAGAACGTCAAAATTCTCCCCCTGCTCTACGCCGGAAAGCGGGGAACACATAACATTCCTTGGAAAATCGCCCCCTCCTCCCCTTGTGATAATTCCATGCGCCCATGCCTCTTCAATCAATTTACAGACCGTTTCTTTTGTCAGGTTATGAAGCTGCACGGTTTGGCAGGTTGTCAGGTGCACCATATCAATCTGGTATTTTTCTGTACTGTTTACTATAAACTCCAAATCCTCCCGGCTGATTTCTCCGCCGGCAAGCCGCAGCCGCAGCATACTGTATTCCCCGCCCCGCTGCGCATAGCTCCCAAAACCGCCGGAAAAACCTTTATATTCCGGTACAGTAATTTCCTTTTTGTAAAATTTTTCTGTCATTTCGTGAAATTCTTTTAAATCTTCACGGAACCTTTCATAATAGGACTCTTTCATGAAAAATTACCTCCTGTCTTTTTAGGAACTGTATAGTTCCTTATTATCATACCCCATTTTGGTATCTGCCAATTCTACTTTTTCAATATACTGTAAAGCATCCAGTTCCCCTATCATCTGCTGCAGTTCTTTTTTGTCATCTACCTGCAGCAATGCAGTAAGTACACCCTCTTTTTCCCGATAATAAAATTCCTGGATATCAATATTCCCGGAAAAAAAATACTGGCTGATTGGCTGGAATTTACGGAAACCATTAATTTTTTGCATATAAACGTTCAAACGCACCAAATAGCCGCTCTGTGACGCCTCCTGCCCTTCTTTCCATTCGTAATTCCCAATTTCCTGAAGTAAGCTGTCCCGGAAATGCTTTTTGATTTTATTTTTCGCATTGCTCGTTTTAACAAATGACAGCCACTCTTTTTGCGGGCCGCCGGAATCTTTTGCGGTTAAAATTTCTACGCAGTCCCCGCTCTGTAAAATATAATCCGGCTCTTTTTTAGCGCTGTTTACAAATACCCCTGTCATCCTGTCTCCAATGTCACTGTGGATGGCATAGGCAAAGTCTACAGCAGTAGAACCTTTTTGCAGGCGCTTCACCTCCCCTTTTGGCGTAAAGCAGGAAATCGTCTCAGAAAATAAGTCAAAGTCCCCTTTTACAAGGTCAATAAATTCAGCGTTATTTGTAATATCCTGCTGCCATTCCAAAATCTGCTTCAGCCAGAGAGCTTTTTCCATCTGCCCTTTGCTGATTTCTTTTGCATCAATTGCGCTTTCCCCATATTTCCAATAAGCAAGTACCCCAAATTTCGCAATAGAATCCATTTCCTTTGTCTTAATCTGTACTTCAAAACGTCTTCCGCCCTTTGATACAAGCGTTGTATGCAAGGACTGGTACATATTCTCTTTTGGGATTGCAATATAATCCTTAAAGCGGTTTGGCACAGGATTAAAAAGATAATGTAAAATCCCCAGAATCAGATAACAGTCCCTGTTTGAGTTAGTTATTATCTTTAGGGCAGAAATATCATACATCTCTTCCAGGGTTTTTTGGCGGTTTACCATCTTTCTGTAAATGCTAAAAAGATGTTTCCTTTCATTCCGAAGTTTAAAATGAAACCCGGCATTGCCAAGCTCCCGGTTGATTTCTGATATAATCTGGTTCATCCCCTGGTCTTTATCCATAATAGATAATTTATAGCTAATCTGTTTAAATTCTTCTGGAAAGAGATAAGAAAACGCCAAATCTTCCATTTCTGTACTTAAAACAGAAATCCCAAGCCTTTGTGCAATTGGTGAATACAAATCCATTGTCTCTGCTGCAACTTCAAGCTGCTTTTCCGGCTTTTGGAACTGCAGTGTACGCATATTATGCAGCCTGTCTGCCAGCTTAATGATAATTACACGGATGTCTGCCGCAGCCGCCATAATAAGCTTGCGGAAGCTTTCTAATTTCATTTCTGCTTTTGATACGCTGTCAGACATTCTTGTCAGCTTTGTCACCCCATCAACCAAAAACATTACTTCTTCGCCAAACTCTTTTTTTATGTCTTCTGTCGTCAAAAGCGTGTCTTCTACTACATCATGTAACAATGCTGCTATAATTGTCTCCTTGTCAAGACGCAGTTCTGACAGGATGATTGCCACCTCAAGAGGATGGATTACAAACGGCTCCCCTGATTTCCTCACCTGCCCGGCATGTGCTGCCCTGGCAGTCTCAAACGCCCTGCGGATTGATTTACTGTTTTTCGCTGCCGGATGGTAAGCCTGCAGATTGTTAATCATCCGGCTATACAGCTCTTCTAACATGATATCTTCATCCATACTATCCCCCATTCCGCATTTTTGCAGCCCAAATAATACAGCGGACAAGTCCGCTTTAAAAAATGCTGTTTTCCTGCACCGCAATTTCTATAGAAAGATATTTATCTATTAGAATATACAACTTTGCCAATATTTTCAAGATATTTGCAGAAATTTTTTTATGAATATAACCAAGCATACAATAGATAAACTAAAAAACAAAAGAAGTGCTGCGCTATTTCATAACGCAGCACTTCTTTCTATATAATGCTACCCAATTTTCATTTCATCCCTGTTTTTACTATTTCACTTTGATTTTCAAAGTTTTGCTGTATGCGCCGGCAATTTTCCCCTTTCCATCTTTCGCATACGCACATACCCTTACATAATATGTCTTACCGCTTTTCAATCCCTTTATTTTCTTAGAAGCGCTTTTTGCTGTTACAGTCTTTGCCCCTTTAAAGTTCTTTGACGCAGAATACTGGATTTGGTAGCCGGCGGCCTTTGCAGCCTTTTTCCAGCTTACCGTAATCTGCTTTTTGCCAGCTTTAGCCTTTATGCCAGTTACTTTTTGCGGTTTCACTGTAATGGTAATCTTTTTGGAAGCCGCCTGGTATTTATCTGTTTCAGCTGCTTTTACGGTAATCACAGCCTTTCCAGCCCCCTTAATCGTTACCTTTCCGTTTTTGTCAACAGAAGCAACCGCCTTGTTGCTGCTTGCATAAGTAAGCGTTCCTTCTGCTTTTGCATTTAAAGTAAATGCTTTTGCGCCGTATGTTTTTGTATATGCTGATTTCCCAGTGATTTCCTGGGCTTCCTTCTCACCGGCAGACAAATCCCCTGTCTTCCTCAAGTAGAAGTCATCCCATGCGCCCCAGCCGCCTGCGTTAACGGTTGTCTTGACGCCAATAGTAACCGTTGTACTGTCTTTTGTTACATTTAACGAAGCAATAGTAGGGTTTTCCCATACCTGCCAGCTTGTAACAGAAGAATCTGCAGTATATTCTTTTCCGTCAATCACTGCATATAACTGGTAAACAGCATTTTCCCCGTTGTCACTTACTGCGCCGTGGTTATATGCGCTCAGTTCATAGATGCCTCTGTCTAATGTCACTGTCTGCTCTGCTGTAAAACTTACAGGTTCCTCGGACCAGAATTTCAGGCTGTATTCGCCGGTACGTTTATTGCTGTCTGCCACCCTGCCTGCACAGTCGGCTCCGCCGCTGGTTACATTGATTACCCATGCACTCATATCTTCTTCTTCAAAGCCCGGGTTTTTCAGTAAATTCGGCTGTTTTACCTCCAGTGTGCAGAGTATCTCAAAAGAAGCCCCGTCTGCTGCCACTGTCCCATGAATTTTGTAAGTGCCGACGCCGCCTGCCTTGGCTGCTGATACATCTGCCTCTGTCCAGCTTACAGAAACTTCTTTTTCAGAATTGTCCGTATATTTTGCCGGGACGGTTTCTGGCATTTTCCAGTCTTCATCGCTAAGGACAGATATGCTTACATCATCAACACTCTCTAATTTTGCCTTTGCTGTAGTGCCTGTCAGGACATATTTGTATACGTTAATAGATTCCAGAGGCTTTCCTGTAAAATCAAACATTGCCTGATTGTCCCAGGAAGATCCGCCATACCATTTCCCGGCATTATCCGGGTCATATTCTGCAGAGTAGCTGGAAGCCCATCCAGAACCATATTTTTCCCACGCTGCTTTATTTGCCGCAAGAACGTCTGCCGCGTTTGAAGCGCTTTCATCATAAACATTTACCGGAATCCATGCAGGCTCCCAATAAAACATGCCAAGGCCTGCTGCACCAATATTGCAGACTGCACGCATTGTATTAGCAATTGCATTTGCCTGCCCCTGCACAGTTGTTGAATAATTAAATACCAGTCCTTCTGCATCCTCTTTTACATTATTCCCATGGCCGTCGCCATCCTTTAACGTATATGCATAAGATACCTCGGCAACCATTACCTTTTTACTGTAGGTTTCAGCAACCTTTTTCAATACGGCTGTTAAATTTTCTGTTGTCCCATGCCAGAACGGATAGTAAGAGGTTGCAAATACATCATAATCCACCTTATTATCATCTAACATCTTGGCAACGGTATCATAGTAGCCTGCATCCTGTACATTTGTATAATGGACTGCTACCAAAACTTCTTTTTTTGCAGCCGCTGCTGCCTCACGGACTGCGCTGCTTCCTGCATTGAACAATGTACAGATATTTTCTTTTACCGTTTCCCCACAGAGCCCATTGTTCGTTTCATTTCCAACCTGGACCATTCCAACATCTACCCCTGCGGCAAACAATTCTGCAAGGCTTTCCGATGTAAACTTCTTCAATTCCTCTGCTTTTTTCGTTAAATCAAGGTCTTTCCAAGCCTTTGGAGCCCCCTGCATGTTCGGGTCAGCCCAGAAATCAGAATAATGGAAGTCAATCAAAACCTTTAATCCTGCATCCGTAGCGGCTTTGCCAATCAGCTTTGCCGTTGCAAGGTCATTGTTTCCGCCTCCATAGCCATTCCCATTTGCATCATATGGGTTATTCCAGACACGGATACGCACCCAGTTATGGCCGCTTTCCTTTAAGAAGTCAAAAAATGTCTTTTCGCCGGATGTAGAAGAAAAAACAAGTTCCTTTCCAGAGAAATCATAGTATTTTACACCGCTCTGATACTCTGAATAAACGGAGGAAATATCAGCGCCGCGGATAAAATCATCCCCCATATTTGCAATCCTGTCCACATAAAGCTCAGATTCCACAGGTTTTACTGTTTCTGCAGGTTCTGTTGGCTGTGCCGGAACATTGCTTCCTTCAATTACAAGCCCTGCAGCAGCTAAATCCGTATAAACGGTTCCGCCCTTTACTGCATAAGAATCCTTTGAGCCTCCAACCAGTACCGCATAATCACTTACATTATTCCACTGGTTATCATAAGTAGCTGCCTTATTATCATCTGCATTTCCGCCAGTATAGATATCGAACCCATCATTGGCAGCTGCATCTAACACAGTAAGGCCGATGGAATACCAGCCTGCATTGTCTGCAACCGGCTGCAATACCCCTTGCTTATAATCCCATCCCCAGTCGCTGTTTGTCACAGCATCAGATGCAAACTCAAGGCCTGCGTGGTTCCAGATGTTCAGATAAGGCGATGCCTCCCCTTCACTGTAAAAATACAGTGTAAAGCCGCTTCCTGCTGCACTTGCACTTTGAGAAGCTGTCGGCATGGCAGCACTTGTAAGTATTACTGCAAGTGTAAGAACAATGCCCCATGCCTTTTTCCATGTTTTCTTCATAGAATTTCCTCCTGTCCTTTCCCAGAGCGTATTACACACCCCAATTTTAGCTTCCTGCCAGTATAATGCTGCTGGCAGGAAATCCCCTATACGGTTTCCCGAACACAGCGCAACCGCTTGTTCATGCATAGTATAACACTATCTTTCTTTAGAAACCATTCCTATAATTTTACAAAAATTATCTTCATTTTTTATAAGATATGCACAATATATAAGACAACTTTGCGCAACCGCTTGCTTCTCTTTTACATATGTCCCAGTGTGTCTTTAATCTCCAATGCAGGCCAATACTTTATCAATCCACATAGCGGCCTCCAGCGTCATTTCGTGCGGGCAGACTGTGCTTTCCAGCCGCCCATTTTTCATACAGTGGATCACTTCCTCTACTTCATATACAAATCCATTTTCCAACCCCCCTTCAAAATGGTCTTTGACTTTATCATCATGGCCATATAAGAACGCCTGGTTTCCATAGTGGATTTTAGGAATCTTAATATATCCTTCTTCCCCATAAATATATACATCTTCTGGCAGTTTTGTAGTAAAAGAACATTGGATATTGGCAAAGCAGCCTTCTAACTTCAGGTTTAAGCTGGAAATATCATCTACGCCTGTATCACAGCGTTTCATAAACGGCTGCAAATCGATAATCTTCTGGTTTACAAAGTAAGGCAGAAGCTCAAGCGGGTAAATCCCGATATCATAAAGGGAACCGCCGCCAAGCTCTGGCAGAAAAAGCCGTTTATTATAGATTTTATCTGCTTTCCAGCCAATTGTTGCCTGCATCAGGTTTACCCTGCCAATCCTGCCTTCTGCAATCCAGTTCCGCACAACGGTCGTTTTTGGCAAAAACCTGCTCCACATTGCTTCCATAAGAAAAAGTTTCTTCTCCTTTGCCAGGGAGCAGGCTTCCTTTGCCTGTTCGTATGTGCATACCATTGATTTTTCACAGAGGACATGTTTGCCTGCTAAAAGGCATTGCAGGATGTTTTTATAATGGGCGTTGGTAGTCGTTGCAATATATACAACATCTATCTGGGGATTTGCCAGTAATTCATCATAACTTCCATAAAATGTCCCAAGACGCTCTTTTTCTGCCCACGCCCTGGCCCTGTCAATATCCCTGCCTGCCACTGCAATTACATCCCCATCTTCTGTCTGCCTTACAGCGTCTAAAAATTTACGGGCAATATCACCTGCCCCAAGTATTCCAAAATGTATCATATATTCAAATCTCCTTCCCGGAACGTGTTTGAAAATTTGCTGCCAAACACGTTCCAGCCTGTAAACAATAACACTATATATGAAAACTGCCTTTTATAAAATATTGTATTTTATAAAAGGCAGTTATAGTGTTAATTGTATATTTAGCACATTTCCGGTTCCTGGTATTCCCCATCAAAAGTTTCTACCGTTACTTTTGTCATAATCTGCGGTTCCAGCGGCGCATCCCTGTAATCAATATTCGTTGATGCAATCTGGTCAACAGCCTCCAGCCCTTCCGTTACTTTTCCAAATGCAGCATACGCACCATCCAGATGCGGGGCATCCTTATGCATAATAAAAAACTGCGACCCGGCAGAATCAGGCATCTGGGAACGTGCCATGGAAAGTACGCCCCTTTTATGTTCCAGGTTATTTTCAAAACCGTTTTGCGAAAATTCACCTTTAATCGAATAACCTGGCCCGCCAGTACCATTTCCATCCGGATCTCCGCCCTGAATCATAAAGTTTTCAATTACCCTGTGGAAGGTCAGCCCATCATAAAATCCTTTCTGGATCAGTGAAATAAAGTTATTTACTGTGTTTGGCGCAATTTCCGGATAAAGCTCCGCTTTAATTACACCTGCCGTCGTTTCCATCGTTACAATTGGATTTTGTGCCATACAATAGCCCCCTTTATATTTTTTCGGTTATTTTATAATCATAACAAAAAGAAAGCGTTAGGTAAAGACAAATTTCACCAGAATTTAAGTAAGTTTTGTAATCGCTGTTACTATTCACAGTCAATAGTATCATAAATTGCAGAAACAAATAAAAAATGATTTTCCCTTTGGATGTATTTTCTATATTATGCAGTATGAGAAAGCAGAAGCCGTCCTGATTTTCTGCAAATTAACTAAAGTTTTATACGAGTCTTGCCGTTTCTCTTGCAATTGCAAGCTCTTCATTGGTAGGGACAGCCCATACCGGTATTTTGCTTTCCGGCTTTGTCAGCAAAATCTCTTCCCCTGCCACGGCATTCGCCTCAGGATTTATTACAATGCCTAATGCACCAAGGCTGTTTAAAATCCTTTCCCTCATCTTCATGCTGTTTTCACCGACACCTGCGGTTAATGCAATCGCATCCACTCCGCCCAGTGCCACAAAATATGCGCCGATATATTTTGCAATCCGATATACTACAACTTCTAAGGCATCTTCGGCATGTTCATCCCCACTTTCAGCTGCTGCCAGTAAATCACGGTAGTCGCTGGAAATGCCGGAAAGCCCCAGGGCGCCGGATTTTTTATTTAAAACAGAGGTTAATTCGCTGACAGAGATATTTTCTTTTGCACAGATATATTCAAGGATTGCAGGGTCAATATCCCCAGAACGCGTCCCCATTACAAGCCCTTCCAAAGGAGTCATCCCCATGCTCGTATCAATGCTTTTCCCGTTTTTTACTGCAGAAATGCTTGCCCCGCTCCCGATATGGCAGATAATCATTTTGGAATTTTCGATATCCAGGCCTGCAATCTTTGCAAGGCGGGCTGAAACAAAACTATGGCTTGTCCCATGGAAACCATAACGGCGCACGCCGTATTTCTCATAATACTCTCTCGGAAGGCCGTACAAATAAGCCTTCTTCGGCATTGTCTGATGAAATGCCGTGTCAAATACTGCAACGTTTGGGACGCCCGGCATTACCTTCTGGCAGGCGCGCACCCCCAGCAGGTTCGCCGGATTGTGCAATGGAGCCAAATCGTTGCAGGATTCAATTTCCTGGATGATTTCTTCTGTAATAACGACTGAAGAGGAAAACTTTTCGCCGCCATGCACCAGGCGGTGTCCAACCGCATTGATTTCTGACAGGGAGCTTAACACGCCAAATTTTTTATCTAAAAGCATGTCTAATACCCTCTTTATCGCAACCCCGTGGTCTGGCAGTGCAAATTCCTCTTCGTATTTTTCACCATGCGCCTTATAAGTAATGCTTCCATCTAATCCAATGCGCTCACAAAGGCCAGATGCAATTGCTTCTTCCGTTTCGGAATCAATTAACTGGAATTTCAATGTTGAGCTGCCGCAATTTACTACTAAAATTCTCATTTTTAACCTCTTTCTGCCATGGCAGGCTGCCATTCACGGATCACTGCAGAATAACTTGCCTGGGACGCCCGTGGACGGCAAAACCTGGTAGGCCGTTTAATCGTACTGTATTAAAGTATACTTGATTCATTTTTCTTTGTCTAGTAAAATATTACCAAATCCGTAAATAGCGTAACTATTCAGCCTTGCGGCTTCATAGTTACACAGCAGTGCTTTCAGCACTGTTGATGTACACATTTTGCACAAAAAACGTGCAAAATGGCACCATAAAACTCATATTTTTGACAAAAGAAATGTCAAAAATCCTCGCATCTTATGAAAAGCTGAACTGTTACTAAATAGCAGCATCTGAAAAACTCTAGGAGGGAAAAATGGATACCGTTGGCATTATTGCAGAATATAACCCATTCCACAATGGGCACCTTTACCAGATAGAACAGATTAAGAAAATTACCGGGGCAAAAAACATTGTAATCGCAATGAGCGGCGACTATGTCCAGCGCGGCCTTCCTGCCTGGACAGACAAGTACCTGCGCACAAAAATGGCCCTTTCCTGCGGCGCTTCCTGCGTTTTTGAACTTCCGGCGCCGTTTGCCGCTGCCAGCGCTGAAACTTTCGCCTTGGCCGGGGTATCCCTGCTCACTTCACTTGGTTTTGTAGATGGAATCTGTTTTGGATGTGAAAGCAGTGATATCTCCCTGTTACAGGAAATTGCCGCCTTCCTTACAAAACCTTCCAAGGAATTTGAACAGATTGTCGCCGCCTGTACAGCCAAAGGCGATTCTTACCCTGCTGCGCGGCAAAAAGCGCTCTGCTGCGTCTTTTCCAGCCAAAAAGAGGCATGTGCTTCGCTTTTATCCTCCCCGAATAATATTTTGGCAATAGAGTATATCAAAGCAATTTCCCTTTTGCACAGCCCGCTTCTCCCAATCCCAATCCTGCGCAATGGCAATGGTTACCACAGCCAGGAGCTTTCCGGAGCTTTTTCTTCCGCCTCCTCTATCCGTAAAAAAAGCTTTGAAGAGCCTGAGAAGTTTCTGGCTTCCATATCTGCTGCCGTGCCGCAAAGTGTAACCGCTCTCCTGGAACAATACGCAGAGCATTACCCTGTCGCAGAAAATCATTTTTCTGACCTCTTATACTACCGATTAAGCAATCTTGCAGAAAAAGACAAAAATATCCTGGATATGACAGACGAGATTTTTCACCGCATAAAAAACCACTTTCCTTCCTATACCGGATATTCACAGTTTATCGCACAAATTAAAACAAAACAATATACCTACAGCCGCATCAGCCGTATACTGCTCCGATGCTTACTCTATATAGATAACCCCTTTTTCCAAAAACGAAAACCATACCAAATCTCTGTACCTTTCGTCCCATATGCCCGCCTTCTTGGCTTTATAAAGGATAAGAGCAGTCTTCTGCGTACACAGGCAGATATCCCGGTAATTACAAAACCTGCTGATGGGCTGCAAAACATTAGGGACTTTTACATTACTATAGAAGAGCATTACCCAGGGTGGCTTTCTTATGCCCTCTGGATGTACCAGAAAGACATTTATGCCTCGAATCTGTACCGCCAGGTGCAAAAAAGCACATTGGGCTGCCACCGGCCTGATGAATACCATAGCCAGCCTGTTATCTGGAAATGAAAGGATAAATAGAATACCCTCCTGCCTTTTTTCATATACTGTGAATAAAGCTCACTTTACAGAAATGAGGCAGACTATGAAACATTTTTCTAAATTCTTTTCTGGAACCCATTTTCCAAAGACAGAAGCAGATCCAACCCCCGACTATAATATTGATAAGGAACTGGCAAATATAAGCACCTTTATCCGCAGCGGGCTTGTCGTCCTCTCTGTTATCCTGCTTTCCGGGATTGCTATTGGGTATGGGCAGAAAAATGCTATACAGCCCCACACCTCTACTTCTGGCAGCAGGATTTCTAACAAAAAGCTTCCAATTTACTGTGTGGAACAAAATGAAAAAAAAGTGGCGTTAAGTTTTGACGCCGCATGGGGAAATGAAGATACCAAAAAAATCCTTGATATCCTGAAAAAGAAAAAAGTGCATGTTACATTTTTCATGACTGGCGGATGGATTGAAAAATATCCTGATGATGTGAAGGCAATCTGCAAAGCAGGGCATGAACTTGGAAACCACAGCCAAAACCATAAACAGATGTCCACCCTTTCCGCGGAAGAATGCAAGGAAGAAATCATGGCGCCGCATGAAAAGGTAAAAGAACTAACCGGCGTAGAAATGCAGGTTTTCAGGCCACCTTATACGAAAAGACTATAACAAAAGGAAGCCACCCAAATTTGCTCACTTTATATAAGGAAGGATTTTCAGTTTTTGGCTGGGGCTGTTTTATTCAGCCCCTTTTGCTTTGTACTTTTCCTCGCCTGTCACGATAAACAGGATATGGTTTATGATATCTGTATCGTTCCAGCCTTTGGCTCTTAGGTCTAAAATCAACCTTACTGTTTCTGTCATGTTCATTTCGTCCATGTGCTTTCCTTCCCTCTTCCAGGTGTTATTGTCCTCTGTTCCCTTTGGATAATGTTTTACTTGATTTATTTCAAACCACGTTTTACACCGTTTTTGTGGCTTTGAGCGGTGGCAAGCCCGCCCTTACTGTTAGTCTTTTATGTTTTACTCAGTTTCCTTTGCTCTTGCGATTGTATCCAGCAATTTCAAAATTTCCTCTTTGGTATAGGTTTCTTTTTCCTCGGAATCCAACATCAAGCGGATTTCGTAAATTGTGGAATTTTTTACAATTTTAATTTCATCTTTGTTCATATCATCCATGTTTTTCTCCTTTCCCCTTGAGGTTTCGCTTGCCCTCTGCCTTGTCGGTCATTAGCCCTTTATCCTGGGACTAATTATAATATACATCATATTTCATGTATTATCAATAGCTTTTTACATCTTTTTTCATGTGTTTATAATTTCTGATTTACATTATTTTTCGTGTTTTCGATTTCTACATATTTCAATATATTCCCCGGCTGCATATCTAAAAGCATACAAATATTATCAAGTGCTTTTGCTCCTACTGGTTTGCCCTTTCTAATATATTGTATTGCACTTTCATTTAGCAACTTTTCTTTCCGCAATCTTGTAGTATTGTATCCGGCTTCTTTTAATGTTGCCAGCACATCAATCTTATATACAAGCATTTTTACACCTCCTTTATCATTATCTATATTTTACATGATATTTAATTCATTGTCAATAACATTATTTTTCGTGTAATATACACAAAAACAATAATATTTAAAACATGATATTTCATGTGTTTTGTATGTTGATTTTACACTAGTTATCATGTATTATATAATGCTGGCTTAATCCTGATACGGTTTCTGAATATTTTTCCAAGAAGATAAAAGAAGAAATTCAGGAAATTGAAAATATAAGGAAAAGGGGCGGCAAGATTCTTCCTTTTGTTGCAAAAGAACTGGATAAGGCTCTAAGCGTGTAAAGCTGTCACAGCCGTCTATAAACAGTCCAATTGGTCACATAAAAATGGCGGGAAAACTTTATAAAGAACATTAAATGAAATCTAAGAAATAAAAAGCTCCAGTATTATGCCGGAGCTTTTTATTGTTGGTTCATTATACCCAATACCTTTAAACGGGCTCATGCCATTTCTACATCATTCTCTATGTTACTCATTGTTATGGCTATGGTGTGTCAATGCCCTTCTGCGGGCTGCTATCATTTCTACTAAAAACTGCCCATATGATTCATGTAAAACATGCGTGTCAATGCCCTTTATCGGGCTGGTGTCATTTCTACATATCAAAGGTCGGTATGGCTCGCCTGCAAGTGCATGTGCGTCAATGCCCTTCAATGGGCTGGCGTCATTTCTACGCACTAATAGGCGAAGAAAAGAAATATCAGTTTTATGGTGTCAATGCCCTTTAACGGGCTGATATCATTTCTACATTGACGAAAATAATAACAGAATATATTGGCAAAACGTGTGTCAATGCCCTTTAACAAGCTAACATCATTTCTACCCTAGGCTTTTGGAACGCCCTGCCTATGCAGGTTTGCAGCATGTGATTTCTCCAAGGTTTTTTCAAAAGGGAAAATTTGGCCGATTCTTGCTAAATTTTCCCTTTTGGAATTTTCATCAGTATACCATAAACTGTTGCGTAAATCCAATATTATTTTAACACGTAAACAGATGGCAGATATAATTTCTGCCACCTATCTATGCATATTGTTAAATATTCCACTGTTTAAGCGGCATTAAGTATCGCTCTTACGATTGCTTTTGCAACAGCATCCTTGTTTGCCTTATATAGCTTGGCATCGTCCTGGTCATCCACAAAGCATACCTCTAACAGGATTGCAGGCTTAGTAGTGTTTTTTAGTACGCTTAAATCAGTACGGACTTTTATGCCTCGGTTTGTAAACCCTATCCTGCTGATTTGTTCACACATTCTTTTTGCTATGTCCGCTTTGATTCCATCATTCTTGTACAGGAGGGCTTCAACACCTTTCGTCCTGCCGTCAGATTTTGAATGGTACGCTGCATTGAAATGGATGGAGATATCAAGCTGTCTGTCCTTTGCATTGCATTTCCTGCATATTTTCTTTAACACGTCAGACTGGGACGTTCCGTTATTGACTGTGCAGTTGTATGCTTTTACTCCATTTCTTTTTAAAAGCCTTATCACTTTCTTGCAGATAATCCGGGCTTCTTTTGATTCATCAATATAGTCAGATGCACCGCAGGCGATTTTACCATTTTTGTTATGGCCTGCATGTACTGTTACCTTTGTAATCTTTGGCATATTATTTACTCCCTTCTTTCAATTCCGGCAGCCCTGCCACAGATGTCAGCATGGATGCCACGCCTGCCAGTGCCGCAGTGCCTATTACAACTTTCCAGTCTACGGCTGTTATCATTGCTGAAGCAGGGAGCAAAGCCAACGCTGACTGTGCCATTGTCTTTACTGCCCTGATTCCTGCTGCTTTTAACCATTTCTTACCCATCTTTTATTCCTCCTTACATTCCAATTTGTGTAAATATGAAGCCGGCTATAATGCCGGCTATGGCGGTTATGATATAGCCTGTTACCTTACGCCACATTTCCCCGTCACGCCCCTCAAGCACTTCCAGCTTTTTTCCCTGTTTTTCCTGCTCCTTTACCATCCCTTCTACAGCAGAAGCAAGTTTTTCCACGGATGTTGTCAGTGCCCCTATCTGCCGGACGCTTTCTTCCAGCTCTTCCAGGCGTCGGTTCTGCCTGTGGTTTTCTTCGTCAATCCTTTTCCTGAACTCTTCATGTTCTGCCCTTGTGATTTGTGCATCCATCCCTTTATCACCCCCTTTCCTGATTTTTGACATCAAAAAAGAGCCTTTACGGCTCTAAACTCACACCTTGCAAAAACAAGATACCTGTGCTATATTAGATATATAAAAGGAGCAGCCGCCCACAAAGTGGTTAGCCTCCCAAGTGTGTTTATGAAATAAACCTACCTCGACGGGCTAAGTACAAGGTAGGTTTATTTATTTTCGCTTGTTATTCCTATTGTCAATATAGGCAAGCAGTATGATTAAAAATGTACCAAACAGGACTAAGTCCTGAAATGTAAACATCTCCATCCGCACCACCTCCCCTCTTATGTAAGTTAGGGAGGCTGTCCACCTTGTAACACGGTTACTCCATAACTGATTGTACCATAACAGGCATATGCTGGCAATCTCCCAGTGGTATGCCTGTTCTTTTTCATTCGCACCCTAATAATAATATGCCTCCACGTAATTGACAGTCATTGCCGTATACTCATTATTTGGTGCATCATTAGGGAACTGCAGGGCAAGCATCCCTTTGCCCGAAACAGTAGCATAATTAGTGCCAGTGCTTGGTCCCGGGACTCCATAGCTTGTTGTGAGAAGAGGATTGTTCCAGGAAAACACATGCTCCGAGCGGAAATACACATACCCTTATGTCGAGCCCCTTGAATAATTGATGGTCTTGACTGCAACCACATTATTAACCATGATGCCGTCAGGCTTGACAAACAAGAGCACACTTTTGGGCCCAGTATAAGTATTTAATGATATTGTGTATGGGACAGATACTCCGTTAGGGGCGGTAAAACTCCCTGATATTGTATAAGGCGTAAAAGCGGCTAATTTTGCCTCATGCACCGGGTGATGGTTATAATTTGTGCAGTCCGCCCGGAATTGTATGCCAGCCTCATGGCTGCCTGCAACCCCAAAGATGCTTTTTCCCTTGGCAATATTTGCCGGGATTAGGTTCGCATCCCCAGCAATCGTCTGCTGGCCTGACAGGTATCTCCCGGCCGCAATTGTTTTGGCGGATGTGCCGGGCGTGATTGTCTGCGCCCCCTGTGAGGGCATAGAGCCTGTTATTTTATTTCCCTTAGCATATGCCGTATAGCCGCTTAAAACCTGCCCTGCGCCCGCTGTGGCGTCCTGTGTGCCCTGCATAAGCGTC
>RAYE01000182.1 GCA_003612285.1 bacterium D16-51 | reverse complement strand
TCTGTTCCATCTTACTGCCTTTCCTATATATATTGAAGGCTTTGGGGCAACACTGCCCCTGCCCTAGCTGATTTTAAGCGGCCTTACAACCGTTACTTTAAACAGTTCCGAAATATCAATGTTTTCCTCTTCAATTACCGCATTGATCCGTGGGTTCTGCAAAAGTTCCAGCACCCTTTCCTTTATGACAGTTTCCCTTTCCTGCTCTGCATAGGAAATTGAATAGCCATAACCGGTGTATTTTGTCCGCCCGGTTTCATCCATGAAGTCTTTCACCGTCTGTTCCAAAGGCTTCATCTTTTCATCTGCCTTCTTCTTGATGCTCTTGTAATTTTTAATCGTAACAACATTTCTGTTTAGCTCTTCCACGTTCACACACATTGCCTTTTCCTCCTTAAAATAATTTACAGCCCCACAAAGAATCTTCTGGACTTTCCCTCTCCCTGTCTGATAACGTCACCAGTATATTGCTTTGGGCTTATGGGTGCTTTCGGCTTGCCCGGCTGTTTATTTCTAAACATTTTTATTCCTAATCTGTTTTATTGGGAGTCAGGAACAATCTCCCCTGTGCCGGCACAATTATTTTACAGGCCATTGCCAGTCTTGAGGCTTGTCGGCACTGTCAAGTCATAGTGTCTGTACTTTTTGGCACTCCTGGTTTGTGTGTACTCCTGCCAACCGTCACAGTCAATTGTTTTGCGTTGTTGATCCGACAACGTATTGCACCTATAAGGACTTATTGTTGTGATGCCTATATAGGGTTTTTGTGGGATTTACTCCCATCCCGACTACCCGTGTGTGGGTAGTTTTGTCTTAATTCTCAAAGACTCTTCAGGGGATTTAATAACTATCGGGTAAACATTCGTCATTTGCAAACTGGATAAAACTATCGGTCATAATTTGTAAGCCGTTATATTTTGTAAACAACAGTAAAACATCATTTGCAGTTAAATTTCGTTCTTCAATCAATGTTGACAAAATGTCATAATTTTCAGATGTATCGTTCATGCCACATTACCTCACTTTCGTTGACTATATTTGATTCACTATTACTTCATTATGAAAATGCTTCATTTGGTGCCGTTGATAATGCGTATACATCATCTGCACCAATGCCAAATACTTCCCATGATT
>RAYE01000181.1 GCA_003612285.1 bacterium D16-51 | reverse complement strand
ATTTTTGGAATTGTCGGAAGTTGCATAAAATAAAGGGTTTATTGGGTGGCCAGGCAAAAAGTCTGACCACCTATAGGAAAATATGTATCGGACAGGAAGGAGGAAAACCATGTTTAATTTCAGGATTATTACTTGTGGGGATGGGACAGACATTATAGACACAATGCTGAAAACGCCTTATAGCAGCCTTACACCTTCCCAGATGGAAGATTATATTGAAATGGATAAGAAGCCTGCATATATGGAGCGCGTGAAGGAAAAGGAACGGAAGAAGGCAGAGAGGGAACGGAAAATTGCAGGGAATCCGCTGTATAGGATGGCTTGTGCGCTGGGGTTTGCCTGAAGGCAGAAAACAAAGCTGTACATGGTTATATTAAAAGAGATTATGGAGGAATGTATCATGGATAAGAATACAGAACAGGCAGTACGGGAAACATTCAGGCATTTAAATAAGCATTATAATACCCTTGATGTAAAGAAGTTAAGTGAACTGCCGCAGACAAAGGACAGCATTGTATCTACGGGGATCATTGGGCTGGATTCTGCCCTTGGGGTAGGCGGCATAAAGAAAGGCAGCATTGTGGAAATTTATGCGCCGGAAAGCGCGGGGAAAACCACGCTGGCACTGCAGATGTGCAGACAGTATCAGAAACTTGGCAGGCCTGTGCTGTACATAGATTCCGAACGGACACTGACAAAGGAGACAATTGAAAGCAGGGGGATAAAAGATGACAATTTCTACCTGATGCATGTGGAAAATTTAGAAATGGCGCTGGAAGTATGCAAAGCTTCGGCACAGGCATTCGGTGCCATTGTCATTGATTCGCTTGCAGGGCTGATCCCAAAGGCAGTAATTGAGGGTGATGTGGGCGGTTCCCATGCAGGGCTGTTTCCGCGGATTATGTCGGATGCACTGCCGGTGTTAGTTCCGCTTCTTGAGGAAAATGGGTGTACACTGGTTATTACAACACAGCTCAGGGAAAAGATAGGCGTGATGTTTGGGAACCCTGAACAGGCTGTCGGGGGCAGGGCGTTGAAGTATTATGCATCTGTCCGCATGGAGGTGCGCAGGGTTGAGATAATAAAGAATGACGGTGTGCCAGCTGGATGCCGTGTTAAGACAAAGATTGCCAAGAATAAGATAG
>RAYE01000180.1 GCA_003612285.1 bacterium D16-51 | reverse complement strand
AGCATGGAAAAGACACCGGCATGACCGTCCTTGACTATTGGGCCTGGTCCTGTTCAGATCTTTACGACAATGCCATGCGCGGGGTAATGGCAGAATTTCTCGTTGCTTCATCATTTACCAAGGGGGCTGCCCCCTCCGCAGCCTCACAAATACGAACTAACTGGCTGCCATACGACGTGACAAGCCCAACAGGGCGCAGGATTGAAGTAAAATCTGCCGCTTACATTCAATCCTGGACTCCCGAAGATGTCTACTCCCAAATCAAATTTGACATCGGTAAAAAACTAGCCTGGAACGGAACTTCCTATGCCTCTAAACCAGATCGAAACTGTGATTTATATGTGTTCTGTGTTTTTACCGCCCTTACAAGGGATATATCTGTCTTGAATCTGGACTATTGGGATTTTTATGTGCTGCCTACCTCGGCTCTGAATGAAAAAGCGCCGGCGCAGAAAAGCATAGCACTTTCCTCACTCCTTAAACTGAATCCAGTAAAAACGGATTTTGAGGGACTCGGAGAAATCATTGCGACCATAAAACTATAAAGGAAGTGATCTTATGAAATTGCCTAACGGTTATGGAAGTGTAACCAAATTGTCTGGAAATAGGCGTAAACCTTATCTGGCACGTGTTACCCTTGGTTGGAATGCAGACGAACAAACAGGCAGGGTAACACAGAACAGGATACCACTAGGAACCTTTAAGACAAAAAAAGAAGCCTTGCAGGCTTTAGCAGAATATAGCGCCAATCCTTACGACATACAAAACAATAACCTTACACTGCTTGAACTTTACCAGAAATGGACTGAGGCTTATTTTCCCACTTTGGAAAGTGAATCATCTGCAAGAACTATTAAAGCTGCTTGGAAGTACTGTCATATTATATATGGCATGCGTGTCAAAGATATACGTGCACGTCACATAAAAGGCGTTATGGAAAACGGCTACGTCATCCCTGCATCTGGGAAAGATTCAGGGATGAAAGTATTTGCTTCCCCAGCACCAAATCCAGAATTAAGTCCTTATTTATTACTAAGGCGGTTAAATGTCGATGTTTTTACTTGCCTAAATTTTTATCTGCTGCGTTGTCATCAATCGCTGTAGCACTCGCTACAGCTCAATCTTCCGCCTTGCAGATAGAAATTTATTCTGCGTAAAATC
>RAYE01000179.1 GCA_003612285.1 bacterium D16-51 | reverse complement strand
CAGGGCAACAGCATTTACTTTTTATTTGCCAGCAATACAGAAAGCAAAACATCTGGATTAAGGGACGCCTTAAACATCATCTTCTTTTTGCTTAGACGACCATATTTTGCCTGATTCAGTAATGAAAGAGCCGTTTTCCGTAGAACATTCATGTTCAGGGGAGACATTTCTTTTCGCGCTCTTGCAGCATCCTCACGGAAAATCACATCAAGACACCAGTGAAGCTGGTTTTCTATTGACCAGTGTTTTCGCACGGCATATGCAAATTCATCCACACCGGTTAGTGAGGTTATAAAATACCGGGTAAATTCGCTTTCCTCTTCTCCCTCAATAACCTTTGACTTTACCATCCCAATCCCTTGAAGTCCATTCCATTCACTTCCCTGCTCCAGCCAGCCAATATCGTCAGAAAAATAATATTCCCGCAGCTCAATCCTCCCATGCCCTTTCTCTGTTGTTTTACAGGCAGATGCTTCTTTCGCATATTCATGAAAATAATCTTCCACATCTTTGCACAGCGTCGGCTGGTTGCCTTTTAGCGCAATACAGTAATCTGCTCCTGCTCCGGTAATTTTTTCCACTATTTTTTTCTGGCAGCTCATGGAATCAGCCGTAATAATTGCATGAGCTATGTAAAGTAAATCCAAAAGGTCCGGGACAGCGGTTATTTCATTGCTTTTCTCATCCACCACTATTTCCCCGAGGGTGATCTGGCTTTCGGCAACAAATGCACTCACAACATGATATGCTTTGTGTGTTTTGTCTGCACTGCCGCGTATGGTTTTACCATCAATGGCAATAACACACCGCTCCGGCAGTTCAACACTCAGCCAGTTCACAAGGCATTCAGAAAGTGCAGCAGGATCCAGAGATTCAAACAGGCGTCTGAATGTGTCGCTGCTGGGTATGCCGTTTGGGAGTTCCAGAAATTTACGCAGAAATTTTTCACGTTCTTTGCCGAATGCCTCCATATCGGCATAATCTTCACCACCACAAATAATTGTGCATAAAGCAATTATAATAATATCCTCCAGTTTGTGGCGTATATTTCCGTAGCTCGTCCGTCTTGGATCTGTCAGATTATTTATTTGTTCTTGTAAGGTTTGAATTTTCGTTTTCATACTTCTAATTTACTTCTTTTTTACAAAAAAGTAAATGCTTTTGCCCTG
>RAYE01000178.1 GCA_003612285.1 bacterium D16-51 | reverse complement strand
CACACCCACGAAACGGTGGACAGCGTTACCAGCTAAACACTGTACGGTGTGCGGCGTTGAATACATCCCTGGCTCTGGCATATCCAAGTATTGCCCCGCTTGTGCCAAGAAGATACAGAGGGAGCGTGGGGTTGAGAGAAAACGCAGGAGCAGGGAGAGAAAAAGGCAGGGATTTTATAACGGGCTGGCCGGGGGAAAGACGGCATTGGCGTAGGGCTGATGCCGTTTCTGCATAACCATGTGGTGGAAAATTTCATAAGTATATGGTAAAATAAACAAAAATTTAAAGAGTGAAAAGTACTTCATATGGATTACTAAGTAAAGTATAATGGATACTATGGGAATTAAGATTGGTAAAGAGGGATAGTTTTTATGAAAGTATTAGATATTTTTTCATGGCTGCCTGCAAAAGAAATTAGTTTGGAACAATTAGAGCAGATTTTTATAGATTACGAATCTGGCAATTTTAATAGTGAATATATTGTTTTATCCGAATATCCAAATACTGTATCCGAAGATATTTTGACCTGCAAAAATGGTTTGCTGAAAGAGGGAAAGAATGTTGCTTTCATTCTAAAAGAAGAAAAAGTCATTGCTGTCATTGGTTATCAAGAGTGACAGAGCGAAAGATGGGTTTTGTTTGAAAGGTGTGTTGGTGTATGGAACAGATTTATAATTATCGGAATATGTCACTTGAGCAACGGGAATCCGCTTTAATTTCTTTAAGTTCCATTGGTTTTCTTCCTGCATATGGAAGCATAAAAACAATGCGTCGGATAATGGATAGGTCAGCTGGGGAAAAAATGCCGCAGTTCTATTTTGTCTTTAGAAATAAGGAACTGTTAGGTTATATGTTTCTGATTGGTGATAATAGAATGTTTCGTGCATTTCCGTGGCTTGCAATTGATAATCTTGATGAATTACCAATGAGAGTTGCAGAACCATTAATGGATATAGCAATTAAGGCATGGAATAATGAGGATGGCGATATTATCAATGCAGACGGTGGTATTACTGAAAAAAGTCTGACTGCCCAAAGCTATAAACAGCGTTTAGAAAATTACAGGCATGGAATTGGACGACGGATTGAAAAAGAATGTCGCTGATAGTTTTAGCTTATAGAGGTGTTGGAGAATGAATCAAAGAGATTTGGAAGTAAAGAAGTAAGTTCTGTAAGTATG
>RAYE01000177.1 GCA_003612285.1 bacterium D16-51 | reverse complement strand
TTTTCCAAACTATGCGGACAAGATAAAATCGAACGGAAAAACTTAGGATACAACGGCTTTTATTGTAACATCTCGACTAACGTCTCGATGAAAACATTCGCAAAATGCCGGTCCGAGCAAGCTCGACCGTCGCTTTGCTCATTGTAGCATAATACTTGTCATTTGTCTATGCACAAGCAAACATTTGTTCATGTTTCTATCCTTTTGCCTATACATCTGATTTCACAGCTTTTTCAGGAAAAAATTCTTCCATGTCAATCATTGTATCCAGCACTCCCTTCCCATCTGTTTCCGAATCATTACCCTGCAGCGTCTTTTTCGGCATGACTTCATCCATGTATGAGATTAACTCCGGTATTTCTTCCGGAATGATATTTGTATTATCTCCATATACATCTATTGTTATCAATTCCCCTGCATGGCCCATAAGCCTTGATACAGCTTCCGGGCTAAAATCATTGTTCAAAAGCAGCGTACAGTAGGTGCTTCCATCGTCCCACAGGAATATCCCCATTTGCTTTTCTCCCCTGATCCCTCAATCACATGGACATCTACGCCTCTCCATCCCACTCCGGTCGGCGCAGAACCGACATCCCCCGGATGTCGTGCGCCCCATGTGAAGTCATCTAAATTCGCGTTGACATAGGCATACTCCTCTATGATGAAATCCGCTAACAGGGCTGCCATAATATGCATAGCTCCATTATCCGTGCGCAAAGTCTTGAAAGTACCAAGACCATTTGCACATTTCTTTCCCTCTGCAGTATATTCAATCCACAAATCCAGATAGGTCTTCGCTCCGCTTCGGTCCGCGCAAAGCCAACGTCCACCGGACGTTGTGCGCCCTTCATTTCCCCCATAGTCTAGGTCGTTTTTCAAATCATACTCATAATTTGTGATTGGTACAGGACTGTGCGTTGCCAGTCCGTAATCCAGAATATCCGGCAACTTGCCTTTCTTCTTCAAAATACCATTTATCCTGTTGAAAAAATCGTCCGTTGTCATCGGTCTTTTCTTTGCCATCTCCGCATCCTCCTTCCTACTACCACACAATTCGTTCCGGCTCAAAGGCAACCGTCACACCCCAGTACTTCTCCAAATACTTCATGTCTGTGTCCGGCTCACCGTCAAACTCATTATTTACCGAAGTACATAAATTCGGTTTCATTCCTGCTCTCGGA
>RAYE01000176.1 GCA_003612285.1 bacterium D16-51 | reverse complement strand
CTATTTTAGTGTTTAACCTTATCAGTTATATTATAACACTTATACCATTTTCTTACCACATATAAAATCCACCCCTACACCAAAGAAAACAGAACATTATCCAGCTTATACCTGCAATACGCCACAAACTCATTATATAATCCATTACATAGCATAAAACAAGGTGTTTGTCTATCCGTTGCCATTAACTGAACCCTCCATAATGCCTACTGTTTTACCAGGGAATAATTCATTCCTAAAATATTCCTCCATAGCTTCTTCCTGTCCCTTTTCACAATCGCAAAGGCAAAACCTGTCTTTATGTAATTGGTTCCCTTTTTTATCAACCATGACTATATTAACCTTATAACTTTTAAATAATGTACCTATTGTTTCAAAGGCTATTTCTGCATGGAGCAGAAAGCGGACGCTTTCAATATCTGCTAACTTTTCACCAAGCATAGTGTTTGCCCAGTATATTATCTCTTCCTTTATACAATCAGGAACCCTTTGTTTCCGTCTGTCTGAAACCATATCGAATGTAATTGTTGCGCCAAAAGGGGTTGTACCCATCTGCGCATCCCCCGGATTGGCATGGGGGTTCAATTTTTTTGATATAAAATGAAAATCATCATATTTATGCCACTTGCTGAAATCTGATTTTAATTCACGTTCAGCTTCCTTAAATTCACCATAGTCTATTTCCCTCTTATACCCACATTCCATAAGCATAACCCGTAAATCATCCGCTGTTTCAAGGCGGATCTTTTTCATGCGGCTAAAGAACTGTGAAATATTTGTCTTTGCAATAAACCTCTTAAACTTTTCAATAGTACAGCAATAAAAAAGGTCAAGGTCTTTATTGATATTTCCATAACATATACTTTCATAATAGAAATTCCCATTCAGGATAAAGAAATAAAAATACTTTCTATTTTCCCTGCTGGTTTCTAATGTAATGCGGTAAAAAATATGCGGCTCTATTTTCCCTAACGGATAATCCCCCTGTATATCCAATACAATAAACCTGCGCTTCCCCATTATCTGATCCCTCCTATTTTTCCAAAAAACAATTTATGGCAACAGACTGATACACTGTCCCTGCCATCTGCCACAACAGTCCCACACCTAATAACTTCCAACCTGTCTGCTGTCATCTTCTATCCCTCACTTCCAAATGCCATCCGTTCCAGTTCTCCCATGATACAATCCTTAAATT
>RAYE01000175.1 GCA_003612285.1 bacterium D16-51 | reverse complement strand
ATGGGTAAAAGTTTAAAAGGGAAGGAGCTTGGGGTAGGGATAAGCCAGAGGAAAGACGGGCTGTATACGGCCAGGTTTACGGACAGGCTGGGGAAACGCAGGCAGAAATATTTTAAAAAATTACAGGAATGCCGCAACTGGCTTGCAGATATGCAGTTCCAGGATGAACACGGCGGCATAGATGCCATTGGTGATATGACAGTTGATGCATGGTTTGAGTATTGGATTGAGAATATAAAATCTGGCAATGCAAAACATAATACGGTTAGGAATTACAAAGAAAGATACAAGCACAACATTGAACCATGTATTGGAAAAATGTTATTGCAGGATGTGAAACCGTTACACTGCCAAAATGTTCTTAATCAAATGTCCATGGGAGTTTATAAAGATTCTACCATAAATTTAGCAAAAATAACCATGAATGTCCTGTTTGGCGATGCTGTTGATAATGGATTAATAACGAGAAATCCAGTTACGAAATCAGTAAAAATTACGGACAAAGAAGCATCTGAACCAAAGAAGTCAATGACTATAGATGAACAAAGACTGTTCCTTAAAACTGCAAAGGACAGCAGTTATTTCAACCAGTATTCGCTGGTTTTGCAGACCGGATTAAGAACCGGGGAATTAACAGCCTTGAAATGGCCGGATGTGGATTTTGAGAACAGGATGCTGCATATCCGCAGGACGATGGATTACCGTGATAAAGAATGGAAAATCAGCACAACGAAAACGAAAACAGGGAAAAGGGATATTCCACTTACCAAAACGGCGGTCGAAATATTGCTGGATGCAAAAAACAGCAATAGAAAATCAAATATAATCCCTATAGAATACCATGATTTTGTTTTCCTTTCCAGAAATGGGAACCCTATATTAAATTCTGCTTACAATATGATTCTCCGCAGGATTTGTAAAAAGGCAGGGATAGAAAAATATTCCATGCACGAATTAAGGCACACATTTGCCACAAGATGTATTGAGGGTGGAATGACACCGAAGGCATTGCAGGAGATTTTAGGGCACGCAAATATAAGCACCACAATGGATATTTATGTACATGTTACGGAAGATTCCAAGTCGAACGAGGTAAAAAGTGTAGAATCTATGCTGAATGTAGTCTGAAAACTGGTGTAGCGATTGGTGTAGATTTGCATTATAAATCCTCAAAATCCTTGAAAAACAAGTGGTTTGTTGGAAT
>RAYE01000174.1 GCA_003612285.1 bacterium D16-51 | reverse complement strand
TTTCTCTTTTTCATAGCATCACCCCCATTCTTTTTAGAATGAGGTCAACGCACCCTGTAACACGATTGCTCATTTGAGATTATAACACATCTTTTGATACTCCACAACAATATCTTTTATTTTTCCTTTTGACCAAGTCTTCAAAAATCTGCTATAATAATAGGGAATTTCTATCTATATACCAAAGCGGAGGTGGCTTATGCTTCAGATATGTCGAAAAGATAAGGAAAAAATCTACAAAGCGATTCGTACAGGAAAAAGACCAGCCTTACGGATGTCCTTTTTGCCGTAACGGAAGCGGAACTCCTGGCTATATACAAAAGTGAGGAATGGGTCTCTTTCTAACCTGGACAATGAAAATTGTGAAAATTCTTCTGTGGTAAAGATAGATGGGAAAACCATGCGTGGATATAAGCTTGGTGTCCTGAGAGGCGTTCTGGATGATTCAGGGATAGCGGAAGAAGTCGTGTTTGGCACACTTAAGACCCATGACATGGAACAGTGCAGAGAGCTTTTTTTCTTTCGTGCACTCTTTTTCCAAGGCAGTCCGGATATCTTCATATTCTGATAAAAACTGTTCCATCAATTTCGGGTCTTCCTGCATCTTTCTGAAGCTGTTTTCATAGCGCATAATGTAAAACGGCAGAAAAAGCAGTAACTTTTTTTGGAATATTTCATCTTTTGTATACCTTTTTACTTTTATGACGGGCGTGGTATATACAATGCTTTCCTGCCCGTCTATAGTTCCGTTTCCAAAACGTACCTTTATATGCAATTCATCAGGCGTATTTTTTGTATCACGCAGATATAAAGTACATGACCGTGGAAATTCCATTTCTCTCTTTTTCCCCTGTCCAATTTATATCCTCCGCTGCTTATTGACACCAACATCATTTATGTTCAAGACAGCCAGAATTTATCAATCTGTCCAAAGCAAGAATATGGCTGGCGGTCTTTCGTTATAGTTGATAACTGTAAATTTATCCGATGTGCAGTATATATTGTTATAATATCAGAGATTTTCTCCTTTTGCAATCAATATGAAATTATAACTAGTACAGCGTTTCTTAGTCCCTCATACACTTAGTACTTTCTATTTCCGCCATCGCTGCGTTGTCGTCAGTCAACAATGCCACCGCATTGCCTCCTTCCTCCGCCTTGCGCTGACAAAAATAGCAAGCACTAAGTATATGGGGATTAAGGAAACGCTGTACTAGC
>RAYE01000173.1 GCA_003612285.1 bacterium D16-51 | reverse complement strand
GTGTAAAGTCTATTCAATTATCAAGGTGCTTTGTTGTGTTTGATTTGTTTGCTTTTTGATTTGTTGAGATTTATTATATACCCTAAATATAGTGCTGTCTATGGTGAAAGTTACTAGTTTTAGGGTATGATTTTTGTAAAATATCACAAGATTTAGGGTTGGAAGCGGTAAAAAATAAAGGTACATTACTGCACCTTTCAAATCTTTATAATATTACTTTGCTCTATATTTTCTTTCTGAGGTATCCGAGTATCCTTCTATATCGTCTACGCATTCTAATATGTCTCCAGGCTGACAATTTAATAATTTGCATAATTTGTCAACAACTTTTATATCAATTGATTCTCCGTTTAAACCATTATTTTTGAATATTTTGGTTATAGTAGCTGAACCTAATATTTTTTCTTGTTTTAATTTGTATTGACTTATATTGTTTTCTTTCAATTTTGAAACTAATTTTTCGTAGCTAATCAATTTCAAACACCACCTTTTTTATTTATTCTATCATATTATATTCCCTAAATCAAGAGTACCCTAAATCTAGTGATATTATACAAAAATATGCCCTAAAGATTGTGCATATTATATATAGACATCCCTATGTTTAGGGTATATAATAATCACAACATCAAACAAAGCAAACAGCAAATCCAAATACAGTCAACGAAAGCGAGGTAAAAAACTATGAAAATATATTATATCTATAACCAGTTTACAGATGAATATATCGGAGAGCTGAAAGCAAACAGCATATTAGATGCAGAATTAAAATCATGGGAAGTATTTGGCATTGGTGCAGATGATGTATACGCATTATCAACGGCACCAAATGAAGCATTTTCATAATGAAGTAATAGTGAATCAAATATAGTCAACGAAAGTGAGGTAATGCGGTATGGCAATGAGTAAAACACAAGCGAAAGAAATCGCCAGAGATACTTTATCTGAATCAATCGGAATTGCATATTACAAGATAGCAGATAATGACACAGATTATTCAGAAGAAGAAAAAGAACTTATTATTAAATATATTAATCAATTAGGTAAAAGGGCGTGTAAGACTATTGATAAAGAATATGTATCATACTAAATCCCCTGAAGAGTCTTTGAGAATTAAGACGAAACTACCCGGACAAAGGGTAGCCGGGATGGGAGTAACATCCCACAAACAACAGCCGGGCAAGCCGAAAGCACCCATAAGCCCAAAGCAATATACTGGTGACGTTATCAGACAGGGAGAG
>RAYE01000017.1 GCA_003612285.1 bacterium D16-51 | reverse complement strand
CTTCTATAATTTTTGTCAGTTATATGTTAAATAAAACTTTAGTTATTTTGCAGAAAATATCAAACAATATCGTTTTCTCATACTGCATAATTTAGAAAATATCTGGGAAAATCATTTTATATTTGTTTCTATCCTGATAGCATTGACTGTGGATAGTAACATTTAATTGTTACCCTATTCACAGTCAATGCTATCATTTGATTGACACACACGTTTCCGGGTGTTATTATATATAGTATTAAAAACCATATGACTTTGATTTGATATCTATATTTACCAGGAGGCGCCATGTCATATTTAATTCTTTGCGACAGTTGTACAGATTTTACCAGAGAAATGGAACAAGATGCACATTTTATCCGGATTCCCCTTACTTTACATGTGGGAAAGGATGATATTATAGATGATGAAACCTTTGACCAGAAAGCTTTTCTTAAAAAAGTAGCAGAATATCCGGAATGTCCAAAATCTTCCTGCCCTGGGCCTGAAAATTTTATGGAATATTTTGAACAGGCAGATGATATTTACATTGTCACGCTTTCCAGTAACCTAAGCGGTTCTTATAATAGTGCAGAGCTTGCAAAAAACATGTACCTCGACGAACATGCTTCTAAAAATATCCATGTTTTTAACTCCAAATCCGCTTCTGCAGGCCAGAGCCTGATTGCCTTGGAAACTGCAAAGCGGGCAGAAAATGGCATGCCTTTTAGTCAGATTGTAAAAGAAATCACTTCCTTTATTGACAGCATGGGCACCAAATTTGTGCTGGAAACGCTTGATATGCTCCGAAAAAACGGAAGACTCTCCAATATTACGGCGCTGCTTGTCAATGCCCTGAATATTAAACTCGTTATGACTTCAGATGGAAATGGCCAGATTGATAAATGCTCCCAGGCACGGGGCATGAAAAAAGCAATCGCCCATATGGCAGATGCAATCATGGAAGACGCTGTAGATCCTGCCAACCGTACGCTTTTTATCTCACACTGCAATAATGCGGAAAGAGCAGAATTTGTTAAAAATACCATATTAGAAAAACTTCCATTTAAAAATGTAATTATTGCTGAAACAGGCGGCGTCAGTTCACTTTATGCCGCTGACGGCGGCATTGTTGTATGCTATTAAACTAGAATAAAAAAGGGGCTGCCTTGCAGCCCTTTTTTATTCCTTTGATAAGGTAAACAATGTGCCAACTGCTTTATCCTCAAACAAGTCATAAAGGCGTTTCGGCTTCCTGCCATTCATTAAGACAACATCAATGCCGGCTTCATAAGCAATTTCTACTGCATGGATTTTTGTCTTCATCCCGCCGGTGCCAAATTTAGAGCCAGCCCCTCCGGCCAGGTTCCAAATCATATCATCAATTTCATGCACCACCGGAATCATCTTTGCATCCCCTGATTTATGCGGATCTCTGTCATACAGCCCATCTATATCTGACATAATAACCAGCAAATCTGCCTTTGCAATTGTTGCAACAACTGCAGCAAGGGAATCATTTTCACCCATCTCCAGTTCCAGCTCATCAATCGCTACTGTATCATTTTCATTTACAATCGGGACTGCCCCTACTGCCAGCAGGCGTTCCAGCGCATTTTCTACATTTTTTCTCCTGTCTTCCAATAAAATGTATTTCGTCAAAAGCATCTGCGCCACTGTAATGCTATAATTAGAAAACAGATTATCATACAGGTTCATAAGCTCACACTGCCCTACAGCGGCACACGCCTGTTTGCCCGGGGTATCTTTGGGCCTTTCCACCAGCCCAAGTTTCCCCATCCCAAGCCCAATTGCGCCGCTGGAAACCAAAATCACCTCATGCCCGGCATTATAGATATCCGCCAGTGTTTTTACAAGCTGCTCCACCCTTCTGATATTGAGCCTGCCCGTTTTATGATGCGTTAAAGTAGAAGTCCCAACTTTAACGACAATCCGTTTCCTGTCACTCATCTTTCTCAAAATGTGCCTCTTTTCCTCTGGAAATGCCAACAATTAACCTAAATCCTTTATGCTCAACAGCTTCCCTCTTTCATCGAAAGCTGTAACTCTTTCCGGTAACTTGTATCCAGTCTCAATGTAGAACGCTCCTGCAATGTCTGGTATACTTTAGGAACCATGATACTCTGGTATGCCGGACGGATAATTTTATCAATATTAATCAGCTCTTCCATCCTGTGCGCACTCCAGCCAACAATACGCGCCATCGCAAAAATTGGCGTAAACAGTTCCTGTGGGATTCCCAACATATTGTATACAAAACCGCTGTAAAAATCAACATTTGCACTAACGCCTTTATAAATTGCACATTCTTCTCCTATTACTTCCGGTGCAATCCTTTCAATCATAGAATACAACTCAAACTCTTTCTTCTGGTGCTTCTCATTTGCCAAAAGCTCCACAAAATTTTTAAATGCAAGCGCCCGCGGGTCAGAAATAGAATACACAGCATGCCCCATACCATAAATCAGGCCGCGCCTGTCAAATGCTTCACGTTTCACTAATTTGTGGAGATAACCACGAACCTCTTCTTCGTCTGTTATATCACTGACATGCTCCTTTAAATCCTGAATCATCTCAACTACTTTAATATTCGCGCCGCCGTGTTTTGGCCCTTTTAAAGAAGACAGCGCTGCAGCAATTACGGAATAAGTATCAGAGCCGGCAGAAGTTACTACTCTTGTAGTAAAAGTAGAATTATTTCCGCCGCCATGTTCCATATGGAGCACCAGGGCAAGATCCAGCACCTTTGCCTCTACATCAGTATATTTTTTATCAGGACGGAGCATCCTTAAAATATTTTCTGCCGCTGATAAGCTGTCATCCGGCCTGTGGATATAAAAACTGTCGTCACATTCATAATGGTTATACGCATGGTATCCATAAACTGCCAGCATTGGAAATACGCTGATTAACATAATGCTCTGCCTTAATACATTTTCCAGGGAATTATCCGTTACCTTATCATCATAAGAAGAAAGTGTCAGGACACTTTTTGTCAGAGAATTCATAATATCTTTACTTGGGGCTTTCATAATTACATCACGCACAAAATTCGTCGGAAGCCTTCTATTTTTTGCAAGTATGTCAGAAAATTCCTTTAACTGCCCCTTTGTCGGCAGTTCCCCAAACAAAAGAAGGTATGCCGTCTCCTCAAACCCAAAGCGTTTATCTTTACGGAACCCACTCGTTAAATCAAAAATATTATAACCTCTGTAATAGAGCTGCCCATCACATGGGATTGTCCTTCCATCCTTTACATCGCTTGCTTTTATCAGGGAAATATTAGTAATGCCTGACAATACGCCTTTCCCATTCTTGTCACGCAGCCCGCGCTTCACCCCATATTCCTCAAACAAGGATGCATCAATCTGATTATTTTCCACACAGACTTTACTATATCTGCTTGAAAAATCATCCATAACTTTCTCAAAATTATTACTCATACAATCCCTCCATTTCTGTTATGTTTGCATTAATTTTCCGGGCAATTTCATTTAGCAGCTCCAGCTGTTCAGCAGTCACTCCACGAAAAAGCCTTTCTAACATTTTCCTCCTCTGCTCCCGCATGGCATCGATTAAAGGAAATGCCTTTTCTGTCACTGCCAAATGCACACACCTCCTGTCTTCACGCAGATGCTTTCCTTCCAAAAAACCCTTCTCAATCAGCTTATCAATCGATTTTGACACGTAAGATTTCGTAATGCCATGCACCTTTACTATATCCCTTGCTGTATCATATCCTCCCGGCTCTGACAAAAACAACAGCACGCGCACATCAATCAGGCTCAATGAATATTTTTCCAGAATAGCGCTATAGTATGCCTCCTGGAATTTTTTATACTGCTGCCCGGTTAAAAGTAATTCCACCTTCTCATTCACCCCGTCACATTCCTTTCTGCAGCCCCCTGCAAGTATGCTTAGCACATTTAGGCAACTAAATTAGTGTATTATGAAACTGTTCTCTTTAGAACTGTTATAAATATTATAATTATTCTACCTCCTGTTTGTCAAACAATTCATATTTTTTTAATATTTGCCCACAGCATGTTTGAAAATTCTGTATCGTTCGTCAATATTCATTAATTTTCCAACTGTGCTGCTGCAATCCAATGTACTAATTCATATCTGCCGCATAAATTATTACTAAGGCGGTAAAATATCGAATGAATTTTACACAGATAGAAATTTAAGCAGGTAAAAGCATAAATATTTAACCGCCCTAATAATATAGCAGAATCATTCTCCAGGAGGTGTTACTATGCTTTCAGAAATAAAATTAAATGACATTGTCCGGCAAATTTCCGGCCATTATAGAAAAGAAGCGCTGTTTAATGTAAAACCAGGATACCAGATGCCAAACAAGGACGCCATTACCCATATCCTTCTGAAAATACGCCAAATCATGTTTCCAGGGTATTTCAACCGCGACTTCACATGTAATACACAAACAGAATATTTTATTGGGAATAATACGATTAAACTGTACACTGAACTTGCAATGCAAGTAAAAGCAGCGCTTGCGCAATGTGAAAAAGAAGAACTAAATGAAGAGAAACTTACGAAAAAGACAGATTCTATCTGCTCCTCTTTTTTCTGTTCCCTTCCAAATATCCAAAACCTTTTGCTAAAGGATGTACAGGCAACTTTCGACGGCGACCCTGCCGCCCACTCCAAAGAGGAAATCATCTTTTGTTATCCAGGGCTTTTTGCCGTTTTTATTTACCGTATAGCACACGAACTTTACCAATTAAAAACCCCTTCCATCCCCCGCATTATGTCAGAATATGCCCACAGCCAGACTGGCATAGATATTAACCCTGGGGCAGAAATTGGGGAATACTTTTTTATAGACCACGGAACCGGCGTTGTAATCGGGGAAACAGCAAAAATTGGAAACCATGTAAAAATATACCAGGGCGTCACACTTGGAGCGCTTTCCACCAGGAGCGGCCAGCTTCTCCGTGACATTAAACGCCACCCAACAATTGAAGATGATGTAACAATCTATTCGAGTGCCTCTATCCTTGGAGGCGAAACTGTAATCGGAAAAGGCGTCGTAATTGGCGGCAACTGTTTTATTACAGAATCTGTGCCTGCAGGCTCACGTGTCAGTATAAAAAACCATGATATCAGCATTACGGAAAAAAAGCCTGACGACAGCTTATTCGATTAAACCAGCAGCCCCGCTGCAGGCAACGGGGCGTCAAACTTGCAGCGCTGCGGGGTATGCAGCCCGCGCGCGGCTGCCAAGTACAAAGGAACTTTCATTCCCTGCAGGCATTGCATTTGGCCCGTTGCGCACGCGGAAATCACAGCATATCTAACTTACGCAATACACTTTCAAACTTCACTTCGTCAATCGGCTTTCCGGCATACGCCACACAACCCAAGTCAAAAGCTTTATTGACATTTTCCCCTTCGCTTAATGCAGTCGTCATAATAATCACTGCACTGTCTTCCTCTGGTATACGCCTGTCCTTTTCTGCCCCCCGGATTGCCCGCAAAGCCTGATAGCCATCTAAAACAGGCATCATAATATCAAGGCACACCAAATCATATGGCTCCCCCTCGTCAAGCGCCAGCTCAAATGCATCGACTGCTTCCATTCCGTCTACTGTTACATCACAGTCCCCATACTTCGACAAAAATTTCATCATAAATTTTCTGCTGGCAAAATCATCTTCTGCAACTAAAATTCTCATAGATAATCCCCCGTTCTTGCTCAACCTGCGAATTTCTTATATAATACCATTACATCGTAACAATTGCAAATTCCAGATGCCCATCATCTTCTTCTGTAATTACCAGATATGTAGGGCAATGCCCCTCCTGCCTTGGCATTGTAATACTTCCCGGATTCATCACCTTAATTTCTGAAAAGTTTTCCATCAATGGCATATGCGTATGGCCAAATAAAACAATCCCGGCTCCATTTTCTTTTGCAGCATCCTTCATTCTTTCTGTACCAGCTTTGCACCCATAGAGATGCCCATGTGTAAGCCATATTGTTTCATTTCCAACAGAAACAAGCTGTGTCTTTGGAAGTGCCGGATCTGTGTCACAATTCCCACGGACTGCAACAACCGGACAGTCTACCAATTTCTCAATTCCTGCAAGTGATCCAAGGTCTCCCAGGTGGATTAGCATTTCAAGCTGCTGCCCTCTCTCCCCAAAAGCCGCAGCCGCTTTGCGCAAGTTCATATTTACCCCATGGGAATCACTGACAACCAGAATTTTTTTCGACATATTATAATACCCTCTCCCTCAATAACTCATTATACATTGCCAACAAAGCCTTGCCCCGGTGGCTTATCCTGTTCTTCTCCTCCGGGAGAAGCTCTGACGTCGTACACCCAAACTCAGGGACATAAAAAATCGGGTCATAGCCAAAACCATTTGTCCCTTTTTCCTCATAACCAATCTGCCCTTCTACAATCCCCTCTGTCGTAATCGTATGTCCGTCCGGGAACGCACATGCAATTACGCATACAAAACGCGCTGTCCTCTGTTCATCCGGGACGCCCTCAAGCAAATCAATAATATGCTGGTTTTTTACAGAATATGGCGTGTCCTCTCCCATATAACGCGCAGAATAAATTCCTGGCGCTTTCCCCAGATAATCCACCTCCAGGCCTGAGTCATCTGCCAGAACCATCTGCCCTGTAATCTCACAGATTTTCCTTGCCTTAATTATGGCGTTCTCCTCAAAAGTAGCGCCATCCTCTATGATTTCGATATCCTGCAGGTTTTCGTCCCTTAAAGAGGAAAATACAATATTCTCCTTCCCAAGAATCTGTCGTATTTCATCCATCTTCCCTTCATTCCCTGTCGCTACAATAATTTTTTTTGCCTGCATGTCCATATTTATAATTCCTCCAGCGCCTTTACAATCCCATTGCAGATCCCCTGTGCAATCTTTTGCTGGCCGCCTGCCTTCCTCAGATAATTCAAATCCTTATTATTTGACATATAACCAACCTCTAAAATTACAGCCGGCATATCTGCATGGTTCAAAACATAAAGCCCATCGCGCTTAATAACGCCCCGTTTCCTAAGGCCTGTCTCCTTTACCATTTCATCCAGCATAATCTGTGCAAGCTTTTTATTTGTCATAGAAGCATTATCCGTCTTCCGTGCCGAATACAGCGTCTCCATCCCATTTGCCGTTGTATCCCCTATAGACGAGGCATTGCAGTGTATGCTGATAAGCAAATCTGCCTCTAACTTTTTCGCCTGTTTTACCCTTTCCTTCTTTGTAACAAGGCTGTCGTCCATTCTGGTATAATACGCCCTGATTCCACGTTCTCCCATTAATTTCTGGAGACGTTTCGCAATCAGAAGCGTATATTCTTTTTCATAATGCTTTTGGTTCCGGGAAGAAGTCCCCTCATCCATTCCGCCATGCCCGGCATCAATTACTACAATCTTTTCTTCAGCTGCATCCTGTCCTGCTTCATTAATATCTATTTCAGGCAGCACTTCCTGATTCTTGTCTGCCCCGCCTATATCAGTTCCCACCTGAGGTGCAGCCTCAGCATGGACAACGTGTTCTGTACTTTCTTGTATCTGCTCACCAAAACAAACACAGCAGACAAATACAGCAAGCAGCAATGACACGCTTTGAACAGCAAGACGGCGCCATTCCTTTAACTCCATTTTTTCACTTTGTACCTTTCTGAAATTTCTGTTACCTAGTATAACTATTTCCACTATTCCCAAATCATTTTCAAACATATTTTAGTATACAATATTCCCCATTGATATGCAACCGCCACATTAAATATTATAGTGTTCCTTTTCGCATATAGTTAATGCATTTTTTGTTAATATTTAGTATAATTGATGTGTATCGCCATAAAGCTATACGTACTACTATAATCCAAAGCACATAAAAAGGAGAATGCTATGATAAAAAAATTAGATTTAGCCGGTTCCTGGCACTTTGCTATGGATGCAGCAAAGGAAGGCATCCTAAACAAACAATATCTCACAATGCCGGAAGATACCATCCCCCTGCCTGGCACAACCTCGCAGGCAAAAAAAGGAATCCCCTCCGATGTAAGGGAAACAGGCTCACTTACCGACCCCTGGCTTTTTGAAGGGTATGCATGGTACAGCAAAGAGATTTCCCTGGAAGAAGGCGACCTCGGGAAAAACATATTTCTTTTCCTGGAACGGACCCGTATGACGAAAGTCTGGCTTGACGACACTTTTGTCGGGGAATTTGACAGCCTGAATGCACCGCACAACTATGATTTAACAAAATATATATCAAAAACGCAGTTCCGCCTGACCATACTTGTTTCCAATGTAGATTATCCGACAAAAGGCGGCCACCTGACCTCCCCGGATACGCAGACAAACTGGAACGGAATTATCGGGGAAATTGCCCTGCATATTTTTGATTCCATTTATCTTACCAGGATAAAAACCTTTCCGGATATTGATACCAAAACGGTACGTGTTACCTTTGATACCGTAAATACGACAAATTCCAGCCTGCAAAAAACAGTTACTGCCAAAGCATTCCTGACCGATATCAACGGCGATACTGGTGTTTCCACAAAAGAGGCAGAATTTACTGTTGATTTCCCAGCGGGGAATGGCAGCGGAAGCTTCACATATCCATTAGGGGAAGACGCCGCCCTCTGGAGCGAATATACGCCTGTAGTATACCGCCTGGAATTATCCCTGGCAGACAGCAGCGAAAAATCATCTGCTACATTTGGCCTGCGAAAATTTTCAACAACAGAAACAGAATTTTTGATTAATGGCACGCCCACTTTTCTCCGCGGAAAACACGATGGGTTAATCTTCCCATTAACCGGTGCAGTCCCTGCAACTGTTGATGAATGGCTTCTAGTCATGAAAATTTCCAAATCTTATGGCATCAACCATTACCGTTTCCATACCTGCTGCCCTCCGGATGCTGCATTCACCGCTGCAGATTATCTTGGGATATATATGGAACCGCAGCTTCCATTCTGGGGAACAATGACTGCACCTGGCGATGAAAACCATAATGAAGAAGAGCAGCAATACCTGATTACAGAGGGCTACCGCATGATGGATGCATTTGGGAACCATGCTTCCTATTGTATGATGTCCCTTGGAAATGAACTTTGGGGCAGCAAAGAGCAGATGGCGCAAATTATCCGCGACTACAAAAAGGTTGACGCCCGCCATCTCTACACACAGGGTTCCAATAACTTCCAGCATACCCCTGTCCTTCTGCCAGAAGATGACTTTTATGTTGGGGTGCGCTTTAGCAAAAACCGCTTAATCCGGGGATCATATGGAATGTGCGATGCGCCGCTTGGCCATATCCAGTGGGAAGAGCCCTCTACCACCCATAATTATGATGATATGATCTGTCCGCAGAACACAGAAGCTTCCTTATCAGAAGAGACTGAAGAAATCGAAATCCAATATGGGACAGGTGTAAAAAAGGTGAAAACAGCAAAAGGAGAAGGGGCGCTTATACCTCATATCCCTGTAGTTTCCCATGAAATTGGGCAATTTGCGGTCTACCCGAATTTCCGTGAAATCGAAAAATATACGGGCGTATTAAAAGCCAGGAACTTTGAAGTATTCCGGGAACGCCTTGAGGAAAAAGGGATGCTTGACCAGGCAGATGACTTTTTCTATGCATCTGGAAAGCTCTCTGTCCAATGTTATAAAGAAGAGCTGGAAGCAGCCGCGCGCACAAAACTACTGGCAGGCTACCAAATCCTGGACATACAGGATTTCACTGGCCAGGGTACAGCATTAGTCGGAATTTTAGACGCTTTTATGGACAATAAAGGCCATGTAACTCCTGAAGAATGGGCCGGCTACTGCTCTGATGGAATCTTGCTGGCGCAATTTGATTCCTATGTGCTTACAAATGGTGAAACCTTCTGCCCTGCTATGGCTATCCGCTACTACAATCCTGAAAAGTTAACCGGGCATAACCTGCATTGGGAATTATCAGAAGGGCAGACTTCTGTTTTGGCAGGCGACATTTCCATTCCAGACAATGCATTGGGCCTGGTACAGCTTGGCACAGCAGAAATCTTGCTTCCTGAAAATAAAAATGCGGTTATTTACACCTTAACACTCAGCGTTCCGGGCACAAAAATGAAAAACAGCTATGAATTATATAGTTACCCGCCATCACAGGACGGGCTCGAACTTGGCATCGTAACAACCATCAGCCAGAACGGAGTGCATATTTTCCTGACACAGGATTTTGAAGAAGCTGACGCCTTATTAAAGCAGGGAAAACGCGTCCTATATCTGCCAAATGAAATACCAGAAAGCATTGAAGGGTTTTATTGTACAGATTTCTGGTGCTATCCAATGTTCCGCGATATTTGCGAATGGATGAAAAAACCGGTAGCCGTTGGCACAATGGGGTTACTCATCCAGAAAAACCACCCTGCCCTTGCCAGTTTCCCATCCCATAAATATGCAACCCCACAATGGTATCAGCTTGTATCACATGCAAATTGTGCAATCCTGGAGGATGCCACAGACAAATCTTACCGTCCAATTGTACAGATGGTAGATAACTTTGAAAGAAACCATAAACTTGGCATTCTTTTTGAAGGCAGGGTTGGCGACGGCTGCCTGATGGTTTGCACAAGCCGCCTAAGTGAAATAGCAAACCGCCCAGAAGTAAAGCAGTTTACAAAATCGCTGCTCGAATACCTGACCTCTGAAGCATTTGCACCAGAAGAAGAACTTGATATGGAAAAGCTGAAAAAAGTATTTTGCCAGCCAGAGAATTAAGGCTTCTCCCTTCATACGAACAAGCAGCCAGACAAAATCTGGCTGCCTGCTCTATTTTAATATTTTTTCCGGCTTAAATTTCAGATAATCTGAAGAAACCAGGCTATACTCAATCCCACGAACTGTTCCGCGAAAACTATCTCCATAGCGGTCAGCGCCATGGCAATGGGAATATACCACCTGCTCTGCACTGTATTCTTCTGCCAGCCTGGTAAAACAGCTTTCCTGCTCGCCAATACTGGTTGGCGGGTAATGCAAAAACATAATAAATTTCTGATATCCTGCCTCCTCTGCTTTCCCAAAAGAAATTTTAAGCCTTTCCAATTCCCTGTCCCTGATTTTTTCAAAATGCTCATAACTGTCTTTTCCTTCATAACAGTATCCTTTTGTCCCCACCAGAGCATAATCGCCATATGAATAAAAATTATTTTGTAAGAAACATAACCTGCCTTTATACAATTCATTTAATTTTTCTGTCTTCTTTGCATCCCAGAACATGTCATGGTTTCCACGGAGCAGAATTTTCCTTCCCGGCAAAGCCGCTATAAACTCCAAATCAGCTTCGCATTCCTTTAACTTCCTGCCCCACGAATGGTCTCCGGTAATCACCAGCGTGTCCTCTGGACGGATTTTCTTCCTGCAATATTTCTCTATCTTTTTCACATGATTTCTCCAAACACTGCCAAATACATCCATCGATTTTCCAGCCATAAAAGATAAATGAAAATCCCCCATTGCGTATAATGCCATATTGCCCCTTTCCGTCCATCTATAAGATGGACTTAAATCCACTGGATAAAAACTGTTTCACTTATTATGGGTTCTGCTCTATCATTTCATCAATATTGTGCTTCTCCATCTGATGGCGGAGTTTCCTGTTTTGCACAGTATCAAAGAGAATTGAAAAGTCGTAATCCTCTGGATACAGCTCTGTTGCAGACACCAATAACTTAATGCGTTTATGGTTAACCCAGATTTTTTTATCTGGAAGCTGCACACGCAGCCTCCCTTTGTCATCGGCTGTCTGGCATACAATCCCAATCCTTTTTTCTGGATAGACTTCTACACTGTCACCCAGGCAGAAACGTCTTGCCTTTGTCTGTTTGGAAGAAGGCGTCCGTTTTTTCTCAATTTTTAATCCAGGCGTCCAATCCCCATCTTCTGAACCATCTGACGGCAGACTGCCCCAAGGCATAGACTGTGTTTCCCCATATGCTTCCTGAACCGCCCTTTTCAGCATCCTCTCTGGCATCCCAAGCTGCTTTGCAATATAAAATGCGCAGCTTTGGCCGGATTCGCCAATAATAAGCTGATAAAGCGGTTCCAAGGTATTCTGGTCAAATGTCATCCGTGCATTTACAATATTATCTTCCCATTCTGCGTAATCTTTTACTTCCGGATAATGTGTTGTCACAAGAAAGAGCGCTTTACTTTTTTTCAATTCTTCCAAAATCGCAACAGCAATTCCCATCCCTTCCGTCGGATCTGTACCAGAACCAAGTTCATCCATTATAACAAGGCTTTCCCTATTTACATTTTTTAATATCTCTAATACATTTTTAATATGCGCCGAAAATGTAGACAAATTCTCTGACAAATTCTGCCCATCCCCAATATCACAAAGATAATTACTGTTCATGCAGACTTTCGCCGAACGGCAGGAAACATGCAGCCCACATTGCGCCATCATGCAATTTAGTGCAATTGTTTTTAAAGTAACTGTTTTTCCGCCCGTATTTGGCCCGGTAATTACAACGCCCCGTATCCCATTGCCTATCTGGAACTGTATCGGCCTGCAAACCTCCCTGTCCATCAGTGGATGCCTTGCATCCTTTAAATCCATATAACGCTCTGTGTTAATCTCTGGCTCTGTCCCATCAATCTCCATACTTAGCTTTCCTTTAGAAAATATGAAATCCAGTTTTTCCATCATCTTCATATTGGCTTCAAAAACAGTGCCTTTTTGCGCAACCCTGTCTGTCAGCACATATAAAATACGGCGTACTTCATTCTCTTCCTCTAACCGCAGCGACTGCAGTTCACTGTAATATCTGCTGACAGACGCCGGCTCAATAAACAAAGTGCTGCCTGTTGATGACTGCTCAATTACCGCCCCATCAATCTTCTGTTTAAAATCCCGTTTTACCGGAATGCAGATATGCCCGTTTTTCTGTGTACTAAAGCCATCAGAAAGATATTTTTTATTGGCGCGTATCACTGCACTTGCTTTTTCCTTCATTTTATTTTCCGTACGCTCTATTTCCCCGCGTAATGATTTCAATAACTTTGACGCATAATCATCCACCCTTCCATTTCGGATTTTATTTTCAATTTCATCCCGAATTTCCTTTAAATCATCCAGGTTTTCATCATAATAGGCAAGTGCTGCACCATACTGCTTACAACGCTGCAAATAATCTTTTAGCCTTTTTACAGCAACAAGCGATACACTGACCGCCGTAAGCTGCTCTGCTGTTAATATCCCCTCTTTCTCTGCGGCTGCCAAAAACTTCCGCATATCATTTAATGAAATCAGCGGCGGATTCCCTTCCTTTTCCAAAAGAAGCTTTGCCTCTGTCGTCTCCCTTTGTTTCGCCAGCAGTTCACTTTCCGATAAAAGTGGCTGCATTTTTTCAATTTCCTGTTTAGCCTTTTCTGTCAAAGCAAAACTGCCCCAGATTTCTTTAACTTTAGTAAATTCGATTAAACTTTCTGTCTTTATACTATCCATATCCCTGTTTCCTTTCTAATCTCTAACGGAAAAGCCCGCCGCCTGCGCCGGTGCCCTAGCAAGAATTGCTTCGCAATTCTTGTCAATGACCACTACGTTACAGCGCAATTTCCTATTAAATAAAAAATAGTCATGAAGAATCCCGCCTTTTAAAGGCACAATTCCTCATGACCATTTCTAAACCTGATTTTTCCACTGCATAGCTGCTAGTAATCATTTGTCAAAACAAATGATATACTTTGGAAACCTACTATCCAAAAACAGCCTTTCCATTGGAAAAACAATCTATCATGAGATTTATATCGCACTTCATAAGGCAGAACCACCAGCAGTCACCTCCTGGCGGCAAGGCAGGCTTGTTCCCTAAACCAGTCCATAAGCATACTAAAGAGACCATATCTGATATATGGCTCTGCCATATGCTCGAAAACAACCCTGCACTGCAGCTATTTATTTAGCCAGCAGTGCCTCCCTTACAATGCTAAACATAAACCTCTCTCCTTTTCTAAACCGATTTGCTGCTATCTTAGTAACAGCAACGGCATCTGATTAATTTTTGCTAATTATAGCATAACCTTTCGCCCTTGGCAAGAAATTTCTATTGCATTTTGAACGGAGTCCGAAATCCCCATTACTATTCCCCCGCTGCGTACGCAAGAATCAACTTGTCAAGGATGCTTGCAAAACTTCTGCATTTTCCTGATAATATTTTGCCTGGCAATGGAACATTTCAGCATACTGCCCGCCAAGCGCCATCAACTCTTCATGCGTCCCCTGCTCAATAATTTCCCCATTTTCAAACATATAGATGCAGTCTGCATCCCTTGTCGTCGAAAGGCGGTGGGAAATAAAAATAACTGTTGCATCCCCGACCCGGTTCATAATATTTTTATTTAACTCATACTCAGCGCGGGGGTCTAAAGCACTGGACGGCTCATCCAAAATTGCAACCTGCATCCGTTCTTTTTTCGCAAACAGTCTGGCAATCGCAACCTTCTGTGCCTCGCCGCCTGAAAGCTGCACTCCCTTATCATCAAACTCTCTTGTCAGCACAGTTGCCAGGCCTGCCGGCAGCGTCCTTAACCGATTCAGGAAGCCAGAATTTCCCAAAGCCGCCTCTGCCTGTTCCCCCTCCCCTTCCTTCATGCCATGCATCATAACATTCTCTTGGACTGAGGATGCATAAATCTGATAATCCTGGAATACGGAACCAAAAATATTCCGGTATTCATCTGTTGTAAAATTGCGGATATCTTCGCCGCCATAGCAAATGCTTCCGTCAGTCACATCATACAGGCGCATCAACAGCTTAGTAAATGTACTTTTCCCAGCGCCATTTTCCCCGACAAAAGCCACCTTCTGTCCTGGCTCAATATGCATGGAAATATGCTTTAACGTATCTTTTTTGGCCCCATCATAGCGGAATGACATATCGTTTATATCAATTGCCTTACCTGATGACGGCACAGCAGCAGCCCCTGCCGCCCCTTCAATCTTACTTTCGTAATCCATAAATTTACGGAACCTCTCACAGAAAAGGCCCGCCTTCTGAATCCGGTCAATACAATAATTAACTGCGTCCAAATGGTTCCTGACTGCCCCCTGTGCATTATTTAACGCCGCCACATCCCCCAAAGCCACCTTTTTGAGTACCAGCGCCATGTACCCCAAATAGAGCGGAACACAAAACATGGATAAAAATGTAAATACAGTAATCCAGATTACCAGGGACCATAGGGCAATTTTTATACCATACCCCTTTGCGATTCCAATTGTCTCATCTATTGCCTGGTGAAACTGCTTCTCCAGCGGGATCTCAATATGGGATAATTTAATTTCCTTAGCATATTCTGGCTGGTAAAACACCCGTTTTGAATAATTTGCCCGGCGCATAATTGTCTTTTTTTCCACATCAAAATCATATTCCAGCTTCATGATACGAAAACGGGCGAACGCATTTACCAAAAATCCCACCACCGGAAATATCGCAATTATCGGATCAATTGAAGTAATCAAACCAGATAATACCAAAATTGCCGTAATATTCCGCCCCATATTTGCCAAATCAAAAATTGCTGAATTAACTGTTTCTTCAATCTGTGCTGCTGCAATAACAAAATCGTCATAATATGTGTCACAGTCATAGCACATCAAATCCATTTTTGCAACTTTATGAATCATATCCTCCTGCATCATTCCACTCATGCGAATGATACGCGGCATTGCAAGGCTTTGCGTGCACCGCTCAACAGCCATAAGAAGCGCCATCCCTGCTGTCGCCCCTATTACAAGAAATGCTGTATCCTGGAAGCTGTACCGGTTATCAGACAGAAAGTTGATAAACAGGCGTACAAATATCGTATCCATACAGGCATACCCCACACCCCCAAATATATACGCCGTAAAAATAAATAAAACCAAACCTGCATCTTTCTTTAATGCATAACGGATTAAATAGGCATAATTACTTACAATCCGCCTAAATTTCAGCTTTTCAGGATTTTTCCCTTTATCCTGCATACATGCCACCTCCATTCAACTCCTGATAATTCATTGCCTGCAAATGGAACATTTCTGCATAACGGCCATTCTTTTCCAAAAGCTCCTCATGCGTCCCCTCTTCAACAATATGGCCATTCTCCAAGAACAAAATGCGGTCCGCCATACGCGCTGATGACATCCTGTGCGAAATAAAAAACACTGTCTTTCCCTTTGCCGCCTCCATCATATTACAGTACATATTATATTCTGCAATCGGGTCTAAAGCGCTGGACGGCTCATCTAATATTACCACTTGTGGGTTTTTAGCAAATACTCTCGCAATTGCAACCTTCTGCGCCTGCCCTCCCGAACACACAAAACCATCTTCATCAAACTCTTTCGTTAGAAATGTGTCAATCCCCTGCGGCAGTTTTTCCAAAACATCCCCAAATTGTGCCTTTTCAAGCGCGTCCACCACAGCCTGGCGTTCTTCCTCTGTTTCAGGCGCTTTCATCAACACATTTTCACATAATGGAAGGGAAAATATCTGGAAATCCTGAAATACCGTCCCAAAACAGTCTCTGTAAGCCTCTGGGTCATACTTTCCGATTTCTCTTCCCCCAACAATAATTTTCCCATCAGAAACAGGGTACAGCCCCATTAAAAGTTTCATTAATGTAGTCTTTCCCGCGCCGTTTTCCCCTACAAGGGCAATGTGCTCCCCCTGCCGCACCTGCAAATTCAAATCCTTAATAATCATCTGGCTGCTCCCTTCATAATGATAAGACACATTATGAAATGAAATCGCCCCCATGTTTTCCTCTGGCAAAACTGCATCTTTAACTTTTTTCTCTACTGGGCACTTCAGAAAATCCCTTATGCTTTTCATATACATACAAAACTTCCCAGCCTGGGAAAAATGACCCAGTGCATCATTTATGCAGGTAACGATATACCCCACCGCCGAAACCATTGCCACATAAGAAGCAACAGAAGCGCTGCCGCTCACTTTCAAACGGTATGTAATATACATATAAGAACCAAATGAAATAATTCCTGCAAAAAGAAGGGTTTCTATCATGCGGTACATAGCAATTCTATGCTGGTAAACCTTATTTTTCTGATACCGTTCCTGGTATCCTTCCTTATGCAGGCCAAACAGTACCTGTGCAATCGGATATAAGCGAAGTTCCCCGGCATATTTTTTCTCATAAAATACACGTTTTGCATATTCCATTTTCCGTTTTCCAACAGTTTCTGCCTTGCGGGCAGCAAACTCCTGCGTACTTTCTTTCAGCCCAAAATAAAGGCTTCCCAGCAAAGGAGGCACAACAAACGCAAGCAATGCTGCATCTACGGATACCACGATAGCCATTGCCACCGACGCCCGGACAACGCATCCAACTCCCCATGCCGTAAGGTACAGCCCCTGCATCCCCTGTTCCAGCGCCTCATCCATTGCCCTGGAAAAGTTGTCATAAAACTCAGGTTTTTCGTACTGGCTGATTTCAATTTTTTTCGCCCGGTGGATAATCTGCTGAAAAATAAATCGGTAAATTTTCATCGTTGCTATTCTTTCAAGATACAAATTATACGCCGATATTAAATGGACAATAATATGGAATATGCAGACGATGCTTACCATAACAAATAACTTCTGAAAATCTACACGGTCCTCAATGCATTCATAGATAAATTTAATAAAATACACCCCGCAAACAGCATCAAACGCACCTTCCAGTATATTTTTACAAAACACATACCAGACAACAGGCGGATCCCCCTGGTAAATCTGATAAAGCGCCTGGACAATATTATAAATAATGCCTTCTTTTCTCCTGCCTCCCATAATGCCTCCTTCATATTGCTAAAGCGGTTAACCATTAACACCTCTGCCTATTACAGTGAATATCTGTTTAGTTTTCAGCTTTTAAGGTTCTCTACCCTTTCTGCTATATTTTCTTCAAACACTTCTTCCGAAAGCTGCGGATCTTTTGTATCTCTCCAGATTTTACACGGTACTTCCCCACATTGCCCGCAATTACGCAATTTCTTACTTTTTACAGAACATTCATAAATCGGACATGCCCTCCCGGCTGGCGCATGGAATACCTTTCCCCCGCACTCATTACAGCCTTCACACATATTTCCATAAAAACTGCAATTCTGGCACTCTGTACCACAGCAGCTCATTCCCAATAATTCTCTCTGCTTTTTCTTGCTGAAACTGCCAAGTACCAGTTCATAAGACTTATCTAACATTTCTTTTAACAGGCTGTCCGGGACATTCCCATCTGGTTTTACAGAATTCCAATGTACTTTATTCATATAATATCCTGGAACAATATCCTCATACTGCGACCTTAAAAAATCGCCTTCCGCCGGTTCCAGCTTAAGCGTAATATAATATGGCGCATTATCCTCCCATTTCAGGCATACTGCGGCAAACATCTTTCCTCCAATATGGTAACGCACCCAGTTCCAGTCCGCCTGCAAATCCTTTGTAACTCCCCTTTTCTCTAATAAATACCCATCCATCCAATCATATTTCATAATCCATCATCCTTTCCTCTAATATGTTTAAAATATTTTTTCCACCAATTTACAACTTCTTAAAATAAATTTTAGTCTGCCCAGCTGTTATATAACTCCCACTAAAATTAGTATACACAAAAAAAGATGCCGCAAATGATTTTTTCATAAGCGGTATCTTTAGACGCATAAATGGTTCTATCCTGTATCATTATGCTTTTTCAAAAGTCCTGTCTATATTTTCAACAGAAAGGTTTACCGCTTCTAACAATTTACTGGTATTAATATTTTCCAATGAAGCCAAGTTATTTTCCAAAACCTAACTATAAATTTTACCCATGTTTTCAATCAGCGCCCTCATTTCTTCCCGGATTTCCTCTGGTTCAAGCACCTCAACGCCATCCCGGAAAGAAAACAGCCAGCCGAGCAGATAATCTTTATTGGCATAATCAGACTGGAAAAACAGCCGCCCATCCTCCTGTTCTGTATAGCACCACGGTCCATACTCTTCCACAAGCCTCCATTTGCACTCTGGCTTAAACAGCGCTTTTAGCTCAATCCCTCCTGGAAATACTTTCACATCTGTCAAATCTGGCAGCGGGCACTCCCTTCCTTCATAAGTATTCCCTTTCACACAAACCTCTTCCATGCGGTTTAACTTAAACAGACGGAAATCCTCCCTTTTTTTACACCATCCCCATACATACCAATCCGTCCAGCGAAATATCAGATAATATGGCTCTATCTGGCGGCGGCTTTCTCCCCGGGGGGAATAATAATGGAAATCCATCTCCATTTTTCCATCAATGGCATCTCTTATCAATTCTATCTTGGAAGCCAGTGCGTTCCTGTACCAGGAAGAGAGGTCAATCAACACAGACTGATCCCCTCTCATAAAGTCCGAAGAGCCTGCTGAAAGCTTTTCCATCAGCTGTACATAGCGGTTCGTCCCATTGACGCTGTCCAGGCTCCTAAGCCCGGCCAGGATATCCTGCATTTCCTTGTTAGTAAGCAGGGTACGGTCCATCTTAAAACCATCCATTATTGCTATGCCGCCGCCCTGCCCCTGCATTGTAACGACAGGAATCCCCGCCTTGCACAATTCTTCGATATCCCGGTTTATTGTGCGCCTGCTCACCTCAAACTTCTCTGCCAGTTCCGGAGCGGTTACCTGCTCCTTTTGCAGTAAAATAGTTAAAATCCCAATTAATCTGTCTACCCTCATCTCTTTTTCCTTTCCTGCACATTCTAGCATAGAAAACACGACATCTGTACGTCATGTTCATTTCAGGCGGAACGCAAAAAGGCCATTGCCATAAATGCAACGGCCTAAAAGCAATTTCCTGCCCCTATACTTTAAAACGGTATCCAACCCCCCAGATCGTTTCAATATATTGTGGTTTTGAAGTTGACTTTTCTATTTTTTCCCGTATTTTCTTAATATGCACAGTTACTGTCGCAATATCCCCTACCGATTCCATTTCCCAGATTTCCTTAAACAGCTCTTCCTTAGAAAAAACATGGTTTGGATGCTGCGCCAGGAAGGTAAGCAAATCAAACTCCTTTGTTGTAAATGTTTTCTCTTCCCCATTAAGATAAACACGGCGTGCTGTCTTGTCAATTTTAAGGCTCCTGATTTCAATCACTTCATTTTCTGGCAGCCCAGAGGCTGTCAGCCTCTTATAACGCGCCAGATGCGCTTTCACACGCGCTACCAGCTCGCTGGGACTAAACGGTTTTGTCATATAATCATCTGCCCCAAGGCCAAGGCCGCGGATTTTATCAATATCATCCTTTTTTGCAGTAACCATAATAATCGGTGTATTCTTTTTCTCACGGATCATTTTACAAATTTCAAACCCATCCATATTAGGCAGCATTAAATCCAGGATAATCAAATCAAAATCTTCACTCAAAGCACGCGCCGCGCCCTCGCAGCCGTCACCTTCTATTGTAACCTCAAAATTACTTAACTCAAGATAATCCTTTTCCAACTCAGCAATTGCAGTTTCATCTTCAATAATCAATATTGTACTCATAAACATCCTCCAATCCCAGGAACTGTAAATTTGTTTATTATCAATTCCTTGCTTCTTTTTTTAACGTAAAATAAAAGCTCGTTCCAACCCCCTCTATGCTTTCCGCCCACACCTTTCCTCCATGGTCAGAAATAATCATACGGACAATGGCAAGCCCCAGCCCGCTTCCACGTTTAGAAGAATTTCGGGAAACATCTGCCCTGTAGAAACGGTCAAATATATGCGGCAGGTCTTTTGCTGCAATACCCGGTCCATTATCCTCAATTTGAACCTGGATAAATTCATCTGGCGGCTGCTGCGGGAACAAATCAGAACCGTCCTCCTTGAGCTGGCGGTAAAGCGGCGGCGCAACAGGTTTTCTTTTCACTTCCTCAATCCGCACAGAAATATGCCCATCTGGTTTATCGTTATATTTTGCGGCATTCTCTATTATATTGTGAAGCACCCTTTTTAACTGCTCCGTATCAGCCAAAATGCAGGTATCCTTATCCGTTGTGTTGTAATAGTCAATCGTTATATTTTTAGATTCCAAATCTAATGAAACATCTTCTATACAATCCGTAAAATAACGTTCCAGGTTGACAGAGACAAAATTATAGGCAAAAGAATTCCGTTCCACCTTAGAAAAAAGAGATAATTCATCAATCAGATATGTGATATCATTCGCCTTTGCATATATTGTCTGCAGATATTTCTGCTGCTTTTCTGCAGTATCAGCCACCCCGTCAAGGATTCCTTCGGTGTATCCTTTAATCGCTGTAATCGGCGTTTTCAAATCATGGGAAATATTGCTGATGATTTCCCGCGTATTTTCTTCAGACTGGATTCTCTCTTCCACCATGTTTTTCAGCCGTATCCTCATTTCCTCAAAATCACAGCAGAGCTTTCCGATTTCATCAGAAGAATAGATATGGATTGGTTCATTTAGGTCCCCGGCGCCGATTTGCATCGTGGCAAGCCGCAGCGTGTTAAGCGGACGCAGGATGCTCTGGTAAATCCAAATGACAAGCAAGGTTCCTGTTGAAAGTAAAATAAAGAAAATTGCCAAAGCTATATCCCTGACTACAGTAAACCACCGCGGCTGGATATCAGAAAAATCTATTACAAGAAACGCCTGTCCTGTCGTTTTATCAGAAAAGCCAAAAACAATTTCTTTAATAATAGAATTTGATTTATTATCAATATATGTCAGACGGCTTGCATTTTCATCATAAATACTTTGTAATGGCAAAGATCCGAGTTTTTTGAACTTTTCCTGGCTGCCAACATAATAATACGTTTTATCTTTCACAACAATAAGGTAAGAACCGCTTCTTAATAAAACATCGTTAATTTGCTCCAAAAATTGCTTATCCAAAAGCTTATTCGGTGAACTCTGCGTTATTTTATATATCGACTGGTAATCAGGCAGGGCAATATTATAAAAAAAAGAAACAGGATTTAAAACAATATCATAATTGCGGATATTACCATCTTCCATATTATAATCATCGGCAAACATCGCATTCTGTCTGTTTAAAATAGCAGTTACACATAAAAAAATCAGTGCAATTGGAATAATTGTCATAATAAAAAAGGCAGTTATAAGCTTGCCGCGTATTTTCATAGCTTCACCCCATAATAAAGTAAATGATTATTTTAATATGCATTTTTGTTGACATTCCTTCCAAAAAAAGTCAGGAACAATATTTTAAAGTCCAGCATGATTGTCCAATTTTCTACATAATATAAGTCGCATTCAATCCGTCGTGTGATAGACGTATCGCCACGGTAGCCATTAACCTGTGCCCAGCCTGTCATGCCAGGACGTACCTGATGCTTTACCTTATAGCGTGGGATTTCATCTTTAAATTTTTCAACAAAATATGGGCGTTCCGGCCGCGGTCCGACAAGGCTCATGTCTCCTTTTAATACATTAAAAATCTGTGGAAGCTCGTCCATATTGGTCTTGCGCATAAATTTGCCAATCGGGGTAACACGGGGATCATCCTTTGTCGTCCACGCCTTTTTTTCCTCCTTTGCATCCTGCACACGCATAGAACGGAATTTATACATTGGAAATTCCCGGTTGTGCAGTCCAATACGCGTCTGCTTAAAAATCAGCGGCCCCGGTGAAGTAATCTTAATAATGCAGGCAAGAATCAGCATCGGGATAGAAAAAAGCACCAATGCAACAAGAGAACCAAAAATATCTATCATCCGTTTTATAGCATTGTTAAAAGAACTGCTCAGCGGCACATGGCGGACATGGATAACCGGCAGACCGTCCAAATCTTCTGTATAAGGCTTTGTAGGGATAATATTATTATAATCCGGTATAAATTTTGTGTGTACACCTGACTTTTCACAGACTGCCACAATACGCTCCAGCTTGGAAAACTCATCTATGCTAAGGGTAATCGCAATTTCATCATATTTATTTGTTGCTAAAAGTTCCTCTAAAATGCTGGTATTTCCAATAATACGGACATTGCGGTATGTGTCATTGACTTCATGGTTATCATCCAGAATCCCGTGTACCATATATCCCCATTCTGGATGGACACGCAGCCTGTCAATATACCGTTCTGCCATACGTCCATACCCCACCAGAAGGATATGCTTCAGATTCATCCCGGAACGGCGCATCTGGCGGAGCACACGCATTACAAATAAGCGGAACAAAAAATCAATGCACAGGTTTGTCCCTGCAAAGATAAAAAGAAATAGACGCGCAAAATCCGGCTCCTTAATCAGGTACAGGACAGCCACACAATAAATCAGACCCAGCGCATTGACTTTAATCAGGTTAAAAAGTTCCCTGCGCCGCCCGGCTGTACGCTTTGGGTCATACATCCCAAACAGCCTGTACAAAATCAGGTAACACGGAATCAGCAGAATCAGCATTGTCTCGTAGTCTTCCAACGGCCGTACATAGCCAATAGTCGGCTCAAGGATGCCAAGCTTGAACAAAGGGCTCCATGTGTCGTCAAAACGCAGGTTATAAGCTAACAGGAAAGAAAATGCAATAATTACCGCATCTACTACCATCTGTAATATATTTAACAGTCTCTGGTTTTCTTTAATCAATTTTCCACCTTCTTTTTTCTGTAAGGAATAACAATATATGACAATATATTATATAGGTTTCATGGAGAAAATTCAAGGCAAAACTAAAACAGAACATAACAGAAAATAAATTACTATTCACAGCCGTTCTATACAACATGCGCAAAACCCGCCAGCAAGGCTGTCAGCCGCTGCTGCAGCAGCCATTTTACTGGGTAACAAAAGAAGCATATGCAGACAGCACATGCCTCTTCTTTTACGTGATAAAAAATTGCCGTATCCATAATGATTTCCGGCCTGCCCTCCATATACCTCCATTAATTCCCGGAATGCTTCCTTGCTTCATGAGGCGTAACACCAAATTCCCTTTTAAAACTTCTTATAAAAGAGGATTCATGTTCAAATCCAACATCATAAGCAATGTCGCATACCTTACGGTCTGTTTCATACAAAAGCGCCAATGCCTTTTTCAGCTTACAAACCCGGACATACTCCGCAACCGTCATTTGGAACTCCATGCGGAACAGCCTTTGAAGCTGTGCCGGGGAAATGTAAACCTCTGCCGCAAGTTCCCCAACTGTCAATCTCCCACCTATATTCTCTTCAATATAAACTACAATGTCATCCAGTATCTCCTTCGTTTCCATTTTTAGAATTCCCCCTTCCTCAAAAGGAAGCGATTCCATAACTCTTAGGTGACTAACTACTCTATCTCGTCCTGATAATAATGAGCCTGCTTTTCAAACATAAATGCATATGCGCCTCCCGACGCCATCAGCTCGCTATGCGTCCCGCTTTCCACAACCCTGCCATTTTCAAACATATAGATACAGTCTGCATCTTTTGTCGTGGACAGGCGGTGGGAAATAAAAATAACCGTTGCATCCTCCGTCTGCTGCATCATGTTTTTATTTAACTTATATTCCGCAAAAGGGTCTAATGCACTAGAAGGTTCGTCCAGAATGGCAACTGACAACTTATCCGTTTTTGCAAACATCCTGGAAATCGCAACTTTCTGGGATTCCCCTCCAGAAAGCATCGTACCGTCCTCCTCAAATTCCCTTGTCATATTTGTTTCCAGCCCATTTGGCAGGCGTTCCAGTTTACTGCCAAAATCAGCAAGGCATAGGGCTTTTGTAATATTTTCCTTATCCCCGGCTTTTATTTCATCCATTGCAACATTTTCTGCCAGGGTCGCCCCATAAAGCTGATAATCCTGGAATACTGCACCTATAACACTACGGTAATCTTTTGTACTGTAATTACGGATATCTTCACCACCATATTCTATACTCCCTTCTGTCACATCATACAGACGCATTAAAAGCTTAACAAAGGTCGTTTTTCCAGCTCCGTTTTCCCCAACAAACGCCACCTTTTCCCCTGGGCGGATTGTCATGTTTATATGGCTTAGCGTATCCTTTTTGGCGCCATCATAACGGAAAGACATATCCTTAATCTCCAGAAGCTGTTTCCCTTCCGGCACTTCCCTGCTTCCCTGATGCTCCTCTATATGGATTTCATAATCAATAAACCTGCGGAAACGTTCCACAAACTGCCCCGTCCTCTGAAAACTCACTATAGCATAATTAAAACCATTTAAAGAATCTCCTATATTATTCTGCGCATTATTCATTGCCACCACATCGCCAAGCCTGATGCTTCTTCTGACCAAAGCCAGATATCCCAGGTAAACCGGCGGGCAAAAATACATCAAGACAGTAAAGACAGTAATCCATTCAATCAATGACAATATGGCAATTTTCTTCCCTATTGCCCTTGCCTCTTCTGTCGTTTCTGCCACTGCTTCATTAAACTGCCTGTTCAGGGGAACACGGATGCCTGAAAGTTTAATTTCCTTTGCATATTCCGGCTGGTAAAAAACCCTTTTGGAATAATCTGCCTTCCGCATAATCCGTTTATATTCCATATCATAATCGTACTCAAGCTGCGTTATTTTAATACGCGTAATAAAGTTAATGATAAAACCTGCAACTGGAAACACAGCAATCAGCGGGTTAATGGTAAGAATAATGCCCCCAAGTAAAAATACAGATACCGTCTGGGACAAAATAGCCGCCGTACTGTATATTGCATGATACATCGTTTCCTCCGACTGTGAAGCAGCAATGACAAAATCATCAAAATACTCTTTATTATCATAACACATCAAATCTATTTTAGCCGCCTTTTCAAGCAGCCTGCGCTGCAAAACACCTGTAACACGGACAAAACGATACCACGCCCAGCTATCTATGACGCCTTCAATCATCTCGCCAATGATTTTTATCGTACATCCAACCGCTGCATACAAAAGAACCGGCATCAGCGCAACTTCTCTGTTTTGCAGCATTTCTATAAAATATTTTAAAAAAAGGGAGCTATATAGAGAAAAAATAACTGCTAAAGCAATATATCCTGCATAAATCCCGATTACTGCCATTTTATCAATCTCATAAGCATATTTTAGGATAAAACGGACATTTGACGCCAGACGGGAGAATTTCAGCTTATCCCCTTCCCTCTCTTCCTTTTTCTGCTGATCCAATAGCAACACACCTCCCTCTTCGTGTAATACTTCTAATCCTCATCACTTTGTTCCATCTCCTGGCTATTCAATAGCAAACACCTCCCTCGCCATTGAACTTTCCTGCAAATTCTTATCCCTGTAATTCTTTGCCTGAAGACAGAACATCTTAGCATATTTTCCATCCTGCGCCATTAATTCATTATGTGTGCCGCTTTCAACTACGTGTCCCTGTTCGAGAAAGAAAATATGGTCTGCAATCCTTGCCGAAGACATCCTGTGGGATATAAAAAATACGGTTTTTCCCTCTGATACCTGCAGCATATTGCGGTACATGTTATACTCTGCAATTGGATCCAGCGCGCTGGAAGGCTCGTCCAATATCACAATATCCGGATTTTTGGCAAAAACCCGGGCAATTGCAATCTTCTGCGCCTGCCCTCCAGAACAGACAAAACCATTGTCATCAAATTCCTTTGTCAATATGGTGTCTATCCCCTGGGGCAATTTCTTTAATGTCCCGCCAAACTGCGCTTTTTCTAAAGACTGGATTACAAGCTGCCTCTCCCCTTCATTTTCCGGCTCTTTCATCAGCACATTATGAGACAGAGGGAGCGCAAAAATCTGTAAATCCTGAAAAACCGTACCAAAATGGCTATGGTAATCCTTACTGTTATATTCCCCAATATCTACCCCGTCAATACAGATGCTTCCTTCCGGCACCGGGTAAAGCCCCATCAAAAGCTTTATAAACGTTGTCTTCCCTGCCCCGTTTTCCCCAACCAGGGCAATCCGTTCCCCTTTTTTGATGTGCAGTGACAAATCCCGTATTACTGGTGCATCCGCCCCGGCGTAGGTAAAATTCAAATGATTCACAGTGATATCACCTAATTCCCCCGCTACCTTTTTCCTATCGTCTTTTTCTTCCGTCTGTATTGTCAAGAAGTCCTCTAAATTATTCATGAACACACATGTCTTTCCTGCATCCACAAAGTTTTTAACCGTCGCTTTAATTCTCCATGAAATGTACTCTATGCTTCCGACTAACGCCACATATATACCGATTTTACTAACCCCTGTTGTCTTAATAACAAAAGCTACATACAGATAAGTACAAAGACAGGTTATCCCAAACAGAAGAATATTTTGCAACGCTTTATAAAAAATAATCTTCCGGTACAGCCTTTTATTAATCTCGCATAAACTGCCAAGGCTTTTGTCATATTTCCCAAAAAGCAGCTTCCTAATTGAATACAGCCTGATTTCCCCAGCGTATTTCTTTTCATAAAATACGCGCTTTATATACTCCATCGTCCTTTTATCTTTTGTCTCCTCATCGCGAAGCTGGTACTGATAACGGTTGATTATATTCCCGCAGAGAAAGGACGTAATCACTGATATCCCCGAAAAAAGCAGTATAACGGGGTCGGATTTTGCCACAATCAGCATCGCCGCTATTGTTGATAAAAAGCAGCCCATTGCCCATGTAAAAAGCCGAAGCCCTTCCATCGCTTTTACCAGGCACTCATCCAGCGCCTTCGAAAACTGATCATAAAAATCAGGCTGTTCATACCGTGTCAATTCTATATGGGTTGCTTTTTCAATTACTTTATTAAAAACATGCCCATAAACTTTTGGGGTTTTCAGACGAATATAATATGCATGGCCTGCTGATGCCAGATGAATGCAAATATGCAGGCTGCAAAACAGAATGACAAATTTTACCAAATCCATATATGGCCTGCCATTTTCAATATACCCATAAATAATCTGCATCATGGAGATTACAAAGAAACTGGAAAAAACTTCTTCTGTGCAGTTTTTGTAAAAAGAATAAATAACACAGCCTTTATCCGCGTCCCAGATTGTCTTCAGCATATAACAGATACTTTTCCCAACACCCATTTTCATATTTTCATTTTTCATAACCTTCACCACCTCCCCAAGGCCGTAAGCTTCTCTGCCAAACTGCCTGATACTGCATATACTGCTTACAGCAGGCTGCAAATACCCTATGAACCTAACGCAACCCTAAAGTGTAATTTGAGCCTTTTTGAGAAAAACAGGCCAAAACACCTATAACCAGAAACATGGGGTATGTTTACATACTATAACACACTTATCCTGTTAAAAAATTAGCATTTTATATCAAAACCAAAAATTTAGCATTTAAAATCAAAACTAAAAAATTCTTTCGCGAATCAAACATTTGTTCTTTTATTATAATCTGATACTATAACATTTGTCAATAAAAAGTTACTACTCATGGCTAATTCCAGGTTACAATTCAGCCTTCCATAAAATGCGAGGATTTTTGACATGTTTTTTGTCAAAAATATGAGTTTTACGGTGCCATTTTGCACGCATTTTGTGCAAAATGTGTACATCAACAGTGCTGAAAGCACTGCTGTGTAACTATGAAGCCGCAAGGCTGAATAGTTACAATTCCAGGTTACTAATCACAGTCAATGGTATTAAAATTGTAGAAACAAACAAAAAATGATTTTCCCTTTGGATATATTTTCCATAATTATGCAGTATGAGAAAGCAGAGCAGCTAATCTTTTCCATTGCTTTGAAAACCAAGTTATGTTATACTTTTCAGAAGCCTGCAGCACACCAGCAATACTTTTTGGCATTACTAAAACGCGTTTGAAAAGCAGGCGAGCATAAAGAGAAAGGAATGTATGGTTTGGATAAATACACACAAACTTTCACTGCCATACAGGGAAAAAAATGAAAATATCAGTTGCAGGTACAGGATATGTAGGTTTAGTTGCAGGCGTATGTTTTGCCGAAATGGGGCATGACGTTACCTGTGTAGATGTAGATGAAAAGAAGATAGAGCTTATGAAATCAGGCGTATCCCCGATTTACGAAGCTGATTTGGAAGGCTTAATGCAAAAAAATTATGCTGCCGGAAACCTTCACTATACAACAGATTACAAGGCAGCATACCGTGATGCTGAAGTGATTTTTATTGGCGTAGGGACGCCAGAGCAGCCAGACGGTTCCGCAAACCTTTCTTACATAGCAGGAGTTTCCAGGCAAATTGCTGAAACGATAGAACATGATTGTCTTGTTGTTGTAAAATCCACTGTCCCGATTGGGACAAATGATAAAGTAGAACAGTTTATTCATGATTTTTTAACTCATGATGTACACGTAGAGGTAGCGTCAAATCCCGAATTTCTGGCACAGGGGACAGCAGTGCATGATACATTCCACGCTGCCCGTATTATTATCGGCACGGAATCAGAATGGGCAGAGAAACTATTACGGGAAGTCTATCAGAATTTTGAACCGCCTGTAGTATCTGTGAACCGCCGTTCTGCCGAAATGATTAAATATGCCTCCAATGATTTCCTGGCACTGAAAATATCCTATATGAATGATATCGCTAACCTTTGTGAACTGGTTGGCGCAGATATTGAAGATGTAGCGCTGGGAATGTCATATGACAGGAGAATTGGAGACCGTTTTTTAAATGCCGGCATTGGTTATGGCGGCTCCTGTTTCCCAAAAGATACAAAAGCTTTGAAGTATCTGGCAGCACAGCACGGATACAGGCTCCGCACTGTGGAAGCCGCAGTAGATGTCAACTTAGAGCAAAAGACAAGATTATTTAAAAAAGCATCGGAACGCATGATTACATTCCAGGGATTAAAGATAGCTGTTTTGGGCCTGACGTTCAAATCAGGGACAGACGATTTAAGGGAAGCCCCTTCTTTAGATAATGTAAAATTATTGTTGGAGGCAGGCGCTGATATTTCTGCATACGACCCAATAGGAGAAAATAATTTCAGAAAACTCTATCCAGATGGCGAAAACCTCCGTGGTACAGTATACTATGCCGAATCGGCACAGGAAGCTTTACAGGGGGCACATATCTGTTTTGTATTTACAGAGTGGAAAGAAATAAAAGAAGTAAAACCTGAAGAATTTAAAAAGCTCATGCATACCGCGCTTGTGTATGACGGACGGAACTTATATGATATACATAAAATGAAAGATGCAGGAGTGGAATATTACAGTATTGGGCGGTAAAAAGGGCACCGCCCGCGCAGGCGCCCTTAACCACTATATCACAGCAGAATTTCCTATAAAGTAAAAAGGGAATGCAGACGCATTCCCTTTTTATCAGGCATCTTCTGATGCAAAGTATTCCATAAAGGCTTCTGAAACTTCCAAAAGCTCTTCTTCATCTGATATGCCACAGTATTGTGGATTGCCTTCTTCATCTTCAGAATAAATTAAAATAATAAGCTGGTCATCTGGAAACTGTTCTGTCCCTTCAATAGGGAGAACAGCGATGTATTCCTTTTCTTCATCCTCTATTTCCATTGACGCCATCACCTGGACTTCTACTGTATTGCCATCATCATCAGTAAGGGTAATTGCTGTAATTTCCCCCTCTTCATTTTCAAAAAAAAGGTCTTTATTCCTATCGTTCATCTGCCTCTCCTCATAGCTTTTTATTCTCTATTAATGATATAAAATTTCTCTGCCGCAGCATATAAAGGATTTTAGCATTTTGGCGGATATCTGTCAAATCCGCTGCACAGAAACTTGTTCATCAGATATATTGATGGTTACTATCCACGACCATTCTAAACATCATGCGCAAAACCGGCCATAACTATTCTGATTCCTTATGCACAATAGAAAGCGCAGTAAAACGCGACCATTCTTGTGATTCTTCCTGGTTTACTGCATAAAACCCAATCATTACGCCCGTAAAACCGCCTGCTACTTCCGAAGACAGATAACGGGTATACGCATCAGATAAATGAACTTTTTCAGTTCCATTTACCAGATAGAAATGATACTGCTCTGCCTCCGCTGCCACCTCAAAGGAAACTTTTGCAGAATCGCAGATAACATGCCTGCTTTCCTGGCTGACACATCCAATCGTCTGGCGGACAAAAACAGCCGTTTTTTCTGCCCCTTCCGGCTTTGCGGCAATCTCATAGTGGTGTAATTCATCCATATAGAACGAAATGCCACACTCCTGCTGCCCACATTCCACATCACAACGCAGGGTAATATCAAATTCTGTCTGCCGGATGGCGGCAAATGTAGGGGAAGCCGGTTCATCCAAAGTAGTTTCCGTTCCACAAAGCTCCAGTGCATTTTCTGTAAAACGGTAATTCTTGCTTTCCGGAATCCTTAGGAAACACCAGTCTAGTTTTGTATCCAGGTTTTCAAATGTTTTTTCATAGGAAAGCTCCTGCTCTTTAAAAACAACGTTATCAGGAAGTTCAAATTCCAGCCGGCAAGTCCCATCCGTCCCCATCGTAAACCAGCCGTCTTCCTGCCAATTGAGAGGAACCAGGCAGGTCTCGCGCCCAAGGTGGTGGAACGTATGCCATTTTTGGATTTGACGGAAAGCAAGATGCATAAACCACCAATTCCCATTTGCATCTTCAACAATATCACCATGCCCCGCGGCCTGAAGCAGATACCCGCCAAGATTTCGGTTTGTCAGCACTGGATTGTTTGGATAAGATTCATATGGCCCCCAGATTGATTTACTCCGGGCATAATTTGCCATATGACCATACTCTGTCCCGCCTTCTGCCTCTACCAGATAATAGTATTCTCCAAAACGGTACAAATGCGGAGATTCCAAAAACCTTCCGCCCGTGCCATGCCACAATACTTTACTTGGCGTCAGCATTTTTCCGGTCTCAATATCAATTTCGCACATCTGGATACAGCCAACGCCCTTTTCATCACTTCCATTGCTGATAAAATATGTTTTTCCGTCTTCAAAGAACAGCGACGGGTCGATTCCATCCTGTTCAACAAGTATCGGTTCCGACCATTCCCCATAAATATCATCTGTATAGACATAAAAGTTCTGCGCAATACTGTCATTTGTTGTAACCATATAAAAACGCCCGTCATGGCAGCGGATTGTAGGGGCAAATACACCGCCGGAACTGCGGACGTCACTTAACCCGATTTGGGAAGGCCTTGTCAGGCAGTGGCCAATCTGCTTCCAGTTTACCATATCGCTGCTTTCAAAAACCGGAACTCCCGGAAAATACTGAAAAGTACTGCACACCATATAATACTTGTCCTGATAACGGCATACGCTCGGATCAGGATACATTCCCCTTAAAACAGGATTTTGATATTTCATAATTTGCATATTATCCTTTCCTCTTTTTTCGTTTACCCTTTGCCATCGTGCCGCCACAGGCGGCACAAGTAATGCTGCGGATTTCTTTGTAGGCTTAATATAACATGGATAAATAACGAATACTATAAGAAAACTGACACGTTCTAGCACAAAACGGACAAATATTGATTCTACTGGAATTGTCCAATACATTAAACGATGGAAATTATTTGTTAGTTAGGAGACTGGAAATGGGCTTCTTCCAAGCCTTTTATATTGTTTGAAAATGCTATTGTAATTTTCACATAATATGGTATAGTGGGCAATAATACTTTTCCACCTGTGCGGTTGCGATTCATGGCAAGTTATTTTGGGACAGTTCCTAATGAACTGTAAAGAAAGGAGCGGTTATGGGCAAGTTAATTGGAAACAAGCAATTTTACAAAAAACTTCTCTGGCTTGCAGTACCGATTATGATACAAAACGCCATTACAAATTTCGTAGGCTTTTTGGACAATATTATGGTAGGACGGCTTGGGACAGAGCAGATGTCAGGCGTGGCGATTGTAAACCAATTTGTTTTTGTGTTTAACTTATTCATCTTCGGCGGGTTATCTGGCGCCGGGATTTTTGGGGCGCAGTTTTATGGAAGCCGGGATTATAAAGGAATCCGCGATACGTTTCGTTTTAAAGTAATTACTGGCATTATAGTATCTGCACTGACATTTTTAGTCTTACTGGGATTTGGGCAGAATTTGATTCAGATGTTCCTTACTTCTTCCGATGGGGGTGATTCTGCCGCAACCTTTCAATACGGAATGTCCTATCTGCATATTATCCTGCTGGAAATTATTCCATTTGTAATTGTGCAGATTTATGCCAGCACCCTGCGCGAGACCGGGGAAACCGTAATCCCGATGGCAGCCGGGGTTGCGGCAGTTATTATAAACCTTGTATTAAATTATATCCTGATTTTTGGCAAATTTGGAGCGCCAATGCTCGGAGTAGCTGGCGCGGCGATTGCAACTGTAATTTCCAGGGTTGCCGAATGCAGCATTGTGGTGGGATGGACACATCTCCACAAACAAAAGAACCCATTTATTATCGGGGTATACCGTACCTTAAAGGTTCCGGCCGCCCTGACAAAGAAAATATTAATAAAGGGTTCGCCTTTAATGTTAAATGAAGTTTTGTGGGCAGGCGGGATGGCGATGATTAACCAGTGTTTTTCCATACGCGGCCTGTCCGTTGTTGCAGCGCTTAATATAACCAGTACAATTGCCAATTTATTCAATGTAATCTTTATTGCGATGGGAAGCTGTGTTTCTATTTTAGTTGGACAGCACCTGGGGGCAAATGAATTTCAGGAGGCCAGAGACACGGCCGCAAAAGTTATCACATTCTCCGTATTTGTTACAGTAATTACCAGCACAATCCTATATCTGGTTTCGGGATTTTTCCCACAGCTGTACAATACATCCCAGGCAATCCGGCTTCTGGCAGGAAGGATGATTTGCATCAATGCGGCTGTAATGCCATTGCAGGCATTTCTCCACTCTGCCTATTTTACAATACGCTCGGGCGGACGGACATGGATTACTTTTATGTTTGACAGCGGTTATACATGGTGTGTAGCAATCCCATTTGCATACTGCATTGTCCATTTTACTTCATTGGAAATCCTTCCGGTATATGCGCTGTACTGCAGCCTGGATATTATAAAGGCTATTGTTGGGTTTATTTTGCTAAAAAAAGGAATTTGGGTAAGAAATATCGTAGAAAGTTCCTGCTGATATGCAATTTGCAGTGGAAAGAGTTTGAAACAGATGTTCTTCCCAAATATATCAAAAGCCTCCCCAGGCACAGTATTCCATGCCTGGGAAGGCTTCGCACCTTTACCACAGCATAATCATCTGCATTGGTTACTGAATAGAAAGCACTTTATAATCCTGGTCTTCTACTGCTTTTTGCAGGGCGCTGTCCGCAACATCTGCATTTAATGTAACAACGGCAGTCCCAGATTCATGGCTTACATTGGCGCTTTCTACCTCTGACAATGCTTCAAGGCATTTCTGCACCCTTGCCTCGCAGTGTCCACACATCATTCCTTCAATTTTTAATGTCTTTTCCATAGTTACCTCCTGTTTTTGTTTTGCTTTGATTTTCTTGTCTCTTTTTGTATTATGCATATTGAACCAATTCAGCCTCAGGGCGTTTGTAACGACACAAAAGCTGGAAAGGCTCATTGCTGCTGCCCCAAACATTGGATTTAACTTCCATCCAAGCAGCGGATACCAAACGCCTGCTGCAAGAGGAATCCCAATGACATTATAGAAAAATGCCCAGAAAAGATTTTCATGGATATTTCTCAAAGTTGCGCGGCTTAACCGTATCGCCGCCGGAACGTCACTCAGACGGCTTTTCATCAATACCACGTCAGCGGCGTCAATCGCAATATCAGTACCTGCCCCAATTGCAATTCCGGTATCTGCCCTTGTCAGTGCAGGGGCGTCATTGATGCCATCCCCAACCATTGCTGTTTTTCCACGTTTTTTCAGGGAACGGATAACATTTTCCTTTCCATCCGGCAAAACCCCGGCAATCACCTCGTCCACGCCTGCCTGTTTACCAATTGCATTGGCGGTCCGTTCATTGTCCCCCGTCAGCATCACAACATGGATTCCCATATTCTGTAACTCCCGCACTGCCTGCGGGCTGTCTTCCTTAATAACATCTGCAACCGCAATCATCCCCACCAAAGAATTATTCCTGCCAAAAAAGAGCGGCGTTTTCCCTTCCTGCGCCAGAGCAGAGGCTTTTTGACGGATGGAATCGCTTACTTTGGCCTTCTGTTCTATAAATTTCAAGTTTCCTCCAGAAAGGGTTTCATTTCCAAGCATCCCAGAAAGACCATTTCCAGGGAAAACCTGAAAATCCGTAATTTCTGCCGTATTCTCTATCTGCCGCTCTTTTGCAAGACTAAGAACCGCCCGCGCCAGAGGATGCTCGCTCTTTTGTTCCAAAGCATAAGCCAAATTCAGAAGCTCCTTTTCATCTACTCCCTCTGCCGGAATAATATCTGTAACTTTCGGTTCCCCATTTGTTATTGTGCCTGTCTTATCCAGCGCAATTACCTGGACTTTGCCTGTTTCTTCCATAGAAACAGCAGTTTTAAACATTATGCCGTTTTTGGCCCCCATTCCATTCCCTACCATAATCGCAACTGGAGTTGCAAGCCCAAGCGCACACGGGCAGCTAATCACAAGGACTGAAATTCCACGTGCCAGTGCAAAACCAATCGTCTGCCCTGCAAGCAGCCAGACGGCAGTCGTAATAACAGCAATTGCAATGACTGCCGGCACAAATACCCCTGATACTTTATCGGCAATTTTTGCAATAGGGGCTTTTGTTGCTGCAGCATCGCTTACCATCTGGATAATCTGGGAAAGCGTCGTATCTTCCCCAACTCTTGTAGCTTCACAACGCAAAAAACCGGACTGGTTTAACGTTGCTGCAGAAACATTGTCACCAGCAGCTTTATCAACCGGAATGCTTTCCCCAGTCAGCGCAGATTCATTGACCGCACTGCTTCCCTCCAATACTATGCCGTCCACCGGGATATTTTCCCCAGGACGGACTACAAAGACATCTTTCGTCCTCACTTCCGCAATTGGGATTTCTGTTTCCTGCCCATTCCTTTCTACAACAGCAGTTTTCGGGGCAAGCTTCATCAGACCCTTTAATGCATCCGTCGTCCTCCCTTTAGAATGCGCCTCCAGCATTTTTCCAACTGTAATAAGCGCCAGAATCATTGCGGCAGATTCAAAATAAAACTCATGCATATATTCCATAACCGCATGGGAGTCATTGCGAAGCTGTGCATCTGTCATAGCAAATAGCGCATATGTGCTATAAATATAAGAAGCTCCTGCCCCTAAAGCAACCAGGGCGTCCATATTGGGCGCACGGTGCAGCAGGCTTTTAAATCCATTGATAAAAAATTTCTGGTTTACAATCATAATGGCAGTTGTCAAAAGAAGCTGAATCAGTCCCATTGCAATATGGTTATTATTTAATATAGAAGGAACCGGCCAGTTCCACATCATATGACCCATTGAAAAATACATTAACGGAATCAAAAGGCAAAGTGAAGCGGCCAGACGTCTTTTCAATATTGGCGTTTCCTTATCTTCCAGAAAGTCTTCCCTGTCATCCACTGTATCACTTCGGCTTTTAGAAGCAGACTTTGGGGAAGCCCCATAACCTGCATCTTCAACCGCTGCAATAATGGCCTCAGCAGCAGCCGTCCCCTCTACTCCCATAGAATTTGTTAACAGGCTGACAGAACATGCTGTAACCCCTGCAACTTTAGATACCGCTTTTTCAACACGGCTGCTGCAGGCAGCACAACTCATACCTGTAACGGTATACTGTTCCATACCAGTTCCTCCTTTCACTATTTCATCAGTTTTTGCAGTGTCGTGACAAGTTCATCTATCGTTTCCGTCTTATCCTCCCGTATGTCATTTACTACACATGTCCTTATGTGTTCGGCAAGCAGGACCTTATTAAAACTGTTTAAAGCAGCATTAATTGCGGAAACCTGAACTAAAATTTCCGGACAGTACGCATTGTTTTCCAACATTTTCTTTACACCACGCACCTGCCCTTCAATCCGGCTTAAACGGTTTTGGAGATCCTTATATTCCTTTTCCGAACGCTCTTTTGTCCGCTTGCAGCAATTATTGTTTTCTGTCATAGTATTCCTTTTTTCTCCTTTAAGCATGTAATTCCTTTTTTCCAAGTATAACCAAACACCCATATTATATACCCGGTGGGGGTATATTGCAAGCCTTTCTTGACAAATAGGGTATAATAATGGAAGAAAAGTGTTACTGGACACGGAGTGAACTGTAACAGAAAAGTTATCTGAATAGAAAGGAACAGAAAAATGAAATATGACTATTTAATCGCTGGCGCCGGGTTATTCGGTGCAGTATTTGCCCACGAAATGACAGGGAAAGGGAAAAAGTGCCTTGTCCTTGATAAAAGGGAACATATTGCGGGAAATATTTATTGTGAAAATATTGAGGGAATCCATGTGCATAAATATGGGGCGCATATTTTCCATACTTCAGATAAGAAAATATGGGAATATATAAATCAGTTTGCTGAATTTAATAATTATATTAACTCCCCAATAGCAGTATACAAAGATGAACTGTATAATATGCCATTTAATATGAATACTTTTAGTAAGATGTGGGGGATTAAAACACCACAGGAAGCAAAAGATATTATTGCAAAGCAAATTGCAGAACTCGGAATCACAGAGCCTGCAAACCTGGAAGAACAGGCGCTTTCCCTTGTCGGGCGGGATGTCTACGAAAAGCTGGTAAAAGGTTACACTGAAAAACAATGGGGGAGGGAATGTAAAGATCTCCCAGCCTTTATTATCAAACGGCTTCCACTCCGCTTTGTATATGACAATAACTATTTTAATGACAGGTATCAGGGAATTCCAATTGGCGGCTATACAAAAATCGTAGAAAAACTGCTGGAAGGCTCCGATGTGCTGCTAAACACTGATTACTTTGATTACAGGGAAAAATATCCTGATATTGCTAAAAAAACAGTTTACACAGGGATGCTGGACCGCTATTTCCAATACCAGCATGGTGTTTTAGAATACCGCTCTGTGCGTTTTGAACAGGAATTGCTTCCAATCGAAAATTACCAGGGAAATGCTGTAGTCAACTATACAGAACGTGAAGTCCCTTACACCCGCATTATTGAGCATAAACATTTTGAATTTGGAGCACAGCCTGTAACCGTAATTTCGCGGGAATATCCAAGCGAATGGAAAAAAGGGGACGAGCCATATTATCCGGTAAATAATGAAAAAAATGAAGCCCTTGCCGCAACATATAGGGAAGCAGCCAAAAAGGAAACAAATATTATTTTTGGAGGGCGCCTGGGTGAATACCGTTATTATGATATGGATAAGGTAGTAAGTGCAGCACTGCAGGCAGTAGAACAAGAATTATGTTAACCGCTTTTCGGTTAAAGCCAGAAGCGCAGGCACAAATTCGCAGGTTACGAAAGGGCATAGTATTTTTATGAAATATTTAAAACAATTTACCCTGATTCTTGCAATTTCTTTTATCGGCGAACTATTAAAAGAAATTTTGCCATTACCAGTACCGGCAAGCATTTATGGGATGGTTCTGCTGTTCCTATGCCTGGAAACAGGCATAATCCGCCTGTCCTCTGTAAAGGAAACAGCAAAATACCTGATTGAAATCATGCCATTGATGTTTATTCCTGCAGGCGTCGGGCTATTGGAATCATGGGGCGTACTTTACCCGATTTTAGTAAAAACCGCCATTATTATAATCATTTCTACAATTGTAGTAATGGCGGTATCTGGAAAAGTAACACAAGGTGTAATCCGCCATTGTGGGCAGAAAAAGACATTGGAGGCAGAAAAAAATGAATGATATTTTACTAAACTCCCTGTTTTTTGGGGTAATGATTAGTTTTGTCACATATGAAGCCGGCGTATATATCAGGAAAAAATGTGGGCTAGCCATATTCAATCCACTTCTTTTTTCTATTATAACCCTTATCTTGATTTTATCCTTATTTCACATTGATTACAAAACATATAATGAAGGCGCAAAATATTTAAGCTATCTCCTGACGCCGGCAACGGTATGCCTGGCAGTACCATTATATGAACAATTTGAACTGCTAAAACAGAATGTACGCGCAATCCTTGCCGGTATCTTTTCCGGCGTCCTCACAAGCGCCGTCTGTGTACTGGCTTTATCTGTTTTGTTTGGACTAAGCCACAAAGAATATGTGACACTGCTCCCAAAATCTATCACCACTGCAATTGGAATGGGAGTTTCCCAAGAACTTGGCGGAATTGTTACCATAACCGTTGCGGTAATTATAATTACCGGAGTCTTTGGAAATATTACGGCAGATATTGTCTGCAAAGTCTTTAAAATAGAAGAGCCAATTGCGAAAGGAATTGCAATCGGTTCTTCTGCCCATGCGGTAGGGACGGCAAAAGCAATGGAATTAGGGGAAATAGAAGGGGCAATGAGCAGCTTAAGTATTGCTGTCTCAGGCTTGCTTACCGTTTTTGTAGCCACCCTCTTCTCCTACCTCCTCTAATAAACACCCTGGTCTGATACGATTCACAGCTATTCATCCCAACATGCCATTGACCAATACCAGCTTGAATGTTATAATCATAATCAATTATTTAGTTTTATTTCAGGCTGTTGCTATGCCGCCTACAAATTTAAAATATTAGAAAATGTATTCAGGAACACTCCAGGGCATCGCCGGAAAACATTTCCCGCATGTCCTGAAAAAAATATATAAAGAGAGGATATAATCATGGGATTATTACAGGATTGGAGAGAATATGCATATGGAGTAGAGATTGATTCCCCTGCCGGAAAGGCAATCTGGGATAAATATTTTAAAGAAGAAAAAGCAATTTATGAAGAGCTGTTAGCCAGCCCTTCAGACATTGTCACTGGTACTGTTAAGGAACTTTCTGAAAGATATAACATAGAACTTCGGTATATGGTAGGTTTTCTGGATGGAATCAACGAAAGCCTGAAAGAAGCAAATCCCATCGAAGAAATGACAGAAGATACGATAATTTCTCTGGACATTGATTTAGAGAAGCTGTACTATAATATGGTAGAGGCAAAAGCTGACTGGCTTTATGAACTGCCTGCATGGGACAGCCTGCTTTCTGCAGAGAGACGGAAAGAATTATACCGTGAACAGAAAAAGTCCGGTACCATTGTTAAAGGGAAAAAAATTGGACGAAATGACCCATGTCCATGCGGAAGCGGCAAAAAGTACAAAAAATGCTGTGGGGCAAATGTATAAACGCAGGCAGAAAATATCTGCATTACAGGTTAGGATGCTGTACTGAAATGTGATAATTGTACAAAAGGAGGGTGACTGTTTTGGATTCGATGACAGAAATGTTTTATGACGAAAGTAGCGGAATTTTGTGCGATATGCGAAAGAGCCTTATGGTTAAGCCAGAGGAAGGTTACGGACAGGAAGTTGTAGAAGAGCTTTTCCGCGGTGTCCATACACTCAAAGCAGATTCTGCTATGATGTTATATGAACAGATGGCTGAGCTTAGCAGTACATTGGAAAGCCTGTTATATTGTTTTCGCGGCGGAGATAAAAAAATTAAAGATACGAAACGTTTTTCCGGGATTATCGGCGAATATCTGGACTTTTTTGAAAATGAGACAGATAAACTCCCCCAGGGAAAAACACCTGATGGCGATGCGCAGGATTTGAAGCAGAAAATTAAAGAGTATACAACGGAAATGACTGACCAGATGCAGGATGATGAGCGGCAGGAATATCAGCAAAAACTTGCCAAGCCGCGCAGGCAGGTTTTTTATATTGCCAGTGCAACAGATACAAATGCTTCCTCTTCTGATACAGGGGAAGGTTCAAAAGAAAAGAATACAGATTCGGATAATTCCAGCCAAAAGGAAGAATCCCTGTCCATCCCGAAAAAGAAAAAAAATAAGCGGAAATATATGCTTTCCGATGATGCAAGGGACAAAATCTGCCAGGCGTCCAGGGATTTACTCCGGCTGACAGATGCTTTGGAATATTCGCTTACAGAAAATAATCAATTTATACTTAGTGAACGGCAATTAAAAAAATTGCGCAGGATTCAAGGTGATTTAGAAGAGGCAAAAAAGGAACTTGTCAATACAGATTTTGGTCCAGTTGCCCGTAAAATGGAGATAGTAGTTGACGAGATGTCAGATGAACTTGGCAAACCGGTGAAACTCTTAATAAAAGGAGAAGAAACTCTGGTAGAAAGCGAAAAAAGAGAAAAAATCTCTGGTGCATTAATCCACCTAATCCGCAATGCAGTTGATCATGGCATTGAAGATTCGGACACGCGGGAAAGGCTTGGCAAATCTCCAATGGGGCTGATTAAGCTGAAATTTGGGACAGAAAACGGTAACTTGGAAGTCAGCGTAAAAGATGATGGCGCTGGGATAGATACGAAAGCAGTTTTAAAAGCAGCACAAAAAAATGGAATTTTGGAAAAACCTGCAAATGAATATACAGAAAAGGAAATCTTTAAACTTATGCTGCGAAGCGGTGTAACAACCACAAAAAAAGCAAACGCATATTCAGGCAGGGGTGTTGGAATGGACGTAATTAACCATAATGTAGAAGAGCTTGGGGGAAGACTTAAAATCTCCAGTAAAAAAGGAATGGGAACCACAATTACCATGAAATTTTAAAAACCAACAACCACTACAGCACAGCACATGGTTTCCTATAATATAAAGAATGCAGAAGGCGCCAGAACGAGCTGCCTGGCGCCTGATACATATTTTAATCTATAGGGAATTGCTGCTACACAACGAAGCTATATGGCTTGTCCGCTGCTTAGATTAATTGCATCTGAACATCATTTGTTAATACATCAGTATAACTGAAAGAGATTTTCTGTGTAGAGTCATCTATTTTATTAATGACTTCCACAAGAAAGATGCTCGAATACGTTTCACTGATAATTCCTTCGGTGACGTCAATTTTGTGTCTTCCGCGGTTAGCACGGATTTTTACCTTGCTTCCGACATTTTTATCTACTGATAATTTTACTTTTTTAATATCCGCTTGACTCATGTTTCACCTATACCTTTCTACTAAATTATCTGATTATACCAGATAATTGCCTTAAGTGCTCCTTAAGTTTACCATTTTTGGAGGATTCCGTCAATTTTCTGTCAGAATTCGGAAGAAAAAAGCTATAAAAAACGCACAAAAAATCGGAACAATCCAAAAAAAATTAAGTAAATATTAACAAAAAATATCAGAACAAGCAATACAACCAGCGGATATAGAGGGTAATTATACTAATATGGCCGAAAAGTTTTCGTGCATATTTAATAAAAAATGTGCAAAAACTTTAACATGCACCATATATTGGGGAAGAAAAATGTAGAATAACCATATTTAGAGCTGTATACGGAAAGATGCCAAGATAATGATTTCATGTTATAATAGACAGGACATGCGGCAGGCAAAAGACTGTTATATGAAAAAAACGGTCACGGATAGTAAAAATTGTTGGAAGGAAGTGCATTTGTGAATCATATTGTGATTGATTTAGAAATGAATAAAATAACAAAGCAAATCAGGGATTCTTATAAATTGTCAAGTGAGTTGATTGAAATCGGCGCGGTAAAAATGAATGGAGCATTTCATGTAATTGACACTTACCAGACATATGTATCACCTGATTTTGGAAAGATGGATGAAAAAATTATCCAACTGACAGGAATTACTGATGATAAACTTGTCGGAGCGCCCAAATTTGCGGAAGCAATGGATGATTTTGCAAAATGGATTGGAAAAGGAAAAACGCAGTATTATTCATGGAGTATGTCAGATATCAGACAGTTTCAGAATGAAGCTGAATTTAAAGAATATAAAGGCGGAATTATCAGGAAAATGGAAGTGAACTGGAATGATTTCCAGCAGGAATACAGCCGTCTTTTAGGAATTGAAAAAAAGATTAAACTAAAACAGGCAGTTGCCGCTGCAGACTATGAATTTACTGGCGCAGAACATACCGCACTGTCAGACGCAGTCAACACCGCAGAGATTTTAAGCTTATCTAAAGATAAGGCAAAATTTGAGCAGGTTATGAAACCGGTGCTTGACCTTTTCCGTACAGAAACCGGAGAAAATACTCTTTTGGATATGTGCCCTGAGTTTTTCGCCTCGTATCAAAAAATGCAGGAGAAACCCTAAAGTTTCCTCCTGCATTTTTAAGTGTATTTCAAAACATATTTATGTGATAAGGAATTACTTGCCACTATTCACGGCCATTCTTTTTTCAACGAACAACTACTGTAATTATGGCTTTCTTTTTATTAAAGGTTTTTACTGTAATTACGGCTGTCCCTTTTTTCCGGCCTGTTACTTTACCAGAAGCATTTACTTTGGCAACAGCAGAATTAGATGATGTATAGCTAATCTGGTTGCTTGCACTGCCCAAAGGAAGGGAAGTTTTAATCTGAAAACTCTTTTTTAACCGTAACGTCTTCCGTTTTGGTGATACCGTTATTTTGGAAGGCGCCTTTTTCACAATTACCTGAAAACTTCCAGAACGCCCCGAAGTCAAGACTGCCGTAATTGTTGCAGTGCCAGCTTTTTTGGCCGTTACCTTTCCTTTTTTACTGACAGATGCAATATTTTTGTCACTGCTTTTCCATGACAAAGACTTATCTGTAATATCTTTTATGGACGGGTTTGCAGTATATGTCTCATTTTCCCCCAGGGTTACTTTGGAAGGTTTAAAGGAAACAGAGCCAACAGGCTGCCCGTTTGTTGTAAACGCTTTCAGACATACATTGTTTTTCCCGTACTGGCTCACATCCAGCCATCCCCATTTATTATTGCTAAGTTCTGCATAGAGGTAACTTTCTCCCAGATTCGACTGGTAAGAGAGGTTATAACTGAAATTATGGTAACTTTCCCCCTCCAAAGGGACAAACCCATTATCATCATTTGTGCTGTCATAAATAATTACAACGGAAAAACGCTCCCCTGCATTTAAAGATACAGGCTGCGGAACTGCCACAGTATGATATCCTTCAAATTCCTGTGTCCCCGAAATCGTGGCTGCCAGGGTACCGCTTGTCGGTTTTCCCGCCTTTACATGGCGGTATATCTTAATAGTATATGGCTGATTATCCGAAACGGTATACATCCCAACTGCTTTCAAAGTTTGCTGAAAACCTGCATTTGCCCTGAAAATATTAGCAGCCTTTGTTTTATCGTTTTCTCTCAAAGCAACTGCATCACCCCACCCAAAACCATCATATTGATAATTATTATCATATGTATCAGCAGTCGTGGAAATAAAAGAATAATATTCTGTCAGCGATGGCTCTTCGTAAGACATCCAGAAATACCCTTCTTTCCCAAAATCATCCCCATAACTGTTTGCAATCAGCCACGCGCCATTTGAGGAAGGCTTATAACTGCCAAAATTCTCCCGTGAATAATTGTCATCCCAGCCAATAATAGTTACACAATGGTTCGCCTGGTCAATAGCATTTTTACCAGTAAACTTTTCCTGGTAATAAGCAATGTCCTTGTCAGCGGATTGATGGTCAAATTTAGGCTCGTAATAAAAAGCTACGCTCATTGCGCCATTTTCCATAATGGCGGATTTCACCTGCTCTAAAGAGGCATTATCATAACAAATAGCATCCGTCAGCTTATAATCATTCTGGTAATGCAGGGAATCGCTTTTTTTTGCCATCCCATTAGCCATCGTATTTAATTCAGTGCGGTTGTCAGCCGTAAATGGAGCGCTCTCTTCCTTAACTGCCCCAGACCACCGTGCAAGGGTAAACGCTGCCAATACTGAATTTCCGCCATCCATATATGCAGAAGTATTCCCAGCGCCTGGAGTCTGAATCCCTTCCCCATATAGTAAGTCATCAGCTATAAAGGACGGATGATATGTGTACCATGAAAGATGGCTTTCTGACAAATCAATACTGTCTGCTGTCTGCTGCTTCTTTATAATCTGATTGGACTCAAGAGATTTGATTGCGGCAAACGCCCAGCAGCTTCCAGTAACACCCTGGTCTTTAATTGGCGTCACCCCATCTTCCATCCTTAAATCATAGGAAGAAGGCACATTAACAGCCTTTTTAGAAAAAAAACGGCTTCTTGGGCTGGAATCTAAATCTATGGCGTCCCCATTTTCATCTACATAATGATACCGCACCAGCCCATCATTCACAGAATCATATTCACGGCTGACTGTGCTGAATTGTGAAAACAAATCTTTGTCTGTATCAGCAGAAGCAGGCCCTGCCGGCGGAACAACTGTACTTATTACCACGCCCGCCGTCAATAAAATACCTGTTGCTGCATTTAATTTTCTTCGCTTCATGCTTTGTCCTTTCCCCGAAAGCTGCATTTATTTCGGTTGTCAAAAATATCTGTAATATAACTTATCAGAACTGATTTTTGTTCTGATAAAAGGCACATGCTTTTGTGCCGCAAATCTGATTATGAAAAGCCGTTTTTGCTTTTCATAATATAGCTTATCAGAACCGATTTTTGTTCTGATAAAAGGCACATGCTTTTGTGCCGCAAATTGATTATAGGAAACTGGTTTTGTTTCCTATAATATATCATATCGGAAAAAATCTGTTTTAACAAGTAATTTTCTTTATTTACCAGAATAATGGGAGACAATGGCAAAATTGGGGAAAGATTATGAAAAAATCATGAATAGACAATTACAATTCATAATTTGAACTAAGGAATTGTTTCCAGTGAATTTACTCTATTTTGATACTCCAATATTATTACCATTTCTCACTACATATTTTTGATTTTTACTATTTGGCTTATCTGGGATTGTCATAACCAATTTACCTGACCGAACAAGTGGTTTTATATGATTTTTTGCAATATTCTTTGCATCTTTATACCCCAAAAATGCCGTAATCTCATTTTTGCTCCTTGGTGTCTTACAGTACTCCAATATTTTATCTTGGGTGTTATCTTGGGTGTTATCTTGGGTGCTATCTTGGGTGTTATCAGTTTTTGAGGCTATCATAGCCTTTTTGTTTTTAATTGTTGCATATACCATAAAAGCTTCTGTCCGATATTCCGGTTCCGGCAATCCCGCCTGTTCCATTTCAAAGTACATACGGTCAATCCCCTCACCAAATTCACGTACATATTCATATTCCAGAAGCAGAGATGCAATCTTAGGATTACGCGAAAAATGAATTTCTCTCATATTGTCCAAACGGACAATTCCAGGAAGCCTCCCTGGACTCTCTACTGTAATATGATCATCAAACATCTTAATTTGAATGTCAGTGCCCTTAATACTATAATCACGATGAGCAATTGCATTGACAATTATTTCCTTCCACACAAATTCCGGATACTCTGGTTCAGTGACAAACCCGGCGTCTGGACCTAAATAAGTGTATTCTTTTATTTGACTCCTAACAAAATCAATTGTCGTTTCAACTAAATCCAAGATACGCCCTTCAAATATCCTGTCCTTTACCACATTCATATCCGCTCCAACCTTGACCTCTGTACCTTCATATTTTATAAAGCGCACTCTGGCGCGTTCAAAAAACAATTGAGGATTCCTGCCAAATAGCAAAATTGCAGCGCCACTCATCTCTTGTCGTCCATTAACATCAACAATAAATTTTTTATTTTGTTTAATATATTCTTGCGGTGACTTCCTATATCCAATTTTGTGACAATATTCTTCTACCACCGCCATGTCAATGTCATCTATAGTGCTTCCATATACTGGCTCATTTTCATAATATCTTGCCCCTTTGGCATACATCAACTGAAGTCCTTCATCAAATGTAAGTTTTTTTGATTTATCGCCAACACGTAAAAATACTTCATCACGATGATTTGCATGAAGCTCACTGCTTTGTGGAATTTTAATCAATAATATATGGTTTTCTCTGCCTCTGCTATCTGTACAATCTATTATTTCCGTTTCAACCATAATGGACGGCTGACAAAAATCAATAGGCGCCCTAAGAATCTCATTTACATTTTTTAAATAATCATCTATTCCTGTAACTTCACCATTATCCTCTATACCTAAAGCCAACAGCCCACCATCGGCATTTGCAAAAGCAATCATTGGCGCAGCAATTGCTGTCGCCTCAATTCTTGCACTTTTACGGTCAAATAACTGTTTCTCCATTGTCATACGCATTTCTTCAATTGTCATTGTTATCAGATCCATCTGCTTCCTCCCACAAATTTTATAACTAGCATTCCCCTCTCTGGCATTAAATAACATCCAAAGCAACACTATCATAACACAATCAAATTTATTTAGCTAGAGCGTGCTAAAAATTGCTTTTTACTGGATGTATTTCGTAATTCTTCACGCTGCCATTTTTTTGCACTATTGTAATATCCGTTTAATTCTATTAAAATATAAGCAGCACAACCACAATCTTAATTAACCGAGAAAGGGCATGGCATCAGATATGGACAAAAAGCTGCAAAGGAGAACATTATATGTATCAGATTTAGATGGTACATTACTTAGAAGCAACGAACGCACTTCACCCTATACAAATGAAACAATTAACCGCTTAACACGGCAGGGAATGCTTTTTTCCTATGCAACAGCAAGATCTATTGTTACCTCCAAGAAAGTTACACACGGCATAAATGCAAATATTCCACTAATTGTATATAATGGAGCATTTGTTATTCATAATGCCACAGAAGAAATTATGATTTCCAATTATTTTGATAATTCCATTAACACTGTATTTTCCGAACTATTCAAGCATAATATCTATCCTATAGTATATTCATATAATCATGGGAAAGAGCAATTTTCTTTTATAGAAGACAAATGTACACGGGGGATGCGGCTATTCCTTAATAACAGAAAAGGCGATTTGCGCTCCAATCCAGTTTCCACAGCAGACGAATTGGTTAATGGAGACTGTTTCTATATTACCTGTATTGATGAACCTGAATTATTAGCGCCCTTTTACCTAAAATACAAGGACATCTTCCATTGTGTTTACCAGCAGGATATTTATTCCAAAGAACAATGGCTGGAAATTATGCCAAAGGCAGCATCAAAGTCTAATGCAATCTTGCAGCTTAAAGACTGGTTGAAATGCGACAGGCTGGTAGTATTCGGGGATGGCAAAAATGATATTGACATGTTCTCTATCGCAGATGAATGTTATGCCGTAGAAAATGCAGTCTGTGAGTTAAAGGAAAAGGCAACCGCAGTAATAGAAGGAAATGACAGCGACGGCGTCGCAAAATGGCTTGAAAACAATTATGACGGCACCACCTGTACCAAACCATAACATATTTCTTTATTCACGGCCATATATGGCGGCTATTCGCATCAAAAGGATTAATTTCGGTGCTTGTGCCTGACCTGTTTCAGTCTCAGATACGCCATAGAATGCGATAACCATACATGAAAAACTAAGGAAGAATTAAGATTCTGTTTATTGTACGTTATTACAAAGTATGCTATAGTTACACAAAGAAAATTTCGTACATATTACTAAGTTGGTTAAGTATCGAACAAATTTTAACCGCCTTAGTAATAGTAATATTCAGTTTCTAATGGAAATGGAGGGTTTTTCATGGGGGATGAGGGAAAAAGAGAATTACACAAGAAAATATGCGTAGATTTATTAGTCAGCACTCTTACCGTATTACTTGTGTTATTATGCGGCCCAAAACTATTACAGTTTTTTATGCCGCTTCTTATTGCATGGATTATTGCATCAATTGCAAATCCAATGGTTGGATTTTTAGAAGACAAGATAAAAATAATGAGGAAACATGGTTCAGCAATCGTAATTATATTTGTACTGCTGCTGGTTGGCGGGCTGCTTTTTCTAATTGTAAAAGTTACAGCCCAGCAAGTTTTCTCTCTTCTGAAAGATTTACCGGAAATTTATACCCAGGCAGTCACAGACCTGCAGGAATCTTTAGAGAACCTTCATAAGACATTCAAATTTATACCAGGAGATTTCCAGGAAGTCTTAAATAAGGCAAGCAGTAAATTTAATGATATTGTACCTTCTTTTTTAAATTCGCTGAGCGATTCTGCCTTTTCTACTGTAGGCTCTGTAGCAAGCTCAGTAATTGACGGTTTTGTTTTAACTATACTTACTTTAATGTTATCCTACTTCTTTGTCACAAAAAGAGAATGGATAAAAAATGAAGTACGGCAGTTGATTCCAACGGGAGTTAAAAACTTTTGGGATATGGCAATGGATGCCTGTTTCCGTGCTCTAGCAGGATATTTAAAGGCATGCTTTAAAATTATGATAGTTGTATTCATTATATTATGGATTATTTTTGGCCTTATCCTGCATGTTAAATATTCTTCTCTGCTAGCACTGCTTACTGCATTTTTAGACTTCCTGCCATTTTTAGGGACAGGCATTATTATAACACCTTGGGCTATTTATTGCATAATTACCGGAGAATACCTAAAAGCCGTTATACTTGCTATTGCATACATTATCTGCCTTCTTGCCCACAGGCTTTTAGAGCCAAAGCTGGTTGGTGATAGTGTTGGCATGAGTCCATTTGCAACATTAATTTCAATGTTTATTGGATACCGGCTGATTGGAATGCTGGGACTCATACTGGGAATACCAGTTGGCATGATATTAATTGCTTTCAAAGAAAAAGGAATGTTTGATAAATTTATAAACGGGGTTAAAATCCTTGCAAATGATATTAATGAATATAGAAAGTATTAGAGCGTGTTTGAAAATTAAATATTGCACAAATTTACTGCCCTCGGCAATTCCAAAATTTTACCAATGGCACCCCGCTTGCGCTTGGATGGGAAACGCAGCGGTGCATAAAGCCTTAAAAAACAAGGCTCAAGCACCGGCGTCCCCATACAGCTGCCATATGGTAAAATTTTTGGAATTGCCGGGATAATATAACTTATCAGAACTGATTTTCGTTCTGATAAAAGGCACATGCTTTTGTGCCGCAAATTGATTATAGGAAACCGATTTTGTTTCCTATAATATAACTTATCAGAACTTGCTTTTTCGTTCTGATAAAAGGCACATGCTTTTGTGCCGCAAATTGATTATAGGAAACCGATTTTGTTTCCTATAATATAACTTATCAGAACTTGCTTTTTCGTTCTGATAAAAGGCACATACTTTTGTGCCGCAAATCTGATTATGAAAAGCCGTTTTTGCTTTTCATAATATAACTTATCAGAACTTGCTTTTTAGTTCTGATAAAAGGTGCACGTTTTTGCACCGCTAATCGATTATAGGAAACTGGTTTTGTTTCCTATAATATAATTTTTGTGCAATTTGACGGGTTAAAGGTAATTTTCAAACACGCTTTATGGTATTCCCTCTTCGTTCAAAAAAGTATCAGATACTGCTATTAAAGTGAAAAATCAAACTCTTCGTAACAGTACGGTCCTCTAAAAAGTCTCGTTTATGTGCATTATAAGAGATATAATAAATGACGTGGTAAATAATAATTCCAATGACTGTCCCAATCATAGCGAGTGTATAATCATCTATGTCGGCACGCCCAATCCCTAACAAATACTGGAACGCCTCTAATAAAAATGGAACGGCAAAATATACGGCAAGCCGTACCAGCAGCGGAAGGTTCCTGCAGTAAACTTTCGCATAAAAGCCAAACGGAATGGCAAGAACAATCATTTCTATAATATATACTATCATATGATGAAGGCTTATGTTATTAAAAAATGCTTCTTCAATATAACTGCCAGTAGCCATAAATGGAACAAAATTATGCGCGCCAAAAGCTGCTGGCTCATATGGCGGCAGTAATGGCGTAAAAAACAGCTGCTTTATAATTGCAATCAAATATACAATCATGAAAAGAATACTCATTCCATGAAAAAAGAAAAGGTAGTCGGAAAAACGCGGCCCTCTGTCAAAAAAATCACGGATAAAGCAATATGCAAATGGTATAAACCAGTTTACAACAATTAAAGCTAGAAGCGAATAATCATACTGAATCCAAGGATTTGGCTGCATCAAATAGACAACAATACAAAATGCAAGCGATGTAATCGTCATAAATGCAGCGTGTAAAAAACAGTAATCGTAATCCAGGGACATTTCCAGAAATAAATGGGATAATCCCAAAGAAATTAATGCTGCAATTACTACAGCAATTATATGCTGTGGAATAAAGTAATAAAGGCATATCTCCAAAATCAGGGAGAGCAGCGCCAAAAGGATGACCAGGCTGCTAATGTTGACTGCACGTTTGTTCATAGTAAACCTCCGTTTGTAAAAAACTAATTATCTTTCTGATACTACTTTCAGAAAACGGGCAGCTGCTTACAAGTACATACAAGACATTTGCCTGTTCCCTAAAACCAGCCTTAAATTAGTTTGAAAAGTAATTTAAATAGCGGCATTTTTCTGCATAAAATATATTTTTGTGGAAAATCTATATATATGCTATACTATTATAGAAGATTTTTCAAAAAAATCAATGGATAATCCGCATTGCTTTAAAAAATGCAATATTTGTCAAAAAGTGATTGACAAATTGAAGAAGGTTTGCTATATTATATAAGTCGCATGAAGTGTTACGGGATCTTAGCTCAGCTGGGAGAGCATCTGCCTTACAAGCAGAGGGTCACAGGTTCGAGCCCTGTAGGTCCCATTTTAATATGGATGCGAGGTTTATACATGGCGGAATAGCTCAGTTGGCGAGAGCATACGGTTCATACCCGTAGTGTCAGGGGTTCAAATCCCTTTTCCGCTACTATGAAAGCCGTGGGGCAAACAGTTTGTTTGTCTCATGGTTTTTTCTTTATTGTATATTGATGCACAAAACGCTGTACTAGTGTTTAACAGGAGGGTAAAATGAGAGTAGGAATGGGGTATGATGTCCACAAATTGGTGGAAAACAGAGATTTAATCCTGGGAGGAATTAAAATCCCTTTTGAAAAAGGCCTGTTGGGGCATTCTGATGCTGATGTGCTGCTGCATGCTATAATGGATGCGCTGCTTGGCGCAGCAGCATTAGGCGATATCGGAAAACATTTTCCAGATACAGATGATAAATATAAAGGGGCATCAAGCATCGAACTGCTAAAACAGGTTGGGAAACGCTTGGACGATGAATGCTATATGATTGAAAATATAGACGCTACGATTATTGCACAAAAGCCAAAAATGCGCGAATATATTGCCGATATGGAAAAAAACATCGCAGAAGCATTGGGAATCGAAAAAAATCAGGTAAATGTCAAAGCAACCACAGAAGAAGGGCTTGGATTTACCGGTACCGGGGAAGGGATTTCCTCACAGGCAATTTGCGCTGTTTCATCTATGTATGACCATATGTCTGAAAACCTGGCACAATCAGGCTGTTCTTCCTGCAAAGGCTGCTCCAGACAGCATAATTAAAATACAAGGTGCAGGATTAAAACGAATAATAGCCTTATTGACAAATTTACCATACTATTGAAAATGGCCGGAAATAGCAGCTCATACTATTCCCAGCCATTTTCAAAATATTCAGATAAGTTTCTGACCACAGTTACTGCAGAAATTTGCACCATTTGTTTTTGTCCCGCAATTCGGGCAAAAATTTGAAACAGCGCCATTCATATTCTGGCTGCCCTGCATGTTTACATTTTGTGCATTCATGGTTTGGTTCATTTGATTGACCATCTGCCCTGCAACCTGCATTCCCATCATCATCCCTGCCATATCGCCTGCCATGCCGCCGCCAGAAAGCTTCCCTTCTGCCATAGCATCTGTCATCGTAAGCTGCTGGTAACGCCCAACATCCCCCACCATGCTCTGTGCAGCATTTTTAGTAATCATATTTTGGATTTCTTCCGGATAATTAAAACTCATAATCTGAAAAGCCGTAATACGAATACCACTTTTATGCATTTGCAAATTCAAATCTTCCAGGATTCCATTGCTAATATCGAAGGCATTTGCCTGGAGGTTAAATATATCTTTCCCTTCCTTAGAGATCCATTTCATTAAAAGCTGGTTTAAGACCCCGCTAATACGGATTTTGACGTCCTCTACACAATACTGCTGCTTTACGCCCGCAATATTTTCTATTAAATCCTGGTATGCCCTGTTATCCAAACGGAAATGGAATGTTCCATTTGCACGGATAGGAATTCCGCCAGAAAGAACTGGGGACGGCAGGTTGATTGGCGAAGAAGTCCCCCACTTCACAACAAATTCTTTTGAATTGACAAAAAGAACTTCCGCACGCAGGCCGCTGTTAAACCCAAATTTAAAGCCCTTTAATGTGGAAAGAAATGGAATAATTTCTGATTCAATATCGTATTCCCCATCCTCGTAAAAAATCCCCTCAATCTTCCCATTATAAAGAAAAATTGCATCCTGCCCTGGTTTAATGATTAGGCGGGAATTTTTCTTGATTTCCCGGTTCGTCCACTTCCAGAAAATCATATCATCACGCCATTCTTCCCATTCTACTACATCCAAAAACTGGTTTTTTAAAAAGCCCATAAGTATCCTTCCTCTCCTGTTTTGTTTCTGCTTTCCCCAAACATGCCTTCCTAATCTTTGACCCTTTTAACACTCCTGTGTTAGAGCGTGTTTGAAAATTAAATATTGCACAAATTTACTGCCCTTGGCAATTCCCCCGATTTTACCATATGGCACCCCGCTTGCGCTTGGATGGGAAACGCAGCGGTGCATAAAGCCTTAAAAACAAGGCTCAAGCATCGGCGTCCCCATACAGTTGCCATATGGTAAAATTTAGGGAATTGCCGGGATAATATAATTTTTGTGTAATCTGACGGTCTAAAGGTAATTTTCAAACATGCTCTAGGGCATAATTTTCTATTGTATAAAAAATAAAGCCCTTACCCAGCAGCTTAACTGCCAAACAAGGACTTCCATGCGCGATCAGGGGTTCGAACCCTGGACACCCTGATTAAGAGTCAGGTGCTCTGCCAGCTGAGCTAATCGCGCAAACCAATTGCTGTCTTTCACAACGAAGTTTATTATAGCAGAGCTTTATAAATAATGCAAGTATTTTTTATAATTTTTTAAGATATATATTTATAAATTTCTGCCATTTGCCATATCATAGACAACAGTTTGGTTTTTGACACATGAAAATACTACTTGATAGTCAAGAGTAAGAATTTTAACCAATATACAATTGCATCACCTATATCCGTAAAAATTATTTATTTCGCAACTGCATTATTAAACGCTCATTTATTTAAGGCTTAGTAATTTGTTTCGCTACATCTTCCCATATACTTGGTGCTTACGACTTCATATCCTCTAACTGTTCCAAATCCTGGCTAACCATTTCATCTAATAACTTTAACTGTTCTAAATATTGTTTTGCTGTTATCTTGTCCCCCATATTATCTCCACCTTTCAAATTCTAAATCATTACTTGAATTTTTATGTTAGAAAATCCCAATTTTTATATTGCAAAACGTCGGGAAAGCCTATATAATACTATTATCAAATACACGAGTTGGAAAATCACCTCCTTTTTCAATTTATTTATTTGATTTTCCCAACTTTTAACAGAAGTATAATTCTGTTTTCCTAAATTGTCAAGAATTATTTTCTGTTTTCCCAATATAATTAAGAAAGGATGATGATCATGAAAAAAGGAAAAATATCAATTGTAATGTTACTTTCACTAGCTTGCATACTTACTATAAATCCATCTGCCGCAACAGCAAAACAAGAGCCTTATTGGCATGCACACACTGATTTTCCTAATATTATTGCTACCCGACTCAATACTGACAATAAAGTTATGTACTGTGGACAGACATTTTCCCTCAAAGTTGAAACGATCGGGATGAAAAAGAAAAAAATCATATGGAAATCTGCCAATAAGAAAATTGCAACCGTTTCCTCTTCTGGAAAAGTGAAAGCAAAAGCAGTGGGGAAAACAAAGATCACTATAAGTATTAAAACTGCCTCCGCTACTTATAAACATACCTGTAAAATTACAGTTACTCCTGCGTGGATGAATGCCAGCGACCTAAAAGCTAAATATAACTTAACCATTTCCTATGGTAAAAACATTTATAAAGAAAACACAATTCTTATTGAACCCCCTGAAGATACCCGTGGGCAAATACCATATGCATGTATCTCCTATGTACCAGGAACTTTAGAGACTGGCAAAACATATACCACTTATACCAACAATGCAGACGTCAGGTATATGTTTGATGGCACAGATATATTATTTAATCTTGAGGATTTGGATAAATTAAAGATATTAGTATAAAGAACTGTAAAATTATCCCACAAAACGATCCAGGGCAATACTATTATAAGGCATTTTAACTAAAACACACCTCTTTTACACTATTTATGTATTTCCCATTAATTACGAAAGGAGAAAAAACATGTATGAACGCTTTCTGGAATTATTAGAAGAAAAAGGCGTGAAAACAGCCGCTGTGGCAAAAGAAACGAATATACACCCCTCTACGTTCAGCGACTGGAAAAAAGGGAAATCCTCACCAAAATTAGATAAACTACACAAAATTGCAGATTATTTCGGAGTGAATGTAGACTGGATTAGCGGCAAATCAGATTTCAAAACCTTTGATGATTTTGCCCTAATCCAATCGCAGGTGCAAGAGTATGAAGAGGGTTCTTTCCGAATCCCCGTATTGGGAGAAGTCGCTGCAGGTGAACCAATCTTCGTTCAGGAACATTATATAGGGTATGAAAATGTACCGACAGCCACCGCCAAGCGGGGGCATTTATTCGGCCTGATTATCAAAGGAAACTCTATGTCACCAAGAATTGCAGAAGGCGATACTGTTATTGTGAGACAGCAGGATGATGCAGAGACTGGCGACATTGTTATTGTATCTGTCAATGGGGAATATGCTACTTGCAAAAGACTGATGAAATATGCAGAAGGTATTAGCCTGATTTCCTTCAATCCTGAATATAAACCAATAACTTTCACCAATGAGGAAATTGAAACAATTCCTGTTAAAATTATCGGAAAAGTTATTGAAAACCGACAAAAGTATTGAAACCTTTCCTCTAGTGCATCGTTCAATTAATTTCTCATAGTTTCACGCAGGATATTTTTTTGAGAGTATACACTAAAAAACGTAGGCGTAGTGGGCTACGCTGAGGACTTTTAGTGTATGCTATCAGTAAAATAGACAAGCCAAACTATGTGTTAATTATTGAACGATGTACTAGGGTGTGTCTGAAAATTGCTTTTCAACCGTCAGATTGCACAAATATAATTTTCAAACACACCCTAATACATACTCCTGGTAAAGTTGTAATTTCCTTCATATCATGGTACAATAAACCAAAAGAAAGCATTAACCATGCAAAAAAAGAAAGGATATGAGGGATTATGAGGGAAAAAAGAATACGGTTATCCGTAAGGATTGCTGCAATAGCGTTCCTATTTTTTTCTATTATACCATTTTTACCTGGTATAACAGGAAAAGCAGAAGAACTAAAAGCAGCATTTGAGTGCCAAAAGACAGAGGAATTATTAAAAGAAGGCAAATTTACTGTAACTGACAAATCGGTCCAGCTGGAAGCAAATGAAGACTTTGGGGGAGTCATTATTTCCGGGGATGCAGCGGCATATACAAGCGCCCGGTTCCAGTTTGGCGAATCTTACGATTTTGAAAATGAACAGGCCGACTACCTGATGATTGACGCAATCGCGGAACGCAGGAAAGATATTGAACTGGCATTTTATCTGGATGGAAACAGCCAGCCTTTTACAACCGTTAAACTTGCAAGGCAGAAGAAAAAAGGAGTTTGGACAACCGTTAAAAACCGCTGCATCAACCTGTCCAAAGAGAAAATCACAGGAAAGCATACTCTGAGCTTCCAGGTTATCACAAAGGAGCAAGGTCCTTTAAAACTGGCCATGCGTTCCATCACTTTCATTAAAAGCGATATCCCTGTTGTAGAATTTAACCTTGACGAAAAACTTGGTACCATTATTGAAATGAATGGGGACTCCCAGCACGATACGGAATGTTATGGAGACGTTACTTTAACTGTCCCTGAAGGCTACCAGCCAGAATATACAAAAGACAAATGCCAGTCTGGGACTTATCAGCTTGACTATATTAGGGGCCGTGGTAATTCTACCTGGTCCGCGCAAAAAAAACCTTATAAGTTTAAACTGGAACAAAAACAGGACTTTCTGGGAATGGGGGCAAATAAGCATTGGATTCTTCTAGCAAATTACTATGATGTTTCCATGCTTCGCAATAAAATGACCTACTGGCTTGGAGATGCCCTCGGGATGGAGTTTACACCACAATGTGAATTTGTCAATGTAATTATGAACCAGGAATATCTGGGCAGCTACTATTTATGTGAACAGGTGCGTGTTGGCAAAAGCCGTGTAAATATAGATGATCTGGAAAAAGATGAAAGCACCAAAAATGCTGTCGATGAAAAAACCATTTCGGGCGGCTATCTTCTGTCCATGTTCCCATATGGCGATGAAAACCAGCCGGTAATTGAAACAGATGAAGGCAACCGCTTTTTAATCGAAAGCCCTTCTTTTGACGGCTATACAAACGAAGCACAGCTTAATTATATAACAAACTATGTAAAAAATACCGAAAGTGCTATTTATGGCACAGATTTTAAAGATAAGAATGGTATTCCTTATCAGGAATATATGGATATTGATGCTGCTATTGATTATTACTGGATTCAGGAAATTTCCAAAAACGGCGACGCATTTGGCTCGACAAGTACATATCTTTATAAGAAAAGAAACGGTAAATTATATTGGGGACCTCTATGGGATTTTGATTTTGTTGCATGGGGCGCGACAGAGTATGCAAAAAACCATTGCGAAGGTTTTGTATTAAGCAGCAACACCTGGTTTAAACGCTTATTTAAAGACCCGGTATTTTACCAAAGGGCAATAGAACGCTGGCCGGCCATTAAAAAGCAGCTCTTAGAAGCCAGCAGAGACGGCGGGCAGATTGATAAATATTCCCAAAAACTATATGCTTCCCAAAAATATAATTATGGAATCTGGGGAAAATACAGTGACAATGGCAGTGACTGGTGGTGGGTAGATGCCCTGCACCCCGATAAGCAATTTTCAGTTGCATGGGATGGCAATGAACAACAGCTGGCAGCAGCTCTGGCAGAAGAGGATAATTTAGAAATCACCTATGAAAGTGAAGTAGAACGCCTTAAAAAATGGGTTACAGAACGCGCAGAATGGATTGACAGCCATCTGGATGAATTAAAGAAAACATTCTATACAGTCACCCTGCAAATCGGCGATACTCCATTTACCACTCTGACAGTGGAAAAGGGGGATATGCTGCTAAACCATGATTCCCTTCCGGTACCTCCACAAAAGGATGGTTATGTTTTCCGCGGCTGGTTTGTTAAAGGGGAAGATGGGAAAGAAATCCAGTTAAAAGAAGATATGGAAATCACCCAGAATATGACAGCCACTGCAAAATACCAAAAGCGCAGCAAAGATACAGAAGTTCAGAAAATTGCGTTTGCACAGCAGGATATCTATATGACCCGGTATGATGACAGAACGCTCCAATACTGCGTTATACCATTTGATGCATATACCGGCGAGATCACCTGGAAGAGCAGCGATGAATCAATTGCCACCATATATGAAGGAAGGGCACTGAATGCAAAGGACAAAATAGGCGATGCTGTAATTACAGCAACAACGGAAAACGGCACAACAGCAAGCTTCACTGTCCACGTTGTATCCGATTATATAGGCTTAAAGTCACTGGATTTAACCCCAAAAGAAATTACAATAAAAGAAGGGGAATATATGCAGGCACAGGTAGTATATACCCCAGAAGACGCAATAACATACCGCTCAATTACGTTTGCCTCTTCAGATGAAGCTATCGCCAAGGTAAACGATTGCGGCTATATCTATGGTGTTTCAGAAGGAACTGCCTTAGTCATTTTATATGATTACGAATTTGGCCTGAAAACCTGTAAAGTTACCGTAACTGGAAAATCAACAAAGCCATTGAAAAAAGGCGATATTTTTACTACAGGCAAATTAAAATATAAGGTAACAAAAACGGGTAAAAAAAGCGAAGTACAATGCATTGGAACTACCGATAGAAAAATAAAGAAAATTGCAATTCCTTCTACAGTAACAGAACAAAATGTGGCATACAAAGTTGTTTCTGTTGGCGGATTCGCAAATTGCAAAAAACTGGCATCCGTAACGATCGGTAAAAATGTAACAACTATCAAGCCAAAAGCATTTTACGGTTGTTCAAATCTAAAAAAACTAAAAATTCTAACAACGAAACTAAAAAAAGTTGGAAAGAATGCAATCAAAGGAACGCCAAAAAAAATGGTTCTTTCTGTGCCAAAAGGAAAAAAGAAGCAATATCAAAAAATGTTTAAATAATACGGGGGCATCCGTTTTACGGATGCCCTTTTTTAATGAATGCTACTGCTTTTAATTTAATTTTTACCGGTATCAGACGAATCAGCCTGTTCAGTATTCCAGGTACAATTATCTCCCTGTTTTTTCTAAGCCCCAAATATGCAATATGTGCCACCTTATCTGCAGACATTGCCCAAAAAGGTGTTTCTCCTCCTGCCCTCCTGAAAAAGTCTGTACGGGTCGTCCCAGGATACAATGTACACACCTGTATCCCTTTTCCTGCTGCTTCATGACGTATTGCCCTGCTATAGCTTGCCACATATGCCTTACTGGCATAATAGGAAGCGGTATACGGCCCCGGCTGAAAGGCCCCAACAGATGCCACATTCAAAATTTTTCCACTGCCCCTCTGGTACATATCATGTAAAAACAATGTACACAACTGTGTAAGCGCCCTTATATTCACCTGGATCATCTGATCCAGCTTTTCCATATTATTTTCAGCAGCTTCACCAAGCATCCCTACCCCGGCATTATTGACAAGAATATCAACTTTTATCCCCTTTCTCTTTATTTGCCCATATAACTTACTGGCAGCATCCGGCAAACTTAAATCCTGGCAGATTACTGCTATCCCATTCTTTCTTCCCCGTACAGTTTCCCGGAGCTCTATTGCTGCCTGCTGCAGCCTTTTCCTGGAAGAAGAAGTAATGATTAAAAAATATCCCTCTTCCCTAAAGCGTTTTGCAAGAGCAAATCCTATCCCGCTGGCTGCACCCGTAATTAAAACTACTTCTCTGCCTCTCTCCATATTTACCTCATTCCTGCGCTATAGCAATAAGCACCCTTTAGATTGTTTTCGCATATACTATAACTGTAAATCTATCCGACGTGCAATATAAACTATAAACAACTTATCCGTACCAAAAAACTGCTAAGGAGGTGAAAAAATGTCCTGCTGCAACAACAAACTTGCCCGCTGTCTGCAATGCAACATCCCTTTAAACCGGAAAGCCCTCTGCCTGAAACGTTCCTGGGATGAAGTCTCTGCTATTTTAGACAAAGCCTGTGCTAAAAAATGCCCCTCTTCCCAGAAAAAAAAGCATCATTAATTTGACTTCCCCCTTCTCTTCTGATACCATTTACTGTATCATCTGTTACGATTGAATACAATGGGAGGGGTTTATGTTTCAGCCAAAACTTATTATCACCGATTTAGATGGGACTGCCTTAAAAAACGATAAAACTATTTCTAAAGCTACGGTAGAAGCCTTCACCCAATGCAGAAATTCCGGCATCCCATCTGCAATTGCCACAGCACGCTACCTTGGAGGCGCAATGCCCTTTGCAAAAGCCCTGCATGCAAAGTACCAAATCCTCACAGACGGTACACTGGTCTATGAAAAAGGCTCTTTAATCTATTCCAATGCAATGAATGTTGAAACCACAAATGCCATTATTAAAGAACTTCAAAAATATCATTGTACTACACATATTGCAATCCCTACAGCCAAAAGACTATACCGTTATCCCCGAAATTCCATAAAAGGAAAAAATGACTGCTGCTTTTCCCTCGAAAATCCCTTTCCCTATCCAGGAAACAAAATAGTTGCAGAACTCCCTGATGAAAGCATAGCTGACAAAATTGCCCAAAAATGCCAGTGCTGTAAACTCCGCTACCGTGGTGAAAACCGATACGCTTTTTATAATAAAACTGCCGGCAAACTGGATGCCATTCGGTATCTCACCCAAAGAACGGGTATTTCACTGAATGATATACTCGTCTTTGGCGACGACCAAAATGATATTGAAATGATTACCCATTGTGGTTATGGCGTTGCTATGGGCAATGCCGCCGAAGAAGTCAAAGCAGCAGCAAATGAAGTTACGGACAGCAACGAAAATGACGGTATTGCAAAAGTCCTGTCCCGTTTTTTCCCTTAACATGCATAAAGCCAGCCAAAAGGCTTCGTTTTTGCTGGTATACCGCCCACGATTACAGCAATTTCCTATCGCACCAAAAAGGGACGCTGCCCATGCAGCGCCCTTTTTATCGTATATCGCGAGAATAAATCTCTATTATTTAAGAGTAACCTTAGCGCCTTCGCCTTCAAGTTTAGCCTTAATATCTTCAGCCTCTTCCTTAGAAGCGCCTTCTTTTACAACCTTAGGAGCGCCGTCAACAACTTCCTTCGCTTCTTTCAGCCCAAGACCAGTTACTTCACGTACAACCTTAATTACCTTAACCTTGTTTGGACCAACTTCAGTAAGTTCTACATCGAACTCATCCTTTTCTGCTGCGCCTTCAGCTGCCCCGCCTGCTGCTGCCACAACAACACCTGCTGCTGCAGATACGCCAAACTCCTCTTCACAAGCCTTTACTAAATCATTTAATTCTAACACTGTCATGCCTTTAATAGCATCAATAAATTCCTGAGTAGTCATTTTATTATACCTCCATATAAATTAATTTTCCTGCGGCCGCGACCCTGTATACGGTCTTTATATCATTCCGGCCATCCCAAAGAACTGCCAGCAATTACCCCAGGCAATACCTAAGCTTCTGCTGCACCATCACCCTTTTTCGCAATCTGGTTAAGAACACGGGCAAGATTTGTAATAGGTGACTGTAAAGAACCAAGCAACTTGGAAATAAGTTCCTCTCTGGAAGGAATGCTTGCAAGTGACTTAACACCAGCTTCATCATAGAAATTACCTTCTACGACAGCGCCCTTAAACTGCAATGCCTCTGCTTCCCTTGCCATATCGTTCAGAATCCTGATCGGCGCAGTAGCATCTTCCATAGAAATCGCAATAGAAGACGGACCATCTAAAAGCTCATCCAACTGCGCAAAATCCGTTCCCTCAAATGCGCGCTTCATCAATGTGTTTTTGTACACTTTGTACTCACACCCTGCCTCTCTGAGGTTCTTACGAAGCCTTGTATCCTGTTCTACCGTAAGCCCACGGTAATCAACTAATACAACTGTTGCAGCGCCATCAACTTTAGCCTTAATTTCGTCAACGATAGGCTGCTTTAATTCAACTTTTGCCATGAGTGAAATCTCCTTTCCTGGGTTATCCCCATAATTTCATCACTGCCTGTATCAGTACCGAAAAGAATAGCTGCCTGTAAATCAGACAATCCTTTTCCATGCACATCAAAAAACCTCCCCGCACGTAAACAGGGAGGCATAAAATTCGTACAATAATTCTATCTTCCTCGGCAGGCGGTTCTCCTTATGCCGGTTTACCGGCACCTGCTGTCTACGGCAGTGTAGGCTTGCTTTTGCAAAACCTTTCTTACTCTATCACACTGCCATACAAATGTCAAGTATTTTTTCACTTTTTCAGGCAGCGCCCACATGCCTCATATCCTTTTTCTTCCAGTTCTGCCCTCGTCCCTGTCAGAATCTTTTTATTTTCTTTTTTCGTATCCTCTGCACTAGGGCAAGATGGAAGATGGAATTTTTTAGTATTTGTATTTAGCACAAATTTCTGTGCTTTATTATCTCTGTTGTTTCCTGCCACCTTTTCCGCTTTCTTTGGGGATTTACCTTCCAGGCAGCTTTCACCTGTTGCATAATCAATCTCCACGCCTGGCTGGCTGTTATAGACAAAGACATCAAAACAGACGCCCTTCCCTTTATCTTCTACAGAATACGCCTCCATCCTGACGCCCCTTGCCACCAGTTCATCCCCTTCATAAACCGGAGTAACACGATATAAAACATGGTTGTCTGTTTCCTTAACATATTCCGCCACCTTATTCTCAAAAGGAAGCATCCCATCCACATTCATATAGCGCGTCCCTGTAATCAGGTTCTTTTTATTGGCATTTTCACCGGCAAGCTGAAAACCAATCAAATGGCAGCGGTTATAAAGATATCTCCCTTCTACACAGTTATACCTTACGCTGTGCCAGCCGGAAGGATGTACCCCGCCAATCTCCTCCCGTTTTTCTGTTGGCATAATATCCTGCCCAATATTGGCATATGCCGTTTTGCATCGTCCCAGGGAATCTAACGGGCTATATTTCTCAAAGGATTTTTCCGTCATATCTTTTTTATCAAAATCAGGAATATTATCCCCTATTTCTATGTAGGCCTCCCCTGAAAAATCAGGTATCTTATCTAAATCATCTGCAGCCTCCGCATCTTTTTCCCGAACCTGTATCCCCTGTTCCTGCAAAACCTCCTCTGCAGAGCATCCGCAAAAGCAGATGCCCAAAACAAAGAGCAGGAATAAACAGGCTTTTTTCAATCTGTTTCCTATCATTCCACTTCCCTCACTATTATAAAGATTGCCAACAATTGCTTCAGCTTCTTTATCAGTTATTCTTTACTGTTACCGTAATTTTCTGTTTCTTCCCATTATAAAGCGTCACTGTAATGGTGCAGCTCCCAGGCTTCTTTGTCCGGATCATTCCATTAGAAGAAACCGTTGCAATGGACGTATTACTGCTTTTATAACGTGCCTTTGTTGCACAGCAGCCTGCAGGCAGGACATAACGAATTTGCTTTGTCTGCCCTGCCGTTAAAACAGGCTTTTTCGGCCTAACTTCAAATCGGTAGGGAGCTTTTAGGACATGTACTACGACGGAGCCTTTATATCCATTTTCACCGACGGCAGTAATCCTTACATAGCCTGATTTCTTTGTACGGACAACGCCATCCTGGGAAACCGCCGCTATATTCTTATTCCCCGAAACCCATTTTACAATTTCTGCCTCATTAATATTCTTTTGGTATTTAGCTTTTAATTTCACTGTTTCACCAGCCCCGACACGTATGCCCCTTCCTGGCGTTACCGCAATTTCTGTCACCCTCACTTTCACAGAAACTGACTTCCCATCCGGTGTTTTTGCTGTTATCGTAGCATTCCCCGCACCATTTCCATAGACTTTCCCATCCGAAGTAACCATCGCTACTGCCATATTAGAAGTTGTGTAAACCAGCTCATCCGCCGCTTTTTTCGGAGTCGTTTTTACCCCCAGAGAAACATGCTCCCCATAGGCCAGTTCTATTTTCTCCTTTTCTACAGCAATATTTTCTACAGGCGTGTCCTGTACGGAAGCAAGTTCTCCTGACACTTCTATAGCATCAATATCCAAAGATTCCCCATTTAGCAGCACAAGCTTAATGGTATGTTTCCCCTTTTCCAGCCCACTAAGCTGATAAAATGCAGACCGCATCTCCGTGTCTTTCACAGAATAACTCTTTTCCACTGTTTCGCCGTCCACGCTTACTTTGATTTTCGGACCCGCTACATTATTTCCAAGGAAACTGATACCTGTCCCCTCAAATGTAAAAGATACTGCGGCCGATTTCTTCTTTAGCTGGGACACCGTCCTTCCATAGTATAAATAACTCTGGCTTTGCAGACGGCTTACCGAACCGCTGAATTTTAACGCAGAATCCAGGTCGCCCGTCCTTGTTACATGGATTGCCCCTCCAGAAACCGGGACTATTTTCAGGTTATCAAAACTATTTTTATAAAATGAACTGGCAAATGCAACCCGGCCAGAATTTACCGGCGATTTCTTTACAGCCTTTTTTGCCACCTGTTCATTGTTAATATAAGCAGTCACCGTATTGTTTAACACCTTTATTTTCAGGTTTACAAACCGGCCCGGTTTCATGCCGCTTATTTCCCCGCTTGCAATCTTACCCTGGTTACTGTAAAGCCGCCATGTGCCATCCTGGTAGAGCCGAAGCCAATAACCATTTCCGGCAATCGACTGCACGGCATTATAGCGTGCGCAGATCCCTGCATAATTCTTTGCATCTTCCTCTGGGTCTAACATCACGTCTGCTGATACAATATAATCTTTCCATGTATCATCTCCCAAAGAAGTTACCGGGTCCACAGGCTCGCCAGACCAGCCATATGGCAGATGGTCCTTATTTAACTGCTGCCTCATAACAAGGTTTCCGTCTGCTAATCTTACCGTCTCAAATGCACCATTTACATCACTTGTATAACGGGGTGTTTTGCCCCTGCGCTGAATATAATCTTTTTTATACTCAAAATCATCTGAATACGGAAGCTCCAGCTTTTCCTCTTCTTTGCCAGAATCAACATCCGTCTTTTTCTTTAATTCTGCATATTCCTTCTGCCCCTTTGTCGTTGTCAGCGTTACCATAGAGTATGGTTCCACTGTTACAGTATAGGTATAGCTGCCCCCTTCCTTTACCGGCGTCAGTATTCCTGTCTTTTCCAGCCAATGCGCATCATAAGCCTCTGATTTCCCATTGCTCCTTGTCTCCCAAAGTGATACTTTAGAAGATGCCTTTTTCAGGTTTGACACCTTTATTTTATAAGTCCTCGCCTTCTTACTGTCATTTGTAATTACTGTTGAGTAATCACCCGTTTTCCCATCTGCCGCTGTCAGGTATGTATTTTTTGTATTTTTTATACAATGGTTTTCCTGTGTCCCATCCCCATGGGAACCGCTGCCCACGATGCGCCAGCCTTTTTCCATAAAATTTGTAAAGTGCATGGACATCACCAGCCCATTTGTAACAGAATACCCGCCTGACCAAGGCGTATTTGCTGCAATAAGCTGTTTTGGGAAATAAACTGTGCCATCATAATACGCTGCTACAGATGGCTGGTACTCATAAAGCGTCATGTCAGACTCTGCCATCCCAATAATAATTCGATTAGCAATATCTAACATCCCATTCGGGCCGGACGTCGATTCTTTGTCTTCTGTATTATTAATCCCGAAAATAGAATCTGTTGCCACAGAAGAACCTTCACTGAACCAGACTTCTTTTTTATACTTATCATGCAGTTTTTTTACATTTTTATCCATATACGAATTATAATGGCATCCAATTACATCAATCGCATCACGGTACTCTTTATCTTCCAACATTTTCTGCGCTACATACATGGTATCCGGCTCATCTGCCGCGACAAGTTTGATGCTGCTGTAGTCATAACGCTGTATTTTCTCTGTATCCAGCGCTTTCCGCAGATATTTTGCCCATTCTATCTCAACATCCTTCTCATTCCTGTTTGGGCTGACATAAGAAAACTTAATTTTCCATACGTCATAAGCAGCATCAATTGTCTCCTTATACCACCGGTATCTTGCTTTAAACCCGGCCTCTTCACTTCTTTCATACTTTTCCCCAACCCATGCAGGCATCCCCCAGCAAAGCAGGTCTACCGTAATATCCGGATTAATTTTTAACGCATCATGGGCGAACATAAACCCTGCCCCGCGCCGGACATTTGCCTTCTGCCTTAGATTCCGCTTTGTTGCCGGTTCTGCCCCAGAAGAAGTATCTGCATCACAGCCAAGCTCTATTTTAACATGCGAAAGGCCTGCGCCCTTCTGCGGATGAAAAAGCCAATTCATAATTTCCCAGTACTGGTCTGGGTTTTCTTCCTTATAATCCATTAAAAGACGGGAAGAGCCATTACAAGTAACTGCCCCCAGCCCGCGGAACAGGCTGTGTGCCTCTTTTACCTGGGTATTCCCATCAATTTTTAAAGACCTTTGCTTCTCTGCTGCACTTGCTTCTTTCTGTATCTCTTTGCTGCTAATGCCTATACAGAAAGAACCGGCAAAAATACTGCCTGCCAGCAGCCATGCCATACATTTTTTCCATCCTCTCATGACCTTCCCCTTTCCTTGCAATTCCTTAACTTTCAGTTCTTTCTATAAACATTATAACATTTTCTATACAAAATGGCGATAAGGAACTGTAAATTTATTTACAGTCCCTAAGAGTTACTCCTGTGCTTTCCTGTTAATATATTCTGTTTTATATTTAGAATAGACAATTGTCTGGTCATGGTACAGCCCATAATATCCCGACATCAGATAACTTACGCTAATAGCAATCAGAAAATATGGGACTGCCTCATAGCCAAATAACTCAAAAGCAATCAGCATAGAAGTGATTGGACAGTTTGTAACACCACAAAATACAGCAACCATAGCGACTGCCGCACAAAGAGACGGCGAAATCCCCAGAAGCTGCCCAAAAAAGCAGCCAAACGTTGCCCCTACAAAAAAGGATGGGACAATCTCCCCGCCCTTAAAACCTGCCTCCAGTGTCAATGCAGTAAAAAGTATTTTCAACAAAAATGCCCCTGGCTTTACCTTCCCTTTAATTGCTTCTTCAATCACCGGAACTCCTGCGCCCATATAATCTGTTGTTTGCAAAAGCACGGTCAGAAGGATAATAAGACAGCTTGAAAAAATTATCCGGATATATGGGTTTTTCAGCTTTAAGCGGTAAATATCCCCCAGGCCATGGAGCGCCATACAGAAAAGAACACTTAATGCCGCGCAGCAGAGCGCAAGCAAAATTATTTTTATGCTCGGTACCAGATGAAATTCCGGAATATGCAGAATTGTAAACAGCTCTGGGTTAATCCCCATATCCGTTGCCACTTTTGAAGCAATCAAGGAAGAAAAAACACATGGCACTAAAGCCGCATAGTACATAACGCCAACGCTCACAACCTCCATGGCAAAAATAGAAGCGGCAACAGGCGTCCCAAAAATTGCTGCAAAAGCAGCGCTCATTCCGCACATGACAACAATCCGCCTGTCCTTCTCATCGAACCGGAACCACCTTCCAAGCTGGTTCCCAATACTTCCGCCGAGCTGGAGCGCCGCCCCCTCACGGCCTGCCGAGCCGCCAAAAAGGTGCGTCAAAATTGTTGATATAAAAATTAATGGCGCCATTTTAAAGGGCAGTTCCGTTTCCGCATGGATTGTTGAAAGCACCATGTTCGTCCCCTTATCATTTTTATACTGAAATATTCCATATAAAAATACAATCACAACCCCTGCAAGCGGCAGCAAATAGAGCATCCACGGATGCTCTGTACGGAAATCCGTCACCTGTCGCAGGCAGTATGCAAAAAGCGTGCTGAAACCGCCAACGACCAGCCCCACTATTGTAGAAAAGATACACCACTTAAAAAAAAGCAGGATATTCCTCCGAATCCTTCTTTCATAAAACTTAACCATTTCCATCTGTTTCATAATAATTATTGTTAGGAACAGTAAATAATTTATTTGCAGTTCCTTATCTCCATTTCTTTTTTATACTCAAAACCGCCAGAATTTACCAATCTAATCCAACGTGCAGTATAGACTAAAGTATATATCAAATCGGCCTTCTTGTGAATAGGGGTTCCTGTTTTTTCCAGTTGACTTTTTAATATATATGTTTATAATTAATAATGATTACTATTATTATAGAGGGAGGATATCATGGCAGCTATCAGGCACAGCAGGCAGCGGGATGCAATTAAAGCATATCTTATGTCAACGATGGCGCATCCGACCGCGGAAACTGTATATGAACATCTCAAAGAAGAATTTCCAAATATCAGCCTGGGAACAATATACCGCAATTTAAACTTCCTTGTAGAACATGGCGAGGCGCTCCGTCTGGACTGTGGTGACGGTTTTGACCATTTTGACGGCAACGTTTCCCCGCACAACCATTTTTTCTGCAGGGGCTGCGGCCAGATTTTTGATTTGCAGATGCAGGAGATTGACCATATCAATATACTTGCCAATGCAGATTTTAACGGAAAAATAGAAGAGCATATTATCTACTTCCGGGGATTATGCGGAAACTGCCTGAAAAAGGAATAAGTTTCTTTCAAAAAAGTGTTGACAATTAAAAGAATCATGTTATAATAGCATCAATAACAGTAATCATTACTGTTAAAACTCATTAACAACTCTTACAGCAAAATAATTTAAGCATTAAGATTGCTGCAAGCAAAAAAATATAAAAAAGGAGATTATTAATTATGGCAAAGTTTGTATGTACTGTATGCGGTTATGTTCACGAAGGAGATTCTGCTCCAGAAAAATGTCCACAGTGTGGTGTAGGCGCTGATAAATTCAAAGAGCAGTCAGGAGAAATGTCATGGGCTGCTGAGCATGTTGTTGGCGTAGCACAGGGCGTTGATGAAGAAATCCTGCAGGGGCTCCGTGACAACTTTAACGGTGAATGTTCAGAAGTAGGTATGTATCTTGCTATGGCAAGGGTTGCACACCGCGAAGGCTATCCGGAAATCGGCCTTTACTGGGAAAAAGCAGCATATGAAGAGGCAGAGCATGCTGCTAAATTTGCAGAATTACTTGGTGAAGTAGTAACTGACAGCACAAAGAAGAATCTTGAGATGCGCGTAGAAGCTGAATGCGGCGCAACAGCTGGAAAATTTGAGCTGGCTAAAAAAGCAAAAGCTGCAAACCTGGATGCCATCCACGATACCGTACATGAAATGGCTAGAGATGAGGCAAGACATGGCAAGGCGTTTGAAGGTCTGTTAAAGAGATACTTTGGCTAATCAAAATATTGGTTTTTTAAGGATTTTGAAAAGTAAGGGAATGAATCAGAAATGGTTTGTTCCCTTTTCGACATTTCCCATTTTACACCCCAGAACAAACGTTCAAACGCTTCAAAGGCTATATAATGCTTCTGATTCTAACATAAAATGGGCAAAGCATTGTTTAGAACGAATGCAGGAAAGAGACATTAGTATAAATGATGTAGAATCCTGCTTACAAGCGGGAGAAATCATAGGGGATTACCCAGACGATTTTCCCCACCCCAGTTGTCTTATTTTCGAATATACGGAAGAAAATAAAGTACTGCATATTGTTGTCGGTTCAAAGGTGCGAAGCCTTTCCAGGCTCGAAAACACCTCGCCAGGCAAGGCTGCAAAAAACGCATCCAAAAAATGATTACAGTTTCAATCTTGGAAAAATAATGCTGACGCACTTATTTTTCACAAAACGAACAAAGTTCACTTTTGCTATTTGCTTCTGTACAAAAACAAATAGCTGCCTAAGGAAATTTCTTTATGACAAAATATGAAGTTTTATTATGTTTATACTACTATTTAGACAAAGAGTATTTTTCTGATAAAAATAAGAGCGATGAATATATCAATTATATCAGCAGCATCAACCCTGATATCTGGTCTGATGCAGAAACCGCAGATATGGCCTATTATCAGGATTACTTAAAAATCTGCAGTTCGTTTTTCAGCGGTTCTGAATGTTCCGTTCAGGATGGATTAAAATATGCAAGAAGATATTTAGACGCTTATAATACCTATGAGCACAATCAATTCTCCTCAAATATTGATGAGGTAGTAACTGTCTTTGGCAAATGCACATTATCTGATTGGGAGAAGATATACCATTGGGTGAAAAACCGCTAACCCCGTTCCAAACATTTCCCTATTATTGCAGAGAACATAAAAAACAGAGCCGGTTTGTTCTTCACATATACTGCCTGTTTCTTCACAAAATTTTTGGTAAACTGCCACTGCCTTTTCCTTTTCTGCCATATTTATGGCTTTTTTGCCTGGCTGCCGCTGCTTTTCAAAATAGCTGCCATAAACTGGATAACAAGCGGCAGTATTTCAAATTTATTGAAAATGGTGTATAATATTTATGCTTATTCTTAGGAACTGTTAAGAATTAATTCCATAACAGTTCCTTACACTCAGAAGTGATTTAACCCGGAGGTAATGACACAAATGCGAGTTATAATATGTGATGACAATAAAGAAGACCTGACAAAATTAGAAAAACTGCTAATAGAATACAATACATATTGTCCCGGCATTCCTTTTGAAACAGAAAAGTATTCAGATGCTTCTGTCTTATTAGATAAAATCCAAAATGAAGAACCAGCCGACATTTATATATTGGACATTGTTATGTCTAAAATTACAGGAATTGATTTAGGCGCCCAAATCCGAAAAACGAATACAAAAAGCATTATTATCTATGTTACTACATCAGATGGTTTCGCCCTGGACGCCTATGATATCCATGCGATAAGATATTTACTGAAACCAATAAAAAAAAGTAGTTTTTTTGAAGCGATCGATTCTGCCCTGTCTTATTTGAATATAAAAGAAGAATCTGTATATCTGGTAAAAACCAGGGACGGGCTGCTGTCTATACCATATTCCAAAATTGAATATATAGAAAACTCCTCCAGAAAACTGGACATCCATCTAGTTGGCGGCGAAACGATTACAAGCATTTTTATACGGAAATCTTTTGACGAAGAAATCAAAGACTTAATCCATAACCGAAATTTTATACGCGTCCATAAATCTTTTCTGGTTAATTTGAAATACATAAAAAAACTTACACGGAGCGATGTAACAATGGACAGCGGCATAAGCATCCCCGTCAGCCGGAAAAGCTCGTTGGACGTAAAAAAAGAATACCTTTTATTTGTATCTGAACAATACAGGTAAAGAACTGTAAACAACAAATTTCCAAGGAGATAAAATGAACTATTTTACAAATATATACTATATGATAAGCCATATATTTTTATTTCTTTTTATATATTTATTTATTATGCCGCGCTATTCCAAAGCAACCACAGGATTCCTATGCTTTTTTTCTTTTTTTACCCTGTGCCTGACAGACTGCATAAAATTAAACCTTTTCCCTGACAGCAATATCTGTTACGTTATTATAACCATCCTGCAGATATTTCTAACACAGTATACGGCTATTTTTATCTCAAAAAGAAGGAACAGCCAGGTTTTATTTATAGGGCTTAGCGCATCAAACTATGTAATTGCAGGAAGCATCTCTGCATCCATCCTGCAAATTTATACAAAAAATGATATTGTGGCGCTAACAGGAAGTTTTGCGATACATCTTATCATCCTTGTGCTGCTTTCTTCTAAAATCCGTACTATATGCTTAAATTTCCAGGAAAAAAAGAATCTGAAAAACTGGTGGGAACTCTGTTTGATTCCTGTGTTTTTTTATATCAGTTTTTCCTGTATCGCTTTTTTCCCATATACGCTTTACGACAACCCCTCTAATATTCCAGGGACAATCTTTTTCATTGTGACAATGTTTATATCATATATTGTTGCACTCCACTACCTGGAAAGTGAATTAAAAAGAAATGCCATTCATTGGGAGAATATGTTTTTGGAATCGTATATTATAGGACTGGAAAACCAGCAATTTCAGGTAGAAAGGGCAGAAAAAAACCTGAAAATCCTGCACCATGATATGAGGCATTACTTTAACATTATTGATTCCCTGCTAGACCAGGAAAAATATTTCGAAATCCGCAGGGTAATCCAGCATATCAATGATGTAACAAATGAAAACAAAGTAATAAAATACTGTAACAACCTAATCGTCAACACCATACTTACCAATATGATGGACAAAGCCCGCTCCTTTGACATTGAAGTCCATCTTGACGTCATTGTGCCAAAAACAATTCCGGTAGACGATTATGAACTTACACTTGTTATTGCAAACCTCTTTGAAAATGCAATTAACTGCGTAAAGCTTTTTGATAAGCCTCAAAGGTATATCGACGTAAAAATCCATTGCCTAAATGAACATCTGCTTATCCAGACAAAAAACCACTATGAGGATAAAATCCAGCTTGATTCTGTCACAGGGCTTCCAAAAAGTAAAAAACTTGGGAATCATGGGCTGGGGATGCAAAGCGTCCTTGCATTTTCTGAAAAAATAGATGGGAACATCGGCTGCTATCTTGATGATGGAATCTTCCATATTATGATGTTTGCGAAGTTTTAAACTGCCTTTTAAAAATCCAATATGCAAACACTGCCGCCATAAACTCTGTCAGGCAAAAAGCTGCCCAGACACCATTTGCGCCTGCCCTCCGGCTAAGCAAAAATGCTGCTGGTATCATAATTACTACATATCTTGCCAGGGAAATATAAAGGGAAGGAAGCCCCTTCCCAAGCCCCTCCAATGCCCCGGAACAAGAAACGGAAATTGCGGAAACTACAAACCCCAGGCTGATTATATGCAATGCATCCACTCCAGCGCTAACTGTCTCCGTATTTTCTGTAAACAAGCCAATCAGTATATCCGGAATGCTCCATGATAAAATTGTCCCCACCAGCATTACCGCCATTGTCAATTTAAGTGTTGTCTTATATATTTTCTCTACGCGTCCATATTCGCCAGCGCCATAATTATATCCCACTAAAGGCCGTATTCCCTGGATAATCCCGTTTGCCGTCAAATAAATAAATGTCTGCAGCTTATAGTACACACCTAATACGAGCACATATTTTTCTGAAAAACCTGCCAATATCCCATTCAAGGAAGAAACCAGAAGGGACGGCAACGCCATATTTAATGTGGCAGGAATCCCAACAGAATACAGCCTCCAAAACACTTCCCTGTCAAAATATAAATATTTTCTTTTTATCTTTACAGGAATTGGTTTAAATACATAAAACAGCAGGTAAATAAGAAGTGTAATACACTGCCCTGCACCTGTTGCATATGCCGCCCCCGCCATGCCCATAGCCGGAAAAATGCCAACCCCAAATATCATCAACGGATCTAATATAATATTTGTAATAAACCCACACATCATGCTAAACATAGACACTTTCATATTTCCCGCAGACTGGAAAATTTTCTCAAATGAAATGGCGAGCGCTGAAATTACCGAAAACATAAATGCACGGTTAGAATAAACACATGCCAAATCTATAACTTCCTGGTCTGATGAAAATGCCCCTAAAAAACCCGGCATAATTGCAATACACCCGATTGTCAGGATTACTCCATGTATAAAGCTTAAAAACATCCCCTGCGTGGCAGAATTATCTGCCTTTTTCTTATTGCCTGCCCCCAGATAATAAGAAACATTTGCATTAATCCCAATTCCAAAACCAATTGCAATCGCATTCATCAGATTCTGCACCGGATATACAAGCGCCAGGGCTGTCATTGCCTTCTCACTTAACTTTGCCACAAAATAGCTGTCAACAATATTATACAACGAATTAACTGCCATTGATATTACCATAGGCAGAGACATCGACAACACTAATGGCAATATCTTTCTCTCTCTCATAAATGTCTGTTCCATCTGTTTCCCTCCTATATCAATCCATTATATCTGCAGCGGATTTTTCACAATAAAAACGCCACACAACTGCATCTCTGCAATTGTGTGGCGAAAAAAGATTTCTCTTGAAAAATCCACACCCAAACGGGTTTTATAATATTTTATTTTAATCTAATAATAATGTGCTTAATTGCTGCATCTCCTGTTGTACATTCTGCATTGCCTTTACCACCTCTTCAACAGAATTTGCCTGTTCTTCAGAAGAAGTGCTAATCCCAACTGCAGAATTCATCGAAACTTCTGACATCTCCTTAATTTTCTGGATAAATCCTAACAAATCTTCTTTAATGGAAAGAATATGCTCCAATTCATCCTCAAGTACAGTTGATACCTTCACCACCTCTTCAGAAGCTTCTGACATGTCACGGAAAATATGCACCGTCTCCTCTAACTGCTCATTTGACTCTTTTACAATTATATTGTTCCGTTCAATCACAGTACTTGTATGTTCAACTGTATTCAGGATGTCCTTTAGGATAGTATCAATCTTCTGAGTTGCGTCCGCAGACTCTCCAGAAAGTTTATTTATCTCATCTGCAACAACTGCAAACCCTTTTCCTGCCTCCCCAGCCCTTGCCGCTTCAATCGCCGCATTTAATGCGAGAAGATTTGTCTGCTGTGCAATCTGGTGGATGCTGTCGACAATCTCACCAATATGCGCAGATTTTTGGGAAAGCGCAAGCACCCCTTCTGAAACCTCCTGCGTTGATTTAATATTTTCATCAAACTTCTGTGACAAATCTGCAATCGCAGTCAAGCCGTCATTGTTTTTATTCTTTAAAATTTCCATGCTGTCAATCGTATTGTTAACATGGCTTTCTGACTGGACAATCCTGTCATTCAAGTCCCCAAAAATGCCAATACTTTCTTCAACTTCCCCAATCTGCGCATTGGCATTGTCCGAAATTTCTTCCGTAGACGCTGCAATCTCTGCAGAACCCTCTTCAAAATTATGCAAGGAATCATAAATTCTTTCAGAAGAACGCTGTACCGCTTCAAACGCCCCACGAATACTTCCAATCATTCCCTCAGATTCTTTCTCTTTATTTTCTACATCCAAAAACAAAGAACGCGCCCTAAGTACAATCATTACTGCAACAACAACTGCCACTGCATACACCATCCAGACAAATACCCAGATAGAAAGCGTGTACATCGCTAAAAACTGTTTAGGCACAATAATCATCGCAACTACATTTGGTATTATCGTCATGGCAACACACACTTTTATCACGGATAAGTCATAATATGGAATTGCCAAAAATAAAACCAGGAAGTACGCCTCTGCCATTGCCCCAAAAACAGCAGGAGTGCTAAGCGAAAGTATAACAGAACCCAGTAATGGCAATGCCGCTATATAGAAATACTTCGCATACCGTCCAAGCTTTTTTTCAAACAGCTTGATAAGAAGCCCCGCCGCCGAAATAATCAGCGCTATAACATCTTTTGGCGCACCGTTGTTAAATATCAAGACATATGCTGTTGCAACAATCGGTATTGCTACCAAAAACAAGAACATAATAAGATTTACCCTTTTTTCTTCATTCTTTAAAATCTCCAATTCCATAAGCATATTCCCCCAATATTTTTCTTTTTGTACAAAACGCTGGGATAATTATACAATAATTTTGCTAAGAATGCAATCAATGTTAAACATCATCTTGCAGTTATTGTAACTATTCAGCCTTGCAGCTTCATAGTTACACAGCAGTGCTTTCAGCACTGTTGATGTACACATTTTGCACAAAATGCGTGCAAAATGGCACCGTAAAACTCATATTTTTGACAAAAAGCATGTCAAAAATCCTCGCATTTTATGGAAGGCTGAACTGTTACCAGTTATTCTTCACAGCCAATTTTCTAAAGCCAAAGCTAACAATAACGTTACAACTTTCTGTTACATAATTACTTTATACAGTTTTGCACCATGCGCCGGAACTGTAACAAAATCCATGTTCTGAAGCTCTGCTGTTTCACCGCTCCATAATTCTTTCCCATCCTTCCTGCAAATCCCATACTGGCTTACTGCTTCCCACGGAACAGATACTGCCGCTTCCTTATCTTCCAGATTAAACACAGCAATATAACCTGCATTTTCCACCGTATCTTCAGAACACCATACAACACTCCTTTCATCCCGTTTTATCTGCCTTGCGCCGGCAGAATGTGAAAGAAGCCCTAATACCTCCTGATTTGTCAGCAATTTTTTCGTCCAATCATCCAAAGTGGTCAAATCGGTGCCTATCATTAGTGGGGAACGGAAGATACACCAAAGCGTCAGCATTGTAACCTGCTCTTCCCTTGTAAAATTACACTGCCATTCATTCCCAAAACCTTTTCCAAGGCGGCCAACCGTCAGCATATCACAATCCGGAAAACATCCCTCCCGGACATGGGACTGCCATAACTCACAGCGTTCAAACATCGGCAGGAGCAAGTCCCATTTATCCCAAAAGTCGTCTGTAATTCTCCACATATTGGCATATGTTTCATAATGCCACGCTTCCTCAATACGCGCTGGTCCTGGCGAAAGGCTCAGCACAATTGGCCGCCCGCACTTTTGGATTGCCTGGTAAAGCATCTCTATCTCCTTCTTTGCAGTAGGCATATCCATCCTGCAGATATCATCACATTTTACAAAATCAACGCCCCACTCAGCATACAGCTTAAAAATAGAATCATAATATTCCTGCGCCCCTTCAACATCCGGCCTGATACCATACATATCAGGGTTCCAATCACAGATATTTGATGGGTCTGCAACCTCGTTTGCCGTCTTATCCGTCCCTAAAATTTTTGTATGAGCATGTGCCGCATTCCTTGGAATGCCACGCATAATATGTATCCCAAATTTTAATCCCAGGTTGTGGACAAATTCAGCCAATGGCTGAAAACCTTTTCCATCCTTTGCAGATGGGAATTTCTGTACACAAGGAAGCAGTCTGGAGTATTCATCCATCTCTACCTTCCAAAATGGAATATACTGGTATTTTTCTCTCTGGCTTCCCGTATCATACCCATACCATTCAATATCAATAACAATATATTCCCATCCAAATTCCTTTAAATTTTCTGCCATATATATGGCATTCGCCTTTACCTGCTCTTCATTTACAGAGGTGTCATAATAATCATAACTGTTCCAGCCCATCGGCGGCGTAAGTGCAAATTTGTTTTTATCCATAGTTTACCTCATTTCTCCTTTCAAACATTATATATATAGTAACTGCCCCAAAATCTATGCCCCCTAACCCATTATAACACAGTTCTCGTTACTAGTCGCGGTCAATCGTATCAGGATAGAAATAAATAAAAAATTTTTTCTGCATATTTTCTGTATTATGTAGTATAAAAAAACTATTGAAATTTCTGCCAAATCATGATAGTATATGACTGTAGTTCGGCGTGTGGCTCAGTTTGGTAGAGCGCATCGTTCGGGACGATGAGGCCGCAGGTTCGAATCCTGTCACGCCGATTCCAAGGTTTTATAAGCGAGTGCACACAAACCTTGGCAGGGGCAGCTCCCAAAGCAGTTTTTTGCTTTGGGAGTTCTTTTTTAACAGTTCCTTATTTAGATTGCCATGTAATGTAATGAATCACAGAAAAATGCGCTGCATTCCACTGTTATAAAAATTCTTTCATCTCTGCCATAAAATCCTCTTCTGCTTTTACAATTTTTTTCGCAATATCCAAACTTTCCTTAGATGCTTCTGTATATTGATTAATTTTCTCACTTAATGCCTGGATTCCCATATTGCAGCCATCCATCATTAGTTTTGCAATTTGATGGCTGTCTGCATGCACCAGCATTTTCATCTCAATATCCATCTTTGCCATAAACTCCGCCATTTTACCCGGTTCTTCATCTTTTTTATTATAGTGCTCTAAAAGCTGGATTGTTGATTTTTCTAAATCTCGGTGTTTTTTCTCATAAGCATCTAAGAGACGTTCTAATTTTTCATCCCTTGCATATTCCCGTACCTGCTGGATTGTCCGCATTGCCATTTTGCAGCCAGAGCTGCATTCCTTTAACAGTGAAATTGTATGCTCTTCCATATTAACCATGTACCTCCCTCAGATCTTCATTACTTATAAATAGCATTCCCTGACATTGTTATATTATGCTTTTCTAACCATATTTGAAAATTTTAACACACCTTATACGCGCATCCAAAAATAATTCGGATACCCTTGACTTTCTGCAAAAGATTGTTATAATGTACTTGTACAATAAGTACAATTCAATTTGCAAAGGTGGTGACTTATGGAAATCATTATCAGCAATAACGCCAACAAACCGATTTACGAACAAATCACATCACAGATGAAAGCAATGATAATGAGCGGGGAACTGCAGGCAGGGGACGCTATCCCCTCAATGCGCGCGTTGGCAAAGTCAATTCATGTAAGCGTTATTACTGTCCAAAAAGCCTATGAAGATTTGCAAAGAGATGGTTTTATCGAAACCACTGTTGGCAGAGGAAGTTTTGTGGCCGCACAAAACAAAGAATTTTATCAGGAAGAACAGCAGCGTATTGCAGAGGAACATTTACAGGCCGCAGCAGAAATCGGGCGGACCTGCAGCATTTCCCTGGAAAAATTAACTGAACTGTTAGCTTTATTCTATCGGGAGGATGAATAACATGGAAAATATTTTAGAATTGCAGCAAGTTTCCAAAACATTTCCAAAATCGGATTTTAATCTGGAAAATGTGACTTTTTCATTGCCTTATGGCGCGATTTTAGGCTTTGTCGGGGAAAACGGCGCTGGAAAGACCACGACAATCGGCTGTATTATGAATACAATTACCAAAAGCAGCGGAACCGTAAAATTATTTGGAAAGGAAATGACCGACGCCGACACAGAAGTACGGGAAAAAATCGGCATTGTCTATGACGGCAGTAATTTCCCTGGTTTTTGGACTGCGAAACAATTAGCGGAAGTCATGGCAGGACTTTACACGCGCTGGGATAATTCGTTATTCCAGAAATATTTAGAAGACTTCCACCTGCCTTCCAAGCAAAAAATCAAACACTATTCCAAAGGAATGGCTATGAAACTGGCGATTGCCGCTGCTTTAGCGCACCATCCCCAATTGCTGATTCTAGATGAAGCAACCAGCGGTTTAGACCCTATTGGGCGTGATGAAATGTTAGACGTTTTTCTCGGTTTCGTGCAGGAAGAAACCCATTCCATTTTATTATCTTCCAATATCACAAGTGATATAGAAAAAGTTGCAGATTATATTACTTTTATCCACAACGGAAAACTCCTTATGACTGTATCAAAAAATGATTTGGTATATAACTATGCTGTTTTGCGCTGCAAGGAAAGCCAATTTCTTGCTTTAGATCCTGGCGACATCCTTGCTTACCGGACACGTGATTTTCAGACTGATGTACTGGTTGCAAATAAAAAAGACACACAAAGGAAATACAAAGGCATTGTGGCCGACCATGCTTCTGTTGATGAAATAATGCTGCTATTAGTAAAGGGGAAACGAATATGAAAGGACTATTTAAAAATAATTATTATACTGCGCTTTTAAGCGTGAAAACTTTTTTAATCATTATGCTATTATCTGGTGTTTTTGTTGTCATCTTTGACACAGAACCCCCTGCATTGCTTATTAGCAATTACATGCTGCTGGGAATGATTGGTTTTCCCTTTCTCTCTATTGCAAGCCTGCAAAAAGAATGCGATGGAAACTGGGGCATATATAAACTGACTACTCCTGTAAAAAGGGCTGACATTGTAAAAAGCCATTTTTTAAGCCTGCCATTATGGTTATTTGCCGGAATAGCTATCTCTGGAATTAGTGCAGCTCTTTTCACCGCACTACATGGTTATCCTTTTAGTAAAAACACTGATATTTTCATGCTGTTTGTTGCAGGAGTTGTAATAAGCCTGTCCATGGGGGCAATATTTTTTCCGCTGTTTTACTTTGGCAGCGAAGAACGGACTGACGTATATTTAATAATCAGCCTGCTTTGCGGGATTGGCATCGTTGCATTTTTAACGTCCCTTCTCCCTTCTTCCTTAGATACAATGCAGACTATTGTATACGGTATCCTTATCCTTGCTTTTACTTTGCTTACATATACTTTATCCTGCCTGCTGGCAATCCATATCTACTACAAAAAAGAATGTCCGTGAATAAGGAACTGATACAGGGTACAGGTGTGCTGTCCTGTTCGCAGGGACAAAAAAACTCAGGAGGTGTTTTCAATGTTTTTCTCAATACTATTAATTATATTCATTTTTATTCTATTCCGAAAACAGACAATTGATAATATAAACGAAGAACCAAAAAAGGAATTATTATTCTGCCTGGCATGGCTTTTGTTTTATATTGTATTGTCTATGGTAAGCTGTGCCATTCATATTAATCTTATAAACGAAGCTGCAAATTGGTTATTTTTAGTGCTTTTCCCACTGTTCATTACCGGCTGGCTAAAAAAAGAAAATCTGGTAACTACCCTAAAGAAAACAGGGCTAATACGCTTTAACAAAAAAACACTGTTAAAAACGCTTATAGTCTGCATTTTATACCAGGGAACTATTATCCTTATTTTCAGTCTGGGTGGAGGGGCGCCCGATTTGTTTAAAAACATATTATCAAAATTCCCAAAACTGTTTTGCATTATGATATTCACAGCAGCCTTTACAGAAGAATTTTTCTTCCGGGGCATTCTCCAAAGAACCATGGTACGCTCGTTAAAGCGCCCATACATAGCCATACTGCTTACCAGTATTTTATTTGGGTTATATCATTATCCGTTCGCATTTTATTTATGGGATGAAACAGCAGGAAGCATTGCCAATTCATTAAAAACTATTTTGACAGACCAGGCCGTCTCTGGCTTCGCCCTCGGTTTAATCTATTATAAAAGCAATGAATCCCTCTGGAGCTGCATTATTTTACATGCTTTCATCAATGCAGCGATTATGTCGCTTGGCACGGCACTTTCCGTATAATGGAAAAAGAGGAATGCTCTTCTGACGCCCCTTGGTTCCTAAAACGAAAATGTTGGTTATAATTATAACGCTGGATATTTTATATCCAGCGTTATATGAATCAAACAATATTTGCTGTGCTGCCGTTACGCTTTCCTCGCCTTTTTTCCTGACAGGCTGACACTTACCATAAAAAGCGCTATCCCTGCTACAAAATACAGCAGTCTTGCAATACCAAAAGCCATGCTTACATGAAATGCAGGCTCGCCAAAAGCATCTACAGGCAGGGATAATGGCTTATTTACAAAATACCCTGTACCAAAATAATCAAAATCCCCGCCTACACCAGAAAACCCCAGGGCAAAGAAAATTAGCATAACCAGGTACAACAGCGTCTGGTGAACCCTCCCTGCAAGCAGCCCAATCCCGACTGCAAAGATAAAGCAAGAAGGCAGCAGTAATATTGCCGGAAGCAAAAAATCCAAAAATTGGCAGAATCCAAAAAAACGGATATAGAAAAACAATGCAAGCCCGGTCACTAATATGCAAATAAGCAGAAAACATACCAATAAAGCAGCGCTCCTTATTGCCAGGAACTGCCCCGGGCTTACAGGCGTCTGTGCCGTCAATGTTTCCACGCTTTTTTGCTTTTTTGAATAATAGCACGACAACAAAAATAATACTGCCAGAATACAAATCGGCATAACCTTCCCTAAGTAAGCCCCAAAACTCCAGGCAGAAAAAGGCGCTGTACAGGCAACTCCCGCAATAATATCACTAGTCAGCAAATACCATGCAAACACCCCATTAACGATAAACAGCCCGATAAAAGTTCTGCTGAAAATAAGCCTTTTTAACTCATAATAAAAAACTCTATTCAAGATACAAATCCTCCTCCGTCAAATTGCAGGCGTCTAAAAAATCCTGGTAAGTGAAAGGGTTGCTGTATGGGTCATATTCCGCATGCTTCCCATATATCGTCCGCAGTATCTTATCCATTTTTTCCTCACCGCCAACTAATTCTTCTGCTTTCTTTATCATCAATGGCATCCTGCAATACCAGTTCGTCCCCTGGTTCTGCTCATTTAAATTGGACTGGTATTTTTCAGGCAGCTTTTTAAGATATTCCGGATGGCGGTAATAAAACTCCCTGTCCTGTCTGTCCACTTCTTCCTGCCACACATCAATATAATATTTTTTGGCATAAAGCTCGCCGTATTTTTCCTTTGCAATACGGTAAGTTGAATAGACTGCCAGCCCCTCAGACGACCAAAGCTCCTCTTCTTTGCATTCCAGCCCGTAAGATCCCCACCACTGATGTACCATCTCATGGATAAATACCTCTGTAGCATTCGCCCCTTTTTTAGGGTCACTCAGGGTTTCCGGTGACAAAACGGTTTCAAACCACTCACAATGGCCTTCAAATGCGTGGCCGCCCATCACCATAGCGCTTATCTGCTGCAGCTGCAGCCTTTTGCCTCCAGCATAGTCAGTTTTCCCATAATGTTTTATGCAATAGTTAAAGACATCCGTAATCGCCTGCTTTACATTATTGTCCTTCACAGTTTTATCGTATTTTTTACCATATACAAAATCAATCCCCATATCCCCAACAGAAAATGACATCGTCTTATAATCCGCCGCACGGATTGACATCGGGCATTCCAAATCACTTTCCGCCGTCCATGTCCTGGTTCCATCCTTATTATCCACAAAATCATGCATAGGCTGATAATTCAAAAATGGCGTAAGATGCTTTGGCATTGTAATGCTCACCGTAGATGAGCCTGTTACCTCCAAATCCGCAGGAGCTGTGGCAGCATTAGACAATGAAATATATTCTTTATCAATACTGTCATATAACATATAGGGATACAGAAACCTTGCCATTGACGGAAGGCCTTCAAATTCTATGGTAAGCACTCCGCCCTTGCCTTTTGGGAGGGTAAATTCAATTGGCTGCTCACCATCAATAATCTCATCCGGCAATTTAAAAGACAGCGCTTTGCCTGCATATGTAACAGCAGTAACCTCATAACCCGTATTGAGCATCATTCTCCTTTTGCCGCCTTTTTCATAATGGCTGTAATTATATTCTGACTTGCCGGAAAGCCTTCCCGTAACGGGCTCCATAACCAAAAAGTGCTTTATAGAATCGGCCTTGATAATTTCCCTCTCTTCCAAAGTTTCATCTTCTGCCATCGCCTCCAGGTCTACAGCCTCCTCCGGCCCATGGTCCACAAATGGCTGCCTTATCCACAGCAATGCACCAGATGCAATGAACACTACAGAAAAAATGGGGATATACAGCTTTCTGATACCTCTGATAAAAGAAAGAACCAGGTTCTTCTGGTATTTACGGATGCATAAAAGTGCAAAAAGCCAGATTCCTGTGGCAATGAGAAGCCAGATTACCCGGGTATACACCCCAACCCTTAAAGGCCATATGCTTGGAAACCCATCTGAATATGTCACCACAAGCGGATTTATCCAGCGCAGGAAGTAATCTTCCTCGGCAAATTTGCTAAGGCTGAAATAGCAAAGCGCTGCATAAAGCACAGCGGCAATTTCTACGCGCCTTGAAATTTGGTAAAATGCTTCCGCAAACAAAATAGAACTACACCATGTCGGCATCATAAATGCAAAAAAGTTTCCCATGTAAAATCCAAGAGAAAAGAGATATTCCATCTTCCCTGCCGTATATGGCAGATAAAGAAGGGCACATAAAAGTACCGTTATCACAGATAACGAAAGGATTGCCGCCGTCCTTGCAGCACAAAGCCTGAGAGGAGAGGCAATCGAACCTGTAATCACATCAGTTCCTGTACGGTGCAGCCTGTCAGATTCTGCTATAGTAAATACCGCCCACAGAACTGCACCAGCCGTCGTTCCTGCAAGCACAGGGTTTGCAATATATTTCCCTGACATAACTTCAGACATGCTCGCTGTAATAACAGAATAGCCCAGAAGAGGGGCGCACAGACACAGCGCTGCAATAACCCACAGGGACTTTGATAATGCTAATCTTGTAAACTCTACACGGTAAAGCGGGATAAATTTCATTCTTTCCCCTCCTCTCGGCTTATACAGTAAAGATAAGCGTCTTCTAATGTCGGCTCTACACTTTTTGCAAAGGAAGGCAGCTCATCCGCAACAACCCTGCATTGTATTCCTTCCGCAACATTTACTTTGGAGACTGCTTCACATCCTTCCGGAATCTCTTCACCAAGCTGCGACACAAAAACCCCGACATGCCCTTCTGTCCGCGAAATCAACTCAGACGGCGTACCGTCAAACAGGATTGAACCACTATAAATAACAAGCACCCGGTTACATACAGCCTGCACATCCTCTACAATATGTGTTGACAGCAGAATAATTTTATTCTGTGCCATTTCAGAAAAAATATTGCGGAACTTAACACGTTCCTCCGGGTCAAGCCCAACTGTTGGCTCATCCAGGATAATTAATTCCGGGTCGCCAAGCAGTGCCTGGGCAATCCCCACCCGCTGGCGCTGCCCGCCTGAAAGCCGGCGTATTTTCACCTTTCTTAACTCTGCCATATTCGCCTGCCCTAGCACAGAACCAACCGCTTTACCCCTGCCCTTTATGCCCTTTAGCGCTGCCATATAATCCAGGAACTGCCAGACTGTCAGTTCATCATATAAGCCAAAGCTCTGCGGCAGGTACCCAAGATTGGATTTCAGTCTCTTTTCCTGCGAAAGCAGCGGCTTCCCATCCAGCAGTATCTTCCCTTTTGTGGGAAGCAGACCTGCAATCAGTAATTTCATAAGCGTTGTTTTCCCTGCGCCATTTGGCCCTAATATACCGATAAAATTAGGCGTTTCTGCCTGCAGCGTAATATCCTCCAACGCTTTTTTCCCCGAAGGATAAATCATTGTAATGTCATTTGCTTCAATCTTCATATGTAAACACCTCCTGCCTTCTATCCTACCATATACTGTGCAGAGTTTGTCTGTAGCTTATGTGTGTTTTATGTGGAGTTTTTGTGGAGATGTTACTATTAATTTCCTATAACGCACAAAAAAGGGCACCGCCAGCGCTGGTGCCCTAGCAAGAATTGCTTTGCAATTCTTGTCGATGACCACTACGTTACAGCGCAATTTCCTATTAAACAAAAAAGCGCCAGTCAGACCAGCGCTTCCTTAAATTCCGCAGTAAATTTCACCCCATTCCCGCAGTTTTCAATACGATACCCTATTCCATATGTTTCAAAAATCATACGAAGAATATACAGCCCAAGCCCGCTGCCATGTGCCGTATCTTTCCCCGCATGGTAAAACGCTTCATAAATATGCGGCAAATCCTCTTCCTCTATATGTGCCGGAGAATTTATAATAGATAATACCGGCCTGCCATCGTTTTTCCTAAACGCCACACGGACCGTTCCATTTTCCCGTGAATGCCCTGCGGCATTTCCTATTGCATTTCCAAGGGCTTTCTTCAAAAGCTTTCCATCGCCATAAACATAAATATTTTTTTCTATATCCGCCTGCAATTGGATTGCCTGAAATTCCATCATATCATGGTAATCATCTAACAACTCTTCTATCACAGAAGAAAGCAGGACAACACTGCTCTCCTCTTTCCCCGCCATATCAATATGGGAAACTGACAGGATTTCTTTTATAAAACTGTTTAATGACTGCAGAATTTGGATGGAACGGGCAAGATATTTATCCCTGTCTTTATAAACGCCGATTCCCGCCTGCATCCCCTCAAGCTGTCCAATCACTATGGCAATTGGCGTTTTTAACTCATGGGATACGCCTGAGAAGAAAAGCATACGCCTGCGTTCCCTTTCCTTTTCAAAGACAATTTCATCTGCAAGCAGGGCATTTCGGCTGTTCAGTTCTGACAGCGCCCCATGCAGCCTGTCTGACAGCTCGTTGATGCTTTTTGACAGCCCACCGATTTCATCGTCCCGCACATCCGGGCAATACCAGCTAAAATCCAGATTGGCCATCCGGCCTGCAATCTCACTGATACGGATAATTGGGCGTGTCGTATAATACGAAAAAAGCAGGGCGCTCAAAAACGAGAAAAGCAGAATGCTCCCGCCGACAAATGGCAGGCTCCGCAATACAGCAGTTACAATTTCCTCTGTATGCGCCGGATTATAACTTACCATAAGGATATATTCCCTGCCGGAACCCAAAAAACGGAACGGATATTCTGATGCGCCTGCCTGTATCTGCTGCTGCCCCTCTTTCTTCTGGAAAGTAAATAAGCTGACTTCTTCACGGTTTCTGTTCAACAATTTTATATCTGCGCCTGTTTCCTGGATAAACGCCAAAAACAAGCCCTCGCTTTCTGATGCTTTGGCCGCCCTAAGCTCAGAAACCAATATTTCCGCCTTTTCTTCTAAATGGCGGCGCGACTGCTTTTCATTTGCGGCCGGAATAAAAATCCCGATAAAAACATATGACAGGATGCTAATAATAACGCAAAGCGCCAACAGCATAAAAAAGGTTTTTTGTGTTAATTTTTTCATTCCTTTTCTCCATCCGCCCTCTGCATCTTATAGCCTACGCCACGGACTGTTTCAATACATTCTCCCCCGCCTAATTTTTTCCTGATATTTTTTATATGGGTATCCACAATCCGGGTATCTCCATAAAATTCATATCCCCACAGTTTCGTAAGAAGTGACTGCCTGGTAATTACTTCACCTGGCGCCTGCATCAGCTCCAATAAAATTTCAAACTCCCGCAGTGTAAAGCCAACATCTTTTCCTGCAACACTTACTGTATGCCCCTTTAAATCCAGAGAAATATTATGGTAACACAGGCAGTCCGCCCCTGAATGGGACGCCCGCCTTAACACTGCCGCCACTTTATGCAGCAAAACTGCCATAGATACCGGCTTTGTAATATAATCATCAATATACAGATTATATCCTTTAATCTGATGTTCCTCACTGCCAAGTGCCGTAAGCATAATTACAGGCACGTCAGAATCCTTGCGGAGCATCTCACAGACGCCATACCCATCTATTTGGGGCAGCATCAAATCTAACAGCACCAAATCAAAATCGTATTTTCCTGCAAGCTCCAGCGCTTCCACACCATCTGCCGCTGCCATTACCCTATACTCTGCGCTCTCCAGAAAATTCACAAGAACCTCCCTGTAATCTAGGTTATCCTCCACAACAAGAATCAATGCCATAACATCCCCTCCATCCATCAACGGAATTAGAAAAAACGATTGTTTGTTACCAGTAAGGGTGAAAAGTATATAAAAAAGTAACTAAGGCAGTTGATATAAAGGGGAGTAAACTGAATAGCAAATAATTTTTCCAGCTTTTATTCCGGCGGTACATAATAAATTCTATACTAAATAATGTAATACCCCCAATAACAATCATTGTCCAACCAAGAGGAACGCCTATCTCTATTGCTTCCTGGTCTTTCCGGTCTATGATGAAGAAGATAGCATAAGCAAACCACCAAAAAGAAAACCATCCTTCCAGAATGCTTACCAGAACTTGGCAAATAATTTTTAAACAGGTAAGTACTTTATCTTTCATTACGCCCCTTTCCGTCCATTCATGTCTCATTTGTCGCTACATGATTCATTACAAAACATTCCTTTTTATAAAAACAGATACCATATTTCAGGATATCCGTGTAACCCTCTTCTATCATGTCATTATCATAATGAAGTTTTTCTATCTGTTCCAGCGCTTCCATACAGCCTTTTTCTAATTTATTTATGCT
>RAYE01000172.1 GCA_003612285.1 bacterium D16-51 | reverse complement strand
TCTTTTTTCTGCTGTCTGGTTTTCTTTTGCCGTTTCCCTGCTTTTTGACCGGGCAGCTTGTAATATAGTATTCTATTTCAAATACCGTACAGTGGCATTTCCCTTCCTTATGTTTGAAAAACGTGCCTTTATCCTTGCGGTTCAGGTTATTCACACATCTGCCATAGTTGCTGATCCAGTAGTTTTCCGTGCCGTCCACACGCACAAATACTTCAAAAGCATTTTTCAGCCTGTACCTGACTGGGTATTCCACGGGCTTGCATTTATCCTTTGGGATTTCCTGTAATTCTTTATTTTCATCTAATATAAACTGCATCCTGGTTCCTGTATTTTCTGTTTCTGTACTTTTTATTTCAGTATTCATAATAATATTTTTCCTTTCATTAGATAATAACAGACAGCATTCGTTTCTATGCGAACGCCAAAAGAGGCATCCAGAAATGGACACCCTGATAAATTTTATAAACATTTTCAACATCTCGCCAAAACTGGCGGCATCCCAATTCTGCGAAACCGTGATATAGCAGCCCCAAAAAGGGGGATACTGGTTTTCCTCCACTTATGGGGGAAAGACATTTTAGGACATTCCGCAAGAAACTGCGGCTATTCAAATTTGTGTAACCGTGATTCGATGTTTCCAGATTTGGAAACACTGATTTTCCCCACTTGTGTGGAAAACAATAAATGGCTCTTTCGCCAACAACCTGGCGGTTAGTCCATAATGGACTAATTCATAGTGATTGCAGTAGCCTCACCGTGGTATAACCTTTTTCTCAATTCTGCGAAAAACCCAACACTTTGTAGGCGATGGGTTTAAACCCAATGCTGCCAGCTTAAGGTTTTTCACTTTGAACGGAAATAAATTAAGCACATCTATTTGCAGACATTTTCAATTCTTTCACAATTCTTGCTACCACACTTCCACAGCTTTCACCCTCACTCACTCTTATAAATTTACAATGTATTTGATTTTCTATATGATTTTGTCTTTTGCGGTCATAATCTTGTTTATACCTATGTTCTTTTTCATCAATTTCTATTGCAGTATTATACTCTGGAATATATAAATCTATCCTGTAATTACCAACTGAATATTGTAGAATGTACTTGATGTTCATTTCATCTAAGAAATCTTCTATTTCGTTCAGATATTTATATTCAAACCTTGCGAAACGGACATTGTATTTGAATTTATTTATTAAGATATCAACAGCATTCTTAGTCAATAAATAATATTTATATGTTCTTCCTCTTAGTGA
>RAYE01000171.1 GCA_003612285.1 bacterium D16-51 | reverse complement strand
GCAGCAGGCTCCAGATTGCCGCCTCATTGCTGTCAAGCAGGCTAAATACAATCTGCTCATCAATCTCTGTATTAAGCGTCCCCCCTTCCAGTAAATCTTCCATCACCATTTTTATATCCTTGCTGCCTTCACGAATCAGTTTCCCTGCCAGGCTGTTACTGCTGGTATTCGCCCAATACGTTGAAAATTTTCTCTCCTCAAGGAAATTAAGAATTGACCACGGGTTATAAATATCGGTTCTTTCTCCAAAAGTAAACCCATCATACCAGTCTTTAACCTGCCCTTCCATCTCGGACATTCCAAATTCAGCTAAGGCATCTGACACTTCCTCCTGCGTAAAACCAAAAGCATCACTGTATTTCTTTGAAGTCGTTGTCACCACTGCCAGGTTGTTCAAATCAGAAAAAATTGATTCCTTGCTGACCCTTGTAATCCCTGTCATAACCGCCTTATATAGAAAAGGATTTGTTTTAAACGTAGAATTAAACAAGTTCCTCATAAAAACTACAATTTCATCCCAGTATCCGTTTAGATACGCCTCCTGCATCGGCGCGTCATATTCATCAAGCAGGATAATCACATTCTGCCCAAAATATCTTGCCATCAGACCTGAAATCTTTTTCAGTGACAATACTGCAATATCATTATCCATATCCCTTGACACCGCGTTAAAAAACTCCCTTTCCCTGTCACTTAAAAAATCCTTCTCTTCCAATAAAAACCGACGCTTCTCATATACCTCCACGATTTCCTGGCAGATCTGTCTTCTGGTATCAATATAATTTGCTCCCTTGACGCCGGCAAAACTTAACGCAATCACAGGAAATTTTCCCTGCAAGCTACGATATTTCTCTTCTTCCCAAATATTCAGCTTTTCAAATAAATCACTGCGCCCTGCATAGTCAATAGAAAAGAACTGCTCCGTCATGCTCATATTAAGCGTCTTCCCAAACCGCCTTGGGCGGGTAATCAATGTCACCTCATCATCATTTTCCCACCATTCTTTCAAAAACAGCGTTTTATCCACATAAAAATTATTATTCCCTACAATCCTTTCAAAATTCTGCTTTCCTATCCCTACTGTCCTTGCCATTTTATCCCTCCTAAAATCAGCCTAATGCTGCCCAATCAGTACGTTTTTCCCTTCAAAGGCGAACCCATATTTTCTAATCCGCCCTGCCGGAATCCCTTTCGCCTCTAAAGACTCGGCATAATGTTTTTCCTCAATCTGCAAAAGCGCAGCCTGTACCGTCTCTTCCAAATCTTTTTCCTTCTGCGGGCGGTGTAC
>RAYE01000170.1 GCA_003612285.1 bacterium D16-51 | reverse complement strand
CTAGTATAATGATTTTTAAATAACTGGACTATATTTTTGCTCTATGGTACAATGTATATATCAATTGATGGAGGCATTGTACTTATGGGAAGAAAATCAAGCATTATCAATCTTACTGCGGAAGACCGCGAATATCTTGAAACACAGACTCGTGCCCGTACCATTCAGGCTCAAACGGTAAACCGTTCCCGCATCCTGCTTTTGAAAGCAGATGGCTGCTCTATTGACGACATTGCCGATAAAGTCGGAGTCAACCGCAAGAGCGTCATGCTCTGCCTGAAGAAATTTGAAGAAGGCGGTTTGGAAAATGCTTTGTTTGATGCCCCAGGCCGTGGGCGCAATGCCGAAATTACGGATGATGAAAAAACATGGATCATCAATATTGCCTGCCAGAAACCAATTGATTTTGGTTATGCAGCAGAGACCTGGACCTATGCCAGGCTGACTTCTCATATTAATAAGAATGCAGAAGCGGCCGGTTATACAAGGCTTTCAACCATCCACAAAAGCACAGTTCACAGCATTTTAGACGAAGCCGAAATAAAACCTTTCCGGATCAGGTATTACTGTGAGAACCGGGATCCGGATTTTGACAGTAAGATGCATAATGTTTTGTTAGTATACAAGCAGCTTTCGATGCAGTTCGATGAAGATGGCAGTCTCCTTCCATGGGAGGAAGACAAAGAAGTTGTCCATGTGCTTTCCTATGATGAAAAACCAGGCATACAGGCTATTGCAACAACATCGCAGGACCTCCTTCCTGATGAACACCATGGCACAATCAACAGGGACTATGAGTATAAGCGTCTTGGGACACTATCATTGCTGGCAGGAATTGACCTGCAGACTGGTGAAGCCATCCCACTGGTTAGCGAAACCCACAATAGCAGGGATTATATTGAATTTCTAAAGATACTTGACAACAAATACCCAAAGGGGGAGAAAATCCGTATTGTGCTTGACAATCTCAAAGTCCACACCTCCGAAGAGACGAGGAAGTATCTTGCCACAGTGCCCGGGAGGTTCGAGTTTGTATTCACTCCGAAGCATGGCTCCTGGTTAAATATGGTTGAAGGTTTCTTTAGCAAAATGACAAAACAGATGCTCCGGGGAATACGTGTTAAATCTAAAGCAGAGCTGGCGGATCGCATCTATCTGTATTTTGATGAGATCAACGCGGAGCCAGTGGTATTCCACTGGAAATACAACCTTGATGATATCAATGTATCAGAGGAAGTCATTGTAGATACATTACCAATTAAAAAGTCCAGTTAATTGGCGAACGTTATACTAG
>RAYE01000169.1 GCA_003612285.1 bacterium D16-51 | reverse complement strand
AAATTCATATTGTTTGGGCGTAGGAAGAGAGCGGAAGAGTTCCAGCAGCCCGTCCTCTTCGGGTGAGGTATGTGTGCAAGGGAGATTGTAAATGAGGAAATCATTTACGCATAAGTCAAGATGGCAGGGAGAAATCTCTGCCGCTTTTCTCTTCGGGAAGTCTATAGTAAGGAAACTGCTAAAAGTAATATGTTTATGAACATTCAGCCAGATTGATTGACAAATATCAGATGAAGAATTATAATATAAACCGCGTTATATAAATTAATTTATTTTAATGTGGAGGTCTATTATGCCACGAAGCGTTCAGATTACAAAAGAAAAAATTCTCACAGCAGCGTTAGATGTTCTTATTCGTGATGGATATTTGGCAGTAAATATTAAAAGTATTGCCAAAGAATTAAAATGCTCAACACAACCGATTGCATGGCAATTCGGTAATATGGATAACATGAGGGAAGCTCTGACGCAAGAAGCTGTTGCCTATGCAAATCAAAAAATGATGCCTTCTTCAACAAACTGTATAGAAGCATTTTGGCAAATTGGCTATGCGTATATCAATTTGGCTTTTGATACACCTAATTTATTCCGTTTTGTATATATGGGTGAAAGCAAGAACTATTGCAGGGGTGGATTTAATTCTATCTTAACAGACAAGGGAAATGCTGTTTTGATAGAGGGAATATGTCAGTATCTTGATGTTACCAAAGAACAGGCAGATATATTGTTCCAAAGAATGGTTGTATATACGCATGGAATTGTTTCTTTAGTTGTAGCAGGTGTATTCAATTGTACCAAAGGGCAGGTATATTCAATCGTGAAAGATTTTGGTTCGGATTTGCTTTCTCTTACGGGTACAGCTTTAGATATAGGGGCTATTATGTCAAATATAACCGAGGTATAAATTTTTATGAAAAGGATTTTTTAAAAAAAGGTAAAAAAGAAAATGCTAATGTTATTTTTCATATTATGTGCAATAATTTTGCTAATTTTTTTAACAGGTGTATTTTTTCGTATTTATAACTCATTGGAACCGAAAATAGATACGGACTTAGGAATACAAGAGAATACATATGTCACAATAGGCGGTATAGAACAATATCTGCAAATCCGTGGTGAAAATAAAAACAATCCTGTTATCCTGTGGCTTCACGGAGGACCCGGATTTCCGTTAACATATTTAACTTACTACTATCAGACTGCTTTGGAAAAAGATTATACGATTGTCTGCTGGGAACTATAATGGTCCTATGATTTAAGACAAAATTTTAAATAGTTTTTCGTTAGGTTACGCATACTAATTTTAAAG
>RAYE01000168.1 GCA_003612285.1 bacterium D16-51 | reverse complement strand
ATTTTTGGAATTGTCGGAAGTTGCATAAAATAAAGGGTTTATTGGGTGGCCAGGCAAAAAGTCTGACCACCCAGAGGAAAATATGTAACGGACAGGAAGGAGGAAGAAAAATGTTTAATTTCAGGATAATCACTTGCCCGGATGGGACAGACATTATAGACACAACGCTGAAAACGCCTTATAGCAGCCTTACACCGTCACAGATGGAAGATTATATTGAAATGGATAAGAAGCCTGCATATATGGGGCGTGTGAAGGAAAAGGAACGGAAGAAGATGGAACACAGGCGGAAAATAGGACGGAATCTGTTATACAGGGTCGCTTGTGGGCTTGGGTTGGCTTGAGGGAATATCATTATGGCAATTTTACTGACAAATGGAACATATTACATAGCGCATAGTAAACGAGGTGCGGTAATTAAGGTGGAAGATATTGGGAAAGCACAGGATTTTTATTCCCTGGAGAGGGCTATAGCACAGAAGAACAAAACGCCAGGTAAGTGTGCCGGTTACTATTATATAGACACAGATATGGCAGATGAAGCCCAGGGAGAAAACAAGAAAAAGCCAAAGCGGAAAAGAACAAAACATAAGGCTTTTTCTATGCAGAAACGGCAGGATGTTTACCTGAAAACAGAAGGGCATTGTTATCTGTGTGGTGAATTTGTCGGTTTTGATTCTTTTGAGGTTGAACACAAGATCCCTCTTTCTAAAGGCGGCACAAATGAATTGGATAATTTATTCTGTGCATGCCACTGCTGCAATTCCATAAAGCATGATATATACCCGGAAGACTTTTTGGAAAAGATTTCACAAATATTTATGCATCAGATGCAGACTCAAAATAAAGACAGTCTAAAATGGAGAATTATACATAATGAATTGAAGAAGATGATATGATTTAGTCGGCACTGGTGGGGAATCTTCTGCCAGTGCTGGCAGGTACTAATCCAAAGAAAGGGGAAAGACATGGTAAATGCGGAAGAAATTTATAAGGATAAACAGCATGAAGAATTTTACAGCCGCTGCCTGGACAGATGCAGATACCGGGATTCACACCATAAAGCACTGGTATACTGCCTTGGGGTTGATGGGGATACAAGGGAACATATACATGATATTTATGATTTTCATACTGGATGTATCAAAACTGAATGTCTTCATGAAGGATGGCAGACAGACAGCAGTAAAAAAGTGGTCAGGCTTGCCTTTAACCTTTGTACGGATGGGACAGCAAGTGTATATGACTATGGAAGCCAGGGTGAACAGCTGGGGGAGTGCAGGCATTACAGTGCAGCAGAGATTATGTGCTGTGAATATGTGAAGTATTTTCTTGAGGCTGTA
>RAYE01000167.1 GCA_003612285.1 bacterium D16-51 | reverse complement strand
GCGATGGTTGACATGGCCGAGGGCATGAGCAAGGCCGGGACAGTTGCATCCAGTTACAGGGTTTCCGTAGAGGACCTGTCTGCAATGATCGGGACAATGGAAGCTGTCACGAAATCTGGCGGCTCTGAAGTCGGGAACGCGGTTAAGGCAATTTTAATCAACCTCCAGAATGTAACGTCAGACAAAATGGTTAAGACATTAGATGCTGCAAATGCATCCATGACTGAATTTGTCGATGGGACAGAAAAACTCCGTAACCCAATTGATATATTAAGGGATTTAGCAAAAACATTCAACCAGTTAGATGAAGATGATCCATTGAGGGCTGAAATCTTAACAAATGTTGGGCAGAAGTACCATGCCGCTAAACTTGGTGCACTGCTTCAGAACATGGATATGTTTGATAAGATGCTTGTTGATTATTCTGAAGGCTCTGGGAGCGCACTTGAGGAAGCTGATAAAAGTGCAAATAACTTGACGGGACGCTTGAATGCTTTGCAGAACTCATGGGACGAGTTAGTTAATTCCATTACAAGCAAATCCGCAATTAAAAGTGGAGTAGGATTTCTTGATGGTTTATTACAGTCTGCTACAAAGTTAATTGATACAGTGAATGTTTTGCCAGTGGCGTTAGCTGGTATCACAGCTTTTATGACAGCTAAGAATAAGGATATGGGTTTACATATCTTTAACGATGAAGGAAATTTTGACCTCAGCGGAAACTTCATGGGAATAATTGATGTTGACCAAATCAAACATTATTCGCAGGCAAAGAAAGCTATTGCTGACTGGAATCAAATGGTTAAAGATGGAGTTAGTGATATTAAATTATTTAATGATGAAACCGTCAAGAACAATGCTTCCCTCCGCAATTACTTATCAACCTGCAATGATGGTTCTGCTTCCCTCAAAGGTTACAAGCAGTCCCTTCAAGCCGCAGGGGAGGCTACAACTTCCTTGCGTTTGGGGACGATCCTGTTGAACTCGGTGATTTCTCTGGGTCTAGGTTTATGTATACAGGGTGTGATTTCCGGGCTTGATTACCTTATTCATATAGAAGAAAAAGAAGCAGAAGCATTAGAGGAAGCAAAAAGCAAATTCACAGAGTCCACCAATAAAATAAAAAGCCTTAATAATGAATTATCGTCCACGCAGGACAGGATTGCAGAACTGCAAAAATTGGCTGACAGTGGGACAATTTCGGTTGCAGACGAGAACGAACTAAAACTGTTGAAAGAGACGAATAAGGAATTAGAAAGAAAAATTGCCCTTGAACAGAAGGGACAGATTGACGATGCAAAAGATTATTTAAAGAAAGCGCAGAAGGTGAATAAGGAAAAGCCATATTCTTATGC
>RAYE01000166.1 GCA_003612285.1 bacterium D16-51 | reverse complement strand
GCATAAGAATATGGCTTTTCCTTATTCACCTTCTGCGCTTTCTTTAAATAATCTTTTGCATCGTCAATCTGCCCCTTCTGTTCAAGGGCAATTTTTCTTTCTAATTCCTTATTCGTCTCTTTCAACAGTTTCAGTTCGTTCTCGTCTGCAACCGAAATTGTCCCGCTGTCAGCCAACTTTTGCAGTTCTGCAATCCTGTCCTGCGTGGACGATAATTCATCATTAAGGCTTTTTATTTTATTGGTGGTTTCTGTGAATTTGCTTTTTGCTTCCTCTAACGCTTCTGCTTCTTTTTCTTCTATATGAATAAGGTAATCAAGCCCGGAAATCACACCCTGTATACATAAACCTAGACCAAAAGAAATCGCCGAGTTCAATAGGAGCGTCCCCAAACGCAAGGAAGTTGTAGCCTCTCCTGCGGCTTGAAGGGACTGCTTGTAACCTTTGAGGGAGGCTGGTGCATCTACTGAACAAGTTTTGAGGTATTCTTTTAATTGGGCTGTGTTTTGTACTGTTGCATTTTCAAAAGATTCAATATCGGTCACTCCATTAGCCAGTTTCTGATTCCAACCGTCAACCGCCTCTTTAGCCGCTTTGTAGTGTTTGATTTGGTCAACATCAATTATGCCCATGAAGTTTCCGCTAAGATCAAAATTCCCTTTTTCATCAAAGATATGTAAACCCATATCCTTATTCTTAGCTGTCATAAAAGCGGTAACAGAAGCAAGGGCTACAGGGATAACATCAAAAGTCTCCACCAGCTTTGTAACTGACTGCAATATGTTATCAAAGAATCCTACACCACCTTTAATTGCGGATTTGCTTGTGATGGAATTAACTAACTCTGTCCAGCTATTAGACAGTTTATTAAGCGTCCCAGTTAAATTATTTGCTGATTTATCTGCTTCCTCTAACGCGCTCCCAGAGCCTTCGGAATAATCAACAAGCATCTTATCAAACATATCCATGTTCTGGAGAAGTGCACCAAGTTTAGCGGCGTGGTACTTCTGCCCAACATTTGTTAAGATTTCAGCCCTCAATGGATCATCTTCATCTAACTGGTTGAATGTTTTTGCTAAATCCCTTAATATATCAATCGGGTTACGGAGTTTTTCTGTCCCATCGACAAATTCAGTCATGGATGCATTTGCGGCATCTAATGTGTCAACCATTTTATCTGACGTTACATTCTGGAGGTTGATTAAGATGGCTTTAACCGCGTTCCCGACTTCAGAGCCGCCAGATTTCGTGACAGCTTCCATTGTCCCAATCATTGCAGACAGGTCTTCTACGGAAACCCTGTAACTGGATGCAACTGTCCCGGCCTTGCTCATGCCCTCGGCCATGTCAACCATCGC
>RAYE01000165.1 GCA_003612285.1 bacterium D16-51 | reverse complement strand
AATGAATATGCCATCTGGAGCCTGCTGCTTGCAAGCGGTTATTTAAAAGTGGAAAATTACACATTAGAAGAAGGGATTGAAGAATATGACTTAAAGCTTACCAATAAAGAAGTACGGCTGATGTTCCGGAGCATGATTACAGGCTGGTTTAAAAATTATTCCCCGGAATATAATGATTTTATCAAAGCATTGTTAGCGGGTGACGTGGATGCAATGAACGAATATATGAACCAGGTTGCCTTTGACACTTTCAGCAATTTTGACACGGGCAGGAGGTCTTCCGAAAAATCACAGCCGGAGCGTTTTTACCATGGATTTGTTTTGGGGCTGATGGTAGACTTATCTGGCCGGTATACGGTTACTTCCAACCGAGAAAGTGGTTTCGGGCGCTATGACGTCATGCTTGAACCGTTAAATGGCAATGAAAAGGATGATGCAATTATTTTAGAGTTTAAAGTTCACCGCCCACAAAAAGAAAAAAGCCTGGAAGATACAGTGAAAGCGGCACTTTTGCAGATTGAAGAAAAACACTATGCAGCAGCTTTAGAGGCAAAAGGAATCCCGGCAGAACGGATTAGGACATATGGATTTGCATTTGAAGGAAAAACTGTATTAATTGGGCAGTAAATATTGCAATGTACTCTGTTAGGAACTGACTTGTTCATTTAATTTCTTAACAGTTCCTTAAAACAGTCAATCTATTTAAGGAGGATATGCCATGGCAAGAACAGTGGGCATTGGACACCAAAATTACCAGGAAATCATAGAAAATAACGTATTTTATATTGATAAAACGCTGTTTATTAAAGAATGGTGGGAAAACCTTGACAAGGTAACCCTGATAACACGTCCAAGGAGGTTTGGGAAAACACTCAACATGAGCATGGTGGAACAGTTTTTTTCTACAGATTACGAAGGGTGCAGCACCCTGTTTGAAAATATGAATATCTGGAAGGAAGAGAAATTCCGCAGCCTGCAGGGAAAATTCCCGGTAATCAGCCTGAGTTTTGCAAATGTAAAAGAAACAACATTTGAAACGGCAAAAACAAGAATCTGCCAGATTCTTTCTGATCTGTACAATAAAAGGGAATTTTTAAAGGACAGCAGTATCCTTACGGAAAATGACTTAAACTATTTCAACAGGGTATCAGAATCCATGACAGAAACTGACGCCGCAATTTCCCTGCATAAGCTATGTGACTTTATGCAGCGCTACTATAAACAAAAAGTAATTATCCTGCTGGATGAATATGACACCCCAATGCAGGAGGCATATGTAAATGGATTCTGGGATGAAATTGTATCATTTATGAGGAATCTGTTCAATTCAACCTTTAAGACAAACCCATATCTTGGCAAAGCA
>RAYE01000164.1 GCA_003612285.1 bacterium D16-51 | reverse complement strand
CAATCTTCCGCCTTGCAGATAGAAATTTATTCTGCGTAAAATCCATTCGATATTTAACCGCCTTAGTAATACAAGTTTGGAATCTGTGCTATGATATAGATATAGTAAGTTTTTTGATAAGAATCGGCAGGGTAAAATGTAGTTTAGTTTTATAATGAAAGGAAGGGAATATTTATGAAACGGATTATTAAGGAGAAGATGTTGGGGCGGTATGAAACTTTCCTGAAAAACGAGGAAAAGAGTAAGGCAACGATTAATAAGTATTTGTGTGATTTAAAAAAACTTATCGTGTATTTGGATGGAAGGGAGATAAACAAGGAACTTGTGCTTTCTTATAAAGAGAAGCTTATGTCCGAAGATGGGTATAAGGTTAGCAGTATCAATTCGTTCCTTGTGGCAGCCAATTGTTTCTTTGAATATATGGGCTGGCAGGATTTAAAAGTAAAAACTTACCGGGTGCAGCAGGAAACTTTTTGTCCGGAAAACAAGTTTTTGACAAAGGAAGAATATGTCCGGCTGGTAAAAGCAGCAAAAAAGATGGGAAAGATACGTTTGGCAATGATTATACAGACAATCTGTGCCACAGGTATCCGTGTCAGCGAACTGAAGGCCGTTACCGCTGCAGCTGTACGGGACAGTCTGGTTGTCATACACAATAAAGGGAAAGTAAGGACAGTGCTTCTGCCAGATGAGTTAAAAGAAGAACTTCTTTGCTATATGGGAAAGAATGGGATACGGAAGGGGATTGTATTCCGTACAGCTTCGGGAAAGGCAGTCAACCGCAGCAATATCTGGAGGGAAATGAAAGCCCTTTGCAAGAAGGCAGACGTTGATGAAAATAAGGTATTTCCGCACAATCTGAGACATTTATTTGCTACTGTTTTTTACGGGGTTAAAAAAGATATGGCGAAACTGGCAGATGTGCTTGGCCATAGTAGTATTGAGACAACAAGGATTTATATAAAGACAACTATCAGGGAACACAAAAAGCAGCTTAATCAGATGAAACTCGTGCCTGTGATATAAAAATGCATCACAGTATCAGCAGTATCTGCTGAATTTTTTGGAAAATAAAAACTGCATGCAAATGCATACAGTTTTTACAACATAATGATTATTATGTGACAGAATATTTCTGGCGTCCGGCCAAATCTATGACAAAAAAATACCGGGATACAAAAACCCCGGCTGCTTACGAAATGTGGTTTTACTGGCTTTCCAGTCCCCCTTATAAAAAAGGGCAGCACAAAAAAGCATTTTTACAAACACAGCCTGGCTGGCATACCTAACCCTGCTGTAAAAACACCCTGATAATGAAATAACAGAAAAAATCCTTGAAATACAAAAGATTCCGTGTTACAATGCTTATGTATTTGGATAACATAATAATCATTATGTTG
>RAYE01000163.1 GCA_003612285.1 bacterium D16-51 | reverse complement strand
GACATTAAAGGATTTTTCGATAACGTAAACCACGGCAAGCTGTTAAAACAGCTCTGGACGCTCGGCATCCGGGATAAGAAATTGATTTCTATTATTTCAACGATGCTGAAAGCAGAAGTAGCCGAAATCGGCTTCCCGGAGAAAGGAACGCCACAGGGCGGCATTATTTCGCCGCTATTGTCAAATGTGGTACTGAACGAGCTTGATTGGTGGCTTGCAAGCCAATGGGAGGAAATTCCGACAAAATATCCATTCAATGACCGCCGGAATACCAACGGCAGCCCAGCCAGAGGAAATAAGTTTGCCTCGTTGCGGAGAAGCGGGTTAAAAGAGATTACCTGTGTCAGATATGCGGATGATTTCAAGATTTTCACGAGCAATTACCAGAATGCAGTAAAGCTGTTCTACGCAACAAAAGGGTGGCTGAAAGACCGCCTTGGGCTTGACATCAGCCCGGAAAAGTCGAAGATTGTTAATCTTAAAGAGAAATATTCAGAGTTCCTTGGGTTTAAAATGAAAGTAATTCCCCGTGGAAAACGGAAAAATAAAGCCAACAAGGGGGAACCACGGTACGTAGTGCAAAGCCATGTCAGAGAAAAATCAATAGAAAAGATAAGAGGGGAATTGAAGAAACTGATTTATGCAATCGAATACCCGCCGAACAAGGCGCATTGCATTTACGCCGAAGTAAGCAGGTACAATTCGTTTGTGCTGGGCGTCCATGATTATTACAGCATGGCCACCAGAGCCAGTGAAGATTTCAGACCAATCGCCTTTTCAGTCCAAAAGAGCCTTAAAGCAAGAATGAGACAGCGGATAAAAACCGCCAAAGAAGTCAGGAAAAACAAAATCCCAGTCCATATCACAAATGTTATCCGTGATAAATATGGGAAAAGTGACCAAATGCGATATGTAAATGACCTTGCCCTTGCACCAATAGGATATGTACGGCACTCCCATCCAATGCAGAAAGCGTATGGGGCGAACTCATACACGGAAAAAGGGAGGGAGCTGGTACACAAGAAGCTGGAGGGCGTTAATATGGCAGTCCTGCATGGTTTAATGAGAAACCCTGTTGAGGGTGAATCCATTGAATTTAATGACAACAGGCTGTCGCTGTATTCAGCACAGAAAGGGAAGTGTGCGGTCACTGGAAACCAAATGGAGATGGATGAAGTGGTATGTATCAGAAAGATTTCAAAGGAGCAGGGAGGCACTGATAAATACAGTAACCTTTTGCTTGTCTGTAGGAAAGTGCAGGAACTATTGCATATCAGAGATACAGATACTTTTATTGTGGAGATGGGGAAGTTAAATCTTGACGCAAAACGGTCAGAAAAGCTGTTAAAACTGAGAAGCCTTGCTTTTGTTGAGAGCTGTTAAACTGCTAATTTATCCATTCTTGATGGCAAGCCGT
>RAYE01000016.1 GCA_003612285.1 bacterium D16-51 | reverse complement strand
CCCAGCCTTTATTTTAGAATTTTCAGGGTTGTTTTACTATTTAATTATCAAGGTTGTGCGTTGACTTTTTTTGCGTCAGCGTGTTATATATTACCACACCTTTCCACATTTGTCAACACTTTTTTTCATTTTCTTTTGTGCTATCGATATTTTCTTTTGTGCGACAGCAGAATTTATATTACCACACTGTCATCACTTTGTCAATACCTTTTTTCCATTTTTTAGAATTTCTTTTTTATTGTCATACTTCTTTCTTTGCGTGACAACGATTTCCATCATACTATAATAATTACCATTTGTCAACACCTTTTTCTTTTAAAAAAGCTAATCAACAAATCTACCGCAAACAGTAGAATTGTTATTTCTCACACAGCTGTCATATAAAAGAACTTTCAGTTCTTTATAGACATCATATTTCGCTTATTGCAGAATGCGAGAATAAAATTACTTCATTTTAAAATTAATAGTTGCATAAGCAATTTTATAGCAACTGCTTCTTTAAAAGAAAACGGAGAAAGAGGGATTTGAACCCTCGCGCCGCGTGAACGACCTACACCCTTAGCAGGGGCGCCTCTTCAGCCTCTTGAGTATTTCTCCTTACCAGCAGTTATTACTACAACCGCTGAACAGATTGTAGTATAGCAACATTTCATAATATTGTCAACTACTTTTTTTAATTTTTTCATTTTTTCGTTATTATTCGTTACTATTCACAGACATTCTAAACATCATGCGTAAAACCTGCCCTATGCCGTCTGCCTCTGCAAAAGTCTGTACATTGTTTCGGTTCATGCTAAACAGACATCCACTGGATGTTTAGTCCCTCTGTTATGCAGCTTTATTTATCTTATGAAAGAAAACCCCTTTTACAGGCGATTTCTGCCTTTTTAGAAATCGGACGTGAATATAACTGTAACATTATTATTTACAGTTTAACGCTTCTTCATACATATTCTTTTTATATTGGTCTATTACTACAATAACTGGTAAATTTTCTACTTCCAGTTTTCGGATTGCTTCTGTTCCCAAATCTTCATATGCAATTATTTCTGCTTTTTTAATGCACTTTGACAAAAGTGCCCCAGCGCCCCCTATTGCAGCAAAATATACTGCATGGTTTTGATGCATTGCTTCTATGACTTCCTTAGAACGCCTTCCCTTCCCAATCATCCCTTTTAGTCCATTCTCTAGTAAAAGTGGGGTATACCTATCCATACGGCTGCTTGTTGTAGGTCCCGCTGAGCCAATCACCTGCCCCTCCCTTGCAGGTGAAGGTCCAAGATAATATATAATATTGTCCTGCAGCTCAAATGGAATTGCTTCCCCTTTCTCCATTGTTTCATACATTCTTTTATGTGCAGCATCGCGTGCTGTATATATAGTACCTGATAGATATACAAAATCCCCTGCATCTAATCCAGCCACTTTTTCTTCTGTTAATGGTGTTTCTATATACTTGTCCAATTACTTTCTCCTTTTCTACATAAAACAGCCTCTACAATATTCTCCGCTTATGCCTGTTTACATGGCAGCAAACATTGATTGCTACTGGAAGTCCTGCTATATGGGTAGGATATGTTTCAATATTAATCCCAAGTGCTGTTGTATCACCACCCAAACCACCAGGCCCAATTTTAAGCTGATTAATTCTTTCCAACATCTCTTCTTCTAAATCCTTTATATATGGTATTTCGTTATGGCAGCCTAAATCCCTCGTTAATGCTTTTTTTGCCAATAATGCACACTTTTCAAATGTACCTCCAATGCCTACCCCAACTACGATTGGAGGGCAGGCATTTGGTCCTGCTAGTCTGACTGTCTCTAATATTGCTTCTTTGATTCCTTCCATTCCATCTGCCGGCTTTAACATACAGATTCGGCTCATATTTTCGCTGCCAAAACCCTTTGGGGCAACAATGATTTCTATCTGATCTCCAGCAGCAATCTCATAGTGAATTACTCCTGGCGTATTATCTTTTGTATTTATCCTTTCAACAGGATCATTTACGACCGATTTACGCAGATATCCTTCCGTATATCCCTGACGGATGCCTTCATTTATTGCATCCTCCAGATTTACGCCTTCTATATGCACGTCTTGCCCTATTTTAATAAATACTACCGCCATTCCTGTATCCTGGCATATTGGAATACTTTCATTTTCTGCTATCTCTAAATTTTTTCTTAACTGTCCTAATATCTGTTTTCCAAGATGATTGGATTCTGTTTCTGCCTTCTCATAAATTTTATTTTTTACATCAGAAGATAATTCATAATTTGCTTCAATACACATCTCCTTTATGTTTCTAGTAATTTCTTCTGTTGAAATAACTCTCATTTCAGTCTCCTTTTAACTCCACTCATTACGGCCTGCTCCTATCACCAATCATATTTATTCCCCTTTATCCTGTTCTGCCCTCTCAAGCAGCCGATCTAAAGATGAATCATTCATTTCATTATCCGTTTCAGATTCTGTTGATAAGCCCTCCAGCCTTTCAGATTCTTCTACTATCTTTTCTTCTGGGTTTTCCAGGTTTTCAGGCATAGCATCCCTTACTTTTGTCATACTTGCAATAACAATTTTTTTATCAGAGTCATCCAAATCCATTAATTTCACCCCTGAAGTAACCCTTCCAAGGATAGAAACTTCTGAAACATTTAATTGTATAATGATGCCTTCTGTTGTTATAAGCATAACTTCATTATCCTCATTTACAGCTTTAACGCTAACTACATCTCCTGTTTTTCCAGTTATTTTATAGCATTTAACACCCTTTCCCCCTCTATACTGTTTCGCAAACTCATCAATTTCAGTACGTTTTCCCATTCCATATTCAGAGACAAGCATAAGGTATTTTCCTTGTGTATCAAGCTGCATGCCGATAACTTCATCGTCATAAGAAAGATTCATCCCTATAACCCCCATTGAAGCCCTGCCAGTCGGTCTTACATCATTTTCATCAAAACGGATACACTGTCCCTGTTTTGTTACTAAAATAATATCCTTTTTCAAATTTGTTGCCTTCACCTCAATCAATTCATCATCCTCGCGGAGATTAATTGCCTGAAGGCCAGACTTTCTAATATTGATATATTCTGCAATTGATGTCTTCTTTACCATCCCATTTTTCGTAGCCATAAATAAATACTTATTTTCCGCGTATTCACGAATTGGAATGACAGCAGTAATCTTTTCATCTGGAAGAAGCTGGAGTAAATTAATAATTGCCGTCCCTCTGGCCATTCTTCCAGATTCTGGAATCTCATAGGCTTTCAGACGGTAAACACGCCCTTTGTTTGTAAAAAACATAATATAGTGATGTGTTGTTGACATAATTAAATCTTCAATATAGTCATCCTCAATTGTCTGCATCCCTTTTATGCCTTTCCCACCACGGTGCTGGCTTTTAAAATTGTCAACTGTCATTCTCTTAATATAGCCTAATCTAGTCATGGTAATAATTGTATTTTCATTTGGAACTAAATCTTCCATTGAAATTTCATTTTCATCATATCCAATGGAAGTCCGCCTCTCATCCCCGAACTTATCACGGATAATAAGGATTTCCTTTTTTATTACGCCAAGCAAAAGTTTACGGTCCGCTAAAATTGCCTTAAATTCTGCTATTTTTTTCTGAAGTTCCGTAAACTCATTTTCAATTTTCTCCCGTTCCAAACCAGTCAGGGCGCGAAGACGCATTTCAACAATTGCATCCGCCTGTGCCTGTGTCAGTTCAAAACGCTGCTGCAGTTTTTCCTTTGCTTCATTTGCATTTTTTGAACCACGGATAATACTAATTACCTCGTCAATATTATCTAATGCAATCAACAATCCCTGCAATATATGCGCCCGTTCTTCTGCTTTATTTAAATCATATTTTGTCCTTCTGGTAACAACTTCTTCCTGATGCTTTAAATAATATTGCAGCATCTGCAAAAGATTCATAACAACAGGCTGGTTATTCACAAGGGCAAGCATAATAACCCCAAAAGTATCCTGCATCTGTGTGTGTTTAAACAACTGGTTTAATATAATATTCGGATTTACATCACGGCGCAGCTCAATACAGACACGCATCCCTTCTCTGTTTGTCTCATCACGCAAATCAGTAATCCCATCAATTTTTTTATCTCTATGTAATTCAGAAATCTTTTCGATCAGCCGTGCTTTGTTTACCATGTAAGGAAGTTCCGTCACAACGATGCGGTTTTTGCCATTGTCCATTGGCTCTATATTTGTAACAGCACGCACACGTATTTTTCCACGCCCTGTACGGTATGCCTCTTCTACCCCCCTGGTTCCTAAAATCTGTGCTCCTGTTGGAAAGTCCGGTCCTTTAATAATTGACAGAATATCTTCCATTGTTGTATTTAGATCGTCAATATTATTGTCAATAATACGCACAACTGCATCAATTACTTCCCGCAGATTATGTGGAGGAATATTAGTAGCCATACCAACAGCAATACCGGAAGTCCCATTAACCAAAAGATTAGGATATCTTGATGGCAGTACAACTGGCTCTTTTTCTGTTTCATCAAAATTTGGAGTAAAATCAACTGTATCTTTGTTAATATCTGCAAGCATCTCAACAGAAATTTTACTAAGCCTTGCTTCCGTATAACGCATTGCCGCCGCCCCGTCACCATCTACAGAGCCAAAATTCCCATGCCCATCGACCAGCGGATAGCGGGTAGACCATTCCTGCGCCAGGTTGACCAGAGCACCATAAATAGAACTATCTCCATGCGGATGATATTTACCCATTGTATCACCGACAATACGGGCACATTTACGATGTGGTTTATCCGGGCCATTATTCAATTCCACCATTGCATACAAAATTCTACGCTGTACAGGCTTTAAGCCATCCCGTACATCTGGAAGGGCCCTTGCTGCAATAACAGACATTGCATAATCAATATATGCAGTTTCCATTTTCTTTTTTAAATCCACTTCATGAACTTTGTCAAAGATATTATCATCCATAAGATATCCTCCAAATTTCTGTCTCCGTTCAACACATCATACAACACAGCCTGTTCCATGAGCAGAAAACCTGCCGTATGATGGCATAAGCAGCCATAAATAGTAACAACTGGAATTATATATCCAGGTTTTTTACATACTTTGCATTTTCTTCTATAAATTCCCGGCGCGGTTCTACTTTATCCCCCATCAGAGTATTAAATACTACGTCAATCTCTGATTCTGATTCTTCGTCAATTGTTACCCGCAAAAGGATTCTTTTTTCCGGGTCCATTGTAGTATCCCAGAGCTGGTCGGCATCCATTTCCCCAAGACCTTTATAACGCTGAATTTTATTATTGCCGTCTCTCCCAATCTCCTTCAGTATAGAACCAAGTTCTAAATCATCATAGGCATAATACACTTTTTTATTTCGTTCCACCTTAAAAAGAGGCGGCTGTGCAAGATAAACATGCCCTTTACGGATTAAGTCCGGCATAAAGCGATATAAAAATGTCAGCATCAGCGTGGCGATATGAGCGCCATCCACATCGGCATCCGTCATAATAACAATTTTATCATAGCGGAGCTTCTCAATATTAAAATCTTCTCCTATTCCCGTTCCGAACGCAGTAATCATCGCTTTAATTTCATTATTGATTAATATTTTATCCAGCCTTGACTTTTCTACGTTAAGGATTTTACCACGCAATGGAAGGATTGCCTGTGTTGCACGGTTTCTGGCAGTTTTTGCACTCCCCCCTGCAGAATCGCCCTCCACAATATAAATTTCACAATTTTTTGGGTCCTTATCACTGCAGTCAGCAAGCTTCCCAGGAAGCGTCGTACTGTCTAAAGCCGTTTTACGCCTCGTTAAATCCCTTGCTTTCCTGGCGGCGTCCCTCGCTCTCTGAGCCAGGACTGCTTTATCACAAATAATTCTTGCTACAGATGGATTCTGCTCCAAAAAATATGTTAACTGTTCTGTAACTACAGATTCTACTGCCCTTTTTGCTTCACTATTCCCAAGTTTTTGCTTCGTCTGCCCTTCAAACTGCGGTTCTCCAATCTTAATGCTGACAATCGCCGAAAGACCTTCACGGATATCATCTCCTGTAAGGTTTGTTTCATTTTCCTTTAAAATCTTATTTTTCTTTGCATAATCATTAAAAGTTTTTGTTAGTGCGTTCCTGAACCCAGTCAAATGAGTTCCACCTTCCGGCGTTGTAATATTATTGACAAAACTATATGTTCCTTCCTGGTAAGAGCTATTATGCTGCATTGCAACTTCTACCAAAATCCCATCCCTCTGCCCCTCGCAGTAAATTATCTGCTCATAAAGCGGGTCTTTATGGCGGTTTAAATAACTTACATATTCCTTAATCCCGCCTTCATAATGAAATTCCCTTACTTTTGGTTCATCCAGCCTCTCATCTGTTAAAGTAATCTTAACGCCTTTTGTCAGAAAAGCCATTTCCCGAAGCCTTTGGCGTAAGGTATCAAAATCAAAAATTGTTTCTTCAAATATTTCTTTATCTGGCAAAAAGGTAACTTCTGTACCTGTATGGTCTGTTGTCCCAATTTCTCTCAGAGGATAAATAACATTCCCTCTTTCATAACGCTGCTGATACATTTTCCCATCCTGATGGATAATAACCTCCAGCCACTCTGATAAAGCATTAACAACAGAAGCCCCCACTCCATGCAGCCCTCCAGATACCTTATATCCACCGCCGCCAAATTTTCCACCGGCATGAAGAACAGTAAATACCACTTCAACTGCAGGCAGACCTGCTTTTTGATTAATCCCTATTGGAATCCCACGCCCGTTATCAACCACTTTCACAGAGTTATCTTCTTGAATTGTCACTTGGATTTCATTACAATGGCCAGCTAAAACTTCATCTACAGAATTGTCAACAATCTCATATACAAGATGATGAAGTCCTCTTACAGAGGTACTGCCAATATACATCCCAGGCCTTTTCCTTACTGCTTCCAATCCCTCCAGAATTTGAATCTGGTCTGCACCATATTCGCCATTCACTTCTGTTCCCATATTTTCCTCCATTCTGTGCCTGATACACCCATATGCCTAATTATCCGGGACACTACACATCTTCATACATCATTTTCTTATATATCCTAAAATTATTTTTCTATTGATATTTTTCCCTGAATAATCCTGAAAATCCTATCAAGAGTAAGCCGGCTGTTAATAAATTCTTCAATACCTGTGCAGGTAATGATTGTCTGAATACCTGAAATACTATCTAAAAGAAAATTTTGTCTACTCCTGTCTAATTCTGATAAAACATCATCCAATAATAATATCGGTGAATCTCCCAAAATCATTTTTACCAACTCAATTTCAGCCAGCTTTAAAGATAAGGCACAGGTTCTTTGCTGCCCCTGTGAACCATATTTACGGATATCTATTTCTCCATTCATAAAGCATATATCATCCCTATGTGGGCCTACATTTGTAGAACATGCTTTCAAATCCCTTTTCCGTGACTGCTTTAGTGACATTTCAAAAGCTTCTGCCATAACATCAGGCTCATAAAGCATTTTTACATGTTCTTTATTTCCTGTAAGCTTTTCATTCACCTTTGTAACAATTTCACTGATTTCATGAATAAACTGTTCACGTCTTTTAATAATCCTGCACCCATATTCTATTAAACTGATATCCCAGATATCGAGGGTATCTGACAGGGAAGGATTATAATAGATCTGTTTTAACAGTTTATTCCTCTGCATCAAAGCTCTGTTATATTCCCCAAGGTCATGCAGGTATACACCATCAAGCTGGCACAATTCCATATTTACAAAGCGCCGTCTCTCTGCCGGACCATTCTTAATAATCCTTAAATCCTCCGGCGAAAAGAAAATAATATTCAGCAATCCCAAAAGCTCGCTGGAACGGCGGATAGGTATCCCATCAATTGCAATTCCCTTTCCCTTACTTTTTTTCAGATGCATATCAATCCGCCGTTTTATATTTTTTTTTGTAAAATGAAGGCGGATATGTGCTTCTTCTTCCCCAAGGCGAATTAATTCCTTATCTTTACTTCCTTTATGTGACTTTGTTGTACCACAGACAAAAACAGATTCCAAGAGGTTTGTTTTTCCCTGGGCATTATCACCATACAAAATATTTGTCTTCTCATGAAATTCTATTTTCGCAAAATCGTAATTCCTAAAATTTCCTACTTCAAGAGAATTAATATACATAAATTATTCTCCAATCACGGTTACCTGCTGTCCCTTATATTCTACTATATCCTGTGGATAAATTTTTTTGCCTCTTCTGGTATCAACCTCACCATTTACAGTTACTTCACCATTTTGGATAACAATTTTTGCTTCTACACCAGAAGAAACCATACCAGCAAGCTTTAAAAGCTGCCCTAGCTTAATAAAGTCATCACGTATTTCAATTGCCTGCATTTTGACCCTCCATTTTCATTTTATAAACTATATATTAAAATTTACAGGGAGTATTAAATAAATATAACTTTCCTCCATATTTCGTATGAAACACGGCGCTTTGGGATTGATCATGTAAATTGTAATTTTTTCATCATCAATAACACGCAAGGCATCCATTAGAAACCTTGGGTTAAAACCAATTAAAATATCCTTCCCTTCTTTAGATATTTCAATATCTTCGTCCATTGTACCAATTGAAGAATGCATTGCAAATCCCATACTATTATCCTTAATATCAATAATAACAGGTTTTTTTTCAGATTCTTTAATTAACAAAGTACTTCTGTCAATGCAGTCCAGCATTTCTTTTTTAGAAACAGTAAGTTTTGTTTCATAATCACTGGAAAGCATTTTATCTACTTTATAGTATTCCCCTTCTATCAGCCGTGATAAAACAATTGTTTTATCAAATTCAAATAAAGCATGCTTATCTGTAAAGAAAATACATACTTCATCATCAATCCCTCCATTCAAGATTTTGCTGATTTCAATTAATGTTTTACCGGGGATAATAACACTAACATCCTCGTAACTTTCTTTTAAATCTACTTTACGGATAGAAATGCGGTGTCCATCCAGTGAAATAACCCGCAGTTTATTATCTTTTACTTCAAACAGTTCTCCTGTCATAACTTTTGTATTTTCATTATCAGAAATAGAAAATACAGTTTGCCGTATAATTTCTTTTAATGTAAATTGAGATATTACAATATTACTGTCTTTTACAATAGCCGGAAGAAAAGGAAATTCTTCTGTTGGTTTTGCTGATATGTTAAATTTTGCTTTTCCACCATTGATATTCATAACGTAATTACCATCCACAGAAATTGATACTGTTTCTGAAGGGAGTTTTCTTATAATTTCATAAAACACTTTAGCATTAATGGCTGCAGAACCTTCTTCCTTGATATCTCCGTCTATTATAGTTTCAATACCAATTTCAAGGTCATTTGCTATGATTTTAATAGTATCATTTTTTACCTCCAGTACAAGGCAGTCTAAAATAGCCATTGTTGATTTTCCAGATATTGCTTTTAAGGCAATATTAATACCTTCTAAAAGCTTGGATTTCTCACAAATGATATTCATGTGTATAACTCCTTTCCAAAAATGCGTAGTGATAAAAATATATATAATATAAATATAACCGTAATCGTATTCGTATAGGCTGTTAGCAAGTTGATAAGCTTGTTTTTCCTAGAAAATCAGGTATTTTTACCTAAGGAAAACATGTTTTGTTTCTTGATGATTTGTGTTTATAAGCGGTTTCTTGTCCACATCAAGAAAAAAACCGCAAAAGAAGGCGGAAGCAGTTATCCGCTGGTTTTGTTGATATGTTAATTTTAAATGCACAAAGTTAACAGGAAGAATTGATATAAGAAAAAAATATATTTTATATCTTATGTCATTGAGGATCTAATTTTTTTCTTAAAATATCAATATTTTTTAAAGTTTCTGCGTCGCCTTCTTTAATCTTATTTTCTATATAGTCTATACTGTGCATTACAGTGGAATGATGGCGGTTTCCTAACCGGTTTCCAATTTCTGCAAGTGAACTGCCTATGATATCGCGGCAGAGGAACATGCAGATATGTCTTGGATATGCAATATTTCCAGGCCTTTTATTGGAAAGAATATCTTTTACGGTAATACTGAAATGTTCTGCAACAGTTTCTAATATGTATTCAATTGTAATCTCTTTTTTCATATCAGGGTTAATTTTATCTGATAATGCTTCTTTTGCCAGTTCTAATGTAACTTTTTTACCACAAAGCCTTGAAAAAGAAATCACCTGGTTGATTGCCCCTTGAAGTTCACGGATATTTGCAATAATATTGCTTGCAATATAATCCAATATAGAATCTTCAATATAAATGTGTTCCATTTCAACTTTTGAGCGTAAAATTGCCATTCTTGTTTCGTAGGTAGGAGCCTTTACGTCAACAGTAATACCCATTTCAAAGCGGGAGCGGAAACGTTCATCCAGCATAGTCATTGTGGATGGATGTTTATCAGATGAAATGATTACCTGTTTCTTTGAATCTGTTAAATGGCTGAAGGTAAAGAAAAACTCTTGCTGAGTTGATTCTTTGCCGATGATAAACTGAATATCATCAATCATTAAAACGTCAACATTTTCTCTGTATTTTTCCCGAAATTCCCGTAAAGACTGTGTATGCCCATTTTTTGAACCACGGAGTGCATCAACTATTTCATTTGTAAATGTTTCACTAGGAACATATACAACACGTTTTGAACTGTCATGTTCAATAATATAATTGGCAATGGCATGCATTAAGTGGGTTTTCCCAAGACCAGCGCTGCCATATATATAGAGGGGGTTGATACTTTCCCCCGGGTCTTCTGCAACTTTTAAAGAAGCAGCATGGGCGAAATCGTTATTATCTCCTACAATAAAGGTGTCAAATGTGTATTTTGGATTAATCGTAGGGTATAAGTTTCTTCTTTCCTCTAGTAGATTAATCTGTTTCGTTTCCTTTCCTGAATCCAGTTCGGAAAGAGAAATAAAGTCTAATGTATAATGTATATTTGTAATTTCTTCAATCGAAACAGAGAGAAATAAAGAATATTTCTGCTCAATAAAAGACTTACTATCTCCAATTTCCGTATCGTCAATCAGAATAGTAAGAAAATCATCCTGCACGGAGTATACACTCAGCTTTTGAATAAATGTCCGGAAAGATACATCAGATATTGTAAATGCTGTATGCATATGCTCTAAAATTTCATCCCATTTCTCTCGTAAATCGTTTTGCAAGTCAGTTTCCTCTTTTCTATGAATTTCCCTTTCTGCCTTTTTTATAGAGACAGTTAACACATTGTACATATCTATTTTATATCAAATAGGGGGAAATTACAAGAAACAATGTGGACAAGTAAAAGAAATAAAGTTATCCACATTTATCCACAAAATATGTGGATAAAATTGTTACCAGGTTTTCAACATTGAAAAAATGGAAAAAACCCTTATAAATCAAGAAAAAAAGTGGATAATGTGGATAACTTTGTGGAAAAGTTGTTTTGTTGTGAATAAATAATCAAAGTTATAAACAATTTGTGCACAAATTGTTTATAACTTTGCAGGGAACAAGCATTTTATCTACCAAGGTAGAAGTTAGAAAAATGGGAAAAAAAGGATAGAATACTCTATTGCTGTATAATGTTATCAGTGTGTATCATCATATTGTAGAATGAAAGAAAATTGTTTGAGTTTCTTCCTATTATATATTAGTTTCTGTATTTGTGCAAAATAAGAAACTATCAATTCACAGAATCCACATGTGCATAAAATTGTTGAAAAGAGTTGTTATTATTCGTTACTATTCATGGCTATTCTAAACATCATGCGTAAAACCAGCCGACTATGCCGTCTGTTGCTGCAAAAGCAGCAGCTTGTGTTTTACTTATGTTGTTTAGAACAGCCTGTACGCTAATTTCAGAAAATAGCCATCCTCTTATGTGCAAGCACGATAAGTCTGCCTGTTTTCTGAAATTAGCCGTGAATAGTAACTGTATTCAAAAAAATAAAATTTGGACTTGACGAATAGTTGAATTGCTAATATAATATGAATTACATGTGAATTTATGTATTTTAATTAAGTAAGGAGGTGTAACGGAAATGAAGATGACATATCAGCCTAAGAGAAGACAGAGAAGCCGGGTTCATGGGTTCAGAAAGAGAATGCATACGGCAGATGGAAGAAAAATCTTATCAAACAGAAGGGCAAAAGGAAGACATAAGTTATCCGCATAGGTCGCATTTTTGTGGCCTATTCTTCTATTTATAAGGTATTGCTTTGACAGAGGGATTATTGTGTTAAATTCGATTAAGAGGAACAGCAGTTTTGTACAGGTATATCAAAATGGTAAATCTTATGCAAATAAGTATTTGGTGATGTATGTTCTGAGAAATAGTTTGGAAGAGAACAGATTTGGTATTACAGTTAGTAAAAAGGTAGGAAACAGTGTTGTAAGGCATAGGGTTACCAGACTAATCAGGGAAAGTATTCGATTAAATTTGGAACAGTTTGAAAAAGGGTTTGACATTGTAATAGTGGCAAGAAATACAGCTAATGGCAGAAAGTTTTGTGAAATAGAAAGTGCAGTGCTTCATTTGGGGAGGCTGCACAAAATTATAATGAGATGATTAAATAATGAAGAAAATAATGATTTTTCTAATAAATTTATATCGTAAATATGTATCTCCCTTAAAAAGAAGTCCTACGTGTATTTATACACCTACGTGTTCGCAGTATGCAGTAGAAGCTTTGGAAAAGTATGGCTTCTTGAAGGGGAGTTTTTTAGCTGTAAGGAGAATTTTGCGGTGTCATCCTTTTGCGAAAGGAGGATATGATCCTGTTCCATAGAAATATGGAGAGGAACAGAGGTTATTATGGATGTTATTTTAACGACTTATCAAGGGGCATTTTTAGGTCCGATTGCCCGTTTGCTTGGAAAAATTCTGGAAGCGATTTATTATGTGTTGTCATTGGTTGGCATTGAAAATGTAGGGATCTGTATTATTTTATTTACGTTTATAGTGAATACATTGATGTTTCCATTGCAGATTAAGCAGCAAAAATTTTCAAAAATGTCTTCTATCATGAACCCTGAACTTCAGGCAATTCAGAAAAAATATAAAAATAAGAATGATCAGGCGTCTCAACAGAAGATGTCTTTGGAAACACAGGCAGTTTATCAGAAATATGGCGTAAGTCCAGCAAGCGGATGTCTTCCACTTTTAATTACTTTCCCTATTTTGTTTGCGCTGTACCGTGTTATTTACAATGTACCGGCATATGTAAATCAGGTGTATGATATTTATGCAGGGGTGGCAGGCAGCCTTAAAGATATGGAAGTTACTGTAGAACAGCTTTCAAAGTTGGTGCAGGCACAGACATATGTTATTTCAGATGCTGTAAAAGCTGCGAAAGAAGTTGCTTTAGCTAAGGTGGACTTGAATTATTATATTGATGTGTTGGGGCAGTTTAATAAAGATGCGTGGGACGAGCTTGGAAAGAAATATCCAACACTTTCTGCTGAAATTGATAGAGTATCAAAAAATGCTTCCCATATTAATTCATTCCTTGGCATGAATATTGCCGATACTCCAAGTTTAAAGAGCCTGAGCATTTCTGTTCCGATATTATCTGTTATTACGCAGATTATTAGTACAAAACTTAGTATGGCGGGAATGCCGCAGCAGGACAATACCGATAATCCGACAGCTTCTTCTATGAAGATGATGAATAATATAATGCCATTTGTATCCGGACTGATGTGTTTTATGTTCCCAATTGGTGTAGGCCTTTACTGGGTGGCAGGTAATGTGTTCCGTATATTTCAATCATTGTCTATTAATCTGTATTTTAATAGGATTGATATGGATGAAGAAATGCAGAAAAATATGGAAAAAAGCAAAAAGCGAATGGAAAAAATGGGAATTGACCCTAAAAAAGTGCAGAATTTGAATAGCCAGAAAAAGAAAGTAATTGATAATAAGAAGGAAGAGAAAAAAGTGAATGCTGCCCAGGTTACAAAAAATATGAAGAAAAGCAATTATCAGAGGCAGGATAATACTAAATATGAAAAGGGAAGCATTGCTGCTTATGCAAATATGTTGAATCGTGATATCCCTTCAAAAGAAAAAAAATAGGAAAATGCGATATGTATTGAAAAAAGAGAAGGGTGTTGATACGTAATAAGGAGGGTTTATAAAATGGAATGGAAAGAGTTTTCGGCAAAAACTGTAAATGAAGCGTTGACAAATGCTTTAATTGAATTTGGTACAACAAGCGATAAAGTTGAATATGAAGTAATAGAAAAAGAATCTTCTAAAATGCTGGGGCTGTTTACAAAGCCGGCAAGAATCCGTGTTTGTCTGAAGATGACCTATGAGGATGTTGCAAAAGATTTTTTACAAAAAGTATTTGATGCAATGAATATGTCTGTAGAGATTCATATAATTTATTCAGAGGAAGATAATTTAATGACGATTGATCTTTCTGGGGATGAGATGGGGATTTTAATTGGAAAGAGAGGCATTACATTAGATTCCTTGCAATACCTTGTTAGCCTTGTTGTGAACCGCAATGCTGAGAATTATATTAAAGTAAAGCTGGATACTGAAAATTATAGGGAGAGAAGAAGGGAGACTTTGGAAAATCTGGCAAAGAATCTTGCCCATAAAGTGAAAAGGACACATAGGCCAGTTTACTTGGAACCAATGAATCCATATGAGAGAAGGGTGATTCATTCTACTTTACAAAGGGATAAATATGTAGAAACACACAGCGAGGGAGATGAACCATACCGTAAAGTAGTAATTACTTTAAAAGCCGGGGCAGATACAGGATATGAGAGGCGGGGAAAATATTCCCGTGGACGTTCTTCTTATAATCGAAATAATTATCATAGGCCTTACCGTAATGATTATGGAAAAAGGGAAACGGAAGATGATTATAATAGTGAGGATGTTTCTTCTGTAGAAGAGTAAGGAACTGTTAAAGGGGCAAAACCCCCGCTGCTTGCAGCGGGGGTTTGATTGTATTATGAAAGGAAAATGTTATGCAGCAGGATACGATAGCTGGAATTGCCAGTGGAATGGGTGGAGGAATTGGAATTATACGGATAAGTGGAGAAAATGCTTTTTTGGCAGCCGGAGAGATTTTCCGTACCAGAAAATTTATAAAGATAGAAGATGAAAATAGGAAAGATATAAAAAAGACGGGAAATAGCAAAGAGTGGGATTCAGAATTTTTTTTAAAAAAAGAGTCCCATACAATTCATTATGGATATATAATAGAAGATGATGGAAGTATTATTGATGAAGTAATTGTGTTATTGATGAGAGGACCGAAAAGCTATACATGTGAAGATGTTGTAGAAATTGATTCTCATGGCGGAGCATATTTGGTGCAGAAAATTTTGAAGTTATTGATCCGTCATGGAGCAAGGCTGGCAGAGCCGGGAGAATTTACAAAAAGGGCATTTTTAAATGGAAGGATAGATTTGTCGCAGGCAGAGGCAGTCATGAAAATGATTTCTTCTAAAAATGAGTTTGCCCTGGAAAGTGCTGTAAATCAATTGGAAGGACGTGTGTCAGGCTATATAGAAAATATTCGGCAGGAAATCCTTCATCATATGGGATATATTGAAGCAGCTTTGGATGACCCAGAGCATTATGATTTGGAAAATTTTTCAGAAGAATTGTATGGTATCCTTCAGAAAAAAATTGCTAGTTTAAAAGGGTTATTAAGCCGTTTTGAAAACGGCAGGATGAAATCGGAAGGGATTCATACGGTAATAGTGGGAAAACCCAATGTTGGGAAGTCTTCTCTCATGAATCTTCTATTAGATGAAGAGAGAGCTATAGTTACTAATATTGCGGGAACAACGAGGGATATATTGGAAGAGACTGTGCAGATAGGAAATTTGAACCTGAACTTAATTGATACGGCAGGGATACATGAAACAGGTGATATTGTTGAAAGCCTTGGTGTTGAAAAGGCAAAGGAATATCTTAATCAGGCTGATTTTATCCTTTTTGTTGTGGATGTCAGTCAGCCATTAGAAGAATCTGATGATAAAATAATTTCTTTAATTTCTGGTAAAAAAGGTATTATTTTATTAAATAAATCTGATTTATCTAGCTGTGTTGATGAAGAAGAATTAAAGAATAAATTGGGATGGGATTGTATCTCATTTTCTAATAAAACAGGGAGTGGATTAAAAAAGCTGGAAGATTATATTACCAATTCTTTTTTAAAGGGAGATATAGCATACAATGATCAGATATACCTCACAAGTATACGTCATCGAGAAGCAGTGGAAAATGCGGTAAAAAGCCTGGAGCAGGTGTTAGTTACAATTGAGGGCGGCATGCCAGAAGATTTATATATTATTGATATGATGGATGCTTATCAAAAGCTTGGTTTGATTAATGGAGAGACTGCTTCAGAGGATTTGGTAAATAAAATTTTCAGTGACTTCTGTATGGGAAAATAAGGAGGAGATTAGAATTATGTCTTACACATATGAAGAGTATGATATTGTGGTAATTGGTGCAGGCCATGCCGGGTGCGAAGCAGCTTTAGCCGCTGCACGTCTTGGTTTTAGAATTCTTGTATTTACTGTAAGCATTGACAGTATTGCGATGATGCCTTGCAATCCTAATATTGGCGGCAGTTCAAAAGGGCATTTGGTAAGAGAAGTTGACGCCCTGGGTGGTGAGATGGGAATAAATATTGATAAGACCTTTATTCAGTCTAAAATGTTAAATATGTCTAAAGGTCCTGCGGTCCATTCTTTGCGTGCACAAGCTGATAAAAAGGATTATAGTAATGCAATGCGCCAGGTTTTGGAAAATACAGAAAATCTTATTTTAAAGCAGGGAGAGGTTGCGGAAGTCCTGGTTGAAAACAGGAAAGTAACAGGGGTGCGGACGGTTTCGGATGCAATTTATCCATGTAAGGCAGTTATTATGTGTACAGGAACTTATTTACAGGCGCGGTGTATTTATGGTGATGTTAGTAATTATACTGGGCCAAATGGTTTAGCAGCAGCAAATCATTTGACAAAATGTTTGATAGATTTAGGAGTTGATGTACGGCGTTTTAAAACGGGGACTCCCGCACGGGTTGATAAAAGGACAATAGATTTTAGTAAAATGCAGGAGCAAAAGGGAGATGAAAAAGTCGTTCCCTTTTCTTTTACGAATACAGAAGAAGAACTTCAAAGAGAGCAGGTTTCTTGTTGGTTAACATATACAAATGAAATGACCCACAAAATTATTATGGAGAATATTGACCGTTCACCATTATATTCTGGAAATATTAAAGGGACTGGTCCGAGGTATTGTCCTTCTATAGAAGATAAGGTAGTTCGGTTTGCGGATAAGGACCGCCATCAGGTATTTTTGGAACCAGAAGGAAATTATACTAATGAAATGTATATTGGCGGAATGTCAAGTTCTTTGCCAGAAGATGTGCAGCATGCCATGTATCATACTGTTCCAGGATTGGAAAATGCTTCGATTGTCAGAAATGCATATGCAATTGAATATGATTGTATTAATCCGGTTCAGTTAAAAGCATCTTTAGAATTTAAAGATATTGAAGGATTTTTTTGTGCAGGACAGGCCAATGGAAGTTCAGGGTATGAAGAGGCAGCTGCACAGGGAATTATAGCAGGGATCAATGCGGCAAGAAAGTTATCAGGAAAAGATCCAATAATATTAGACCGTTCACAGGCATATATAGGTGTTTTGATTGATGATTTAATTACAAAGGGTACGAATGAACCGTATCGTATGATGACTTCCAGGGCAGAGTACCGTTTACTTCTTCGACAGGATAATGCAGATTTAAGGTTGACAGAAATTGGACATGAGGTAGGTTTAATATCGAAGGAGCGGTATGAAGCTCTATGTGAAAAGAAACAAATGATAAGTGATGAGATAGATCGAATGAATAGAACAACAATTGGGGCAACACAGGCAGTGCAGAAATTGTTAGAGGAGAATGGCAGTACATTGTTACAGTCTGGTACAACATTAGCAGAATTATTGAAGAGGCCTGAATTATCTTATGACAAATTGTCAGAAATTGATACAGAAAGAAAAGAATTACCAAAAGAAGTTTGTGAGCAGGTAAATATCAATTTGAAATATGAAGGATATATAAAACGCCAGGAACGCCAAGTAATACAATTTAAGAAGTTAGAAAATAGAAAGATTCCAGAAGCAATAGATTATAATGATGTTTACAGTTTGAGAAAAGAGGCGCTTCAGAAATTAAAGGAATATCGTCCTTCTTCTGTGGGGCAGGCTTCTAGAATTTCAGGAGTTTCTCCAGCGGATATATCTGTATTGTTAATTTATTTAGAAAAAAAGTATGGAAAATAGTAATGATAGTTTTCGTATGATGGTTAGAATAGCGTGAATCGTGAAAATGATATAGTTTTTAAATGTTGATTAGAAATGGAGAGTTATGAAAAATTATTTGGAAGAGAGTGCAAAAAAAGCTGGTATTGTATTAAGTGAGGAAAAGTTAGTAAAGTTTGAAGTTTTTTATGAATTGCTGATTGAGACAAATAAATTGTTTAATTTAACAGCAATAACAGAAATGCATGAAGTGGTATTGAAGCATTTTGTGGATAGTATAATGATAGAACATTGTTTTTCATTGGGACAAGAGAAAGAAAAGCAAATTTGTCCAATAAAGAAAATTGCAGATGTGGGGACAGGGGCAGGTTTTCCAGGAATACCATTAGCAATTTTGTATTCTGATATAGAATTTGTATTAATGGATTCGTTAAAGAAAAGATTAAATTTTATAGAAACAGTATTGGAAAAAGCAAATATAAAAAATGTAAGTCTTGTTCATGGAAGGGCAGAGGATTTGGGACAGGATAGTACCTATAGGGAAAAATTTGATTTATGTGTTTCCCGTGCAGTGGCTTCGCTTCCAGTTCTATTGGAACTTTGTACTCCATTTGTAAGGGTAGGAGGTAAATTTGTTTCTTATAAAAGTGAACTTTTGAAAGAGGAATTGGGACAGTCTAAAAGTGCATTATCTATTTTACATTGTACATTGGAACGAAAATATGAATATACGATACCAGATAGTGAATTATACCGTGTATTAGCAATATTTTCTAAAGAAAAGAAGTTAGAAAAGAAGTATCCGAGGCAGGCGGGCAGACCTAAAAAAAATCCATTGTAGCAAAAGAAAAATAATTAAGAAATGTTTCACGTGAAACATATTATCATATGGATGATTTCATGGTATAATATAGTAGTTATACTACATGTCGGTTAGATTTACAATTATTAACCATAGCGAAAGAGCATTAGTCATATTCTTGTTTTGGACAGATTGATAAATTTTGAGGTTTTGAATATAACAATTTATGATTTTTGTGAATGCAGCGGAGTAAACGTAATGTTTGCAAAAAATTAACAGTTCCTTATTGAAAATATGATTAAAAAATGAAACATTGGCATACATAAAATGTTTCACGTGAAACATTGAAAGGATGAATAGAATGGGTAGAGTGATAGCGATTTCTAATCAAAAGGGTGGTGTTGGAAAGACAACTACCGCAATTAATTTGTCTGCTTCTCTTGCAGAAAAGGGAAAAAAAGTTTTGGTAATTGATATGGATCCACAGGGCAATGCAACAAGTGGGCTTGGTATTGATAAAGAAAAAGTGGAACATACCAGCTATGAAATTTTATTAGGACAAACTACAATATGGGAGGCTATGGAAGCATCAGTCTGTGAAGGATTGACAGTTATCCCTTCAGAAAGAGGACTTGCAGGAGCTGAAATTGAATTGATTGGTACGGATAATAGGGAATATATTCTAAAACGGGAAGTAGATAAAGTCAAGGATAGTTATGATTTCATTATAATTGATTGCCCTCCATCATTAAATACATTAACAGTTAATGCAATGACGACAGCAGATACAATTCTTGTACCAATTCAATGCGAATATTATGCATTAGAGGGATTAAGTGAATTACTTTATACAATTGAATTGGTTAAGGAAAGATTAAATGATAAACTGGAAATTGAAGGTGTAGTATTCACAATGTACGATGCAAGGACATGTCTTTCATTACAAGTTGTAGAAAATGTAAAGGAAAATCTTCATCAAAATATTTATAAAACAATTATTCCCAGAAATATACGTTTAGCAGAAGCACCTAGTTATGGGCAGCCAATTAATCTTTATGACAGTAAGTCCGCAGGTGCAGAAGGGTATCGTAGTTTAGCAGATGAAGTTATAGAAAGGGGAAAATAGTAGATGGCAGGAAAGAGAGGACTGGGTGCAGGAATTGATACATTAATACCAAAACGGCAGGAATCTGATAGTAATATAAAAACCGAAGTAAAAACTATAGTAAAAGAAGTTGATACGATTGATATTAATAAAATCGAACCAAATCATTCGCAGCCAAGAAAAAATTTTAATGAAGATGCTTTACAGGAATTGGCAGATTCTATTAAGCAGCATGGTATGATAGAACCCCTGATTGTCCAACAAGGAGAAAAAGGATTTTATCGGATTATTGCCGGAGAAAGAAGATGGAGAGCAGCAAAGATTGCAGGGATAAAAGAAATACCAGTAATAGTAAAGGATTATTCTAATCGGGAAATAATGGAAATTGCATTGATTGAAAATATCCAAAGAGAAGATCTGAATCCGATTGAAGAAGCAGAAGCGTTTCAAAGGTTGATAGAAGAATACCATTTAAAACAGGATGAAGTTGCAGAAAAAGTATCGAAAAGCAGGGTAGCTATTACCAATGCACTTCGTTTGCTGAAGTTGGATGAAAAAGTTCGTCAAATGGTAATTGAAGATAAAATAAAAAGTGGGCATGCAAGAGCTCTTCTTGCTATAGAAGATTTGGATTTACAGTATGATACAGCAGTGAAGGTGTTTGATGAAAAACTTAGTGTAAGAGAAACAGAGAAATTGGTAAAGAATTTATTGAAAGGTGATAAAAAAAGAGAAGAAAAAAAACTAGCAGTAGATGAACAATTGGAAATTGTTTATGCAGAATATGCAGAAAAATTGAAATCAATAATGGGCACAAAAGTAAATATTAACCGTAATAAAGATGGAAAGAAGGGAAAAATAGAAATAGAGTATTATTCTTCAGAAGAGTTTGAAAGAATTATGGACATGATGTCGCATTTACAATAATATTATAAAAAGATTTGGGAGGAAAAAGAGATGTGGTTATTTGATGATTTAGGTATTGATGTAGGATATGTAATTCTTGGTATAGCGGGAATTATGTTTATAATGATAATACTGTTAATTGTAACAATGGTAAAAAATTCAGGTTTGAGAAAGAAATATGAAATGTTTATGGATGGGGAAGATGGAAAAAACCTGGAGAAAGCAATTTTAGATAAATTTGCGGCGATTGATACTCTGGAAGGTAATGTAAATGAAATATATGGAAACATCAAAGCGATTAATAATCAGCTTATAACAGCTTATCAAAAAGTAGGATTGGTAAAGTATGATGCATTTCGTGAGATTGGCGGAAAGTTAAGTTTTGTATTGGTACTTTTGACAGCAGATAATAATGGATTTATTTTAAATTCTATGCATAGTAAAGAGGGGTGTTATACCTATACAAAAGAAGTAGTGAATGGAGAAGTATTTATCGTATTATCAGAGGAGGAAAGGCAGGCGTTAGAGGAAGCAAAAACAAATAGCAGCCTGAAAAAGCTTGCTGAAAGTAATCAATAATGCAGAAAATGTTTTTATTTATTTTAGGGGTTCTGTTTATTGGAATAGCACCGATATTTATATCGGCGCTATTCCAAAAGAAGACGGACGGAAATATAGAAATAAAAAATAGCAATAATTTAATAATTTGGATAATACTAGCCAATATAGTTTTCTTTTTTTTACGAGATAAGAATACAGATATATTGTTTGGGACTTTACTTGGAAGCTGTTTATTTCAACTACTTGTAATTGGAGGGGTTAATCAGCTTTTTTCTAATTTGCGGGGAAATACAGATGGGAGAGGCCAGTATCTTGCATTCTGCATTATATTGATTTTATTTTTAGCGGCAGATTATCTTTTAACAGGAAATGCTTCTAATAATATCTTGAACCGAGTGGACGGAGTATTATTGATTTTTCTTTTTTTCCTATATTCTTTTTTTCGTATCCGAAATGAAATGGGTTCTGCATTATTAAAAAACTCTGTTTTATCTTATATGGAAAAAGATAGTGATGGGAAGGGGTGGGGGAGTGTAAAAACTGTGGTGCTTTTTATCATTTGTCAGGAAGCAATTATTTTAGCAGGAGCATATTTAATAGCACAGTCTGCCCCAAAGTTAGGAGCAATGCTCGGTATTCCACAATATCTAACAGGATTTACAATTGTGGCATGGTGCGTGAATTTTTCTTCCATATTTTTGCCGATTGCTAAAAATCAAAAAATAAATTATATGGAAAAAGCTGTGGAGGGTTCAATAATAACTATAACATTACTATTGGGAATAGCGTCTTGTATTTTACAATTGTCTGTTAGTTCTTATATGGTGTATGACTTGATTTTATTTGGATTAATTTCTGTCGGACTGTGTTTTATACAAAAAATAGACAGACGCCTTGCTGCAAGCAGCATGGCAACTGCCTATATTGCTTTTGTTGTTTATGTTTTTATAAGATAATGCAATAGAGTGTGTTTGGAGTTACTATAGGTAAATCATTATTCTGTCATAATTTTACCGAATAATGATTTGATTTTGTCAGGGATATTGCCAGTAGTGTTTTTGCTATTTTTGTTTTTGTTATATTCCATTTGGTGGAGTTCTGCAGGCATTACTGAATTTTCATCGTAATCATCATGGTAATGTTTAACATATTCATTGATGGAAAGCATCTTTTGGTCTAAATAGGAAATGATTTTTGCACATTCCCTAAGTTCTTCCCGTATTCCATCAGGCGCTTTCCCTTCAAATTTATAATAGATTTTATGTTCCAGGCTTGCCCAAAAATCCATTGCGATAGTACGGATTTGAATTTCTACTTTTGTATCAATCACATCATTTGATAAAAAAATGGGAATGGATATAATCATATGGTAACTGGTATATCCATTTGGCTTGGGGTTTGCAATATAATCTTTTACCTGCAGGACAGTTATATCATTTTGCTGTGCAATTGCTTTTGCTATCCGGTAGATATCAGAAGTAAAGGAGCAGATAATACGAACACCAGCAACATCATTAATATATCTGACAATATTTTCTACAGTGAGTTCTTTTTTCTTTAAACGGATTTTGCGTGCAATACTGTCTGCTGATTTGATACGGGAAGTGATATGTTCAATTGGATTATATTGGTGGGCCAATTTAAATTCATTATTAAGTATTTCTAATTTGGTACATACTTCTTTTAGTACAGCATCATATAATAGAAGTGCACGATTCCACTCCTCCTCCTCGTTATAGTAAAGTAATTCCCCCATAATAGTCCTCATTTCTGTGCTGCTTTCATTACAATAAAATATGTAGTTATAACCAAAGATTACACAAAGGAACGGTGCAATCCTTGGCTGATAATGCTTTGTACCAGGCAGCACAAAGGCACAAAGTAGTTTTCATAATGTTTATCAATAGTAACCATAGTCAATGTATTAATTAAACCCATACAGTAAATTGAAAAAATGATATCCCTGTATAATAATTTTTTTTCCAAATGATGTTTTAAACCGTAACAGGAATCCAAGTTTTCGCTGTATAATTAGATAATAGACTTGTTTATTGCTGTTTTTTAAATAGTTCCATAGTTCTTCCCTTTTTTGCAGGTTTTCTGGTGAGCCTTCATTTACAAGCAGTGCAGAGCTGACAATCATCATCATAGAAAGATATTGAAGCATATAACTCTGTAATTTTTTAGATGGTATTTCCATAAGGTTATGGGAATTCATCAGTATTTTCGTTATTTTAATCTGCTGGTCAATACGGCGTGTCATTACAGCTTCATTGACAGATTGATCATCTCTTCCGATATAATACCTGTATAAATCTACATTGAGATAGTACATTTTTTTTACATAAGGAAGCGGCACAAATGCAAAAATATTATCTACATAAAAAGTATGCTCAGGAAGGACAAGTTTACAATCTTTTAATAGCTGCGTTCGGTACATAATAGAGTGCATTAAAAGATTTTGTGTCATTTTAAAATGTTTTACATCATCCCATGTAAAAAAGCGGTTGCAGGGAATGGCGCTTTTGTAATTGACAACTTTCCGTTTGCGGATACTTGGCTTTTCGTAAACATAATTACTGATAATCATGTCAAGGGGAATGGATTCTGATGCTATATATTTTATAAAGTGTAAAACTTTTTTCAGGCTGGCTTCATCAAACCAGTCGTCACTGTCGAGAACTTTAAAATAAAGCCCGGCTGCATTTGCAATTCCAGTATTTACGGCAGAACCGTGCCCGCCGTTTTCCTTATGGATTGCACGGATAATATCAGGATATTTCTTTTGGTATTCTTTAGCAATGGATAAAGTATCATCAGAAGAACCATCATCTACAATTAAAATTTCAACGTCTTTTCCACCAGTTAATGCACTTTCAATAGCATGATGCATATATTCCTGGGAATTATAACATGGTATTGTAATAGTAAGTAGTTTCATATTATTCCTTTCTCTTTTTTTCACCTGTTCTTTCATTTATAAGCTAAAATTCCACACTGTTCTATTATAATATGAATTATCACCAAGGGAAAGTATATTATAACAAAAAAGAAAATAAATTTTTGACAGCTCTGCTGGCAGGTTTTACACATGTAGTTTAGAACGGTCGTAAATAATTCTAAATAACAATTACAATATAACTATCATAAAGGATAAATGCGAAATATGTATTACCAAGTTGTAAAAAAACAGGAAAATTTATTATTATGGAATAAAAAAGCAGAGATTATTTTGGGTCTCTGCTTTTTAGGTGTTATTATTGGGTACGTTACTTAACAATAAATTCATCTGCTAAAAATATATATAATTTTCAGATACTAGGAACAATAGAATAATTTTCTATTCCATCGTATAGTATGATTTCTGGTTTGTTACTAAGGTTTCTTGATTTATATAAATATCAAGGATAGAGGAAGATTTTTCTGAGACAAGGGCAGGAACTGTTGTTTTCTTTGTTTTATTCGTTAATGCAGTTGTTAACAAAGTTCCGTCAGGCTGATAAAAGGCAAGGACACAATTTGGATAGGAAGGGCTGGAACGGATAAAATCTGCTGTGATGTTATGGAAATGAGAATAGGTAATAGTAATGAATGGTTTATCAGATGTTATAAAATCAACTTTACCTTCGCAAAGAATTTGTGCTAAGGGAAGGACAGAATGGTATGCTTCTTTTTTTGTTAAATAGGTATTATCAGGAGCAGTAGTAAATGGCAATGCTTCTTTTGCCATAATAGTATCTTTTATTGGAACCAGGAGATAGTTTTCATTTACTAAAAGATGGGATAGTATTAATTTGGCAGTGTATACTGAATTGTCACTTGTAGTAAAAAAATCAGTGGTAAAAGTATCTATTAGAAAATAGAATTGTCCTGCTTTTTGATAAAGGGAAAAGGATGCTGTTTCAGGGATATGGTCTGCCAATTTGCTATAAGCTATAATTCTTGCAAATCGGGGTTGTTTTAAAGTTATTTTAGAAGAGGATAGGATTGAATTTTGAATGGTTACTGCGGATATTGGTGTTTCCATGGATAGTTCCCCTTCCTTGGAGAAAAGCTGTAATTGTAAATAATATGTCCCATCAAAAAGAGAGACAGGAAGCTTCAAAGAAGAAAGAAGAAGTTCTTCTTCCGTAATTTGAAAAGAAGCCATGTTAAGTGTCTGCTCATAGACAGGTTCTTTTTGGCTTTTCTGAAACAGACGGATTAAGGCTGTTTTGCAGGGAAGGGAAGAAGTTGTTTCTTCTATTGGAAATGATACGGATTCTATAGACAGATTTTGGCATGCGGATAGTTGAACATGAAAAAATGCATGGTTGGAGGCTAAATCTGAAAAAGAAAAGTGGATTTTTTGGGCGTAATAGGTATTGGAGGTTTTGTCGGGGGAAGTTTTACTGACATATATCATATATTGTTTTTCAGTATTAAAGTTTTTATCTGTGAGCAGGATAGTATAGTTTTTGTCAGGCTGATAGGAAGGGAGATAAGTCAGCTCTGTTTTCTTGTTTATTTGAAAGGAAGAACAAGGAGCGGGAAAATGATTTGAAAGAATATCGTTGGTAAGAAATAGTTTTCCATCTACATTTGTTTGGTTAGTAAAAAGAATGTTCTTTTCAGTAAGAATGTCGCAGGAGGAAAGTTTTTCAGAATGATTGTCCGTCATATTTTGGAGGGAAGTTATTATTATTTCGGCATTGGGGATAGGATGGTTATTGGTATCTGTTACAAGAAATTCTATGGAAAGGTATTCTTTATCCAGGGGGCGTAATATAAAATTTTCACAAGAAACCCCCTTTGCAGAAAGAGGGGGTTCCTTTATCGTAATTGTCTGGAAACCATCTTTTGAGACAGTCAGGGTTATAGGAGATGTTATATTTTTTATCAGATAGTGCCCATTTGCATCTGTATGGCATTCTTTTGTACCGGAACCTGTTTTTAGAGAAAGCATTGCATTTTTAACTGGATTTCCATCTTGTTTTAGAACAAATCCTGCGAGAGTATTTTTTGTCAGGCGTTCCTGATAAGTTAGGGAAAGTTTTTTATGGTAATGGGAAGATTGTATTATATAGCGGCCGTCCATAGAAAAATCACCTGGGCAAAGTTTTTTTTGGCTTTCAGCATTAAAAAGATATGTAATTTCTTTTCCATTGTTGGACAATTCCAGAAAGCCCGCTTTTAATTTTGGCGCTGTCTTTCCTTTTGGAAACATAGTCAGAGTGCTGTCTTTTATTTCCTTTTTTAAAAGTATTCTGCTGCAGGATAAGGTTAATGTAAAATTATATGGGTTAATTGTTTTTTTGATTTGAAAAGATGCGTTTGGCAGAGTTGTTCTTTTTTGTTTGATAAGAATGGTATTGTTTAACTGGCAGATTTTGTGGCGTCCTTTATTGTAGATTACTGCTGTTACGGTTATTTTTCCTGTTTTTTTGGAATGAAGTTTACCAGTTTTTGGATGAATTGTGGCAAGAGAAGGATTTGATACAGAATATTGGACGGAATATGTTTTCTTTAAATGTTTTATTTTATATTGTACACTTGCCCCAACCGTTATTGTCTTGTATTTTTTGGTAAAGGATGGCGAGGCGGCAGAAGAAGTAATTGCAGAAGCTAAGACGCCAGCAAGAAGAGAAAAAATTATAAATAAGATAATGAAATGGAAAATTTTAAGCTTTTGTTTCATAGTAGTATCCTCCTTTAATTTAAAATAGTGCAGTTTGGAAGTTTCTTTTGCAGCAGGCAGATATCCTTCTGTGGAATATTTGTATGGGTTATTATTAAGTATTCTAGGTTTTTCAAGGCAGAAAGAGACTGTATTCCTTTTAGGCCTTTGTTTTGTGATAAATCTAGTGTTGTTAAAGTTTTGAGTTTTGCAAGGCAGGATATATCTTTTAATTTGCATTTAGATAGGATAAGCGTTTTTAAATTGTTTAAGTTAGAAAACTTTGAGGCAGAGGTTAGTGGGTTATTATATAGGTAAAGTTCTTCCAAATTTATAAAATCAGTAAAAGGCAGGCCGTTAGTAAACTGGCAGGAATTTGCAATTAGAATTTTAACAGATTCTGGTTTTATAGAGTTCTCTATAAATGAAGCGTTATAGAAATTAGAATCTGATATATTTAAAATAGATTTCTTATTATTCTTTTTTTCTTTTGTTTTAATATCACTGGCGGGCGTTTCTTTTGGGATACTAGAATAGTCGGCTGAATTTTCTGTTATCCGTTTTTTTATATTTTCTAGTTCTGGAACAGATGATTTTGGATTAGGATTTTTATCGGGTAAATTCTGTGCTATTAAATTGTTTTCTGGTTTATATTCTTTTGTAGTCTGAGCCAGATAGTGATACAGAGAAAAAAGAAATAATAGGCCGCAGAAAATTAATAATCCATATAATGGAATTGGTACATGCAATTGTTTAGGGACTGATTCTATTTGGGTTACATTTGCTTTTTGTATGGTACAGTCCGGTGTTTTATTTTTATTGATAATTTCATGGTTTTCCTTTAATTTAATCTGATAACTTGTATAGTCTGAATTTTGTTTTTCTTTTGCCAGTGCATTTTCTAATTTCAAAAGAAATTGAGGAAATATTTCTTTTGAATTAGAAGAAGGCGGGATAATTGATTTTTGCAGAATATGGTTTACAGTTGGAAATTGGGAATATCTGTTCTTATTATGTTCAGATGGAATTTCCCCATCATCTAATAGAACAAATATAAGTATTGAAAAGCTATACAGGTCATTCCAAAATGAAATGGATTTTTTTTGAAAAGTATTTGGCGGGGCAAAGGCAGGTGTGGTTCCTGTTCGCTGGCATTTATGCAGGTGATAGAAAAAGAATTTCTTTTTTGCCAGGCAGGAAGAAGAAAAGTCTCCAAGATAAAAATGATAGTTTTCATCTAGAAAAATATTGTCAGGAGTGATGTCCAGATGAAGGATATTGTGTTTATGAAGGATGGAAACAGCATTTCCGATTTCTGTAACCAGGCGGTGTATCATTAGAAAATCTAGTCCTTCCTGTAATAGTATGTCAGAAAGGGTTCTTTTATAAGGATAAAGAAAATAGAAATAGGAATTATCTGAAATTGTCTGAATTGGAAAAAGAAAGTTTTGTTTTGGTAAACTGTGAAGTGATTTTGCCAGTGAAATGTCATAGTATTCCTTTTCTAATATTTTTAATACAAAGTTATTTTCTGATTCTTTAGAAGAAAGCATTATAATTGTGTTATGGCGGTTTATCGCAAGTATTTTTGTAAACGTATAGTTTTTTATTATGCTTTTTGGAAGAAGTTCTTTCAGATATTTCAAAATAGTTTCATCTTCTTTTGGCAATTATATCCCTCCTAGACTTAAAAAATATTTTTTTCACAGTTCTTTAGCACACGGATAAAGCAGGAACTTGTGTTTTTGGAATGTTTTTTATCTTTTAAGTAGATAATGGCAGTGCCGGTATGGTGAGTGGTTATTATACCATTTTTTACAGTAACTGAATTAGGATTTGTACTTATCCATGCAAAACGTTTTGTAGAATTTTTAAAGGTATCATTTTTGACTGCTATTTTTTTAGAGATACCCGGCGGGAGAATAAGACATTGTGGATGCAATATTGCCTCTTTATAAGATATCACATCTTGGTTGTCAGGCTTTGAGGAAGCAGATTGATTGTCAGGTTTTGAAGCAGCAGAATTGTGATTTGAAGCAGATTGTTTGTCGGGTTTTGAAGCAGCAGAATTATGACTTGAAGCAGGTTGTTTGTCAGGTTTTGGAGTAACAGAATTCTGATTAGAAGCAGATTGTTTGTCAGGTTTTGAGATAACAGAGTTTTGATTAGAAGCAGACTGGTTGTCAGGTTTTGAGGTAGCAGAGTTTTGATTAGAAGCAGATTGGTTATTAGGTTTTAGTGCAGAAGATTTAGCGGTAAGTAATTGTATTTGGGCTGTACTGGAAAAACTTGACTGGTTGGCCAGGCAAAGAAAAATACGTTTTGTTTTATGTACTTTATCAGGAGATAGAGTTAACAATAGTGTTTTTTTCCTTTTTTGTATCTGGCATGAAATTGTATTTCCAGTGTCTGATAGTAAATTAGTTTTTAACTGCTGGATTTGGTTAGATATTATTTTAATTGAAATATTTCTTTGGCTGGAAATATAATAGTAATATTTTTCATAGGCTTCCAGTTTTTCCTTATGGGTTGTGTTTGAGGACAGATAAAGTGCATTGGTAATGGTGTTATGATAGTCCTCTTTTGCAAGTACTTTTGCAGTGAAATTATATTCAAAGGCATTTCTTTGATATGGAAAAAACAAAAGATAAAGTATACAGAGGATACTTAATATTAAAGGGATAAGATAAGAAAAAGTTTTCATAGGAATCCTTTCCCTGCTTCAAATCTATATATAGTTTATATTACATAAGTATAAAAATCCATAGGAAAAATAGCAAAAAAACATGTGTAGGTTTTGGTAATTTATAACAAAACCTACACATGTTCTGTATATTAATTAGATACATAGCTGACAAATTTATATCCGGCGTCTTTAAACATACGGTCTGCTGCTGTTAGGGAAAGCGTCCTTTTACGGTGTGTAACAGGATCCATCCAACTGACAGTAGAAGAGGTATATTCCGTAATTAGTACGGCATGGTTAGAGTCAAGCATACCGATTACAGGTTTTTCCCCACTTACAAAGTAAAGGATTTCGTCTAGCGTACAACCTGATAAACTGACAGGCTGTTCCAGATATTCTTTCAGCATAGATAAAATTGATGTCCCTTTTAGGTCTGTAGTATTTGTAGTAACCTGTGCTGCCTGCAAAAGCATTTGGGTACAGGCTTTTATGCTGGAAGAGGTATCATGCGGATAGTTGATATTGGATAGCTGTTTGCTTAAAAACTTTCCGCCCCGTTCCCATACAATATGGGACTTGCTGTCCATTACAACACCCATCTGGCTGTCTGCAGTTATAATAGCATCTTTTGCACTTGTTGTTGAATGTGTTATTTCTCCATTTGCATATATATAATATTTTACAGAAGTAGATTTTCCATCTCCTGACAGGTGGAGCGTGGTGTTTTCTGTAACCATTACACATTTTGTAGCGATGGTTTCGGGTCTTTTTTTCATAACAAAACCAGCGGGAAGAGAAATATATTTTTCTGTCAGCATTTTTTGTGTAACGCGGGTTGACAAATCAAAGGACTGTATTTTATTGTCTTTTTGGTTCATAATGGTATCGCCTTTTGCCTTTACGAATCTCCCATTTTTTTTCTGTACCCGTTTTAGGCGAATTACATTATCTTCTACGGAAGCATTGACAACAAAACGGTTTTTGACTTTATATTCGCGGAGCACATTTCCTTTACAGTCAGATATAATTAGTTTATACGCAGGCCGGATGATACCGCCTGTTGTAGACTCGTATATGTCCTTATTTTTAACAAAACCATATACAAGATTGGCGTCTATTGTGCCTAATACTACAATACTTTGATTTTTAGGAGAAGATACCGTAAGACGTTTAGAGGTATCTAAATCAAGGATTGTAATATTTTCAGCCTGGCCATTTTTATTAAGATTAGACCAGACAAAACATTTCGCTTCTTTTAGCATTGAGAAGCGGTCCCTGGAAGCATTTTCTGTTAGTATATCATAACGTTTAGAGGACATATTGTATGCGTATACCCTGTTATTTAATGAAAAATAGAAAATATTCTTATCGTTTACATAAGAAAAGTCCCCAAGGTCTTCTTTTAATTGCTGGTATGTCGTAATAAGGGGAATATATACCCTTTCGATAATACGGTTGCTTTTCTGGTCATAATCATAGAGCAGGATGCCAACACGCCCTTCATAGTCTCCACAGTTCATGTAGCCATATAGGATAAAACTGATATTTCCATCGTTGTCTACTTTTAATATTTTAATATCATGCTGGTCGTAATTTTCTCTCAAATAGTCGTTTGAATCCTGTGCAAAAGAGAAGACGGAGGTCAGTTTATTTTTCTTTAAATCATAATACCAAAGGCTTCCATTGCGGACAAAAGCAAATTTTTTATTGGAATCACTGGAAGTAATATTCAGGTCTTTTTGGTTCGTAACGCCAATTTTAAATTCGCTCCTTTTTAAGGAAATTAATTCCGGGTCAAAGAAAGATTCCATTTTTCGGTTAAATGCAAGCAGATATAACCGGTTTCCAGAATAGCGCACCCTGTAAAACTCTTTTATATGGTAGATTTCCGTACCGGAATCCGTTTTGGCCTGGATATAGTAGTCCTGGGATATTGCGGCAGTCTCAATATTAATTTCCTTAATTGTCGGTATTACGGAAGTCAGTTTCTTTGGATTTAATTTTTTCCAGGTAATTAAAGATTTGCTGGAATTAATTGAAACATTTGCAAAGGTGGAGTCATCGCTTGTATTCGCTTCCAGATAAGGAGAAATATCAAAGGATGAATCTTTGTCAAAGGTAGCATTATGGAAGTTTTTTACAAAATCCAGTTTTTCAGATAAAAAGCAATCATTGCTGTAATATTTAATCCTTGTAAAAAAATGGATTTTTTTGCTGCTGCTTGTTGTAAGTGTTATCTGAAAACCATATTCTGTACTGGTGTCCAGTCCCTGGCTGATTTTTATAACAGCAGTCCGATATCCTTTTTCTGTATTAAATGCGGTTAAGGAATTGTTTTCTGTTATCTTGTCGTTTGCAATATCACGAAGGGAATAATCCAGTTTTTTGATTTTAGATTCATTTTGCTGGATTTTAACTTTAAATGTTTTTTGGGAATCAAGGGGTGTTATAGATTCCCTGACTTTGCCGCTGTCTATTTCACTGCTAAAGCCATGAAGCGTGTTTACAGTATATTTACCAACCTGCAGGTATACCATAGGAAAGGTAGAAGACTGTAAACTGGTGGCAGTCGTAGTTTCGACAGAAATTTCAGGGATATTGCTGCTAAAGAAAAACAGTGCGGCGGCAAATAAAAAGAGAAGTGCAATAAATTTATATAAGTGTTTCAAAATTACCCTCATTTCCGGTTCATGTAGCATTGGTACAGTTTAAGAATTTTTTACGGGGGCTTTTTTGTCAATTCAGGACGGCTGTACCATAATCTGTAACCTTTATAATTTTTTATACCCCTTTTTAGAGTATAATAGTTTTGATGGAAAAAGGCAACGGAAGAAGGAACTATTTCAAAAAATTATCATAAAATATGACTATGAAAAGATACCTGATTGTTTTTGGTTTACTTATCGGTTAGAAAATTTTGGTGCAGTGCAGAAAATTATAAATGAAAAAGGAGGAAATAAAAAAATGAAGCAATGTATTTATCCAATGGGAAATTCTATGACATTTCCATTGGAACTGGCGCAGATGAAAGACGAGGATTTTTCTTTAGATAACCGCTATCTCTATCCTGCAGAGGTGATGGAAATCCAGCAGATTATCGAGGACCGCTGCGATCAGATGGAATATGACGGAAGCCTTATGTATGATGAGTATCCTGACAAAGTATGCATAGAGGCGATGGCAAAAAATATCTGTAAAAGTGTAGACTGCAAATACCAGGAGGAAATCAGCAACCGCTGGATGTGTGCATTAATCCAGATGATGGTATGCAATGAAATGTCATACCGGAGGGAAAGGAGAAACTGCCATAAGCGTAACCTTGGGAAATGTAATTAAAAATCATATTGGATTAGTGGTATTCCCAAATAGACATATTTATCTGTTACTGCTGTTTGCAAATTAAAATTTCCAAAAGAGGCTGGCTGGCAGTATTGCCTGATTTTTGGGCTATAAAAATAGAAGTCTGCATAGTTTTTTTCCCTGTGGCAGGATACTAATTGGAGTTTTCTGTCATATTGGTTTAGTAAGGACAGAAGGGAGTCTGCTCCTGGCAGGTTTTTGGGCTGGCAGCCAGGGAGAGTGGACAGGGGGATTCTTGCTGTTGTTTTGTTTAAAATTTCTGCTTCAGAGGAAAGTGATTCCAGGGTGGATGTCTGGATGCTTTCCGTGTTTAAAAATGCAGGGATTGTTTTTTGCGTCAGTGGGGTAAATTGGGTAATTACTGTATGTGCCAGTAAAAAAAGCCAGAATAACAAGGTCAGGCACAGGGTCAGGAGGAATATTGGCCGTCTGCCAGTAAATAATTGTTTTATCATATGGGCACTTCCTTTCTGGATGAATTATAATGTAGTATATATTATATATTCTTCCAGAAATAGAAAAAATTATTCATTTTTATTGATAACCTGATATATTTCCCTTTTGGAAACACCTCTGTCCTGTGCGGCCTTTTTCATGGATTCTTTTCTGTCAAATCCCTGTGAAAGATAGTATTCAAAATGTTCTCTGACAGAAAGGCTTTTCCATTTTTCCTGTTCAATAGCATCTAAAGTTTCCTGCCTGATTCCATCAATCACCAGTACATATTCGCCTTTTGGTTCTTGCTGTTGAAAGGTTTCTATTGCAGCAGAAATTGTGGTAGTAAGAATGCTTTCATGGAGTTTTGTCAATTCTTTGCATAGTGTCAGTTTCCGTTCCCCAAGAGCTTCAAAAAGTTCTGATAAAGTGTTTTTTAAATGGTGGGGCGCTTCATAGAGGATAATTGTCCTGGTTTCAGTTTTTAAGGAGTCCAGGATTATTTTCCGTTCCTTTTTTGAATGGGGAAGGAAAGCTTCAAAGGCAAACCGGCGTGTAGACAGACCAGATAAGGTCAGCGCTGTAACACAGGCGCAGGCTCCGGGCAGGGAAGTAACAGATATGCCGGAAGCATAGGCCTGCCGCACAATTTCTTCACCAGGGTCGGATATGCCTGGCGTTCCTGCATCTGTTACCAGCGCAATATTCGTTCCTTCTGAGAGTTTTTGTACAAGGTAAGCAGCTTTGTCGATTTTATTGTATTCGTGGTAACTGGTCATAGGGGTTTTGATTTCAAAGTGATTTAATAATTTTATGGTATTACGGGTGTCTTCCGCGGCAATTAAATCAACTTCTTTCAGGGTACGGAGTACACGGAATGTAATATCTTCAAGATTCCCGATTGGGGTTGCGCATAAATATAATGTTCCAGCCATAATTTTTCCTTTTTTGTAATTTAAAAACGGTACAGCTCCAGAATTTCGTCTGTATAAACTCCAGGGCTTTTATAGACAATCAGCGGTGGTTCTATTTTTAACATGGGGTTGCCATCTTTTACTGCTTCGATTAAGACCATATTTGGTTCTTTATTCAGATAAGGGTGTACTAGCCGCATTCTTTTTGGCTCTAAATGGTATTTTGTAAGTGCCTGGAAAATTTCTGCCAGGCGGAATGGGCGGTGGACCATAAACAGGCTTTTTTTGGGCTGTAATACCCTGGAACTTTCACGGATAACGTCCTCCAGGCTGCATAAAACCTCATGGCGGGCAATGGCCTTTGGCATGTCTGGATTTTTAAGGCCATGCTTATCGTTCATATAGGGAGGATTGGTTACAACTGCATCAAAAGAAGAACATCCGAAAAGGGAGGATGCTTCGGCAATATTTCCTGTAGTAATATGGATAAGTTCCTGCAGTCCATTATAAGCAATGCTCCTTCTTGCCATATCTGCACTTTCTTCCTGGATTTCAAGACCTTCGAAGGATTTTGCTTCTGTCTTGGCAGCAAGCAGTATTGGAAGGATGCCTGTCCCAGTCCCAAGATCCAGGACACGGCTTCCTTTTTTTATATCTGCAAAGCCGGACAATAGTACGGCATCTATGCCGAAGCAGAACTTATTTGGATTTTGTATAATTTTATAACCATTTCTTTGTAAATCATCCAGACGTTCCTCAGGATAGAGACAGCTTTTTGTATTCATACTTCTTTTTTTCTTTCATCCTTAATATCCCTGTGAGTGATGTTCACCGCTTTTATGATAGCCTTTGTTGTAGCTTTTGTTACTACGGTAGCTGTTTTTGCTGTTGGAATGATAATGGGAGCTGCGGCTGCTTTGGTTCTGGCTGCGGTTATTATAATATTTTTTTCGGTATTTTTTATGCTCATCATCATCACTAAAATTTTGTGATTCGTAAGTTGTTTCATTTTGATAGTTATTTTTACTGTAATGTTTCTTTTTATTTTCAGTACGGGACTTTTGCGAAGAAGATTTTTCTACAGTGGTATCTTCTAAGTCTTCTTTTTCTAATTGTTCTAATTCCCGTAATGCATTTTCATCTAATTCTTCGTCTGGAAGGGCTGCAGCAACTGGTGCATTGGCAAAATGCCCTTTTTTCTCAAATTGGAGTTCACTGACATGGTATTCCCTTACTTCCCGTTCGTCGTTTTCGTGCATTAAAAGTACTTTAACACGCTGTTTTAACACGCTGACACTTTGCACTTCTCCCTGATACCCATCAATTGTCTTTACTTTTGTGCCAATATGGGGGAGAATTTTATTTAAATATTCGTAAGCTTCTTCTTCGTTTTTCAGGCAGCACATCAGGCGTCCACAGACGCCTGATATTTTTGATGGATTTAAGGAAAGGTTCTGCTCTTTTGCCATTTTAATGGATACTGGTGCAAAATCTGACAGATAGGTGTGGCAGCATAGAGGCCGTCCGCAGATGGCAATGCCGCCAAGCATTTTTGTTTCGTCACGGACGCCAATCTGGCGGAGTTCAATACGGGTACGGAATACAGAAGCAAGGTCTTTTACAAGTTCGCGGAAATCAATTCTGCCGTCTGCTGTAAAATAAAACAGGAGTTTATTTCGGTCAAAAGTATATTCTGAATCAATCAGTTTCATATCCAGGCCGTGTTTTGCAATTTTTTCCAGGCAGATTTTATATGCGTTTTTTTCCCTGGCTTCGTTTTCCCGGCTTGTTTCATCATCTTCCGGAGTAGCAATACGGATAACGCTTTTTAGCGGCTGGATTACTTTATCATCTGTAACCTCCCGTGGTCCAAGGACTACTGTCCCATATTCTATGCCGCGTGCAGTTTCTACGATTACATGGTCATCTTTTTTGATTGGAAGGTTATCCGGGGCAAAATAATAGACCTTTCCCGATTTTCTGAAGCGGACTCCTATTATTCGTGTCATATTTTATATATTCCTTTCCTATTCTTTAATGGTTAAAAGAAGTAGTTCAATTGCTGTTTCAAAATTGACATTTGCGTTTAAACGGACTTTTGCTTTGTCAATTGCTTTAATTATTTTTTCAATATCTTCGTAATTCCGAATGCTGGCCTGCCGTGATATCGCCTTGTATTCTTCACGGTAAAGCAGGATATTGGCGTCTTTTGTAACTTTAAACATTAAGACGTCACGGTACCACAGAAGCATTAAATCTAAATATTCATTAATCTTTCCTTTTCTCAGGGAAAGTTCTTTAATCATGGCCATAATGTCAGAAATATCAATATCGTCAATTTTTTTCAAAAGCTGCAAGGTATCCCGTTTCATTTCCTGAAAATCTTCAGAAGAAGCAAAATGGATTGCCTTGCCAACATTCCCCTGGCAGAAGCCTGCGGCAATTTTTGCACGTTCTGGTTCCATTTGCAGGTTTTTTACCAGATATTCTACAATTGCTTCCTGCCCAAGTGGTTCTGTATTTAGTATAATACAACGTGATGTAATTGTTGGAAGAAGATTTTGTGCATTTTCTGTCAGAAGCAGAATAATGGCATATTCCGGCGGCTCCTCAATGGTTTTTAAAAGTGCATTTTGCGCCTGTTCCGTCATTTTGTTTGCTTCTGCGATGACATAAATTTTATATTGGCTGCTGTATGGCTTAATGGAAATATCGTTGATTAACTGGTTTCGGATATCATCAATACTGATACTGAGCTTTTCATGGGTGATAAAGTGTATATCAGGATGGCTTCCAGAATCAACCTGAATGCAGGATTTACATGTTCCGCAGGCGTCCCCCTGCTTGGTTCTGTTTTCACAAAAGAGGGATTTTGCAAGTGCAGATGACAAAAGATGCCTGCCGGAGCCGGTTTCCCCATTAATAATATAAGAATGGGAAAGGCTTCCCTTTTTTATACCTTCCTGAAAATGTTTTTTTATTTGGTTTTGCCCGACAATATCTTTAAAATTTGCCATAATAATCCTCATTTCTGCACACGTTCTTTTTTCTGCAGTTCCTAACAAATTTGTGGCAGGTGTGCGAAGACACAAATTTGTGTGTGAAAAATGCTGCCTTTGTTTTTGGGCCTGAATGGTTTTATTAGGTAAATATATCTAAAATAAGGCCTTTGATTTCATCTATTTTACTTAAAATTGCAATATGGTCTTTTTCTTCCCTTAATAGTTCTTCAGCCAGTTCATCTAATGTCTGGTTTATTTTTTTGACGATTCCATATACACGGTGGCGTCCCTTCCGGTCAAGAAAATTTTCACGGCTGAACTGGTGCGTATGGGTTGCAATTTCATTCATAAATTCCTGAATCAGTTTGCGGTATTGTTTTAAGTCACGCACATCCATCCGTTTGCCGAGTTTGTCGCCCTGCTGTATAATATCTTCCATCATAAGGGAAAGCTGTGACTGTAATTCGTTTTCTTCCAGGCTGCTTAACAGGGCAAAACGGAAGGAACCATCTGCTTCTGCAGCAGGCGCTTTTTGTTCTGTCTGTAAAAGCTGTTGTAAATTTGTGATTTTCAGGTCCACAATCACATACCCCCTTTTATTGTTATAGAAAAGCTACTATGATTATACGCTTTTTCAGGTGTATTTGCAAACAAAAACGACCATCACAGGAGGCATATTTCTTATGACGGTCGTTGGAAATTGGCTTTTTATGTTATTATTCGTGAATAGTAACCTTTTTATACTGCTTTTAATTTAAATTTCTGAACTGCCCTTTCATCATCTACCGGGATTTTTTCAATCGTAGCGCCCAGTTCTCTTAATTTATTTTCAAAACATTCATATCCCCGTTCAATGTACCGGATGGAGTCTACGGTAGTATAGCCGTCCGCTACCAGTCCCGCTACAACCAGTGCAGCGCCTGCGCGCAAATCCGGGGCGCTAATCGTAGCGCCGGTAAATTCTTCTACACCTTCGATAATAGCTACGTTGCCTTCTACCTTTATTGAAGCGCCCATTCGTGCCAGTTCATCAACATATTTGAAACGGTTTTCAAAAATACTTTCTGTTATTGTACTTGTTCCATCTGATAATGCAAGAAGCGTAGCAATTTGTGGCTGCATATCGGTAGGAAAACCAGGATATGGCAGTGTTTTTATCTGTGTATGGCGTAAACGCCCATTAGCGGATACACGGACTGCATCATCATATTCTTCTACAACTGCCCCGATTTCAACTAATTTGACAGAAATTGCTTCTAAATGCTTTGGAATGACATTTTTAATCAGGACGCTTCCTTTTGTAGCTGCCGCAGCAGCCATAAAGGTTCCGGCTTCAATCTGATCCGGGATAATGGAATATTCACTTGCGTGAAGCCGTTCTACGCCGCGGATGCGGATTTTATCCGTACCAGCGCCTTTGATGTCGGCGCCCATGCTATTTAAAAAGTTTGCTACATCGACGATATGCGGTTCTTTTGCCACATTTTCAATTACAGTTCTTCCTTCTGCCATGCAGGCAGCTAACATAATGTTAATCGTTGCCCCGACGGACACAACATCAAGGAAAATATGGCTTCCAACAAGGTGGTCTGCATGTGTATTAATCATGCCATATTCAATATTGACAGTAGCCCCTAAGGCACGGAAGCCCTTCAGGTGCTGGTCAATTGGACGGCTTCCGATATCACAGCCGCCTGGCAATGCTACCTGAGCTTTGGAATATTTGCCAAGAAGCGCACCTAAGAGATAATAAGAAGCGCGGATTTTGCGGATTGAGTCATAATCAATAGAAACATCCGTAATGGTGCTTCCGTTGATTTCAACTGTATGGGAATCAACCCTGTGAACTGTGGCGCCAATTCCTTCTATGGCATTTAACAAAACATTTATATCTCTGACATCAGGTAAATTATCTATCGTAACGGTCTCATCGGTCATAATCGCTGCTGCAAGGATGCCAAGCGCGGCGTTTTTTGCACCACTAATGGTTACTTCGCCATATAAAGGTGTACCGCCCTTGATAATATATTGATTTTCCATATCGCACCTCATTAAATCCAATTTTATTATCTTCTTTTCCTCGTTATAGTATTAATATTATAAACGAAACATTTGATATGTCAATAACGGAACATTTGTGTGCCATGTTTCTGACACAATTTTGTTATTTTTTTCTGTTTTCAAAATAGACGAAGGAATCAATGGCGTCAAAGATATCCTGGAAAGTTTCTCTTGGCGCTGCATCAATGTATTTTTTTAAAATCTCCTGTTCGTCTGTTCCGTGGTAACGCCCATAAAATATATCAAAGAGATTGTGGCCACGGACATATGTTTTAATATCTTCTATGTTATCCTTGATATCCTGTTTGCTTTTAAAACGGATATTTTTATTGCGCTGCAGTTTTTTTACGCTGCTTAAACGGAATAGGTAATCTTTAAACTTTTTATATAAAATATTATAAAAGTCTTCTTCTGATTTAATGACACCAATTTTTACCATAACTTTCGGGTCAAGGAAATAATTTTCAAAAGAATAATATTTTAATATCAGTACATTTTTTGGTTCAACGCGCGGGAGATTCCCAATATCTTCTTTTGCGCGCTGCTCATAATAGCTGCAAAGCTGCTTTTTTAGATATTTTGGATTTTTGCCGTCGCTGTCCCGTATCATTAAAAACTGGTCTTTTAAATATAATTTATTAATATATTTTAGGTTAGCATAAGTTTTGATATTTGTACAGCTATTTGTAGGAATAATTGTAATTCGCTGCAAATTTCCATTTTCATCATAGATTTCAGAATAATATTTTTCCAGTAAAAGAGGAAGCCTGTTACTGTCCTGCTTTCCCTCTACAATGAAAACAAAACTTACATTCATTAAATCATTAGCCGTATAACCAAGGTCATCTAAGATGACGTCTACATTTGTGTTTTCTTTGACAATGGTATAATATTCCTCATCCAATACAACTTCTTTAATCTGCCGGCTGGAAAAATTAAAAATCAGGTTTGGTGAATGTGTGGAAAAGATTACCTGGTTTTTTTTGGAAAGGCGGAAAAAAATTTCACTTGCCATTTTCTGAAGCTGCGGATGAAGATAAATTTCCGGGTCTTCCATTATAATAATACTGGGAAGAGTACCGTCTTCTTCAATATATGTTTCCAGTAAAGAGAGTGCATAAATACTTCGGATGCCTTCACTGAGCAGGTTAATCGGCCCGACAGATCCGCCGCGCATTTTGTTGTAAACAACGGTATCAATATGGAGCAGGCTGTTTAAGTCGTAATCCTGTACATATTGGATTTCCTGGGAAGGGCTTCCATTTGCCTGAAAATGGGCGTTCACTTTTTTGGCAAATTCATGCAGCTTTGTGTGGAACAGTTTGTATTGCAAGAGGCGCGCAGTTTCAAAAAGGGTCAGCTCCTCTGGTGCTTTTTTATTGATTAAGCCAATGCACTGGAAACAGCGGTTACAGGTTTTGGCAGGGTCAAATGTACATCTGTTATCCTTTAGTTTTTGGAAGGATTCTTTGTCGTAGAAGCTGAATACATCGCTCTGCAGCGCCTCGAGATTTCGGGTTTGGTCTATATGGTATATTTTTGGAAATATATCTAATATATAAGGGTTGTTTTTCTGGTATCCGTCATTGTAGCGTACAATATTCTGCGGGCTGACCTGACAGGTAAATGAAATAATGTTATCCTGAAAAGATGGGAATGCTGTCTGAAATTCTTCATACCATGCTTCGTAATCATGCATTTTGCTGATAATGCCCCTTGTGTGGTAGTCGCTTAAATCGTTTTTGGTAAATTCAATCTGGACTGAAATTTCAATCGGGCGGTTTTTATCTAACCATTCATATGGCTCAACTTTATGCATATTTGCCACAAGAAGCAGGGCATCGATTACTGCTGTTTTCCCAGTGTTATTTTTTCCGACTAAAATCAGGGCGTTTTCAATGTCTTTAATTTCTAACTCCCGGATGGATTTGAAGTTTTTTATTTTCAGGTAACATATTTTCATAAAAGAAATCCCCCTTTATCATTATAGTATGAATGAACAGGTAAAAGGTTACAGTTTCATATTACTAAGGCGGTTAAAATTCATTCGATATTTAACCACCTTAGTAATACTATCAAAAACATTATAACACAGGATAGATAGAATAGGGAAATATCTTTTGGAAGGTTGTGGTAATGCTTGACATGGTTCATAATTCTTATTAATATTTTATTAATAAGAGAAATGGAGCTTCTACATATGAGAACAGTAAAAAAAATTACGGCAGTGTTAGCTGCAGTCTTAATTACATTAAATAGTTTTCCAGGATTTGCCTTTGCTGCAGATGATCCTTTGGATGGAACTGTAGTATTGGACGAGGAAGAACAGCCAGAGCCTGCCCAAGGGGTGGAGGACAAGGAAGAACAGCCGGAGCCTGTCCAGGGTTTGGAAGAGGAAGGGGAGCGGCCGGAACCTACCCAGGCATCGGAGGGTGAAGGGGAGCAGCCAGAGCCTGTTCAGGGTTTAGAAGAGGAAGGGGAGCGGCCAGAACCTGCCCAGGCATCGGAGGAGGAAGAGGAGCAGCCAGACATTACTCAAAATCCGAAGGATTACGAGGATAAGGAAGATAGTGGGGATAGTGAAGATAATGGGGAAGAATCTGATATTCCAGTTACCGATGAGCCGCCAGCATTTTCTGTCAGAGTAGAAAATTCTTTCCAGGGATATATTGTATCTGGGAATTTTAAAGAATTTCCTTCAGACACCACCCGTGTTCAGCTGATGTATTCATTGGATGGGAAAAACTACCAGGCCAGTGAAAGATTTTGGGATGTAAATTGGCTTGATTATTTACATGCGGATAAGTTATCTAATTTGTTGGATGTGAAAAATCAAATTTATCTTTATTCTAAATACGAGCCATTGAAAAGTTATCTTGCTGGGGAGTTGGATTGTTTTTACCTGAAATTGTGTGTCACAAGGGAAAATGGGATTACATATGAAACTCAGGAAGCGGTTGTTGACCGGGGAAATCCGCAGCCTGTTCCAGAGGATGCTGCTCTTAGTGCAATGTTTGATTCTTCCATGAGTGTCCGTGAAACAAATCCTTTTCGGTATATAGGACAGTATCAGCTTACTGTCAGCGAGAATACCACAGCGGAAGAGATAGCTTCTTTTTTGCCAGATACACTTCCGATTGAAATTCAGTTTTATTCTAAGCAATTAAATTTGAATACAGAAGGCATTGTGGATTGTCCGGTTACATGGAAACCGCTGGCGCTGCCACAGCTTATTGCAGGGGAAAGCATAACGCTTGCAGATGCCGCAGAGGAGATTGCAGTTCCTTCAGGTACTTTGGTAAATACTCCGCAGGGAATCTTTCGACTGGATGAACCATTAGTGATGGATAATCCTGTAATTACTGATGAAGTCAGGCTGGTTTTAAATGTTGTTTCAGAGGGGGAGAATCCTACAGGGGTGTTGTCAGCAGAAAATTATGGATTGGAAATGTCTTTTTATCTGAAACCTACGGGGGCAGCGGCAATCCATGCATATACATATGTAGAGGGAGATTCAGAGTGGGCAGAGATTCCCGGACTGCCGCTGTTGGATGCAGTGAATGGACAGCCTGCTACAAAGAATAGTAAATATGCTTTAGTATTAGACAATACTATGGAACCGTACCGGTCATATCTGGAAGCAGAGAAAACGGGCGGGAGTCCTATTCCTTTTTTTGTTGGACTGAAAATAGAGGGCGGCGTTTATGATGGGCGCCAGCTTGTGCTTGCGTGGCCGGGTACATATGAAATTCCTCCTAAACTGCCGGAAGTTGGCGGTTCTGGCGGAAATGAAAATAACGCCGGGGCTGATAATAAAGATGACAGCACGGCCAGCGGGCAGCGGCCAGGTTTACCGCCGGATTCGGAAAATAAGCCGGAAGCTACAGAAGCACCTGGGGATAACATTGATGCTGCCAATAAGGAGGATAATACAGTGGGCGGGCTGCCACAGATTTCATGGCAGAAACCAGAAGATACAGAAAATAACCAGAAGCCAATACCATCGGATTCAGGAGACAAGACAGAAAAACCGAAAAATACAGGAAATAGCCAGCAGCCGGTGATATCGCCGAATCCAGGGAACAAACCAGAGAATCCAGAAGATACAGGAAGCAGCCAGACGCCGCCTGCACTGCAGAATCCAGAAGAAAAACCTGTGGTTCCTGAGGTGCCGGGGAACAAAGAAAATGGCAGGTGGAAGGTTTCTCTTCAAAATTTAATAGATAAGTTAAGGATTCCAGTAAGCGCTGATACACCAGAGGATGATTCAAACAATCAAGATAAATGGAATTTATGGAATGAAAATATAATTGACAGATATCCTCCTTTTGTACAATCTTCCATTAAGGCACAGACGCTGGCAAAGAAAAATAATGAAAGCAGATATCCAGATCCGGCTGTAAATGAACAAAATGGCACCCTGTCAAAGAGTAAAACTCCTAAAACGTTTCAGTTAAGGAAAAATGATTCTAATATTTCAGCTTTCAATAATTTGGAGAAAAAAACTGGCATAAGCGAAAAACCTGACAGGGCAGCAGATACAGAAGCCAGCCGCCAAGCTTCCCTTCTTTCGGTGGCAGCTATGGCAGCCGCCGGTATCTGTATTGCAGGCATTTATTTGTCCATATCTTCTGGCAGGATTCCTAGAAGAATCCGGAATAAACTGCATGGTTTTTTGTTACATAAATAAAATTATATGGCTTGTGGAAATTCCATAATAAATGTTGTACCTTTATTTACAGTGGATTGGACATGAATTGTACCACCTAGTTCTGTGACGATGGTATGTACAATATATAATCCAAGCCCTGTGCCGGTTGCCTTGTTGTTCCTTCCTACATAGAACCGCTGGAAGATATGGGGCAGTTCATCCTGTGGGATACCACAGCCATTGTCTGTTACAGCCAGGAATATTTTATTGTTTTTTGTATTTGCAGTTATGGTGATGTGTCCATTTTCCGGAGTTGCTTTGAGTGCGTTGTAAATCAGGTTTTCAAATAGTATATTTAGTTTTTCTGGCTGCGACATCAGGAATGCATCATGTTCTGGCGGTTCCACAGAAAAATGTATGGATTGGACTTCGGCTTCACCATGGTAGATTGCATAAATTTCGGTAAGCATTCCGCATAGAGATATCCGCTCCCATTTTTTTTCTATTTTGTCCAGTTCATTGATAGTGGAAAGACCTTGCAGGCGGCGTGCCATTTCCCACTGCTTGGCTTCTGCCTGGTCAAGATATCCCTGCAGTTCTTTGTCGACTCCTACGCCTCTTTTGCGGATGGCTGTGATAAAAGACTGTGTGGCAAATACGGGCGCTTTTAAGTCATGTGCCATATCAGAAAAAAAAGCCTTGCGTTCTTCCAGAAGCTGGGTAACTTCAGTGGTACGTATTTTTACCTGTTCTTCCAAGTGATTGGTGAGCGTGTTATTTTCCTGCAAAATGCGGTTGCTGCGTAAAACCATCATGGAAGCAAACAGCAGGACAAGGAAAAGGCCGCACCATTCAAACTGCCAGAAAAAGCGGATTGGTTCAAATTGGTTGGAGAAAAAGAGATTTGTAAGCAGCCCTTCCCCAAACAATACGCAGCCTGCCAATGTAAAACGGCTTTCCCAGCTTTTTGTTTTTATTCCTTGTACAGCGAAAAAAACAGATGTGCAAAAGGTGAAAATATAGTAAATATCCATTAGCTTGCCATGAATAAAAACTGCCGTCGGGACGACTGGAATAAGCACGCATAGTAAAAGCAATGCAACAGGCAATGCAGCCAAAACTATTTTTATCCATGGATAACTATGTTCAGTGTCGGAAGCCAGCATAGTAAGTTTTATTATACTGAAACACAGGCAGTACAGCGCCAGGTTTTGTACGAAAAACCAGTAGGGCGCTACAGGCATAGAAAAAAGAAATACAAAATACCGAAACATATAGACTGAGTAACAGATGCACAGCAGCCCGAACCAGCGGCTGAGGTTTCCTTCTGTCTGCCACAAAAACACCGTGAACGCTGCAAGAGTCAGGGGCAGCAGAAAGGCCAGGGCATAAGCAAAATATTGAATATTACCTGTTTTCTGAATTGTTTTATCTGTGCTTAATGAGGGTGGAAAATACATTCCGCTGTAATATCCTGTTTTTGATAAAGTTTTTACAGACAGGATATGGCTGCTGGGCGTCAATAAAAATGTAATCCGTGCATTTCCTGTCCCGTTTGCATATTGCACCCCATCCAGGGAAATGGTATATTGTGAGGAAAGCTGTGGAAAATCTACTGATACAGTTTTTGGAATGCCATCATAGTGTAATGTCAGCTGGTAGCATGCCTGTCCATGGGGTGGGATGGATAAGCGGCCCCGCTGCAGGTTAGAAAATTCACCAATATAGGTTGGTTTGTTCTTTACATTGTTATCTGTGAGCAGCCAGCCGTCAATAAGGAAGATGGGGTTGCCCCGCTCTAAGTCTTTCGTGTTTAAGTTTATAACGCCGGATTTTCCATATGGGGGCGGAGTCTGGTATTTATTGTCTGTATAAAAGAGTATTGCGAAAAAAGCGGTTAGTGCAGTTATTATAAGAAAGAATTGCCCAAGATTTTTTTGTAGTTTCACACAAGTCATCTCCTTTAGAATTTGCCACAAAATTATTTTGCGGCAGTTCTTTCGTGAAAGTTATTGGTCGACTGGGGCAAAACGGTATCCCTGTCCCCAGACTGTTTCTATAAAGTGATGTTCTTCCCATGCTTTATCCAGTTTTCTCCGGAGCCGGGACATATGTATCTGCACTATCTGCCTGTCATCCCATGGCTGGGAACCCCAGATGAAAGTAAAAATTTCTTCTGGGGTAAAAATGTGCCCGGTATTTTCTGAAATCAATTGTAATATGTCAAATTCAATATGGGTCAGAGAAAGTTCTTTACCATTGATGATTGCCTTGCGTTCTGTTAAATCCAGGACAAGCGGGCCGAAGTGCACCTGGATGTGGTCGGATGCAGACAGTTTGATACGTGTGTTTACCTTTGCCCAGAAAAGGTCAGGAGGGGTATCTTTTGTGATGTATTCTATGCCTCCAGCCGTAAAACCTTTTATCTGCCTGTCTGATTCCGTAAGGCAGCTCAAGAAAATAACAGGCGTGCGCACCAGTTTACGAAGTTTTTCACAAATAGAAAATCCATCTTCGCCGGGAATCAGTATATCCAGCAGTACACAGTCAAAAGAATTTTCTGCCGCCATCTTAATAGCATCTGCCCCATTGTCCGCAAATTGCACAATGCAGCCATGGAGTTCCAGGATATCTGCCCAGTAAGCGCGGTCTGAAGGTTCATCATCTACTAGTAAAATCTGCCATGGGCCATCTGAACGGTCCTTCCAGGCAGGGGCTGCTGCTTCCAGGCCTGCAGATGCATGGCTGGCAGCTTCTGCCTGAAGCAGAAATTCCATATAGGCATTTTGTACCTGATTACGCCGCTGGCGCGATATTGGAATGTTATGGCCATTTTTTGTTATGATACAACTGGTATCAATAGATTGGACATAATTTAAATTGATGAGATAGGAACGGTGCGTTTTAAAAAATTCTGTCCTGGATAAAAGTTTTTTTTCTATATCTGCAAGGGAAACGGCTACCTCATGGATTATGTCATCTGCCAGATGAAAAAAGACAGTTTTATTAATGACTTCTATATATTCAATTTTAGCAAAGGATATTTTAAGGATACTCTTTCGGTTTTTCAGGATTAGTTCATGCTCTTTCTGCGTGGAAAGTTCGCTTCCGACATTGTCCAGCAGCGGGAAAAGCGAATTGGCATCTGCTGGCTTTAGTAAGTAGTAATATGCCCCTACGCTATAACTTTCCAAAGCAAATTCTGGTGATGAAGATATAAAAATAAGCCTGACATTTTTGTCCAGTTCCCTCAGTTCCCGCGCAGCCTGTACCCCATTTATTCCCGGCATAATGATATCAAGTAAAATAAGGTCGTATTTTCCAGCCTGCATTTCACATAGGAAATCTGTGCTATTATGAAAAAAATGGCATTCATGGTCAACCCTGCGGCTTAACTGATATTCTGTAATCAGCTCTGCAAGGTGGGCAAGTTCCTGCTCGTCATCATCACAAATCGCTATGCGCATAATTGAAACCTCCAAAACAAAATATTATTGCTATATTAGCATATCACTGTTTGCAGATTCAATCAATTTATAAATTTTTCCAGCTGTGAGTTTTCTTGTGGTACTATTCACGGACATTCTTATGCTATCTTTATGCTTTTAGTAATGCTGTCAATATTTTCCTCTAATGAGGTGTCTCCCTTATCTGCATATGAGAAACTAATGCTTTGGCAGTTTCCGTCATCAAAGAAAATAATATAACTATAAACTACTAATTTTACATTCTTTGAGTTCGTCCCTTTAAATTGAGCAAACAGTGTTGGATTTCCATCAATCTTGGCTTTGTTATCAAACTTAACAAATGATGTGTCTGTATAAGTACCCATATACGCCTGTTCATATGTATCCTCTTCATAATCTGTCGGTTTGATGCCCTGTGCGTCACCTTTTTCGGAAATGACAATGGCACATGTGGAATCCTCGTCTGTAGCAGTGGAGATGCCGTCACCTTCTTTAAATTCACCAAAGTTACTTGGGATATCTAATGTGACCCCTTTAATTGTCTTGCTCTCCAGCTCGACACTGCCGCAGGCAGTAAAGTTGAATGCCATGATAAATACCATCAGCATGCAAATAATGTGTGTAAATCTTTTCTTCATAAGAAATTTCCTCTCTTTCTTCCAAAACAGGAAATGCTTTGGATCTAATTGTATTTTTGCATTTGGAATTGTACCATTAGAGAATAATCCAGAACCACTTTTGGCGTGAACTGTCGTTTTTGGAGAGCGAATGGCAGCAGTAGTTATCTATTCACAGCCAATCGCAGAATAGTTTAAGAAATTAAAAAATATCTTCCCTTATGACACACTTTCATTATGTGCAGTATGGGAAAGCAGAATTTTATGTTTTCTGTAAAAGAGAAAGTTCTTGAAATTTATAAACTGACAAAAATTTAGAAAGACATTCCTTTCTGCAGGACAATGTAGCTCTTTTAGAATTGCTTTGCTTTTAAGTTTTCAGCAGATGCGCGCGCACGGACAACTGTCTGAACCGAAAACAACAGAGTTCCAGGATAGTTCGGAACGGTACGCTCCCGCTACGCAGAATACGTAATGGTACATAGTGCCAGACAAGATGTAAAACATCTGTCCTGGCACAAGTACCAACGTATTCTGGAGTCCCGTCCGAACTATCCTGGAATCGTTGTTTTCGGTGAGTTTTGGGAGTAAGCGCGCTAATCAGAAGCTGAAAACAAAAAGCATTAGCAATTCTTAAGAGCGTAGGGTTGCCCAGGAAGGAATGTCTTCTATTAATTTTTGTCAGAATGTAAACAAGACAAAACTTTCGCTTTTTACAGAAATAATAAAACTGTCAGTTTCCCATACTGCACATAGCAGAAAGTGTATAGGGGAAGATATTTTTCTATTTACATTACACTGCGATTGGCTGTGAATAGATATATAATGGTAATTGGCTGTAAAAATATTTATAAGAAAGCCTACACAAAAACAGGCAGATGTGATAAAATAATTTTAATATAAGCTGTTTTCAGTTTGGAACGTGTTTGGAAATTGATACATAGTGCAAGGAGAGGAAAGAGTTATGGCAAATTATTTGGCATTTGAATCTATGACTGAAGGTCTGGAAAGTAAGGTAAGGCAGGATTTAAAGTTTAAGACGGGGAATTTTTTATGGAAAATTAAATTTAATGTCCCATTGGACCCAAAAACAGTAAATAATGTAAACCTATATGTGACAACGGTGAATATGTCTCCTTTAAAGACGGCAATCCGTTATAATTCCCTGGAAAATGAGATTGAGATTGAACCGCTTGAGCCATATGCCCAGAGCGAGTCTTATATTTTAAATATTACTACAAAAGTGACGTCTCTTAGCGGCAAACCATTAAAGCAGCCTTTACAGGTACAGTTTAAAATTGATAATTAAGGAACGCCCTGCAAATTATTTCGCGGCGGTTCCTAATGTGGTTGCCAATGGGGAACAGGCAGAAGGAAGATGAAGAAGAATAAATTTAAGTTAATCTATTTTTTTAAGAATATAAGATTTCGGGAAAGGATGCTTCTTATTTATATAATAGGAGGCATTATTCCATTTGTGTTTGCAATGCTCTATATCAACCACCGCAGCCAGGAGATTATGCTGGATCAGAGCAGCAAGACACAGGCAGAGGAAATTTCCCTGATAACTTCCAGCATGAAAGAATCTATCCGTGTGGCAGAGGATGTGGCTGCGAAAATCTATAATAATGAAAAAGTTAGGGATGCGGTGGAGAAGGCGGCGAAGAAGAATTATAGGGAAACGAAAGATTTTGAAAAAGATTGTGCAGATTTAGGTTTTATTTCTGATTACCTGGATTATTATGGGGGCGAAATATCTGATATTAAGATTTATGTTACGAATACAACGATTGGTTCAGGTTCTTATTTTAAATATCTGAGTGAGACTGATATTCAAAAGCAGCGTTGGTATGTACCAACTTCTGAGGAGATGGGAAACCCTTATTGGGCATATGGGAAGAATGATGTAAGTGGAAAGAAAGTGATGCAGCTTACCCGCATGTTTCTTGGCGGTGACGGAAAGGAGAAACAGCAGTTTGGCGTGCTTGCAATTGAGCTGGAAGCAGAGAAAACAACAGAGAAGGTTATAAGCAGGAAGGCGGATACCCTGCTTGTCTATAGAGTAAATGATATTCTGGCAACAAATTTCTGGATGGATAAAAATAATCTATTTGTTTTGAAATGTCTCCGGGATGCTGAGGATGAAAAAAATTCAAAGGTAGTTTCTTATGAAGTGCAGGATTATCTTCTTACTTATGAAAGGATATACCTTAATTCTAATATGTATTATACAGTTGCGACAATACGCAGCTTTCAGGAATTATTGTCAGATTTTACTAAAACAGGGATGGTTTCTATTGGTGTAGTAATTATTGGAATGATTATGGCAATTGGCTTGATGGCCACGTTTTCCGTTATGTTTGGAGGGCGTATTAATATGCTCAGGCGGCAGATGCATTATGTGGCTGCTGGTCAGTATGAACTTCTGGAACCGATTGAAGGGACGGATGAAGCAGCGCAGATTTACCAGGAGTTGGAACAGATGGTAGAAGATATACAGAGCTTGACTTCAAAAGTTGTTGAAGAGAAAGTGCAGAAAGAAAAGCTGCATACAAGGCAAAAAGAGGCAGAGTTTGAGATGTTAGCAAGCCAGATTAATCCGCATTTTCTATATAACACATTGGAAACAATCAGGATGAAGGCTAAAATTGACAATGAGCCGGAGATTGAGGAACTTGTTAAAATGCTGGCTAAGATTATGCGCAGGAACCTTAAAGTTGGAAGCCAGATGGTAACGCTTGCATCTGAGATTGAACTTCTGGAAAATTATCTGTTTATCCAAAATTACCGGTTTGGTGACAGAATCCAATCTGAAATTTCAGTAGATAATACAGTAGATACAAAGATTCTGGTAATACCGTTGATCATGCAGCCGTTTGTGGAGAATGCTTATGTACATGGGCTGGAATCCAAGGATGAAGGTGGTTTTTTACAGGTATTTATTACACAGGAAAAGGAAACCATTCTTATAAAAATACAGGATAATGGGGCGGGGATTGACTTTTACAGGCTTGGTGAAATCAAAAGGGCGTTAAGGGAAGGCAAGGCTGTGGAAAAAGGCCATATTGGGATTGGCAATGTGAACCAGCGCCTTCGGTTTTTATATGGAGAGGAATATGGGGTGTCTATTGAAAGCCGCCTGGAAGAGGGGACGTGTGTTACCATTTGTTTCCCAGTAGAGGGGGAAATGGATGATGGGGAGTAACTATTTTTAGCAGCTTCTGTTTTTCTTATGAAGTTTAGAACAGCCTTTACAGTCAATTTCTGAAAAAGGCCCAAAATCTTATGTGCAAGCACAACGATTTTGGTTTTTTCAGAAATCGACCGTGAATAGTAACCCTTAATAACATTATCCACAAAAAATTATGGGATTTTTGTGGAAAATACCCTAAAAATGTGGCGAAAAATAAAAAAAGTGTAATTTATTGGGTAAAATAATTAAAAAAATATGGTTACTTTTGTGAAAAATTATGGTATACTATGAAAAGCACATGTAATTTGTGAAATTTTTAAGTCATGAAAGAGGAGGAGAAGTGATGAGAAAACTTAAAAAATTTGCAGCCGGCTTTGCTGCCGCCGCTATTGCACTTACAATGGTGACAACAATGGCGCCAAGTGTGGCAAATGCAGCAGTAAGCAAAGAGGGCGAAAAAGCAGCGAAAGCTGAATTTGACCCGAATGGCACATATCATGCCTATTTTGGATTGGAGCAGACTGGTTCATGGATTTTCCGTAATCCATGGTATAGTGAGGAATTAGGAAAAACAGGTACTGATTTAACGGAAGATACTCCTTATGAAAGCATTTTAAGAAGCCAAGAGGGAGTCAAAAAGATGGATGGCACAGTTACAGATGCAGAAATTACTGGTAATGGTGTTTATTCAGTAGGTGTAGAAGGGCTGAACAATATTTTAAAAGATGCAGAAACACAGGATTCATCATCAGTTATTTCTATGTTATTTGTCAGTACAGATGTTCCGGCGTCTGCAAAAGATACATTTAAGATTTCTGACTGGAAGCTGATATTAGATGGCAATGAGCAGACGCTCCCTGCTGAAGTTTTCTACAATCCGGAAGCAGAGCAGACCTGTGCAGTTATCCGTTTTGATGCAGTTAATACTTATATGAAGGACAAAGGGGAATATGCGGACTGCCCAAGTATTTTGACACCTGGTGATTCCATTAAAATCGTATTTACTGTATCCGGTATGGCAAAAGACAACCCAGATGCTGTAGAGGAGACTCCAGCACCTGCAGAGGATGATGCGGCAGCAGGAGACAATGCATCATCTGCAGGCAGTGATTCAGACAGTGATTCATCTTCCGACAGCGGCAGTTCTATGGTGCCGATTGTAGTTGGCGTAGTAGTTGTGGTAGTAGTTGCCGGCGTAGCAATTGTAATGACAAAGAAGAAAAAATAATTCGGTGATTCTTTATAAGGAGAGGTAGGTGAATGAGAGATGGATGATAATTTTGTATATTTATTATCGCATCTCTCTTTCACTCGAAATTCATTTTACTTTTAAAGTAAAAAATGAAATATAAAGGAGGTTGCTATGAAAGAAGAGAAAACAGAAATGAAAGGAGCGCTTGGCAGTATCTATGTGGTACAGAGGGTAATTACAGTATTTGTAATTATTATGGCTTTCTTCCCAATTGCTAACCCGGCTAAAATCTGCGGGCTGGTAAGTGATAAGATATCACTGTTTACTGCGGCGATTTCCTATTCCACTCTGACGGAGGCATGTAAAAGGCCGTTCCGTATGGGATGGGTGGATGAAATGACCTTTATTGTTTTGTACATAGGCGCAATTGTTGCGGTATTGGGTATTGCTGTAACAGCAGCGGGCGCATGTATGTCAGCCGGCAATTTAAGGTTCAAAAAACTTGGGCTGAAGGTTACTATTTTAGGGGCAGTTGCTGAAATTATTGGCTATGCAGTATGCTTTGTGTCTTACATCTTAGTACAGGATTCAGCACGCTTAAATAAGGTAGAGCCAGAGATGCCAATTGGCGTAATTATTTTTGGGGTAATTGCACTCGTTTTAATTGTACTTTCCCTCTATATTAATGCAGGACTTCCAAAAGCAGATAAGGATATGCCATATGAGATGGAATCCAAGTATAAGCTGTTCTTAATGTTTTTACCATTCGCAATCCTTGCATTCCTGTTCTGCTATCTGCCTCTGTATGGCTGGAGATATGCATTCTTCGATTATAAATCCGGCGGTACGTTATCTGCAGATAATTTTGTAGGCTTTAAGTGGTTTACATATCTGTTCACAAACTCAGCAACCCGTGCGGATTTACTGAATGTTATGAAAAATACCCTTGGTATCAGTGGATTGAACGTACTGACACAGTGGCTTCCAATGGTATTTGCAGTTTTCCTCTGTGAGGTAGGCAGCATGCGGTTCCGCCGCTTTGTGCAGGCGTTTACAACAATCCCGAACTTCATCAGCTGGGTACTTGTATATGCAGTTGCACTTTCTATTTTCGCTACAGATGGTTTCGTTAACACATTTGCACAGCAGGTTGGATTACTTGCAGAAGATGCTACGCCTAAAAACTATTTGATGGGAAATTCCCATACCTGGCTAAAGATGTGGGGCTGGGGAACTTGGAAAGGCGTCGGCTGGAGTGCGATTATCTATATTGCCGGTATTTCAGGAATTGACCAGTCGCTTTATGAGGCGGCTACAGTGGATGGAGCCGGAAGGTTCCAGAAGATGTGGCATATTACAGTGCCGGGGCTTTTGCCTACCTTCTTTGTATTGTTACTGATGGCAATTGCAGGTATTTTAAGTAATGGTCTGGATCAGTATCTTGTATTTGAAAATGCAGAGAACAGAAGTTCTATCCGCGTACTTGATTTATATGTATACCGGCTGGGTATTGGAAGCGGAAGTATTCCATTGTCTACGGTAGTAGGTATGTTTAAGTCGATAATCAGCGTGGTTCTGCTGTTTGGCGCAAATGCGATATCGAAAGCGCTGCGTGGCGAGAGTATTGTATAGGAGGTGAATATACATGGCAAAGACAGCACAAGAAAAGCTTGATGAAAAGAAAGAAAAAGAATATTATAAAAAACATAAGAAAATGTACCGTACAACGCCGGTTGACATTGTGTTTAATGTTTTTAACTATTTGTTCTTTACAATATTTACTCTTTCCTGTATTTTCCCGTTCTATTATCTGTTTATCAACACAGTATCAGATAATGAACTGGTAAGGAAAGGATTGGTAAACTTTTATCCTAGGGGATTTAATATTGATAACTACCTTGCGCTGAGGGAGGTTGGCGATTTGGGGACATCTTTCTTGGTTTCCCTTTCCAGAACAGTAATTGGTACAGTATTGATGGTGCTTGCTTCTGCTTTTGTAGGTTATCTTGTAACAAAGCAGGAGATGTGGCACAGAAGTTTCTGGTACCGCTTCCTTGTTATTACAATGTATTTTAATGCAGGTTTGATTCCTACTTATTTGAACATGGATTTGCTTGGACTGACTGGTAACTATCTGGTATATATCCTTCCAGGTATTGTAGCTCCATACAATATTATTTTGGTTAAGACATATATTGAGTCAATACCGGCAGAGCTGGAGGAAAGCGCTTTTATAGACGGCGCTTCGTATATGGTGGTGTTTAGGAAACTGATTTTGCCTCTTAGTAAACCAATTCTTGCAACAGTTGCCATCTTTGGCGCGGTAGGGCATTGGAACTCCTTCCAGGATTCCCTGCTTTACATGCAGGGCAATGAGGCAATGTTTACATTGCAGCACAGATTGTACAACTACCTGAATGTTGCTTCTAACCTGGGAACATTGATGAACCAGGGTGGTACGCAGGCGCAGCAGGCGTTGGAGCAGGCGTTGAACAGTAAGGTAATTAAGTATACAATTTCCATGGTTACGATTATTCCAATTTTCTGTGTATATCCATTTATGCAGAGGTATTTTGAAAAAGGTATTATGTTAGGAGCTGTTAAGGGTTAATTAAAATATAAGGAGGAGATAGAATGCGCAAAAATATTTCAAAAAAATTAATGTCAATGCTTCTTGCTTCCAGTATGGTTGTAGGCTCTACTGCCGTGCTGGCAGGCTGCGGTTCTAAGAAGGATGAAGTGATTACGCTTGATGTTTACAGCCAGCTTGCTAACTATTCTGGTTTGCAGACCGGGTGGATTGCCGATATCCTGGAGGATAAGTTTAAGGTGAAGCTTAATATTATCCCAGAAGGTTCCGGTGTGTACGAGACACGTATGGAGAGCGGCGATTTAGGTGATATTGTTGTCTGGGCAAAGGATAATGATAAATATCCTGACGCTGTAAAGAATGAGCTTCTTTATGACTGGAATGAGGATGACCTTGTAGGGGAGTTTGGTCCATATATTAAGGAAAATATGAAGGATGCTTTAAAGAAGAACCAGGAGCTGACTTCTACCCTTACGGATGGGGAAAGAGATACTTTATATGGATTTGGACATAATGTGGCAACTTCCAGTGCAGACCATGAAGCCTTTTTCTATACCTGGGATATCCGTTGGGATTTGTATAAGGAACTGGGCTATCCGGAAGTAAATAATCTTGAGGATTATGAGCAGCTTTTAAAAGATATGGTTAAGCTTTGCCCGAAGGATGATTCTGGCAATAAGACCTATGCAATTTCACTTTGGACAGAGTGGGATGACGCTATGGTTATGTATGTAAAGGCAATGGCAACTGCTTATTATGGGTATGATGAACTGGGGCTTGGGCTCTATGATTCAAATACAGGGACATATCATGACGCTCTGGAAAAAGACGGTCCATACCTTACAATGCTGAAGTTCTTTAATAACCTGCATCAGGATGGCCTGTTAGACCCTGACTCTATGACGCAGACATATGATAAAATGATTGAAAAAGTACAGAATGGCGGTACAATGTTCTCCATCTTTAACTATTCAGGCTATATTGCTTATAATAAGCCGGCCCACACAAAGGAAGGCAAGGGAATGTTCCCAATGAAGCCGAAAGAGGCTACACCAATTGTATATGGTATGAATACAGCCGGCGGCGACCGTGTCTGGACGATTGGTGCAAAGTGTGAATATCCTGAGCTTTGTATGGAAGTTATCAACTATTTCTGTACTCCGGAAGGCCGTCTGACAATGGATCATGGTCCTAAGGGTGTAACATGGGATTATGATGATGAAGGCAATACTTACTTTACAGAGTTAGGAGAGGCCTGCAATAAGAATAAGAATACAAAGATGGGTGAACCTTATAAGGGAAGTTTCCAGGATGGAACTCTTCAGATTGTAAATACTACATGGTCTGCAGATGCTTCTAACCCTGAATCAAATGGGGAAACTTACAATGCTGATAACTGGAAGAGCAACCTTACAGAGCCTAAGAGTGATATTGAAGCAGATTGGCGTGATAAGACAGGCGCTAGAAATATCAATGAATATATGGAAAATTCAAAGGAGTTTGTTGTAGCGCCTGGTACATCTTTTGCACAATCACCGAAAGAGCAGGAGTTTAAGACAACATGGTCACAGGTAACAGATGAAGTTAAGAATGGTTCCTGGAGGGCAATCTATGCGGATTCTGATAAGGAATATGAAAAAATTGTCAATGACATGATTAAGAAATGTAAGAGCTATGGTTATGATGAGTGTGTAAGCTGGTCTAAGAATGAGGCTTCCAGACGTAAGAGCTTAGAAGATGCACTTCAGCAGTAATCAGTATTTGGAGAAGTAGGTATGTATTTATAAAATAATAGGGCTGTTTCTGTCTGGAACAGTCCTATTTTAGCTTAGTGGTATACCAGTACACTAACAAGACAGAAATGAGGAATAATATGAGTAGTTTTTTTAGTTTGGAAAGTCCGTTATATAAATTTATGTCACGTTTGTTTGATATGCTGAAATTGAATTTTATGTGGCTGCTGGCAGGCGGGCCGATTGCAATGTTTTTAGTTGAGTTTTTTCTTGCAAAGAATGGCCTGGGGGCATATCGTTATTTGAGCTTTATCCCGTTGGTTTTTATTGGGCCGGCTACAACAGCAGTTTTTTCGATTACATTGCGGATGGTAGACGAGCAGGAAGGCTATATTGGAAATGAATTTATTACGGCGTACCGTGAGAATTTTAAAAAGGGAATGGTGATTGGCATTATTGCATTAATAGCAGTTTATGCAATCTGGCTTGATTTCCAGTTTTACCATGCAGCAGAAACATTAGGCAGAAGCAGCACATTGTACCTTATTCTTGGGATTGTTGCCGGGATTATGGCGTTTCTACACCTGATTTATGCATTTCCCCTGCAGGCACGGTATGAAAACTCAATTATTAATACGCTGCGAAATTCTTATTCTATTACAATTAAATTCTTTGTAAAAACAATTTTTTTGATTTTGGTGCTGGTGGCGCTGCTCGCTCTTTTTACATGGAATTTTGTAACACAGTTTTTGGGGATATTAATTGGCCCGGCAAGTATTATGCTTGCAATCAGTGGGTTTGCAATACAGGCGTTCCGTTTGATAGAAAATGAAAATGAGGCGAGGGAGAATTCTTCTGATGAAGATTAAGGAAGGAATGTAAAGTGTTTTTCGGACGTGGAGAATTACGTCTGGAATTGCTTTGCATTCTTTTTTAACTTATAGGAAGCTTTGCCATCTTGTGTGATAGAAAATCGCTGTATAATAGATAATTTGGGTGTCATAAGATTTTGGGCAGGATAATATAATGGTAATAAGAGGGTTACATTTACAGTTGGCAGTTATTCGGGAGGCTGTAAGTGTAACAAGTTAATGACGGAAAAGTGGGGGATTGCCTGCAATTATTTGCAGCAGTTCCTAAGATGGAGGTAGCCATGTCAAGAACCAGAATTGTTATCCTACAGATGAAAGAATTGATTTATACCGCAATTTTTGTCGGCCTTGGCATTATATTGCTTATACTGCTTTTTATTATGTTCTGGCCGGGGAAGGGTGGGAAAAAGGAATCTGCTTCTGTACCAGGGAGTGCGGAACAGGTATACCAGGCAGGTGTTTATACAAAAGAAATTAAAATCGGGGATGCGGCTGTAAATATCCAGCTTGCGCTGGATGAAGAAAGTGTAAAATCAGTGGAATTAGTAAATTTGGATGAGAGTGTGTCTGCGATGTATCCACTGATGGAACCGACTGTGGAAAAGATATCGAAACAGCTTGCCGCAGGAAATTCTGTGGAGGAAATTGCATTATCAGAGGAATCACAATATACGGAAAAACTGATTGTTGAAGCAGTAAGCACAATGATGCAGGAGCACAGGGTTTCAGCCCCGTAAATACATATTGAAAAAGTACGGAATGGAGGAATCTATGTCATTACAATTTGTCCTTGGCGGTTCTGGAAGGGGTAAAACATATTATTTGCAGCATCTGGTGACAGAGGAGGCAAAACTGTTTCCAGACCGCCAGTATATTTTTATAGTGCCGGAGCAGTTTACGATGCAGACACAGAAGGAGCTTATCTGCATGAGTGAGGCAAAGGGAATTTTAAATATTGATGTGCAGAGTTTTCTCCGTCTTGCTTTCCGTGTTTTTGCTGAAACAGGGGCGAATAACCTTCCGGTTTTAGATGATATGGGAAAGACAATGATTTTAAAAAAGGTCTTGAATAATCTGGAAAGTGAGCTGGAGTATTTCGGGAAAAATATATATAAAAAAGGGTATGTGCAGGAAATTAAATCTTTTTTGTCGGAATTATTGCAGTATGGCGCAGAGGAAGAAACGATAGAGGAAATGATCCGTGCGTCTGAAAAGCATACGGCGCTGTCAAGGAAGCTTTCTGACATTAAAGTTATTTATAAAGGGTTTACGGAGTATTTGCATAAGCATTATATTACTTCAGAAGAAATTCTTACGGTGCTTGCAAAGGTGGCGCAGGAATCTTCTATTTTACGCAATAGCATTGTCTGCCTGGATGGTTTTACAGGGTTTACGCCGACACAGTACCAGTTTATAAGGCAGCTTCTTTGCACGGCAAGAAAAATTTATTTGTCTGTAACTATGGATATAAGGGAATCGGTTGTAAAGGTTGGGGAAAAGCATGGCCTTTTTTATATGAGCCAAAAAACAATTTACCGTATGCGTAAGATTGCGCAGGAAACAAGGACGGAAGTATGCCCTGAAATCTGGACGGGAAAAAAGAGGGAGGAAACCCGTTTTGGGGATGCACCAGGGATTGAGGCATTGGAACAAAGCCTGTTCCGCTATCCGGTTTTGCCATATGAAAAAGAGACAGAAGATATATCAATTCATGTATTGAAGCAGCCGGAAGCGGAAGCTGCTTTTGCGGCAGAGAAAATACGCAGTATTTTGCTTCATGGGACATGCCGTTACAGGGATATTGCTGTAGTAACAGGGGATTTGGAGGTTTATGGGACGCTTGCCGGGGAGATTTTTGAACAGGCGGGAATTCCCTGTTTTGTAGACCAGAAAAAGAGTATTTTTGCAAATCCTTTTGTGGAAATGCTGGATTTTGTTTTGGAGGTTTTTTTAAGTAATTTTCAGGCGGAAAAAGTGCTGTCTTACCATAAATGCCTTTTTAGCAAGGCAGAGGAGGAACAGGTGGAACTTCTGGACAACTTTTTGCGTGCAACGGGAATCAGAGGGTATAATAAGTGGCTTGAGGTATGGGATTGCAGCAGGGTGTATTATCGTGCTCCGAAGGAGGTTTTAGAGAGGGCAGAACTTTTGATTGATACCATCCGCTTAGAGACTGTGGAACAGCTTGGGGAATTTTATGAGGCAGTTGGGAAGGGGAAACATACAGTTACTGTTTTTGCCTCAGAGCTTTGTAAGTGGATGGAACGGCAGCAGTATTTTCTGGAAATCCAGAAATGGGTAAAGCGGTTCCAGGAAGAAAATGAACTTGCACTGGCCAGGGAATACAGCCAGGTTTATGGAATTGTCCTGGAGGTGTTAGAGCGCCTGGTGGAGCTTCTTGGTTCAGAAGAAATGAACTTAAAGGAGTTTAAAGAAATTCTGGATACTGGATTTTGTGAGGCGAGGATTGGGCTGATTCCACCGGGGGTAGACCAGGTGGTGATTGGCGATATGGATCGAAGCAGGCTTGCAGATGTGAAGTACCTTTTTTTCCTTGGGATGAATGATGGGAATATCCCGAATACTGGGGGGCATGGAGGCGTGATATCAGATTCGGAGAGAATGTTTTTGACAAAGCAGGAGTTTGAACTTGCCCCGACGGTACGGGAAAATGTATATACGGCGCAGTTTTATCTTTACCTGAGTCTGACAAAGCCTTCCAGGCATTTATACCTGACATATTGTGAGACGGGAAATGATGGGAAACAGCAGAATCCGGCTTATATTATAGAAAGGATTCAGAAGATTTTTCCAAAACTTTCTATTGAGGCAGAAGAAAGGCGGCAGGATGACAGTCATTTTCTGGGAAATAATTTTGGAAAGGATTATTTAATACAGGGGCTTCGGAATAAGGATTACAGTAAAACGAAATGGCAGGAGATATTTTGTTTCTATAAATCAGATGAAAAGCGCAGAATGGTGTTGGAAAACCTGATTGGAGCCGCTTTTTACAGGGAACAGAAGACGGAACTTTCAAAGGCGGCTGTAAAAGCTTTATACCATGAAATCCTGACAGGAAGTACATCACAGTTCGAGCGGTATGCGGCTTGTGCTTTTTCTTATTTTATGCGGTATGGGCTTCATTTAAAAGAAAGGGCAGAGCATGAGGTGGCTTTTTTTGATATCGGGAATATTGTCCATGAAGCTTTGGAACTATATACAAAGGATTTAATACGGGAAAGTAAAAACTGGCAGGATGTAAGCGAAAAGGAACAGCAGGTGCGTGCAGATAAATGTATAAAAGAAGCTGCCGGGCGGTATAAGGATGGGCTTCTTTATAGCACGGAACGTGATACATATTTGATTACCAGGCTTAGAAGGCTTCTTGCGCGGAGTGTCTGGGCAATTACAAAGCAGATGGAACGGGGGCTTTTTAAAACGGTTGACAGTGAGATTTCTTTTGAAATCCTGCATGGGGTGACGGGTGAAAATATTGTACAGGATATGGAGGATGAGGAGAATAAATTCCGTCTGATTGGAAGGATTGACAGGATTGACAAGATGGAGAAAGGGGATGGAGTTTATCTTAAAGTTGTAGATTATAAGACGGGGAAAGAGTCTATTTCTCTGTCAGATTTATACTATGGCTTGCAGATGCAGCTTATGATTTACCTGAAAGCGGGGGTAGAGGACAGCAAAGAGAGGGAAAAGAAGATTGTGATACCGGCAGGGGTGCTTTATTATAATATTGATGACCCGATGGTGGAAGGCAAAGCAGAACCTGCGGCAGTAGAACAGACAATTTTAAAAGGGCTAAAAATGGACGGTATACTAAATGAGGATGACCCTGTCCTGCCTTCCCTGGATTCTGTATTTCAGACAGGGGATGGAGGGCTTGCTGCGAATATGTCTTCGGATATCCTGCCTTTTGCAACAAATAAGGAAGGTATGTTAAAAAAGACTTCCAAAACGGTGACTACTGAAGATTTTGCTGTTTTGATGGACTATACGGAAAGAAAGCTGCAGCAGATACAAGGAGAGATAATGGAGGGCGCAATTGCAGTGAATCCCTATCGGAAACAGGATAAGACAGATGAAACGGCCTGCAGGTACTGCCCTTATCACAGTATCTGCCGTTTCGATACGAGGATTGCAGGAAATTCTTATCGGATTCTTGAAAAGCTGGGCGACAGCGAGGTTTTGGACCGGATACGGCAAGAAAATGAGAAATAAGATGCTGGCATTTTAATGATATAAAACGAAACGAAAGGCACTGGAGACAGAGGAGGAACAGGATGGGTAAAACGGAATGGACGGAGGAACAGAAACAGGTGATTGACCTGCGGGACAGGAATATCCTGGTTTCGGCGGCAGCAGGTTCGGGAAAGACAGCAGTGTTGGTAGAGCGGATTATTACAGAGATTACACAGGGGGATTCTCCGAAAGATATTGACAAGCTTTTAGTTGTGACGTTTACAAAAGCGGCGGCAGCAGAGATGCGGTCAAGGATTGGGAAGGCGCTTGAGGAAAAACTGCGTGATGAGCCGGAAAACCAGCATATACAGAAGCAGGCGAGCCTTTTGCATACAGCGCAGATTACAACGATAGACAGTTTTTGCCAGTGGGTGATTAAAAATTATTTTCATGTAATCCATTTGGATCCTTCTTTCCGGGTTGGGGATGAAACGGATTTGGAGATAATGAAACAGGATCTTTTGGCGGAATTGCTGGAACAAAAATATCAGGAAGCGCGGGAGCAGGGGAAGGATGGATTTTTGCAGTTTACAGATATGCTTTCTGTGGGGAGGACGGACCATGCCATTGAGGAAATGGTACTTTCTCTTGACAGGCTTGCAGCGAGTTATCCATGGAAGGAAGAATGGCTGGAAAGATGCAGCATGCTTTATCATGCTGAAACTCTGGAAGAGATGGAGCAGACGGAATGGATGGCAGGGCTTATAAAGTATCTGGATGCCTGTATTGGGGAATATCTGCTGATGGCAAAGGAGGCTTTGAAAAAATGCCGGGAAGGGGATGGCCCGCAGGCGTATGAGGATGCTGTTTTGTCTGATATTGCATTTTTAGAAGAAGTGCAGAAAGCAGGGGGTTATCAGGAATATTACCGGGTATTTGAAACTTATAATCCTGCCAGGTTAAAGGCAGTTCGAAGTAAAGAGGTAAATAATGATAAGAAAGAGTTTGTAAAGAATTTACGGGAAACCTATCTAAAAAAGGGGTTGGAAAAGCTAAAGGAACGCTTTTTTTTCCAATGCCCGGAAGAAATGCTTTTGGATATGCAGGCAATGGCGCCTGCTGTCAGGGAGCTTGTCAGCCTGACTTTGGAGTTTGGGCGCGTTTTTGCTGAAAAGAAGAGGGAGGAAGGGATTCTAGACTTTGCAGATATGGAGCATTTTGCATTGGAAATCCTTGTAGAAAGGGAGGAGGACGGGACTGTCCATCCAAGTGAAACGGCTTTGGAGCTGCAGGAATATTATGAAGAAATTTTGACAGATGAATACCAGGACAGCAATTATATCCAGGAACTTTTGCTTACAAGCCTCTGCCGTGCTCCAGAGAAAAAACCATATCTTTTTATGGTAGGGGATGTAAAACAGAGTATCTACAAGTTCCGTCTGGCGCGGCCGGAGCTTTTTCTGGAAAAATACCAAAGCTATACCGTGGGAAAAGGCCCGTTCCAGAAAATTGATCTGCATAAGAACTTCCGAAGCAGGGGAAGCGTGCTGGAGTCAGCAAATTATATTTTTGAACAGGTGATGCAGGAAAGCTTAGGAGGAATTGTATATGATGATGCGGCAAAGCTTGTAACAGGTGCAGAGTTTGGCAGCCCGGAAGATTCTGGGGAAGCAGGGAAACGCACTGCCGGAAAGACGGAAGTGGTTGTTATAGAGCAAAAAAGCGAGGATGTATTTTTACAGAAAAAATCGTTAGAGGCAGCAGTAATCGGGGAAAAGATAAAAGGGATGGTACAAGGGGAAGATCCTCTTTATATAAAAGGGAAAAATGGCTTCCGCCCAGTGGAATTTGGGGACATTGCAATTTTGCTGCGCAGCCTTACCGGGTGGTCGGAGGAATTTATAGAGGTTTTAAATGATATGGGGATTCCGGCTTATGCAGATACAAAGACAGGGTATTTTACTTCTTTGGAAGTAGAGACGGTTTTAAACCTGCTTGACATTATTGATAACCCAAGGCAGGATATCCCGCTTGCAGCGGTGCTCCGTTCCTGTCTGTGCCAGGTGACGGATGAAGAGCTGGCATGGATTGGGACGATGGAAGAAGGGCTGGATTTTTGGGATAAAGTGCAGGAATTTTTAAGCTGTGGAAAAGAAGATGATATGTCTTTGGCGTTAATGGAAAAGCTGTCTTGCTTTTTGGAAAAACTGCGGGATTACAGGCAGTTTGCAAAATTGCATTCTGTCTATGAACTTTTACGGAAAATTTATTTTGAAACAGGATATTATGATTTGATGGCGGCGATGCCTTCCGGGGAAAAAAGGCGTGCAAACCTTGATATCCTTTTGCAGCAGTCTATTGAATTTGCAAAAAACGGACATCTGGGGATGTATGGTTTTACCAGGTATATTGAAAGCCTGAAAAAATCTGACGTCGATTTTGGCGAGGCTTCGGTGAATGGGGAAAATACAAATGCAGTCCGTATTATGACAATCCATAAAAGCAAGGGGCTGGAGTTCCCGGTTGTGTTTGTGGCAGGCATGGGGAAACAGTTTAATTTGATGGATGCGAGGAAGGGGACAATTATTGACGGAGATTATGGGGCTGGGTGTGATTATGTGGATTTAAGCCTGCGTGTGAAACAGCCGACGCTTTTAAAAAGGCTGATGGCAAACCAGATTACTTTGGGGACGCTTGCAGAGGAAATCCGCATTCTATATGTGGCGCTGACCAGGGCGCAGGAACAGCTTATTATCACAGGGACGGCTTCCGGGCTGGAAAAGAAGCTGGAGGGATGGATGGCAAAGGCTGGTTTTTTGAATTTTTCCCAGCTTTCCAGTGCCCAGACATATTTTGACTGGATTTTGCCGGCACTTTGCAAAAGAGAACCATTAAAGGCAGCGTTTCAGGAATATCTGTCTGTGGAGGGGGGACGGGAGGTATTCAGCAGTTTTGACAGGGACAGTTTATTTACGGCAGAGCTTTGTTTTCCAGAAACAGTCCTTCGGGAGGAGAAGGAATCACTGGAAAACGATGTGATGCAGTACCGCAGACTGCGGGATTGGGATACAGAAAAGGTTTATGATGAATCGATGCATGATTTATTGGAGCAGCAGCTCTGCTATCAATATCCATACCATTCTTCTGAATCCCTCCCTGTGAAGATATCAGTTTCAGAGCTGAAACGCCAGTCTGTACAGCGTGCGGAAGCGCTTAGCGAAGAGGAAACTGTTCCGTTACAGTATGAAGGGAAAGAAAGGATGCAGCAGGAATTGCGTTCTGATATGGACGAAATAGAGATTCCACGCCCTTCTTTTTTGCAGGAGGAAAAGGAGGTAAGCAGTACAGCCAGAGGGACGCTGTACCACCTTGTAATGGAACATTTTCCATATGAAAAGGCTATAGAGGGCAGTATGACGGCAGAGGGAATCCGGGAGTATTTCCAGGAGATGGTAAAAATTGGGTATTTGAAAGAAAGTGAGGTAAAACTTCTAGATGCCAGGAAATTTGTTACGTTTAGTGGTACAGGTCTGGGGAAACGTATGCAGAGGGCAAAGCAGGAAGGACGGCTTTACCGTGAACAGCCATTTATGCTGGGGGTGGACGCTGATGAAGTATATGGCGGGCAGGGCAGGGAAGAAATGATTATGGTGCAGGGGATTATTGACGCCTTTTTCTTCGAGGGGGAAGAAATTGTGCTGGTGGACTATAAAACGGATTTAACAGAAAAAGGGCAGGAACAGAAGCTGGTGGAAAAGTACAGGGTACAGCTTGATTATTATGCAAAAGCATTGGAACGGCTGACGGGAAGGAGGGTATCGGAACGGATTATCTATTCTTTTGCATTGGGGAAAGAACTGCACTGTTAAAATGTGTCTGCCGCTGCCTGTGCTTTTTTTCTGAATGTACTTGGCGTGACGCCGAATTTTTTATAAAAAATCTTGGAGTAATAGCTGATATAGTTATAGCCACATGCAGCGGCAACTTCTGTAATGCTGTAAGAAGTTTCTTTTAAAAGTTTCTGGCTTACTTCAAGGCGGTAGGCATTTAAAAAATCAATTGGGGACTGCTGTAAATACTTTTGGAAGAGCTTACAGCATTTGTTGCGGCAGACATTTCCTGCCGCTGCAATGTCCTTTAATGTTAAATTTTCCTGATAATTTTGGTATATGTAGGATACCATAAGCCTTTGTGTTTCGATATCTGTATCTTTTTCTATATTTTCAAATTGTGTGCTGTCTTTTACACTATTAAAAATCAAATCCCACAGGGTATAAAGAAGGCCGATTGCCTGGTATCCATATGGCTGGCTGCAATGGGGCATCAGCTTAAATAACTGCATTAATATTTCTGACACAGATGTGCCAAGTTCTGTACCTTCTTTTAAATGCAGGTATTCCAGGGCTGTGCATTTCAGGACAGGTTTTACATATTGGCGGTATATTTTCTGGCTGCATTTTAATAAATCCGGATGGAACAGCACAACAATAAAATAGCATTCTTTTTTGCAGTTGGAATATCCAAAATGAAGCTGCTTCGTGTTTACAAAAATATTGTCCCCTTTTTTTAAGAGAATTTTTTTCCCATTAATATCATAATGCATTTCTCCATCTATAATATGGATACATTCAATATCTTCATGCCAGTGGCAGAGAGCCCTGTAGTTCGTAAAGGAAGAGAGCAGCCGTTCCTGGATTGCCAGAGGGATATTTATAAAGTCATAATGGATGATTTCTGATGCATCCTGCATAATTTCTATATCAATCATATTGCCTCCTTATATATCTTAAAAGTACGATAGTGATAAAATGTAAGGAGAAAAGTAATAGAAAAATTACCTTCCTCAATTTATAATTATAGCATATTTAGAGGCAGATCGGTATTGTTATTTGTATTTTGTTTTATGGTACAAATGTGCAAAAAGTTATCGGGCAGTCCCTGACATTTCAGCCATTCAAAACGATACAGCATAAAATACCGGCAGCAGGAATTAAAAAAAGAGAAGGAGGGTTATATGAAGAAAAGAAAGGTATGGAAACGGGTTATGGCATGGATGCTTGCTTTTGCAATGTTATTTTCTGTAAGCGGCCTGCCTTCATCAGTATCTGCAGCAGTGAAGGCGCCAAAATTAAGTGATAACAGTATAACAGTAAAAGTGGGAGCTTCTAAAAAGGTTACATTGAAGAATAAGCCTGCAAAAGCGAAAGTGACATGGACATCCAGTAACAAAAAAATTGCAACGGTAAAGAGTGGGAAGATTACCGGAGTGAAAAAAGGCAGTACAAAGGTAATCTGTAAGGTAGTGTATAAGAAGGCTAAGAAGAATGTTACAAAAAAACTTACAGTTAAAGTTAAGGTTACGCATGATTCAAAACCTGGGCCAACACCATCTGAAGAGCCAGGGGAGTTTTCAGAAAAGTCTAATCTGGGAGAAGAGCATGTTTCAGCAAATGGCATCAAAACAAAAGATAATGGCCTGATGAGGAAGAGCATGACAAATGAAAACCTGATGAGTGTTATGGGGCTTGGATGGAATCTTGGAAACCAGTTGGAAACTTCCAATTGGAAAGAGACGGAGACTACAGTTTTGGGCTGCGAAACCAGCGCAGGCAATGCAGCCGCTACACAGTTGACGTTTGACGGGTTAAAGAGTTACGGAATTAATACAGTCCGTGTGCCAATCGCATGGTCAAACCTGATGGCAAAAGACGGTACTTATACCCTGAATAAAGATTTGATGGACAGGGTGGAAGAGGTAATTAACTATGCCTTAAATGATGAAATGTATGTAATCATCAATATCCATTGGGACGGAGGCTGGTGGGGCATGTTTGGGGATGCGGATCAGTCAGTAAGGGATGAGGCATGGAAAAAATATGAGGCAATCTGGAGACAGCTTGCAGAACGCTATAAAGAATATTCCGACAGGCTTATTTTTGAAGGCGCGAATGAAGAGCTTGGCGCACGTTTAAATGATGACTGGAGAGACCCAAATAAAGGGGAAGCCGGAGGGACGGGCGTGCTTACCCCGGCAGAGACATATGAGGTTTCTGCACAGATTAACCAGAAGTTTGTAGATATTGTCCGTGCATCTGGTGGGAATAATGCATATCGTTTCCTGTTAATACCAGGGCAGGGGACAGTTTTAAATGAGACTTGCAGTGATAAATTCATTATGCCAAAAGACAGTGAAGAAAATGGCAATAAGAAATTAAGCGTATCTGTCCATTATTATGAGCCGACAGATTTTGGAATTGCCAGAACTTCTACTAATAGCTGGGGCTACCGTGATTCCTGGGGGACAGAGAAAGATTATACTTATATGACAACCCAGATGGATAAGTTAAAAATGTTTACGGAGCAGGGCTATGGCGTAATTATCGGGGAATGCGGCTGTGCTGTAACAAATAAGGATGGAATCCCGGATTATCTGACAGAGTTATTTAAGCAGTGCCTGGAAAAAGGATACTGCCCTGTGATGTGGGATGAGGGCAGCTATTACAGCAGGAAAGATGGCTATTTTGTATATGATGACGTTGGACAGGTGTTTGCCAAGGCAACAAATTCTACTCCAAGAATCCCGGAAGGGGCTTCTTTCTCAAAAACAGGCATTCCATCCCTGGATGCAATTGTCAGCGCTAAGGCAGTTTATACATGGGAAGGCGAATTTATGCGCCATGTTGGGGCGGATGATGGAAAACGGCTGGAAACAGAAAGGCCGGATGATTTTGATGTACTGAACCAGGGGATTGGAAAGACAACAAAAATTGTTGATGCTGATGGAAAAGAGACAGATGCATTAGATGTGATGATTAATCCGGAATATTGGAATATTCGTTTTAAGGCAGACTGGAGTAAATTTGAAGAGCCTTGCATCCGAATTACGATGGCGGATAATACGTATAGCCAGTCTGCACAATTACAGCTTGGTTATATGGAGTCGGAAAATTCCCAGATAAAGTTTGAGAAGGATTATGACCAGGTTGATGTAAATGGAAATATCAACGAAAAAACAGCCTGGATTCAAAAATATGTCCCACTGGATAAAGATGCACTTGCTTTATATCCGTATGTGTGGATTACAACAAATACATATACTGGCGCATCATTTGTAAAAATTGAATTTTGTGATGCCGCCCAAAAGTAGAATAAAGAACTGTAATATTTTCTTATAGTAGTTAGGAAAGGAGAAAACAACTATGTTTCATAAAATCGTAAAAAAGGTGGCAGCAGTTGCTTTGGCAATGGCAGTAGCAGGGAGTGCAATTGTTGGAAATACAGCAAGCGCAGCAAAATCATATAATTGTTTCCTGATGTTTGCTGATTCTACATGGGGCTGCCAGAATATGAAGGAAAATGTAGCAAATACTTCTGTTAAAAATAAGAAAGGGACAGCAAAGTATACGGTTACATTAAAGAAAGCGCAGGCAACAAGCGATGGGAAGAAGGCTAAAGCAAAAGATGCAAAAGACGCCGCTGTCTTCTGCGTGGACATTAAGGGGATTTTAAAAGACCATAAGGCAAAGGACATTAAGATTTCTAATGTTGTTGTAAAGTGTGATGGAAAAGTGGTAAAAACGGCTTTTAACAAGATGGCACAGGGACAGTTAGAGTCAAAGCAGGACCCAGGTAAATACCGCCTTGAAATCTATAACCAGTATGGGGAAGGCGGTACTTCAAAACATCCTTGTGCGAAGTTAACGGCTTTTAAGTGGAAAAAGAGCATTTCTGTTACTTTTTCATTAAATATTAAAAAGTAATATGATTATTGAATTGCTTATGCTTTAATAAGTTCTGGCTGATGCTAGGTAAAACAGAAGCATTAGTGTACAACTCTGGCGGTTATCTGCCTCCTTATAACCAGAGGCGGTTTCCTACATAATACTTGATAGTTTTGGATGCAGTTTAACCCGCTGCATCCGGGCTATCCTTTTTATTAGGTCATAGGAAATTGCGCTGTTATGTAGTGGTTGTCGACAAGAATTGCGAAGCAATTCTTGCTAGCGCACCAGCGCCGGCGGTGCGCTTTTTTATTAACTTTAGTACATCTGATAATTATTATACAGGCTTTAGGCTTTTTTAGTAATTGGATTGTGCGGAAATGGAGGGTGCTATGAAAAAATTATTGTCTAAAAAACTGGCTTCTATACTTCTGGCTTCTAGTATGGTGGTTGGTTCTGTTTCTATACTGTCGGGCTGCGGCTCTAAAAAAGATGAGGTAGTTACGCTTGATGTTTACAGCCAGCTTGCAAATTATTCCGGGCTGCAGACGGGATGGATTGCAGATATTTTGATGGATAAATTTAAAGTGAAGTTAAATATTATCCAGGAAGGCGACGGCGTCTATGAAACGCGTATGGAGAGTGGAGATTTAGGTGATATCGTTGTATGGGGACATGACAATGATAAATATCCAAATGCTGTGAAGGCAGGTCTTCTCTATGACTGGAATGAAGATGATTTGCTGGCGGAATTTGGTCCATATATTAAAGAAAATATGCCGGATGCGTTAAAGAAAAACCAGAATCTGACCTCAACAATTACAGAGGGAGAAAGGGATACCCTCTATGGATTTGGCTTTAATGTGGCTACTTCTAGTGAGGATCATGAATCATTTATGTATACATGGGATATCCGCTGGGATCTTTATAAAGAGCTTGGTTATCCTAAGATCAAAAACTTGGATGATTATGAAAAACTGCTGGAAGATATGGTTAATCTTTGCCCAAAGGACGACAGCGGGAATAAGACCTATGCAATTTCTCTATGGTCAGAGTGGGATGATGCAATGGTTATGTATGTAAAAGCATTTGCTACTGCTTATTTTGGATATGATGAACTAGGAGTTGGTTTATACGACCCTGCGACAGGCGTATTACATGGTGCATTAGAAGAGAATGGCCCATATCTTACAATACTAAAATTCTTTAACAATTTATACCAGAAAGGCCTTGTGGATCCGGATTCGATGACCCAGACTTATGACAAGATGATTGAAAAGGTACAGAATGGCGGTACAATGTTTTCAATCTTCAATTATGCCGGCTATATGGCATATAATAAACCAGCGCATCTGAAAGATGGGAAAGGGATGTTTAGTTTAAAGCCGGAAGAAGCTTCCCCGATTGTTTATGGCATGAATACTGCAGGTGGAGAACGTGTCTGGACAATTGGCGCTAAATCTGAATATCCGGAATTGTGTATGGAAGTAATTAATTATTTCTGTACGCCGGAAGGCCGTCTGACGATGGACTATGGACCAAAAGGAGTATGCTGGGATTATGATGAGGAAGGCAATACTTATTTTACGGATTTGGGAAAGGAGTGCAATAACAATAAGAAGACAAAAATGGGAGAACCTTATAAAGGAAGTTTCCAGGATGGTTCCCTTCAAATTGTAAATACGACATGGTCTACAGATGCTACGAACCCAGAATCAAATGGTGAGAGATATAATTATTTAAGCTGGAAAAGCAATACTGCAAAAGCAGAAAGTGATATTGAACAGGATTGGCGTGATAAAACCGGGGCACAGAGGGTTGACGATTATATGGAAAATACCGGGAAGTATACAGTTGCTCCAGGCACTTCCTATTCACAGGAACAAAAGAGCACTGAGTTAAAGACAACTTGGTCCCAGGTAACAGATGAAATTAAGGCAGCTTCCTGGAGGGCAATTTATGCAGAAAATGATTCTGCATATGATAAAATTGTAGCCGATATGATTAAAAAGTGTAAGAGCTATGGTTATGAAGAATGCCTGAAATGGACAGAGAATGAAGCGTCCAGGCGCAAGGCGCTGGAGGATGCCATTACAAAGTAATCAGTATGCCAGATGCAGAATAGCGGCAAAAAAGGGGAATGCAAATGCACTCCCCTTTTTGGTGTTATAGGAAATTGCTGTAATCGTAGTGGTTATCGACAAGAATTGCGAAGCAATTCTTGCTAGGGCACCAGCGCTGGCGGTGCCCTTTTTGGTGTTATAGGAAACTTAAACCTGTGTTGCACCATCTACGGATAGTATTGCCCCCGTTACATAACTTGCAAGGTCGCTGGCTAAGAATAGTACGGCGTTTGCAATTTCCTCTGGTTCGCCTACCCTGCCAAGAGGGATGGTTGAGGAAATCCTCTGTACCATTTCATCAGGGAGGGCTGCTACCATATCTGTCCTGGTAACGCCAGGCGCTACGGCGTTTACACGGATTTGGTCTTTCCCAAGTTCCCGGGCAAGGGATTTTGTAAGCCCATTTACAGCGAATTTGGAGGCTGGATATCCACAGCCTGCGGGCTGTCCATAGATGCTTACCATGGAGCTTATATTTACGATAGAACCGCCGCCCTGTTGTTTCATAATTGCTGCTGCTGATTTGGAACAGTTAAATACAGCGTTGACATTTAATGCCATTATTTTTTCAAAATCTTCCGGTTTATAATCATATAGGGATTCTCTTGCTGAAATCCCGGCATTGTTGACAAGGATATCTATCTGTCCATAGGCTTCATTTACTGTTTGTATTGCTTTGTTTGCTTCTTCAAAGCCTTCAAGGGATGGGAAAAGCCCCATAACCGAAGCATCAGGTTTTTCTGCCCTGATTTTTTCCAGTGCTTTGTCAACGGTTTCCTGGCGCGAGCCAAACAAGGCTACATTTGCGCCTGCCTCCAGGAATTTGCTGACTATTCCAAAGCCTATCCCTCTTGTGCCGCCTGTTACAATTGCTGTTTTTCCTTCTAGCATGTCTGATATATTCATAAATTACCTCATTTCTGCGCACGTTTTTTATATAAGGCGCTACAAGTTTGATACCCCGGCTAGCGGGGCTGTTGATTAGAAGTGTATGCTTTCCAAATCTTTCATCCATAAGTTTACAGAAGCATCGCTTGGCATGCGCCAATCCCCACGCGGTGATAATGCTACGCTGCCGATTTTTGGGCCGTCTGGCAGGCAGGAGCGTTTAAACTGCTGGGAGAAAAAGCGCCGGTAAAAGGTACAGAGCCATTTATAAATAGTTTTTTCATTGTATGTGCCGGCAAAGGCGCATAAAGCAAGCCGGTAGATTTTGGATGGGGTGTATCCAAAGCGCATCATATAGTATAAATAAAAGTCATGCAGTTCATATGGACCAACAAGTTCTTCGGTTTTTTGTGAGATTTTTCCATCTTTTGGCGGCAGCAGCTCTGGGCTTACAGGTGTATCAAGGACATCCATTAGGATATCATGTAGCTTTTTGTCAGGTGTTGTTTCCGCATAAAAAAGTACAAGATAGCGGACTAAGGTCTTTGGTACGGAGCAGTTGACGCCATACATGGACATGTGGTCGCCATTATAAGTTGCCCAGCCTAGCGCAAGCTCTGACATATCACCGGTACCAATTACCATCCCGTTTACCTGGTTGGCCAGATCCATTAATATCAGCGTGCGCTGTCTTGCCTGTGAATTTTCATAAGTTACGTCATGGACAGAGCTGTCATGGCCAATATCAGAAAAATGCTGGCGGACGGCATCATGGATAGGGATTTCTTTTAATGTGGCGCTTAAGATTTTTGTCAGTTGGCATGCATTTTGATAAGTGCGGTCTGTTGTGCCAAAGCAGGGCATGGTAACAGCAAGGATGCCGCTTCTTGCAAGACCAAGCATATCAAAGGCTTTTACTGTGACCAGAAGCGCTAAAGTAGAATCCAGTCCGCCGGAAATGCCAATTACAGCATTGCTGCAGTTTGTATGGCTCAGGCGTTTTTTCAGTCCCATTGCCTGGATATTCAGGATTTCTTCACATCTGTGGCTGCGGCCTGTTTTATCCTGTGGGACAAACGGGGTTTGCAGCCAGGTGCGTGACAGGGAAGTGTCTTCTATCTGTTGGAAAGAAAAGGTGATTAACTGGTAGTTGGCTTTTTCTGGCGGGACAGATGAAAATGTGCCCATACGGCGGCGCTCACTAATCAATCTTCCCAAATCGATTTCACTGCATACCATATCATTTTTAAAACGGGAAGTTTCTTTTAGAAGATTTCCGTTTTCTGCAATCAGGTTGTGCCCGGAAAATACTAAATCTGTAGAGGATTCTCCTTCCCCTGCATCGGCATAGATATATCCGCTGACAAGGCGTGCTGACTGGCTGCATACCAGTTCACGCCGGTAAATGTCTTTTCCTGTTATTTCATCACTTGCGGAAAGGTTTGCAATGACAGCTGCCCCGGCAAGTGCATGGGAGCAGGACGGCGGGACGGGCATCCATAAATCTTCGCAGATTTCAATCCCAAGTTTGAATAAAGGAAAGTTTTCGGAACAAAAAAGCAGGTTTGTTCCAAAAGGGATATGGTAACCGGATTTCCCTAATTCATTTATTTGTATTGTTTCATTACCAGAAGCCGGCACAGAAAAGTGGCGGCCTTCGTAAAATTCCGAATAATTAGGGATGTTCTGCTTTGGGACGATGCCAAGAAGGATTCCTTCATGGATTACAGCGGCGGCATTGTATAAGGAATTGTGCAGGAAAAATGGAAAACCAACTATTGTAATCATATCCATTCCTGTTGATGCATCCAAAATCTGTTTTAATCCCTGCAATGCCTTTTTTAACAGGATATCCTGTAAAAAAAGGTCACTGCAGGTGTATCCGGTCAGGCAGAGTTCTGGGAAAACAGCCAGTTTTGCTTTTTCAGAGTGTGCAGCTTCCATGCCATTTATAATTTGTGAGGTGTTAAATTCTATATCACCTACAGATGTTTTAGGTGTAACTGCAGCAACTTTTAAAAATCCGTCCTTCATATCGTCCTCCATATTTATGTTTATAGGAAATTTTAATATTTAATATTGTTTCCAAAAAAGGTTTGCAATATTTGGGATTTCTCATAATTATGCCAAACATAAAGTCATCTTTTAGCTCAAGTTCTTCAAATTTTTTATTCATAGTATACCTGTCTTCTTGTTACTGGTTTTATATCATATCTTTATTATAGACGGCATTTGGTAAAAAGGCAAGGCAGTGTTTTACCAAAAAAAGGGATAGCCAAAATTCTTTTTATTGATTATACTGTAAAATGGAAATGTAAGGTCTTGTAATGGAGAGGGGAAATATATGGATTGGCTGTTTCGTATTTTTTATACTATATTATCTTTAGGGATTTTAATGGTAATTCTTTTGCCAGTTATTATATTATTCCGCTTTCTTTTGCGGAATTATGAAAAGAAATATACGATATGGGGATGGAGGATTTTTTATCTGCGGAGCATATGTCCGGTTGCGTTATCCAGTGCACTTTGTTTGTTTCCGTTATTAAACAGGAAATATCACTTGCTTTTGGCAAATCTTGGATTGTCTGTGGCAGGAAAAACAGGTGGAATTATGAGCAGCTGGCGTGTCGTATATCAGGGCAAGGTAACAGCAGCGGGGGCATTTAAGATATGCAGTATAATTTGGGTGATAGGGATTGCAGTGATTTTTTGTCTGGCTGTTATTTCTAATAGAAGGTTTCGTAAAGAGCTAAAAAAAGCAAATCAGCTTGGGGAAGGTATTTATGAATCTTCAAGCCTTTCTGTGCCTGTCAGTTTGGGGTTTGTGCATAAAAAGCTATACTTGCCAAAAGGGTTTCAGGCGAAGGAAATGGGCTGGCTGCTGCGCCATATGGAGGCACACCGCTTTGCGGGCGTCCGTTCTGTCCTGGCAGGGCTTGTCCTGACAGTCCATTGGTTTAATCCGGTGATGTGGCTGTATTATTTCTGGTGGAAGTCTGATATGGAGATGGCAGCAGATGAAAAAACAGTGTATAGAAAAAATGAAAGCGTACGCAAAGAATATGCCCAGGGCATATTGAACTTTAATAAAGCTTTGTCAGGGGAAGTAAATAGAAAAAGTAAACCGGATAATGGAATTATACTGTTTCCAGGCATAATAGAAGGTAATATAGAAAAAAGGGCATACCGTATGTTATATCGGAGACGGGATCTGAAAAGGGACAGGCTTGCCGCTGTTCTTTTGCTTTCTGTTATCGTGATTTTCTGCTTTTTACTGGCTCCTATAAAACTGGCATGGGATGGTGGGACATGGGGAAAAGGAAATCCTTCTGAAAATGCAAAAAAGCTGGGGTTACAGAGTGATACTGTGGTAGTTACTAAAATGGGGACTACTTCTCCGGAAGGGCTGGAACGTGTGATACAGCTGGAGATGGTTTCTGGTGAAGAAGGAAAAAAAGAGTATGCAGGGGATTTTGTTCTTAGGATGTATGATTCGGTTGGAAATAAGATAGGGGCTTGCACAATAGAAACTCTTTTTCCGGAAGTTGGGAAGGGGAAGCAGAGATTTTCAAAGGATACTGCATTATGTATTCATGATTATAATGGAGATGGGGCAAAGGAACTTGTAATTGGCCAGGAGGCAGATTTGCCGGAAGAGATAGGAGATGAGACAGGGCTGGCGGCATATGTATATGCAATTGTTGGAATTGAAAGCAAATCACTGGAAGTTATCTGCAGGGAAATTACAGCTATTGGCAGAAAGGCAGAACTGGGAAATTCTGTTTATTTTGAAAATCCCAAGGAGATTGATGATATATTTATTGTGCCAGAAAATGAAAAGATGCTTTACTATGTATGGGTGGAAGAGAAAGGCACATATGAAAAACGGGATATGACAGAAGAAGGGCTGGAAGCCCATAAAAAGGGAGCAGAACTTTCTAAGTCAGGAGAGACGCAGGAGCATTCCCTGGATAATGATAATGGCGGGAGGGATATTCTGGTAACTACAAAGCGTGACGATACTGGGAGCGAGGCAATTCAATCGGTAATTGCTTCACCAGGGAACAGCCCTAAAAAATTTGATGGGATAGAAGGATATTATTGTGATTTATTATGGTTAACAGATGGAAAAGGGAAAAAAACAGATGGGTATGCACAGTTAATCTACAATGGAAAGAAGGCGCAGACTTTTGTGGTCTTTGATACCGGCAGAAAGTCTGTATATTATAAGCATGAGGATGGAGCCAAACAGCTGGCAGACGTATTTAACCAATATGGAGAGAAGATTACATTTCAAGAACAGGGGACAGTTGTTTACAGTCTGATGTCAAAAGAAAATGATGTATTAAGAATCGGTTTTGCAGCAAATGCGGATCATGGGATAACAGTAAAAGGAAATTATGATTATGATGTTGTTAAGCGTACAGCATCTAACTTGTCTTTTAACAGGAGTGGAGATGGGGAAACTTCCCCATCTCCGTCCCCCGCGCAGGAAGGGGATAGTAAGCCATCTGGGTTTAATTTAGGTTAAAAAACGTTTCAGGCAGTCTGTAAGCTGGACTACATTTAATGGTTTTGCAATATGTTCATTCATTCCTGCATGTTTGCTTGCTATGATATCCTCCGTGAATGCATTGGCTGTCATGGCAATGATGGGAATTGTTCCTGAATCTGCCAGTTTTGATTTTCTGATTGCTTTTGTCGATTCATAGCCATTCATGACAGGCATTTGTATATCCATAAAAATTAACTGGTAATATCCTGCGCCCATTTTTTCAAATTTATCCAGGGCTTCTTTGCCATCAGATGCTGTTTCTACGGTGATTCCCATAGAACCAATGATTTCTGAAGCAATTTCACGGTTTATTTCAATATCGTCTACCAAAAGGATTCTTTTCCCCTGGAAAGCCTGTTCCAGCGAAATTTCTTCTTCACCAGAACTTTCATTGGACTTGTGTTCCATGATATTTTTGAGTAAATACAGCAGCCTGGATTTAAAGAGAGGTTTGGAAATGAGGCCGTCAACTCCATCATAGTGTGCGTCCATTTTTCCACTGTCCCAATCAGAGACAGATAGAATGGTGAGCGGCGCATGTTTTCCAAATTTCTTTTTGATACTTTCTGCAAGATGTATTCCATCCAAATCCTGCAGTTTCTGGTCAATTATTACTGCAAGGAAACGCCTTTTTTCCTGTTCCGCCTCTTCGATACGCGTTATAATTTCGTTTCTATTGGTAATCCATTCGCTTTTAATCCCAATATCATTAAGGACAGAGCAGGAAGACTTGCATGAGCTGATATTTTGGTCGGCAACGAGTACCCGCTGCCCTTTGTATGGCTCCATATCCGGTGTTTCTGTATTCTGGCGTTTTAAATATACAGTAACGGTAAAACGGGAACCCTGATTTAATTTACTTTCAATATCAATATTCCCATTCATCATACGGATAATATTTTGTGCAATTGTCATGCCAAGCCCAGTTCCTTCGATTTTGTTGGTACGGGTATCTTCTGCGCGGCTAAATGGGTCGAAAATGTGGGTTAAATATTCTTCAGACATACCGATTCCGTTGTCTTCAAAAATAAATTCATAGCAGCTGCAGTCGTATAATACAGAGGGTTTTTCTAATACTTCCAGTTTCAGTTTACCGCCGTCTGGCGTATATTTTACTGCATTTCCAAGGATGTTCATAAATACCTGCTGGAGGCGGGACATATCTCCGATTACTTCATCATGTTCAACTTTTACATTGCAAAATTCCAGCGTATGATGTTTTGCCTGTACGGTTGGGCGGATAATGGTAAGTAAGTTTTGCATAAGGTCAGAAAGGTTGAATTTTTCCTCTGTAAGTTCCAGCTTCCCAGATTCAATTTTACTCATATCCAGTACTTCATTTACAAGGGAGAGCAGATGTTTGCTGGATACCATGATTTTGTCCAGACAGTCGGAGACTTTACTAGGATTTTCCAAGTAGGAGCCGGCAATCGTTGTCATTCCAATAATTGCGTTGAGCGGCGTACGGATATCATGGCTTACTCTGGAGAGAAATTCGCTTTTGGAAGCGTTTGCATGGTTTGCGGCGTCACAGGCTTCCCGTAAGATTCTGACTTCTCTTTCCTCCTTCCGCTTACTTTCTGTAACATCCTGTTCCACATATAAAGCTTTGGTAGGAACGCCATTATTCATTTCGACCAGAATAACAGTTGCGCGTATCCAGCCATTTTCTTTAATTGCATTGCCTCTTTTCCTGATTCTGTGATATTCCATTGCCACACACGGATGGTGCGGAGTCAGGGATTTCAGCAGATTTGGAAGTCCCATAGTCTTGATATATTCTTCCCTGTCATCAGGATGGACAGAGTGCTGGGAATAGGTGCTGATCGCTTCGTTATAGTTTTGGGTAATGCTTAAAATATTTCCCGATTTGGATACCTGCTTAATGATACGGAAGGTATCTGTGATAAGGTCAATATAATATGTGGCGAAAAACAGGCTGCTCATACTGTCTATGATATAGCTTCGGTCTTGCTTTTCTTTTTTTTCTTCTGCTTCTTTCCGTTTTTTCTCTGTAATGTCCCTTCCAAGCATATTTGCAATAATATTGTTACCTTGCCGGATGAACAGGATTTGTTCCTGCAGCCAGACAAGCTTAGGTGCTTTCAGGCGGTATTCAAAAATAATTTCAGAACTTTCTTCTTCCTGCTCTGCCATTTGGCGTAGGTTATCTAACAATAAATAGTTTTGGAATTGTTCTATGTCTTCCTCATAAATCAGTTCTTTTACTGCCTTTTCTATAAATGCATTATAATCGCCTTTTATTGTCCTGCCAGGAGTGTCGCTGTTGTTTAGGTAAGTCTGTTCAAATATGCCGGTAGTTAAATCTACAGTGTTCATATAGCTATATCTTGATTTTATCAGGGCGGCAATACGCATGTCGTCCTGAGACTGCCTGATTTCCTGGCGGGCGCGTTTGTCGACGTCCTGTATTGCCATTACTACAAAATCATTGCCAGAACTGCCTTTGTGGAAGTAGGTGGTAATTGATACATAATGATAAACGGAATGTATCATTCGCTGGCAGAGAAGTTCTAACTTTTGTTCGCCATTTTCCCGTGATTTCCTTAGCGCTTCCAGCGAGTATGTTTGAAGCATCTTTTCTTTATAATCCGGATGGTACAGGCTGTTAACACTATTTTCAAGGATATCGTCCCAGTCGGTAATTTTCAGGCCGGCAATATCGTTAATATCTTTTGCTGCACGGACAGGGTTCATCATCCCCGTATCCAAATCAATTACATAGATTGCAAAATTTATTTCGCTTAGGGATGCAATGATTTCCTGGTTTCTTATATTCAGTTCTTCTAATGCCAAACCTTTACTATAGATATCATGGATATCTTTGATATATAGAAGTACTGCTTGGTTATCCTCGGAATAATCGTAGTCGGGTACGATTTCCAGCGTATGCCATCGGTAATCTTGCCCTGATTTATGGCGGTATGTAAATGCAGCCATTTTTTTTGGCTTTTTTAGTTCTGCCTGCAAATTATCGATTTGGGTAAACTCAAGGAGGCGTTTTGCATCGTTTTTATGGACGTCGCTGCTATTAACATATTCTGTAAGCAGTTCAGATAAGGTGGGGCATTTATATGAAAAATTGTCTTTTTTTTCCAAGTTAGATTTTATCATTGTATAACGGTCTGTTGTCAGGTTGGCTTTCAGAATTACATTATAAGTGTAATTTGCCCCTTCCATATGGGGAGTGACGGAAATCAGGAAAGCAGGGATTTTGTTTTGCCAGACAATCCGGTTTGCTGTAATATCTGCCGGGTTTCCAAAAGGGCTGCTATAGCAGATAGACCTGCTTTCTTTTTTATCTTTTATATATTGAAGCGGACAACTTGAACAGGAATCTTTCCATAATTCGTGGCATACCATTCCCAGTTCAATTTCCGGGGTTATTTCTTTTACTCTTTGGTTAAAGTACAGAATTTGATGGTTATCCTCTCTGATTACATAAATTCCTGTTTCCCGCAGGGAATTTAAAATGATGTCATAATCTTGTATCTGCATATCATTTCCCTCCTGTCCTAATAGCTATATATTTTTATTTTACCATAGAATAACATCAGTTTACAAGATTGTATTCGCGGAGACTGTTACTACCAGGTATACAGCGGCTGTGGATATTAAAGATAAATTGCCTGAAACAGCTATGTTTCCTATGCTGGTAAAAATTGGATGAAAGAAATTTCATAAATTTTCAGTATCGTTATTGACAGATTGCAAATTCAATGGTAATATTTTAAAAGAAATTGAGGGGGATGAATTGAATCTGGGTTTCATTTTTCTTTCATTTCATACATACATTTATCACAGAGCCGCAGTAACGCTATTATGTTACGGCGGTTTTTGTGTTTTCTGCTTTCTATTTTTAAATTTGTTACTATTTACGGCCATTCTTTTTTCATGCGATAGGCCCTCTGCCTTCGGCACAGGCTGCTGCTATGCAGCTTTGCCTGTCTTATGAAAAATAGTAACTCTTATCAAATAAAATTTGATTATTTGCTGTTTTTCTGCTGAAAAGGTGTTACAATAGAATTGTCCGCTGCTGTTGTTTTTTGCGATGTTATTTATGGCAGGGAATGTGGGAGGCGGCATGATTGCGGATGGCAGCAGGTTTGTTAATTACAAGGAGGAGGTGGTATTTATGTATAAGGGAAAAAAGGCGATAGGGGTTTGTACTGCGGAGCTGGATGAAAAGTACCAGACAAAGCTATTGGGGTATGTACTAAAAGAGCTTATTAAACGTGGGGATTATGTTTTTGTGTTTGGGACAGACTCAGATATGTTTCTGATGAATGACAGTGATTTTGGGGATGCATCTGTCTTTGAGCTGATTAATTATGATTTATTGGATGGAATCGTTATTTTTTCGGATACAATGAAGCAGGCGAGCTTTATTGATGATATCGTCCATCAGGCAAAAGGGCATGAAGTTCCAGTAGTATCGGTAGGAAAAGAAATTGAAGGCTGCTATAATGTAGTATATGATTCAGAGGCGGCATTTGAGGTTATTGTGCGGCATGTGATTGAATATCACGGAGCCAGGGAGGTAAATTTTATAGGCGGCATACAGGGAAATGAGATTGCAGATAAGCGGCTGGAAATTTATAAAAGAGTATTGGACGAGAATGATATACCTTTTGAAGAGAGCAGGGTTGGTTATGGTGATTTCTGGGCCGGCCCGACGATTGAGGTTATGGATGAGTTTATGGAGCCGACAAAGGTGCCTCCGGAAGCGATTATCTGTGCCAATGATTCTATGGCAGTGACAGTTTGTGATTATTTAAATGAGCGTGATATTTGTGTTCCTGATGAAATACTGGTAACTGGGATTGATGGCATTGACGAGGGAGTCAGGCATTTTCCAGGGATTACAACTTGTGCACGGGATGAAATAAATGATTCCAAAAAAATTGCAGATATCGTCCAGCAAGTGAGTACAGGGAAGCTAGCGCCTAAGCTGACTATTTTGGAGTATCATCTGCGCCTTTCCCAATCATGTGGATGCCAGAGGAATCATCTATTTGACTGTTCCAGGCTTATTATGGGGCTGAATTGGGATATGGCAAGTTATCACTCTAATATCCGTTATTATGCAAAAATGTCAGAAGCATTTTTAGACTGTAAGGATGACAGTGCTTTTAAGAAAATCCTGTTTGAATATATGCCGGAAGGAAGTTTTATCTGTATTAATTCTGATTTGGGGATAGGGAAAAAAACAGCCAACAGCCATTTTTATCAGGATAATGCATTTACTCCAAGGATGAAATCATTTACTAAGCTGAATGGGAAAATAACGGCAGAAGACTGTCCGGTGGAAAAGATTATTCCTGAAGCAGGGACAGGGGTTTCTGATGATATGCCGGTTATATTGCTGCCGCTCCATTTTGGGGAAAATGTGACAGGTTATATGGGGCTTTGGATAGATTTGGGGCATAAAATGGATATGAATAATGTCATTTATTTCTTACGTAGTTTTGATAATTCTGCAGGATACAGGATGGCGCATTTATAATTTTTTATCCCAGTGTATGCAGCGGGACAAATACAACTTTGTATTTGTCCCGCTGAGTGTGGGATGAATAGAATAGTTACTAATAGGGAACTTTGTCGGTCTTACTCAAATATCCATTTCTCAAAATTATATACATCACCTTCAAATTCAAAATATAAATCATGTTTTCCGGTAATTTCCTTTACTGGTAATACAAGCTGTGCAGTTCCGTCAGGATTGGCTTCAATTCTGCCTTCTGCGATGACTGTGCCGTCAGGGGAATCTGTACATATTTTTATTGCAGCATTTTTGTCTGTCTGCCCAGAGAAGCTGAGTTTGACTGTTTTTGGAGAGGATTCTCCAAAATTAACTCCTTTTACAAGGCTCCAGCTATATTTATAGCGGTCTGCATGAGAAAATGCTTCCATACGTGAACCGTCAGTGCCAGGGGTGACGGACATCATTCCTGCGCAGTTGGAATATGTAGTGCCGGAAGTTTCCTGGTAAGGGTCAAAATCTTTTATCTGGGAAACGCCTGTTTTATCTTGTTTTACCTGTTCTAACGTCCCATCTTCATTTATGGTAAGTTCATTTACCTGTGTGCTGCGGTATCCAAGCTTACAGCCAAGCGCTGCCTGCAATACCATAGTGTGGTAGAACATATAGTATTTTCCCTTGAAGGAAATGATGCTGTGGTGGTTATTTCCCCAGTCGCCAAATACAGTGCCGCAATTTGGCAGGACATCTCCCACATAAGTGTAAGGCCCGTTTACAGAATCTGATACCATATATGCTATGGAGCATAAACCAAGGCTGCTGTATTCCTGGCCTCTTTCTTTCCAGTCAGAACAGTAAGAATAGTAATATTTCCCATTTATCTTATTAATACCGCTGTCTTCAAAAAAATGTGGTGCGTTGAATTCGGTTTCTTCTCCATCAAAAGATATCATATCGTCTGAAAGTTTGCGGATTCTGGCGCCGCCCCTTTCGTTGCCATAAGTAAGCCAGGCAGTTCCATCATCATCAATGAAGCAGGCAGGGTCAAGGGGTGAAGTAGTGGTGTCATCTGCAGTAAGAAGGGGTTCCCCTTTTGCATCCCGGAATGGGCCAATTGGGGAATCTGCTTCTACAACACCCATTTGCCAGCCGCCATTAGTAAAGTATAGATAAAATTTTTCTTTCCCATCTACAGTCTTATGGGCGGCACATGGAGCCCAGCAGCAGTTCATATAGCTGCATACGCCTGTTTTCCCTGTAATCTGGAATATGCCGTGGTCTGTCCAATTGACCATATCGTCAGTAGATATAATATGGACGCTTGCAATATTTCCATATGTATTTTCGCCGGCATAATAAGTTGCTTCATATTGTTGAGAGTCATTTGTCATATAGACATAAAGCCTTCCGTTATATTCCATAGCAGATGGGTCGCAAGCATAGCTGTTTGTCAAAAGCGGATTGTTCATGGAGACATCTTTTGCGGATGGGGCATATGTCTGGTAACCATCTGTTGCTGGGATATAATATTCATCATTTGGACTGGCAGAAGGCGCCGGGGTAGTTGGTACCGGTGTTACAGGTGCCGGCGTGGCTGGTTCTGGTGATGCAGTTTGTTCTGGCACATTGTTTGTATCTTTCTTTGCCTTCACAGTGACTTTGCAGGTTAACTTTATCGGATTTTTTTTCGTTTTTAATTTGACTGATGCGGTAATTTTTGCAGTTCCTTTTTTAAGGGCGTTTACTTTGCCGTTTTTTGAAACGGAAGCAACTTTTTTGTTGCTTGATTTCCAGGTGGTTTTTGCATTTTTAGCGCCTGTAATGTTCAGTTTTTTTGATTTCCCAGCTGTTAAAACAAGTTTCTTTTGGCTGATTTTAACAGCTGGTGATTTTGCTGATACATAGCTGGAAAGCCCATTCATAGAAAGTACCAGTGCAAAAGCAAGCAGCAGTGCGGCTATCCGTCTGTGTGATTTAAAAATTTCCATCTTTTCCTCCTTTTTCTGAAATGTCTAAAGTTTTCTTTAGTTAAAAGTATAGAGGAATTGAGCCTGGTTTTCCTTAAGAAAAAAGACAGAAAATAGCACAAAAAGGACATATACTTAAAAGTGGGAGTATATCCGCTGTTTCATATATTAATTGTACAGCTTACTTTGCAGATGCTGCAGGCAGGAAGCTTTAGCATTTGCCTGCCTCCATTCCAGGTTTCTTTTCGTACTGCTGCTTTCACTTTTTCCGGCTGTCCAAATGTATTATAGGAATGCACTTCTTCATGAAGCAGGGAAATGCCTGCTTCTCCAAAAAATTGGGTGTTTTCAGGCAGGCAGATTTCTATTTCAGTATCTTCTGCCAGGGAAGCATTTGCAACAGTAATGGTTAATTTTTGGAGGCCGTCTGCATCTGGGCTGTCAGCAGCTTCTGAAATGGAGACGGATTCTGAAAGCGCAGGGACAGTAATGCCGCCGCAGCCTGTGGATAATGTATCTATGCTGCTTTCCACTAATGTAGCATTTTGGTGGTCTTTATACATATAAAATACTTCATAGGTTGGTGTTTTTATTATCTGTGCCCTTTCTGTTAATATCATTGCCTGCAGTACGTTCACAACTTGGGCAATATTCGCCATAGATATACGGGCGCTGTGTTTATTAAAGATATTTAGGTTCAGGGCTGCTACAATGGCGTCGCGCATTGTATTTTGCTGGTACAGAAAACCAGGATTGGTGCCGGGTTCTACGTCATACCATGTGCCCCATTCGTCTACGACCAGATCAATTGTGTGTTCTGGGTCAAATTTGTCCATGATTCTGAGGTGCCCATTAATAATATCTTCAATTCTAAGCGTTTGTAATATTGTTGCGTAATATTCTTTTTCAGTAAAATCAGTAGCGCTGCCTTTCTCCTCAAAACTGCCGCCTGGGATTGTGTAATAATGGAGGCTGATGCCGTTTGCATGCCAGTGGTTGATTTGGCTCATCAGTTCCTTTGTCCAGCAGTAATCATCTGCATTTGGGCCGCAGGCAATTTTATACAGGGTATTTCCAGAGTATTCTTTGCAAAATTGCTGATACCGTTTATATTCATTTGCATAATAGCCGGCGTTCATGCTTCCGCCGCATCCCCAGTTTTCATTGCCGATTCCAATATATCTGACTTTCCATGGTTCTTTCTGTCCGTTTTTTTTGCGGAGTTCTGCTAGGGTTGAGGTGTCTTTGGCAGTCATATATTCTATCCAGTCTGCTGCTTCCTGGATTGTCCCGCTGCCAAGGTTTACAGCAATATAGGGTTCGCATCCTATTTGTCTGCAAAGTTCCATAAATTCATGTGTTCCGAAACTGTTGTCTTCCACGGTGCCGCCCCAGTTGGTATTTACTATTTTCCGCCTGTTTTTTTTGGGGCCGATTCCGTCTTTCCAGTGGTATTCATCGGCAAAACAGCCGCCCGGCCAGCGCAGGACAGGGAGATGGAGCGCGCGGAGCGCATCTACAACGTCATTTCTCATTCCGTTGGTATTTGGGATATCGGAGGATTCACCAACGAAAACGCCGTCATAGATGCACCGTCCAAGATGTTCGGAAAATTGTCCATAAAGCTCTGGTGCAATATGGCTTAATTTTTTGTCTGGATGAATTGTTAAAACTGCTTTTTTCATAGTTTGTACCAAACTTCAGGCAGCGATGCCTCAAGTTTATCCTTTCTTTTTTTCAAATTTTACCATGATTTAAAGGAGGATGAAATCATATTAAGTGAAAAAATTATCTTTTTATAAAGTTAATTGATACAGGTAAGAATTTCCTTTTTTGCCGACACGGGTGACTGCCTGGATATAGTTTAAGATGTTTAGGGCAAGCTGTGCTGTACTCTGGGAAATCTTAGCTTTCTGTGCAAAATCTTTTGAGCAGAAGGGTTCTGGAAGTCCTTCTGGAATCATACAGCCATATTCTTTTGGGCAGCCGATGTAAAATTCATCAACCAGCCTGACCGGAATCCTGTCATACCGTGTGGAACCTCGTTTTTTATCCCTGCCCCAGCCATTTAAAAGCCTGTACTCCTCAACATCTATCAGTATCAGGCAAAGGTGCAGGTTTGGGTGTGCCAGGTATTGCTTAATTTTATATAGTTCGTAATAGGCGTCATAAGTACTTCCGGTGCGGGGGGATTTCCGTTTTTTGGAAACTTCTCCAGTGGTTTCGTCAATCCAGAGCAGCCATTTGGTATGTACAATTGGATAGACAATGGTAACAGGAAATTGTTCCAGAAATAAATCCAGCTTTTTGCGCATGGAATTAAAATTACGCGTCTGTATTTCAATAATTTCATCCCCGCGGAAAATATCTGCAACATATTTTCCGATACGGATTTCCTGATGCCCGGTGTCAGGCTCATAAAACCGTTTGAGGACTGCATGGACCGTTTTTTCCTGCAATGTGCCGATTCCGTTTTTTTCCCGTTCCTTATGGACTATTTCGCTGCATGCTTTTTGGAATAATTCTTCATCAAAGGGGCTGACAGACATAATCTCTCCTCATTTGTTCTATTTCAATACAATGATACTAGTACAGCGTTTCCTTAATCCCCATATACTTAGTGCCTGCTATTTTTGTCAGCACAAGGCGGAGGAAGGAGGCAATGCGGTGGCATTGTTGACTGACGACAACGAAGCGATGGCGGAAATAGAAAGTACTAAGTGTATGAGGGACTAAGAAACGCTGTACTAGTGTTATCATATCTGATTTTTTGGAAATGTCAACTTTGAGGCTGTATTTATTGCAAACAAAGAATAGAATACAAAAAATAGTAAATACTGTAACCAACAGAGAAATGCCAAAAGTCAGAATAATGCAGAAATGGAGTGCAGTATGGAAGAAAAGGTAAATGACAACACAGGATTACCAAAAGAACCTGATATCTTTCAGGGAGATTATAAGGAACGTATGGAGGCAGTTCAGGCGCTTTTGCATCTGGACGAGAATTTTGATATTTTACACCGCCAGGTTATTATTGGCGGAAGGAAGGCAAGTGTTTTTGCTGTTGATGGATTCCTGACGGGGGCGGTATCTGAAAAGGTCATGGAGTTTTTCTATTCGATTCAGGAGCAGGACATGCCAAAGGAATATTCCGGGTTTTTAGATAATTTTGCACCATTTGTAGATATTGTTACAATAGAAGACCAGCAGAAGTTTGTCCAATTTCTGCTGTCTGGGATTACCTGCATCCTGATTGAAGGATATCAGCAGATTATAGGGTTTGATTTTAGGGAATATCCAAGCAGGAGTGTGGATGAGCCGGAAAAGGACAAAGTTTTGCGTGGCTCCAGGGATGGGTTTATAGAGGCTCTTGTTCCAAATGCGGCGTTAGTCCGGCGCAGAATCCGCGATGTTAATTTAGTATTCCAGGTTTTGTCTGTAGGGAGAAGTTCCAAGACGGACGTGGCGGTTGTTTACATGAAGGATCGTGTAAAACAGGGTGCGCTTGATGAAATATTGAACCGTATAAAAAAAATAAATGTTGATTCCCTAACCCTGAATAAGGAGAGTTTAGCGGAAGAGCTTTTCCCGCGAAGCTGGTATAATCCATTTCCGAGATTTAAATATACGGAACGTCCTGATACAACGGCGGCATGCCTGTTGGAGGGAAGTGTTGTGGTGATGGTTGATAATTCACCCGCGGCAATGATTTTGCCAACTTCCCTGTTCAGTATTCTAGAGGATGCAAATGAATATTATTTTCCACCAATTACCGGGACATATCTGAGGCTGACAAGGATGCTGACAAGCGTTGTTGCGGTTTATATTACTCCGGTGCTCTTGCTTTTGCTGCAAAATCCGCAATGGGTGCCGCCGTCGCTTAGCTTTATAGAAATACAAGATCCGATTAATGTACCTCCAATAATACAATTATTGATATTGGAATTTGCAATAGATGGCCTGAAAATGGCATCTATTAATACGCCCAATATGCTGACAACCCCCCTTAGCATTGTAGCGGGTATCGTATTTGGGGATTATACTGTCAGCTCTGGCTGGTTTAATGCTGAAATTATGCTGTATATGTCTTTTGTGGCAGTTGCCAATTATACACAGAGTAATATGGAGCTTGGTTATGCATTGAAGTTTTTCAGGATACTTCTGTTGGTTTTGACGGCATGGTTTGACCTTGCTGGGTTTATTATTGGAAGTGCAGTTTTAGTTTTGGCACTGCTGTTCAATCCAGTACTGATTGGAAAAGGCTATCTCTATCCGCTGCTGCCATTTAACGGTTTGCAGCTCTTAAAGAGGTTTTTCCGAGTCAGCCTGCCTTATAGCGAGCAGCATGGAGGGAATGAATAGGAAATTTCACCGGTTTGAGTGTGAAGAACGCTGGTTTTGCGTTCTTCTTAGGTGCGGAGGTAGCCTTACCTGGCGAGGTGTTTTCGAGCCTGGAAAGGCTTCGCGCCTTTTTTAACCAATTAATACATTTTTGCCTTCAAAGGCAAAACCATATGTCCTAATCCGTTCCGCCGGAATTCCCTTTGCCTTTAGAGCTGCCGTATAGTGTTTTTCTTCAATCTGCAAAAGCGCTGCGTTAACAGTATCTTTTAATGTTTTTTCATCTTCTTTATCATGTACTTTAAATTCCATAATAATGGCGCAGCCGGTTTGATTGCCTGGCAATGGTTCCAGCATCACATCATAGCGCCCAAAGCCACTTTCGCGGTTTGATGTGATGGTATACCGGTCTGAAAGTTCCACCATAAGCCCCAGGACAAATCCATGGTAAAACCGTTCCGGTTCTGCATCCTTGGATGGTTTTTTACCGGTATCGAAACTGCTGAACGTAGCTAGAGCAACTTTATTCATATAATGGTTCATTGCTTTCTTATCATTGAGTAGCAGCGCTTTAATAAAGTCATTATATGCGGGTGAATACTGCTTAAACCAGCCTTCAATCATGTTACGGAACATGATGCGGACTTCTTTATTAGTAAGCTTTAAATCATATTCTTCAATCCCCTCTTCTAATGTGTAATTTTCCACTTTTAAATAACCGCTTGCAAGCAGCAGGCTCCAGATGGCATATTCATTGTGGCTGAGCTGGTTAAAGACAATCTGTTCATCAATCCTGGTGTGGAGTGTGCCGCCGTTGATTAAATCCTCCATGGCAACCTTGATATCTTTGCTCCCTTCCCGGATAAGTTTCCCGGCAAGGCTGTTGGTGCTGGTATTTGCCCAATATGTTGACAGTTTTTTCTTTCCCAGGAAGTTTATAATTGACCAGGGGTTATAAATATCTGTTTTGTCCCCAAAGGTAAAGCCGTCGTACCAGTCTTTGACACAACCTTCCATATCCGATAATCCAAATTCTGCCAGTGCTTTTGTTACCTCTTCCTGGGTAAAGCCAAAAGAATCTGCATATTTATTCGACGTGGTGGTTACTACCTCCAGATTGTTTAAGTCAGAAAAAATGCTTTCTTTGCTGACTCTGGTAATTCCTGTCAGAATTGCTTTGCCAAGATATGGGTTTGTCTTAAAGGTTGAATTGAACAGATTCCTCATAAATGATACAATTT
>RAYE01000162.1 GCA_003612285.1 bacterium D16-51 | reverse complement strand
AAGGCGTCCCTTAATCCAGATGTTTTGCTTTCTGTATTGCTGGCAAATAAAAAGTAAATGCTGTTGCCCTGCGGCTGTGCCCCAAAACCATACACTGTTGCCAAAACCAATTCTCTGTTCGGGAATTCACATAATCCCACTGGGATACAGCTGATTTTACATTCAATTTTCTTTCCATGCTTATCCATAAAATCCATCCGGTAATTTCCTTTATATTTATTTGCCGCATCCATAATATTTTGTGTCTTTCCGTTATAGATAACATTTCGATTCTTCTTTGCATGTATGACAAAACTTTCGTGATTTTTCAAAAAATATTTAAAATATTCGTTTGCATAAATCCCCTGTCCAGTGTACGGACACAGGTTTTGGGGAAGTGTGCGGACAGTGACTGTAAGCAGCATAATTTTTCAAGTGTCTCACTGATAAAGCCTTCTTCAGCAGCAGATAAAACTTTTTCATAAATGGACAAAGGCATCTTTTTCCCTTTAGATAAAACCGCCGCTTCAATAGTATAATACCCTTTTTTGATTTCACCGGTGCTTCCGTCACGGACATCAGGTATTGCTTCCATCATGGGACTGCATGGTTTCGTGATATCAGAATTGTCTATGGCAATGACAGCATTATCTTCATCAGTCTGTTTCTTTACCAGTGATACATAATTTTCCATAACTGTTTCTTTTTCTTCAAGAGCAAAAAGATTTCTTGAAAGTCTCCAGATTGTTTTTTTAAGCGGAATGGTTTCATTTAATGAACGTGCAATTTCGCTCAGATGGATCTTCTTTCCTGCCAAAATACCATAAAGCATCTGTGTAACAAACTTACACTTTGGTCTGGTCAGCCCTTTGCAAATTTTTTCCGAAGAATTTACAAAATTCCTTTTAATTTATACCCTAATCTGTTATAATTAATCATGCAAAAACACTCCTTTGTTTTTTATTGTTGTGATTTAATTATAACATTAGCGTAGTGTTTTTGCATTTCTTTTTTTTGAGGAAAATCAGTTGTGCAAAAAAATGGGGAAACTCAAATTTGTTCTGTTCGATTATGAGCTTTATTAGGAGGCATTGCCTAGTACATCGTTCAATTAATTTCTCATAGTTTCACGCAGGATATTTTTTAGTGTATGCTATCAGGAAAATAGACAAGTCAAACTATGTGTTAATTATTGAACGATGTACTAGATACTTCAAGAGTATACATTTTAGTTCTTGAAAATGCTACGGTTAAATTCTTGATGAAAGGCATGGGATATGATAGAATAAAATAAAGAAATCTGTTGCTATGGATTAGAAATGGGGGAGTTTATGGATGAATTTTTAATGAAACCTAAAATTGATTTTGCGTTTAAGGAAATTATGGAAAATAATGAGGCCCGTAAAGGATTTTTGGCAGCAGTATTAAAAGTAAATCCGAAAGATATCAAGGAAACCCAGATTTTAAATCCGTATC
>RAYE01000161.1 GCA_003612285.1 bacterium D16-51 | reverse complement strand
GGGTTACGCCTTAACACGAGGGAACTTGAGAAACTCAAGAAGGAATATGACGACAACACTGCAAAAGAGTTTTATAACGATGTTGAGGATGCCTATAACGCATGGCAGACAGCATTGAGGAACGGTGAGGAACAGTCCATCATTGACAGCCTGCATGACCAGTACAATGAGGCGGCACAGCTTGCAGACCAGTATGTCGGGCTTGCCTCTGCTTATAACCAGTGGCAGAATGCATTGTCTACCGCCAACGGCGGGGAAATGTATGATTCCATCTATAATAATATTAAGTCCGTAAAGGAATTATATAAGAAGAAGGAAGTTGGCTCGGATGACTTTCGGACATTTGTAGACCTTATCTCCCCAAAGGATTTAGCAGGGGCAGCAACAGAAGAAGTTGTAAAAGCATACAAAGAGAGCATCGGAAAAATCGAAAGATATTTCACGGATGATCATAAAGGTGCTGAAAACTTCTTAAAAGATGTAGAGAAAATCAATTCTGAATGGGCACATATGAATAAAGACGGCTCATGGGAAATTGATTTCGGCGCAGGTGGAACAACCGATGAAGATGTTGCCAGGAAAGTGGGGATTGATGTAGAGGCAGTACAGGCCATACTAAGAAAACTCGGCGATGATTATGGTTTTGACATTGACTTAGGGAGTGGGCTGGATTCCCTGGAAATGATGGAAAAGTCTGCTGACAAAGCATATAGAAAACTGAAAAAACTGGGGAAAACGAATTACAAATTTAAATTTGATACCGGGGACATTACAGAAGTAAATAAGCAGATTACTAAAGCAGAAAAAGTCCTTGACAAATTCCGCGACAAAGACGGCAGTGTTGATTTAAGTATGGATGGCGCACGGGAAGCACAGTCCATGCTGGTTAAACTTTTAACTGAAAAGCAGGAACTGGAGAAACCTGCCATCCTCAAAGTAAATACGGAAGAACTGTCTGGGAAAGCCGCCGGTGTTGTATCCATGCTCCAAAAAATACAGCAGGATATTAATACATATGATGTACAGGTGAAAGTCGGTGCGGACACAACAGAAACCGAGAAGAAAATAAAAGAGGATATCAAGGCAATCAAATCAAACTATGGGGAAGAGCTTGCCAATGTCCATATCAGCCTTGACAACATAGATTCTGCAAGACAGGAATTAACCACCCTGACGAAAGACGATATTGATGTCATGGTCAATGCCATTATCAATAAAAAAGAAATTGATGCCTATAAGAAGGAAAAAGAAGAAAAGACTTTAAAAGTCACTACAGAACTGGATGACAAAGCTGTCAATGAGTTTATGGGGAAAACATTAGAAAAAACCATCAAGGCAAAAGTTGAGGTGGATGACAGCGGGGTTAAGGAGAAAGACAAGAAAACCAAAAATAAAGACACAAAGGCCAAAAAGGTCGGCATAGAAAAAAGCAAGGAAGCCAAAAGCAGCAAAGCAGACGGCAC
>RAYE01000160.1 GCA_003612285.1 bacterium D16-51 | reverse complement strand
AATTGTGGACGGTACTTCAATCATGGGAGCAAACATGCTTAATATTTTTTTACATAGGGAAGGGAGGGGTGACCAGTAAAGTAAAGAAGGGGACGATAATCAGCAATTAGTAACAGGGAATGCTGATTAGTAGGGGATGATACATAATTAGTTTTGCGTAAAGAATTGTAGGAAAAGGGTGTTTTTCACATCTTGCAGAAAAGGAGGAAAAGAAAATGCTAACGAAAAAAGAAGAAGTTACAGAAAATGCTCCTGTAAAACGAAAAAAAAGTATTCTAATTATAGGGGGAGCAGTTTTAGTAGTATTTATTATTTTTTTAATTGGCAGTCTAGGGGGTGGCCAAGACTACATTTCTATAGTCAAAAATGGATATCTTGGTGAATATACAGATATATCTGTAAGTGAATTGTTAGAAGGGTATTATGCTGTATTTTGTGAAGATATTAAATGGGATGGAGGTACAACTGACAATGGCGAAAATGTTGTGGCATTTTATGCGGAATCTGAAAGCTTGGGAACTACGAAAATTCAATTTAAAATGCACGATGATGAAACTTTCAAAGTAAGCGCTTTTGAAGGAGATGGTATTGGTTCTAATACATCTGAAGAGATAAAGTTTACTGATATAGCAGCTTTATTGAACTTTTTATACCAATATAATAAGCTTCAGGGTATTGATAATGATGCACAGATGGAAAAAATAGATTCATTAGATGAACAGTTGTCATATATTTCAGGAAGTTCTGTGCTTTATGGTGCATCAGAAGATTATTCTGGAGACCGTTCCAAACTGTGTGAAATTTATGGGGATGCTCCTTTAGACATGAGTGCAAAAGATATGGTAGACTATTATATGGATGAATGAAAAATATAATTATTTTGTTTGATATGAATAAAAAGATGCTTAGGCATTTTATAGATAACATGAAATTTCTATCATTCTTAGTTGTTAAGTTCTTTGGCAGCCATTTGTAGTATGATTCTTAATATTAACCTGTAAATCATATTTTTACATAATTAGTGAGTTTTTATTGTAGTTTTAATAAAAGGATATGGGCGAAAAACATTTTCCGCAAGTGTTAGGGATAATGAAATAAGCCCTTGTAGTTTTTTGGGATAGATGCCTGATAATATAAATGATAAGAAAGAGAGGTAATATTGAATGCGATAAGTTATATACGGAATGTTGGAAAGAGCTTCGGATATGCTACCATTGATGTATTGAAACAGCATAATTCAACAAGCATAGCATTTGCTAAGAATACAAAAGAGTTTGGTACAGATTTATATCGTTCCATTAAAGACTTCAAAGAAAATAAATCTGATTTAGACGGAGAGAAATCTCTGACCGGTCAGATAAGGGATGTTGTGTCTGATATGAAGGGCAATATCATTGAAGACCTAAAACGGGAAATTTCTATAATCCATAATTTGGTTCCCAATAAAGCATAATTTGGCAATTCCATCTTCTTAATTATATATTATATTAATAATA
>RAYE01000159.1 GCA_003612285.1 bacterium D16-51 | reverse complement strand
TCAATACGCTTCTGCTTGTTATCAGCACCTTGTTCTGCAAGAGGAAGAATAATCAACTGCATCAATTCCTTTTCAGTCAATTTATCTCCATTCTTTAGTTTATGTATAACCGTCTGATATATTTTCTCTGCTGGCAAATCTCTTACAAATACCTGTTCCATCTGCAAAGTCATAGACTTTGTTTCAAACACAGCCTCCGCTTTTCGGACATTCCCAGTAATAGCCCCATCACGTTTTCTGCAATCTCCCAGTACTCCAAAAAGTAGTTTTGGTTATATTATACTTCTTCACATTTATACAGATTCTTTTAGGACATATGTTTCTTCTCCTGCCAAAATTCTGGTAAATATTTTTCAACTTCTTTATCAGCATCCGGCATATTATCTTTTATACTGTATGTCTCTTCCACAATTCCATAATCCAGATTAACATAGTACTTTTTTCTGGTATCGTCATAGGAAATATTTTTTTCTACTGTTTTTCTTGCCATATTAACCAACCTTCCTTTCAGGAGAAAGCATATGTATAATTGAATATTAGGGGACTATACATTTTGGATAGCGACATTTTTATTTGTCTACCATCTGGTTTGATTTGTAAAAAAGTCTACCAGATTCTTCTAGCGTTAGCAATATCTACACAAATGTCTACCAAATCCTGTTTTTTGATTGCCTAGAAAAAGAGAACCCCTTGCAAATCCAGTATTTACAAGGGGTTATTGGACTGGGCCAGCGGGATTCGAACCCACGGGTGCAGGAGTCAAAGTCCTGTGCCTTACCGCTTGGCGATGGCCCATCATTTTACAAAAAAATCCTTGCTGAAGAACAAGGATCAAAAGGTGGATACTGGGATTCGAACCCAGGGCCTCCAGAGCCACAATCTGGCGCGCTAACCAACTGCGCTATACCCACCATATGACAATGATTATATTTGTTTTATCCGTATAGGCTAAACGGATAAACGTGCCAGAAGGGATTCGAACCCCCGACAAACGGCTTAGAAGGCCGTTGCTCTATCCAACTGAGCTACTGGCACATATAAGAGCGGGTGATGGGAATCGAACCCACGTATCCAGCTTGGAAGGCTGGTGTTCTACCATTGAACTACACCCGCATGATTACTGACGAAGCTCCAGATATCCGCTTCTTGCTATTCAATTTACGTTGCGAATCGGGGTGACAGGATTCGAACCTGCGACCCCCTGATCCCAAATCAGGTACTCTAGCCAAACTGAGCCACACCCCGAATCAAGATTATCTTGTTTGCTCTATCTGCAACGCAAGTAGAATTATATTACAGATGGATGAAGTTGTCAACAGTTTTTTGAAAATTTTTTACATTTGTTGTTATTATTCACAGTCAATGGTATCATAAATTGTAGAAACAAATAAAAAATGATTTTCCCTTTGGATGTATTTTTCATATTATGCAGTATGAGAAAGCAGAAGCCGTCCTGATTTTCTGCAAAATAACTAAAGTTTACTGTAAATTACAGCCTGACAAAAATTTAGAAAGACATTGCTTTCCACAGGACAATTTAGCTCTTTTAGAAT
>RAYE01000158.1 GCA_003612285.1 bacterium D16-51 | reverse complement strand
GCTGTATCTGCTTATGCCAATATCCGGCAGGGTATAGCACTGTGGTAGAGCTTTCTGCAAAAGTGATATATCCAGATATAGGACAGTGATATGACTGTTCTATATCTTTTCTCGCTTGTATCAAACAGGGTATAGCACTGTGATATAACTGTTCCATATCTTTCTGCGGTCCGTCATTGAGCATTCCCCAAAATGATATAGCAGTGATATAGTTTTCAACAAGACAGATATAGTACAGATATAGCATTTCCCTTTTCTGATATAGGAACGATATAGCCGCTTTCCAACGCTTCACTTTATCCTGCTGACAGCGATATAGTTTTGCTATCACTTCTTGGAAAAATGATATAGTTCTGGTGTAGAAAAGATGTAGAAAGTCCTTTCTGAAAACCACTGTTCTTTATCATGGTGTAGGTTTGGTGTAGACATTACCCAAAATGATGTGGGAATGGTGTAGGTTTCCTCAAAAACGATGTAGGAACGGTGTAGAAATAATCTACATCATTCCTACACCAAAACCACACCATTCCTGCCATTCCCGAAGAAAAGTTCTGGTTGATAACCAGAGAAGTCTGTGATACACTTAGTTTGCGTGTAGGTATATCAAGACTTCGGTCTGATTACCATGAGGGCAGCCGTTACGGCTGTCCTTTTCAGTTTCTGACCGCTTTGACATCACGCTCGTTCCGTAGGTTTCTGCCCTCATTGACAGCCATAAAACGCTCTAAAATGTCCCTGCGGATAATGACTTTCCTCCCGACACGCAGGACAGGCAGCTTATTCCATTCCACCAGTTTCCGCATGGTGTTCCTGCCAATTCCTGTGTACTCGGAAGATTCCTCAATTGTCATTCCAATCTTCGTTTCTGTCATATACACCCCTCCTTTACTTGGTGTTGCATTATGCAACTGCATTACGCCGCCTATTATAAACAGTCATATTTCTTTTGTCAAGCGCTTTGCAACTTATAAAATTTTATAAAGTTGCCTATTGCCTTATTCTTTTTTCTGTGTTATTATGGTAGCAGAGGAAAGGAGGTCGCTTACTATGGCAGACAAGGAATTGCGTAAAGTCATTGGGAGCAGGGCAAAAGAGCGTAGGCTGGAGCTTGGCTTGTCGGGACAGGACATTGCAGACTGCCTCGGTGTCAACAAGTCCACCATCCTGCGTTATGAGCGTGGCACGATTGATAATGAAAAGAAAATCATCATTGAAGGTCTTGCGGATGCCCTCCACGTATCGGTGGCATGGCTGAAAGGCGAAACAGAGGAAAAGAAAACCGTCATTACAGATAACAGGGATTATCTTATCAAAAGCGTTTTTGAGCAGATTTCCGGCAGTCTGACCTTTGACTTGGAGAATAAGGATTCTGATTTTTCCAAAGATGTGTTATTGCTGTTACTGAAATGTTATAAGGAATTTTCCCAATCTTTTGAAAGAGCCTGCAACAATTATGGGGAAAATGCCGATAATGAAAAAATCGCCAAAACTATCGGCTGTGAAGATGGAAACGAATTTAACCACATGATGTTCCAGAGGGAAATCCAGCACTCGGT
>RAYE01000157.1 GCA_003612285.1 bacterium D16-51 | reverse complement strand
AATTTAAGGATTGTATCATGGGAGAACTGGAACGGATGGCATTTGGAAGTGAGGGATAGAAGATGACAGCATACAGCATGGAAGTTATTAGGTGTGGGACTGTTGTGGCAGATGGCGGGGAAGTGGTAGGTTACAATTCGGAAATTGGATTTGAAGATATGAAAGAGTTTGCGGATGGATATGGATTTATTTGTGAGAAGGAAGGGAGAGCATAGGCAATGATGAATAATTTTTATTACTGGTTACAACGAGAATTAGAGCAGGAATTAAGTAAAGTCTACAAGAAGATACATAGGACAGCTATTTTTAGAGATAGATTTTATATATGGTTTTTGAATAATGAAGATTCAATAAGTATTCCGTTAAATGTTATGAAAAGTATTTATGATAATGGAAAATCTATAAAAGAGTTATCATCGTTGATTGATGATGCTTATTTGGCAAGAATTAAAAAGTGATAAAAGTAGGTGAAATGTTTGGCAAAGTATAATATTGATGTAATGGGATGTGATGTTGTTACAGTAGAAGCAGATACTTTGAAAGAAGCAAAATATTTAATTGATTCTGGAAATGTAAAAATACCTTATAAAAGGTATGTGTTGAAATGGTATTCAAATACAATTATTGATAAGGAAGAGCCAAGAAAAATTGAATTAAGTTGGAAACTTAGAGGGTGGATTTGTCCTACTTGTCACTGGGGAACAAATTATGATAATAAAAGATGTGATTTTTGTGGACAGCGATTGTTGCCACCTTATAAATTTATGGAGGGTTCAGTTAATGGATAATAGATTAGTAACTGCAAAAGATATGAAGATTACAGGTTATGTTCAAATAATACCAAATAAGTATGATTGTCCTATTTGTGGTAGAAAGGGAATTTATAAAGATAAATATCGCCGTGAATTATGTATGAAATGTAAAATGATAGCAAAAAGAACAGGGAGGTATATAGGCTAATGGCAACAGATAGACAAACGGTATGTTTGTATTATATATGCGCTGGACTATGTAAGAAGGGCAGGAAGGCGGATCATGCTCATTATTGCCAGCATTGCAATAAATATAAGCCGAGGGCAAGGGTAAGATATAGGAATCAGAAAAAAGAAAAGTTGGAGAACATGCGGAAGGAAGAAAGGTATTTATAAAATGATGTTAAGTTTTGATGAAAAGAAAAAAATGCAGATGTTAGTAGAAGCACATCAAAAAGTTAAAGCTGGATTATGTTGTCCTAATTGCGGAGAAAAATACCTGGAACATTTAACTAAGAAAGACGCAAAAAAGGGGATTGCGGTATATGAAAAAAGTATTGTAGGAAAACAAAATACATTCAGAACTAAGCGTTACTTATATTTGTATTATCACTGTGATACTTGCGGATTTGATTGGTATACAAGAAAAAATTGAAAGAGGGGGTATTAGTGCCTCAATCCTCTGGATTGTATAATGAGTTTGTGGCATATTGCAGGTATAAGCTGGATAATGTTCTGTTTTCTGTGGTGTAGGGCTGGATTTTATATGTGGTAAGAAAATGGTATAAGTGTTATAATATAACTGATAAGGTTAAACACTAAAATAG
>RAYE01000156.1 GCA_003612285.1 bacterium D16-51 | reverse complement strand
GCTGTATCTGCTTATGCCAATATCCGGCAGGGTATAGCACTGTGGTAGAGCTTTCTGCAAAAGTGATATATTCAGATATAGGACAGTGATATGACTGTTCTATATCTTTTTTCGCTTGTATCAAACAGGGTATAGAACTGTGATAGTGCTTTTTGCAAAAGTGATATATCCAGATATAGAACTGTGATATAATTGTTCCATATCTTTCTGCGGTCCGTCATTGAGCATTCCCCAAAATGATATAGCAGTGATATAGTTTTCGCTAAGACAGATATAGTACAGATATAACATTTCCCTTTTCTGATATAGGAACGATATAGCCAGTTTCCAACATTTTAATTTATTCTGCTGACAGCGATATAGTCCTGCTATCACTTCTCGGAAAATGATATAGTTTTTGGTGTAGAAAAGATGTAAAAAGTCCTTTCTGAAAACCACTGTTCTTTATCATGGTGTAGGTTTGGTGTAGACATTACCCAAAATGATGTGGGAATGGTGTAGGTTTCCTCAAAAACGATGTAGGAACGGTGTAGAAATAATCTACATCATTCCTACACCAAAACCACACCATTCCTGCCATTCCCGAAGAAAAGTTCTGGTTGATAACCAGAGAAGTCTGTGATACACTTAGTTTGCGTGTAGGTATATCAAGACTTCGGTCTGATTACCATAAGGGGCAGCCATTGCGGCTGTCCTTTTCAATTTCTGACCGCTTTGACATCATGCTCATTCCGTAGGTTTCTGCCTTCATTGGCAGCCATGAAACGCTCTAAGATATCCCTGCGGATAATGACTTTTCTCCCGACACGCAGGACAGGCAGTTTGTTCCACTCCACCAGTTTCCGTATGGTGTTCCTGCCGATTCCTGTGTACTCGGAAGATTCCTCAATCGTCATTCCGATTTTTGTTTCTGTCATACACACCCCTCCTTTTTGTTGTTGCATTATGCAACTGTATTGCACCGCCTATTATAGACGGTCATATTTCTTTTGTCAAGTGTTTTGCAACTTATAAAATTCTATAAAGTTGCCTATTGCCCTATTCTTTTTTCTGTGTTATTATGGTAGCAGAGGAAAGGAGGTCGCTTACTATGGCAGACAAGGAATTGCGTAAAGTCATTGGGAGCAGGGCAAAAGAGCGTAGGCTGGAGCTTGGCTTGTCGGGACAGGACATTGCAGACTGCCTCGGTGTCAACAAGTCCACCATCCTGCGTTATGAGCGTGGCACGATTGATAATGAAAAGAAAATCATCATTGAAGGTCTTGCGGATGCCCTCCACGTATCGGTGGCATGGCTGAAAGGCGAAACGGAGGAAAAGGAAACCGTCATTACGGATAACAGGGATTATCTTATCAAAAGTGTCTTTGAGCAGATTTCCGGCAGCCTGACTTTTGACTTGGAGAATAAGGATTCTGATTTTTCCAAAGATGTGTTACTGCTGTTACTGAAATGTTATAAGGAATTTTCCGTATCTTTTGAAAGAGCCTGCAACCAGTATGGGGAAAATGCCGATAATGAGGAAATCGCTAAAACTATCGGCTGTGAAGATGGAAACGAATTTAACCACATGATGTTCCAGAGGGAAATCCAGCACTCGGT
>RAYE01000155.1 GCA_003612285.1 bacterium D16-51 | reverse complement strand
CTTGTGAGTTAAAAGTTTTCACTAAAAGAATAGCCCTTTTGGTATGAATCATGGTATTCTTTAATCACCAAAAAGAAAGAGATACCATCCAACCAGAAGTGCTATTCACGATATGAGTTTACCACATTTTCTGGTGGATGACCATACGGCTATGATGAATTTTATTGAAAAAACTTTATGCTGCTTTGAATCCTGCTTTTCCCGTAAGGCTGCATTCCGTTGGTTTGCAGTCATTACCATAGGGCTTATGCTCCGTTCCGACCAACTTGGTGTAACCTCCGTCATCCGTGACCTTGCGCTTGCTCCAGGATGTTATGATTCCATGCTCCACTTTTTCAGGGCATCCTCCTGGTCGTTGGGGGATATCCGCAGGCGCTGGTTCTCTGCTGTCAGGCAGTATGCACCCTTATTTGAAGAAGGAAACCTCCGTGTCCTTGTGGGTGACGGTGTTAAACAGTCCAAAGAAGGACGCCGTATGCCTGGAGTGAAGAAGCTGTTCCAGGAATCTGAAAATTCTGCTAAGCCGGAATACATCCACGGCCATATGTTCGGCGGGCTTGGCATACTGGCCGGGAGCGCGCGCAGCTGGGCATGCATCCCTTTGAGCATCCGGCTCCACGACGGACTCCAGGCCGCCAGGACGTGGAAAGGCGCATCTGTTTCAGCCGCCTCCCATGTGGTCCAGATGGTGGAGGACGCTTACCAGGCGGCTCTTACTTTCGGGGACTCCCTGCTCCTGCTGGACAGATATTTCCTTACCGTCCCGGCTCTTGAAAAACTGAAGTCCCTCAATAGCAGCGGGAATGTGCGCATGGAGATCGTCACAAAGGCGAAGAAATCCTGTACCGCATTTCATAAGCCCGGCCCACGCAAACCAGGACGTGGACGTCCGGCTAAAAAAGGAGCCGCCGTCCATCTGAAAGAACTATTCGTTTCCCAATATGGACAGTTTCAGGAAACGGAGATGGAGCTTTATGGCAAAACGGAAACCATCCGCTATTACAGCATCGACCTGTTATGGGGACAGAAGCTGTACCAGGAACTGCGGTTTGTACTGGTGGAAATGGGTGGTATCCAAAGTATCCTGGCAAGCACCAGCCTGGCATTGGATCCGCTGTCCATTATCCGGCTTTACAGCTACCGTTTTCGGATTGAATGTACATTCCGGGAACTAAAACAGCAGACCGGGGCTTTCTGCTACCGCTTCTGGTCAAAGTATCTGCCCAAACTAAGCTATTACCAGAAGAAAGGGGAACCTGCGCCCATGGAACGTGTGGAAGGCGAAAAGCCCCGCCAAAAAGTACTGGAAGCTGTGCGTGCCATTGAGATGCATATGGCCCTTTCCTGCATCGCAATGGGAATCCTGCAAAGCCTTTCCATATGCTGTATCGGAAAGGCCAGTTCCAGGCAGCTCCGTTACCAGAGGACACCCTCCAGGGGAAGGGTTTCTGAGGCAGCACTGATGCACTATTTCCGGAAACATTTTTTCCGCTTATTAGGGCAAAAGCCCGAATTATACATAACGCAGATAATTCATGGATTGCAGGAAGAGCCAGAAGAACAGTGGGATTCTCTGGCTTCTTAGTGATACAAACTTTTAACTCACAAG
>RAYE01000154.1 GCA_003612285.1 bacterium D16-51 | reverse complement strand
TTTTCGTCAAAGCCTTCCAGGATGATTTCACTTTCCTTTTCCACCGTGCGGAAATATTTCCCAAGCACTTCGTCGCATATTTTTGAGCCGTCCGGTTCCGGCATGATGCCTGGGACAACATGGTTATGCCAGAAGGACCTTTCTGCTTCAATTAAATGGCTGATTAGTGCATCATCCCATACAAGCTTCCTGCAGACAAATTCCCTGCCAAGGATAACAGCCGCAATGTACCATGTCTTCTTCCCTGTCACCGCCATATAATGGTAACACTGCAGGGCATAATGGGGCTGCTGTACGGGTTCACACCGCAGACTGCGCCTGCGTCGCTCCCTCCAATCCCCTGCTTCCTAAGCTTCAGCCATTCTTCCCTTGGCATGTCCTTTGTCCTTGCTATAATCTTACACATAATCCTTCCTCCCCTGCCATACATAATTTCTGTTCCTTCCTGTCATAGAAATAAACACTGTCAGAAACAACTTCTTCCTCTGCCACACATGATGCATTAACTTCCCGGACCATCCCAAAAAGTTCGGATGCTTCCATAAAACGGCCTGCCGGGACAAGGACTGCCTCATGCACCGAGGACGGCATCACATACAAATCCTTCCCAATCATATCCGCAGCGCCCTTTAAAGCCCCCGGGTAAAGGATTGTGGCAAATCCGTTCAGCCCCTTCCTGTTTGTCATGATAAATATTCCCGGAGCTTCTTCACGTTCTTTTCCGTAACCTCGGTTGCATCCGTTGCAATCGGGAGCAGCATTTTAATATATTCGTCCACTTCTGCATCGCTGACCTTCCTCCTGCTCAGTTTCCCTGCTTCTTTTGAAAGCTCATTCATGTAATTTTCCGCCATGAACAGAGTCATCCTCGCATCCTCTAACTTGCTCTCCATGTCCCCTGTATGGCTTGCCGTCCAGATGCGGTCTGCCCTCTGCAGGGCAAGGTTCAAGGTGTTGTTGCATACAACACGCACCGGGGTCATGGCAGCTTTGACAGCCCCAGAGCCGTCATGGCTGTTGCTGAATACCAGGTACGGCATTACCTTGTCCTCTGCCAGGCGGTATGCTTTCGGCAGCCTTGCAAGAATCCATGTTTTCCTGCCTTCCCGTAAAGAGCCTGCTGTCTCATACTTCACACCTTTCCCAAACAGCCCGTCCGTAAATGCAAACGCCTCCCTGTTCTGCACAATTTTGTAGCGGTTTGTCACAACCCCCAGCACCTTATTGTCACTGTCCCTTACATTGGCGTAAAACCCCGGGACGCAGTACCCATCCTCTGTATAAAGCTTTTCCTGCACCACGTCCCAGTTTAGCCCGGCGGCAGACAGGGCTTCTTCGGAAGACACTGCCCCTTCCACCCTTGTGCCTAACCCATGCCAGGGCGTTTCCCTGACATAAAACATCGTCTCAACCTCTGCTGGCATAATTTACCTCATTTCTGCAAGGTGAACCCCGTTCACCTTTGCCTTATTGCGCATAATGCAACGTTTGTGTCGCAGCGCAGACACAAACTTGCCGAGTGAAAAACTTATTTTTCACTCTCTAATCCTCCCTGCTTTTTTCACTAAGTGCTTCTGCACACACTGTTACTACCGCAGTAATTACGGCTAAAAT
>RAYE01000153.1 GCA_003612285.1 bacterium D16-51 | reverse complement strand
ACTCAATTTCCAAACTAAATTCCACCCCTTCCCCTCTGAATATGGAATTTACTCTGACAAATGCCAGATGTGGAATTTACTTCGACAAAAAATGTTATATTGGTATGGCTGTGTTCCGGCAAAAAGGAGGAAATACATATGGCTAACCAAAAACACTTAACCCAGGATGACAGATTCAAAATCAATACCATGCTCGAACAGGGAGCATCATTTAAGGCAATCGGCAGGGAGCTCGACAAGGACTGTACCACCATCTCAAAAGAAATCCGTTGCCATCTTGTCTATGAAAAGACCGGCTGCATGGGAAAAGCCTACAATTCCTGCGTCCACCGCTTCAAATGTGACCGCCGTCTTATCTGTGACCCATGCACATCCAGGCGCAATACCCATTTCTGCCACTTTTGCAAATCATGCAATTCAAAGTGTCCGGATTATGAACAGGAGCACTGCCCAAAACTTAACAGGGCCCCTTATGTCTGCAATGGATGTACGGATTTAAGAAGATGCACGCTGGAAAAACATTTTTATCATCCGGTTTCTGCACAGCGGGAGTATCTGTCCGTGCTTTCTGAATCAAGACAGGGCATTTCACTGACAGAAAACGAGGCCAGGCATCTGGACTCCGTCATTTCCCCCCCCCTCATCATGAAGGGGCAGTCCATAAACCATATCTGCACAACAAACAGGGATTCCATCACTGTCAGCGAAAGCACCATCTACCGCCTGATTGATTACAACGTATTCACGGCAAAAAACATCGACCTTCCCCGAAAAGTGCGCTATGCAAAAAGGAGGGTTAGAAAGCACCTGAAAGTAGACAAGTCCTGCCGCATCAACCGCACTTATGATGATTTCAATGCATTCATTTCCAGCCACCCCGATCTTCCGATTGCAGAAATAGATTCCGTGGAAGGAAAGAAGGGCGGGAAGGTGCTTCTGACCATCCATTTTGTAAAAGCAGAATTCATGCTCGCCTTTCTCCGTGACGCAAACGATTCCCAATCTGTAATAGACATTTTCGAGCGTCTGTACTGGGAACTCCGCCCGGATGAGTTCACCCGCATTATGCCGGTGCTTCTTGGAGACAATGGGACTGAATTTTCAAATCCGTCTGCAATTGAATTCGACCGGGAAGAAAACCAAAGGACCCATGTGTTTTACTGCGACCCCTCTGCCCCGCACCAGAAGGGTTCCGCGGAGCGCAACCATGAATTTATCCGGATGTTTATCCCAAAAGGCACCGACATGGACGGACTGACACAGGCAGACATCCAGGCCATGATGGACCATATCAATTCCGTATGCCGCAAAAGCCTTGGAAATAAATGCCCATATGACATGATGGAATTTTTATACGGGGAATCCATCCTGCATTCACTGGGATGCACAAAGATCCCGGCACAGGATGTAACCTTAAACAGGTCTGTATTTAAAAAGGACTAGACAATTATTAAAACAGACAGCAGCACATGGAGAAGGACAGTGAAAAATATAGACACTTTTTTCCGCTGTCCTTTCAAAAACCGGGCAACACAGCACAATACCATAAACAGGGGTGGAATTTACTCTGACGAAAAAAACAGCTAAATGCCACTTCTTATTAACCATGCCCATTTTTACCATATTTCCCGAAAATCCACCTCAATTTTACACCTAAAAAAGGAAAAAGTCACCTGTTTTTAAATTTTATTCACAAACAGGTGACTAATCATGGAATTTATTTTGAGAATGTGGAATTTACTTTGAAAATTGACC
>RAYE01000015.1 GCA_003612285.1 bacterium D16-51 | reverse complement strand
TCCTTGCAAAATTGTGGGAGATATACCTGGAAAATGAATACCTGAAAGCAGACACATGGGATGAAATTGAAGAGATACTGAATGCCTATGTGAAGGATTTTATGGACAGGCAGAAACCGCAGGAAGGGTAAAAATAGGCTGGGGATAGGGAGATTCATATAAGAGCTTCCTATCTCCTTAAAAGTGGTAGTCATTGTTTTGCTGGTAATGCATTTTTGCAAATCAACGTGCTGAGTGTGCGTTTGCCCACATTTTCTTAATTATAATATAAAAATTGGCAAAAAATAACAACTTTTTGCCAATTTTTATATTGGTTGCAGAAAAAAGATGGGCAGGGATTCCTTTACAATACTTTTTTAAGAAAGCGGGGGGCAGAAAGGATAGTTGTTTGTATTTTCCCTTATGCTTTGTGCAATAGCGTCAAAGCTAAAGCCAGTTTCACTTGTCCTGTAATTTTTTAAATAATCCTTAAGAAAAATCTTTTTTGGGTCGTAATAAGTTGTGTAGAATTTATTATTATTCAAAAAATTAAGTAATCTGTTTTCGGTTTCGGATATAGAAAAACAGTCGCCTTTAGAAGAGAATAATTGAGTATCAGGTTTGATAGTTAGTTCTGTGTTTAAGATTTGTTTTGCCGTTTCCTTTATATGTACGAGTTCTGTTTCAAATAGTTCTGGTGATTTACCATAATCAAAAGTAAAAATATTAAATTGAAAAAGAATGTCAAAAGGAAGCATGAAATCCAAGTAATTGCTTTTTAAACCGTTTGTAATAAAATCTTTGTCTTCAAATATAGTTTTTAAAATGATATTCTTAATTTCTTCTATTTGGCTATATTCAAATTTGTAATGTTTAGCAATAGTGTCTAGTATGGTATTACTTAAATATAAATCATGATATTGAAGAAATGTGTTAAATTTGTAAAATAGAAATATATTATCACAGCGCCAGGCATAGCTTGGGTATAGGCAAGGGTTGGTATAGGTTTTATAGATATCATCTAGTTTACTTAAGACTAATTGGTAAGCTTCTATATCTGTTTTTAATTTATGGTATGGAAGCCTATCAGGATTTTTTTGAGATATTGTGTGTTTAAAATCCCTTCTGTCAGAAAAGGTAAATAAAAGCAAAAATATAGGAATTTCATAAACTGGAAGATAATAGCGTATTTTTGAAGCACTTACTGAAGAAACATTATTTGAATATAACCCACATTGGGTTTTAGGCGAGCCGGATTTGCTCCAATTAGATAAATAGTTACCAATATTAGTCCGGACGTTTTCTGACGGTGTTAACTCTTTTTTTTTCATACCAAATTTAAGTGTTTTTGTTTCGAAAGGGATTTTACTATTTAAATAACATTTATCTTCTTGCTTCATATTTCTTGTCTGGGATAGTAAGTTGCAGGCAGAAATATCATAACTGCTATATAAATATTGATATAGCAGTTGCCTTGCATAGGTGACAAATGAAGCATATTTTATAGTTTCCAGATAATCTAGGGCTTCGAGGCATGTCTGTGCTGATAGCATATCTTTTATTGTATAACATCTTTTACAGGTAGTTTTTAAACATGGCTGCAGAGATACACTCTCAATATTTATAATTTTTTCAAGTGCTGATTTTGCTTCAGTATTTTTTGCTGTGATATTATGATATGAATCATTTTGTTCAATTTCAGTGTTATCAGGTTTGGTATCAGGTTTGTTATCTGGGAGTGCTAGTTTAAAGTTCTTAATTGTAGGGATTGTTTCGTTCCTGTAGAAAATTGTTTCATTCTTGTACATTTCGGGATTCCTCCGTGTAATTGATTATATTGTAAATATTATAATACTCTTCGACACTGAAAGATGCAACTAAATTGCATTATATGATTTCAGAAAATTTTATGTGTCTGCAAAGTTATGCGACCTTAAGCAAAAAAATTATCAAGAAAATTTCTTTTGAGAGCGCACATTTCCTTTTGGATTTTTGCTAGTATTATTTTGTCAGGAGGTGAAAAAATGGAGTACGGAAATCAGGGGATACCTACTCAATACTGTAACCCACAGTATCAAGAGGAACAGTTTTTCAGGAATCAAGGGCGGCTGGACTATGAATATGCAAAGGGGCGGCTCGATTTGGAAAAGCAGCAGGCGTCCTTAAGCCAGCGGCTGGAATTTGAGGAAAAGAGCAGGCAGATACGGGTGGCGTACCATACATATCAGCAGATGCTGGGCAGCACAGTGTACCGGGATTCGGATGGCAGGCTGATTTATGCTATTTCAGACTCGGAAGGAAAAGATATACGTTCCAGGCCTTTACTCAACGTTAGGAACTATAAGCCGGTCTTATATGTATCATATTTTCCAAAGACTTGTGCTGTGCTGGAAGTTTCATGGGGTGACACGAATCAAAACAGTGTTTCTTTTCTTTACGACAATGATGGGCTGTCACCAGATGTTTTTCTTAAAAAGTTGAAGGCGCATGGGGTTTTGATGCTGGTGTCAGGCAGGATGGAAAAAGAAGCGGCAGCCGCATTGCTTGCATACTCTATCGACAGTGCAGAAGAAGTGGAGCTTTCATTTACCTATGGGTGGAACAAAGGCAAAGATGGCAGATGGCATTTTGCTTATAATCAAGAGCTTACAATGAGGGAGGTGCTGCAGGATGTGTAACTTATCGCACGATACTGAAAACACAATTATTATCTTGAAGTCGATGGCAATTAACTATCCAATTCTTAAAGGGTGTCAATTGGAACTGACAAAACCCTTGCTGGTAGTAGTAGAAAAAGGGCAGTTAAAAACAACTGTCAATATCTTTTCAGATGGTAATGCGCCCTGCATATCTGAGTATACACGAATAAAGGAATGCAAAAGAATTTTTTCCGAATCAAACTCAACTTTTGTAATTTATCCGTATTCGCATACCCGGAAAGGGAAGGAGTTTCTATCTTTTCTTAGCACTGTTGTAATGGCTGGAGCAATAGAAGAAACGGACATTAATGCTTTGCCATTAGTAATTTCAGAGGGGATTCCCATTGACTGCGATTTGGATGCTTTTTTTACAGTTTTTATTGATGGGAACTTGGATGGCGTACATGTTGATGGAATGATAGCAGTGCCATCAGACAGGCAGTTAACCTTAGTCGAAAATAAGATTAATGCACTTATCTCGGATGGCTTTTCACAGGATAAGCGGGCTTTGTTTTCAGCGGTCTGTTTTATTTATCCTAGCACACTGGATAGCAAATGTCAATTCAGTTTCGACATGTTGCTCTGCTGTGCTGAGAAATTGCTGGATTTTGATGACGACAACAAAGGCGCGGGCAATTTGGGAGATGTGTTTATAAGCGAATTATATCATTTTATTGAAGGCGAAGAATTTTTTGCCCTGCACGAGCTTCCAAATTTGGAAATGTGTGCGGTCGAAAATTTTCATCAGGCAGTTTATTTTGATTCTGATTTTATATTTTTCAAAGAATCTTTTTTTAAGAAAATTGCAGAACCCCTTTTAAGGATTTTTTCATTGGGGGTAGTAAAAAAGGCTCTGGTTCAGGAAGGGCTTCTTTGTCCGGAAAATACACGGACATATTCCGTCAAAATGCCGTACTACGATTTGTATGGCGTATACAGGCGGGAGCGGATGCTGCGTTTTAAAAGAAGCAGGCTGAACTGTGTTGGGGAACTGGATATCATAGATTTATGTAAGCAGATATAAGGAGGGCGACGATGTTAGTAGCGTTAGGAAATTACAAGGGAAAGCAGGTTAGTTTTGATACTGAAACAGCCTTGAACCAGCACATTTTAATTTTGGGTAAGTCAGGGAGCGGAAAAAGTGTCCAGGCGCAAAAAATAATTACCGGATTGAGCCAGCAGGAAAAAACGGTTGTTGTTTTTGACCTGCATTCCATAGCTTCGGAGGAACAGATTTTTCCTCTTTATAGGGAAGCGTTTACCAATGATGCACATGAGGTCGACGTCTACCATGAAGGGCTTTCCTGTAACTTGTTTTTACCACTGACTTTTTCTGATGGGGAGACAGAAAAGCAAATTGATACGGTTGGTGCAGTTGTGGATATGATTTCCAGGGCAACAAAACTTGGTACAGGGCAAAGGGCGGTTTTGCGTAGGGCGGTATCGCTTGTTGCAGAAAATGGGGAGTATGATATTTTTGGCTTTTCTGCCATTGACCGTGCATTGTCTGGAGAAGGGACGGTTGCTGCGGAAGCTGTCAGGGAAAAGCTTTATCCGCTTACTGCCCATAATATTTTTCGTCCGGGCAGCACATTTATTGAAATGGGAAAAATAAATATCATCCGGCTAAGTAAATTTGATTTGGAAACACAGGGCATTGTTGCAGAACTACTTCTTTCGTATTTTTGGAGGGTTGCAGTGACTTCTGAGTTTTGCGGACAAGGCATTTTCATATTCTTAGACGAATTTCAAAACCTTCCTTCTGGAAAGGAGGGCGCAGTGAGCCAGATTCTTTCGGAAGGCAGGAAATTCAATATAAACCTTATCCTGGCAACACAACAGTTTGAAGCGAAATCTGCATCCTCACTGCATCAGAAACTAATGCAATGCGGTTTGATTTTATTGTTTCATCCTAATACAGCACAGGCGGGTACACTTGCAAGGATAATTGATTCGGGGGCTGCAAAAAATTGGACACAGGTGTTGCAGACACTTGACAGGGGGGAGTTTATTTCAATCGGTCCAATGCTGCTGGACAATATATTGATCAGAAAGCCTTTGAGACTTAGTTCCAGGGTTTAAAAAGCCAGCTAGTGCGACAAAGAAATGGAAAAGTGATTAGTTTCGATTATATATTATATTTTTAAATACGATAGTCATAGACCTTATTTTACAATTTAGCAAGGGAGGAACCATTATGCAAAAGGAATCAATTCCAATTTGGAAAAAGTATACGCTTTCAATTGAAGAGGCGGCTTTATACTTTCACATCGGGCAAAAGCGGTTGCGTCAGTTAGTGGCTGACAATCCGGACGCCGATTATATACTCTTTATCGGCAACAGAGTCCAAATCAAAAGGCTCAAATTTGAAAAATTTGTGGATGAGGCAACGGTTGTCTGACAATATTCTATTTTCGCTATTTTTCAAAAATCAGCCTTGGCGTGGAAAACTATGCCATGCCAGGGCGTTTTTGTGCGATAGAAAATTGTTGTAATCGTGGTGGTACGCCTTATTGTTGCCAAAAAAACTTCTGAATGAAAGAGAAAGGGGCTGGAATTATGAGTGGGAAAAGACGGGACAGCAGGAACAGGATTTTGCGCAGTGGCGAAATCCAGATGGCGGACGGAAGGTACCGCTATAAATATACGGATGCATTTGGGACAATCCGTTATGCATATTCGTGGAGGTTAGACAAAAACGATAGGATGCCTGCTGGAAAGAAGCATGAGATTTCATTGCGGGAAAAGGAGAAGCAGATTGCGGCAGATATGTTTGACCAGATTATCCCGGAAGGCGGCAGGCTGACTGTATTAGAACTGGTGGAAAAATACGTTTCCTTAAAAACAGGGGTACGCCCCACTACCGAAGCTGGTTACAGGACAGTAATCAATCTTTTGAAAAGAGACGAATTTGGCAGGAAACGGATTGATAAGGTAAAGCTTTCAGATGCCAAGGCATGGCTGATCCGCCTGCAGAAGGAAGGGAGGGGATATAGTTCGATTAAGACAATCAGGGGTGTTGTCAGGCCTGCTTTCCAAATGGCATTTGATGATGACTTGGTACGCAAAAACCCATTTGCTTTTGAACTGGTGAATGTGGTAGTCAATGACAGTGTAACAAGGGAAGCAATCAGCAGGGAGCAGGAACGGAATCTGTTAAAGTTTATAGCAGAGGATAAACACTTTAAACAGTATTATGATGGTATTTATATCTTGTTCCATACAGGGCTTCGTATATCGGAATTTGTTGGGCTTACATTGTCAGACATTGATTTTGAAAATATGAAAATTAATGTAGACCATCAGTTGCAGCGTGTTACAAGAGTAGGTTATACGGTTGAACCGACAAAAACTGCCAGCGGCACAAGACAGATTCCCATGACACAGGAAGTAGCTGACTGTTTTCGGAGGGTGATAAGAAACCGTAAGAAACCAAAGGTTGAGATGATAATAGACGGTTATTCCGGTTTCCTGTTTCTTGACAAGGATGAGAAGCCAATGGTTGCGCTCCACTAGGAGAAGTATATGAAACATATCTGCCAGAAATATAACAGGATTTACAAAGTACAGATGCCAAGGGTAACGCCGCATGTATGCAGGCATACTTTTTGTTCTAATATGGCAAAGAGTGGGATGAATCCCAAAACGCTGCAATATATTATGGGGCACAGCGATATCGGCGTTACCCTGAATACTTATACACATCTGGATTTCGAGGATGCCAGTGAAGAGCTGCGGAGACTGTCAGGTAATTAAAGGAGAAAATAGCGTATCTTATTTTGGGCGCGGTTATTAAAGTGGGGAGTACTTCATAATAATCAATTTATTGATGGAATAATCATAGAACAGACAGGGGCAGGAGTAACAGAGGCCTGAGGATTTGAAGGGGATGAAATGACAGAGTTACGTCATACAGTATAGTGTTTTTCGTTGCATTTTGAAAATTTTCAGATTATAATATGATAAAGAAAATGGAGAATGCTTATGGATAAGAACGAACAGGAGTTAAGGGAACAGGAACGGCAGAAAGATTTACAGCGTTTGCGCCAGCTGCGGCCAATAGATGATGACTTTTTCCGTTGTATGTTCAGGGACAATATCCCATTAGCCGAATTAGTCCTGCGGATTATCACAGGTAAACAGGATTTAATAATTACGGCATGTGAAACACAGAAGGATATGAAAAGGCTGGCAGGCGCAAGGTCAGTCTGCCTGGATGCATATGGAATAGATTCCTCCAACAGACGGTATGACCTGGAAGTCCAGAAGGCTGGCGGGGGTGCAGAGCCGCACCGTGCAAGGTATTATTCCAGTGTCATGGATATTGAAAATCTGGATGCCGGGCAGGAGTTTGATGAACTGCCAGAAACCTATACTATTTTTCTCACAGAGAAAGATTTCTATGGCCAGGGGGAAGCCCTCTATCCCATTGAGAGGATAAATCTGGTAACCGGCAAAGCTTTTGCAGATGGGGAGCATATCCTTTATGTAAACGGCGGTTACCGTGGTGACTCAGATTTAGGGAAATTAATGCACGATTTTAACTGCACGGATGCTGATAGCATGAATTATGAATTGATGGCGGAACGGACAAGGTATTTAAAAGAAAACCCAAAAGGAGTGAGTGAAATGTGTAAAATTATGGAGGATATGCGGGATGAAGCTGCTGAAAATACATTGCTGCAAGCAATTAGGAATTTAATGGAAACTTTAAAACTGACTTCGGATGAAGCAATGGCAGCCATGAAGATTCCGGATTCCGATAGAGAAAAATATCTATCACGGTTATAGCTTCTTTAGAATATGTAAAATGTTTAAGCTATGGAAATTTGCAGATATAAGCGTAAAATTGCAGGGAACTTCTTTTTCCTGCAATTTTATTTTTGGGCAAAAAACCGCAGGTGCAAAAGGTATTTTTTGCACCTGGATTTACACCTTTTACTGGACAGGATATGCTAAGGTATGCTAAGATTTGCATAAAGGGCAGTTTTACAGGACAGTGTGAAACTGTTGGAAATACAAGGGATATAAAGATATAACAATTTATGCAGGGAGTTGGAAAATATGATAAAAATACTATTCGTCTGCCACGGCAATATTTGCCGTTCCCCTATGGCAGAATACGTTATGAAATATTTAGTAAAAAAAAGCGGTTATGAAAATAACTTTTATATTGCATCTGCTGCTACTAGCATGGAAGAAATTGGCAACCACATTCATTATGGGACTCGGATGAAGATGCGGGAAGTTGGGATTCCGACAGACAATCGGGTAGCAGTCCAGATGAGGCGAAGTGATTATAAAAAATATGATTATATTATAGGGATGGATCATATGAATTATAAGAATATTCTTCGGATTATAGGGGAAGATATAGAAGGGAAAGTATCCTTACTGCTGGAATTTGCTGGAAGCAGCAGAGATATTGCAGATCCTTGGTATACCGGGAATTTTGATCAGACCTATGAGGATATATTGGAAGGATGTGAGGCATTCCTAACGCAATTAATTGACACTATAAAAGATAAATAATCGCATTTAAAAATTAGAACAGGGCATTGCAGGGCGGCGGGGGATCTAGTTGCGTTCGGGAGAATGAAAGTTAATTCAATGGTTACATATGAAATGGAGATAATGGATGAAAGATAAGAGTACATTAGTGAAAAAATTTGAAAAGGTATATGGTGATATTACAGGTGTACGTGTTTTTTTTGCACCAGGCAGGGTAAATCTGATTGGGGAACATACAGATTACAATGGAGGGCATGTATTTCCGTGCGCTTTGACACTTGGGACATATGCTGTGGTAAAGAAGAGGAAGGACAGAAAGCTGCGGTTTTATTCAGTGAATTTTTCTAAATTGGGAATATTAGAATCTTCTTTGGATGAATTGACGCCATGCAAAGAAGATGGATGGCTGAATTATCCAAAAGGCGTTATGTGGGCAGTAGAGCAGAAGGGGTATAAAATCCCATGTGGGATAGATTTAATGGTGTTTGGGGATATTCCAAGTGGTTCGGGGCTTTCTTCTTCTGCTTCTATTGAAATAGTAACAGGGGTAATTTTAAACGCCCTTTTTGGTTTTGGGATTTCCAACCAAGACCTTGCGTTGATTGGACAGTACGCAGAGCATAATTTTAATGGGGTTAATTGCGGCATTATGGATCAGTTTGCAATTGCTATGGGAAAAAAGGACTGCGCTATATTTTTGGATACTGCGGATTTATCTTATGAATACGCGCCAGTTAAGCTAAAGGATGCAAAAATTATTATATCCAGCAGCAATAAAAGGCGTGGTTTAAGCAGCTCTAAATATAATGAGCGCCGTGAGGAATGTGAAATGGCTCTTTCTGAAATTCAGGCAGGCATGGGAATTAATACACTGGGGGATTTGGATGAAGCGCTTTTTGAGCAAGTAAAAATGGCAATTCGTGATGAAGACCGCCGTAAAAGGGCAAAACATGCAGTATATGAAAACCAGCGTACCATAAAGGCAGTACATGCATTAAAAAATAATGATATTGAGTTATTTGGAAAGTTAATGAACGAATCACATATTTCGCTCCGTGATGATTACGAGGTGACAGGCGAGGAGCTGGATACGCTTGTACAAGAGGCGTGGAAGGTTGACGGTGTGATTGGTTCGCGTATGACAGGGGCAGGTTTTGGCGGATGTACAGTTAGTATTGTAAAAAATAACATGGTAGATGAATTTATAAAAAGAGTAGGGACTGCTTATAAAGAAAAAATTGGATACTCTGCCAAATTTTATGTAGTGGAGATTGGATCAGGACCTTTTGAACTTTAGGGCGTATTTGAAGATTAAATATTGCACAAATTGGCTGCCTTTGGCAACTCCAAAATTTTACCAATGGCAGCCTAGTATAACCCATTTTAATTAGCCATACCTTTTGCTGGTCTGTTTTCCCGATAGCACAGGCGTAAAATCCTCAGCGTAGCCCGCTACGTTGCTAAACAAGTGCCAGTGGCACTTGTTTAGCAAGGACCGAAGCGGAGCGTAGAACTACGTTTTTACACCTGCACTCTCAAAAAAGCATCCTCACCAAAAGATAAGGTAATTAAAATGGGTTATACTAGTACATCGTTTTTTAGGAACTGTTAAGGATTAATTTCTTAACAGTTCCTTATCTTTCTTCCACAATCAAAAGGTTCCAGGCAGGAATTTCTATCTGTTCACAGGCAGATACTTTTTTTGATGCCAGAAGTTCAGTCCCCTTTTTTCCGTCATAGCAAAATGAAACGGGGGAGGAGGAATAATTAAAATAATAACGGATTAGGTTTCCGGCATCGTTATATCCCTTTTTTAAAATTAAAGGGAAGGAATATTCTGGCAGCTTAATATTTGCTATGCTGCAAATTCTCTGGATGAGAAGCTGTAATGCAGGAATGCTGGTAAAGCAGCCAAGGTAGGCCGCGCTGCCTTTCCCAAATTCGTGATACGTTACTGCTGCATATTCCCCCCAATAAGGATGTTTATAGGAAGCCCATACCTGGGCTGTTTCAGGCTGTATCAGTTCCATCCATTCACTGACAGGGAAATCATTTTCCGGCAGTTCTAAGCTGTTTTTTGAAAACGCTTCTGTGAAGTGCAGCGCAACATTTTCTGGTCTGGTGAACTGGTCATAGGCAGCTCCGATGCAGTCTGTCAGGAGATGAGGCTGATTGTCATGGTATATTTTTAATTCCTCATCTGAAAATCCACTTTTAAATCCCAGAAGAAGGTGCCCGCCTTCCTGTACATAATTTTTGATTTTGCATAAAGTTTCCTCAGAAGCAGAATACAGCGCAGGTACAATTAAAACCGGGTAGTCTGAGAAGTTATCCTGGACAGACAATAGGTCGCATTCAAGGTTCATCTGGTAACAGGCATCGTAAAACTGGCGTAAAATGTGGTTATAGCTGATACTTTGTGCGCCTTCTTCATAAATTGGGAATTCATCCAGCCCGGTAAGGCTTGCATTATCAATAATAATTGCTGCTTTGCAGTCTTTGCGCAGGTTTATCAGATGTTTTTCCAAAGGGCGGGCTTCTGCCCCAAAAGCTTTTAATTCGTGGTATGTGGCATTTGGCTCAAGGTTATGGCTTAAAACACCCTTCCAATAAGATTCAAAAGAATTGTGGATAGAGTGCCAGTTCCAGTACATAATGCTGTTTGCCCCGGAAGCAAGATGGCTGTATGCCTGCAGGCGGAGCTGCCCTGGATAGGGAAGCCATGTCAGCCGCCCTTGTGCCTGTGTTTCCAGGACGAGGTAATTATCTTTTTTCAGGGAACGGGCAACAGCCCCGCCAAACGCAATTTCTGCCCCGGTCAGATGTTCCTGTGAAGGATGGTAAATATCTGCCCCGGCTACGTCCATGCATCTGGCGGCGTCAAATTGGTTGACTTCAGGCTGTAGTCCAAAGGAATATTCCATCCATGAAAAATCAAAATTATGGGTGATAAACTGGCCAGGTTTCATATATTCCCTTAAAATAGAAGCCTGCCAATGCAGGAAATTTGTAATGCAGTCCCGCAGGAAACGCTTGTAGGCAGCGGAAAGGCTGCCGTTAATTGTGCCCCGGATATCAGGAAAATCTTCCCAGCCTGCAATTCGGTTACTCCAGTAATCTAAGCCGAATGCCAGGTTAAAATCTTCTATATCAGGATATTTTTCTTTCATCCTGGAAACAAAGAGGGCTTGTGTTTCTGGAGAGGCAGCGCCCGCGGATCGGGTTTCGTTATCTAATTGGAAGCCAATGATATTAGGGTAGTTTTGCACTTCTTCCATTAGGCGGCGGATAATTCTTTCGGCATATTTTAGATAGGAAGGGTTTGTAATATCAGTAAGCTGGCGGTGTCCATAGAGTTCCTGCCCGTTTTTGGTGACTGCAAGGATATCGGGATGCTTTTTTGCGAGCCAGGAAGGGATGGCATAGGTTGGCGTGCCAACAATAACATTTAAACCGTGCCTTGACGCTGCATCCAGCATCCGGTGAAGATGGGTAAAATCAAAAACGCCATCCTGCGGTTCCCATGTGCTCCAGGTAGATTCAGCGATGCGTATGACATTCATTCCGGCTTCTTTTAAAAGAGACATGTCTGTTTCAATTCGGTCATAAGGCATGTATTCATCATAATATGCTGCACCAAATAAAAGGCAATCCTGTTTCATAAGAAATCCTCCATTTCTGTTTAAATGTGTTTTGCGGAAACACAAGCTTTGGTGAGTGTAATAATATTTATCTATTCAATGAACAACCGATTGCGCTATTATATCATAGTTTGCGCAATCTGTAAAGAAATATTCATAATTGTCAGCAGCTTTTTAAAAGCAGATTTTAGAATAATTTTTTGATTGTATATAAAATATAAAAAAATAAAAAGAATATGATGCATTTTATATTGACAATTCACATATTTTTTTGTATATTAAATAGAGCAATCGGTTGCGCGTCATTTTTAGGAAAGGAGCCATTTTTATAGAAAAATGTGTGCCAGGGACAGTTTTCTGTAATGATACAAAATTGCCTGCTGCCAGCTGTAAGTTTTGGAGCGTGTTTTTTTACTTATGAATATGGTACAGGAAAGTTTTGTGTGGATTCTTAGTACAGAGAGAAGTGGGAATGATGTGTAAACTGTACAACATGACAAACCAGTAATGGTTTTCAATTTATTAAAGGAGGAAATTGGTAATGAGGAAAAAACTTCTTAGCATGTTGCTTTGTGCAACAATGGTAGTGTCAATGGCAGGATGTGGGGCAGATGACGCTGCTGATGACAGTAAGTCAGGATCAGATAAGGCAAGTTCTGCAGGTTCTTCTGCAAAAAAGACTTCAGATGAAACGGTTAAGCTTACCCTTTGGGGCGCAGAGGGTGACCAGGATTTCCTGAAGGACGTGGTATCAAAGTTTGAGGCGGCTTACCCTGACCAGAAATTTGATATCCAGATTGGCGTGGAATCTGAATCTACAGCAAAGGATACAATTCTGACAGATATTGAAGCTGCTGCAGATGTATTCTCTTTTGCAAGCGACCAGCTTCCTGATTTGGTAAAGGCAGGCGCTTTACTGAACCTGGATGAATATGGAGAGGCCCTCTCCATGGCAAACAAGACACTGGATGATGTAAAGAATGCGAACGTTGAAGACTCTGTTGAAGCAGCAAGTGTTGACGGCAGCATGTATGCGTTCCCTACAACAGGTGGAAACAGTTATTTCCTGTATTATGATTCTTCTGTAATTTCAGAGGAAGATGCAGCAAGCTGGGATACTTTGCTTGCAGCAGCAGCAAAAGCAAAGAAGAAAGTTGGCATGACATTGAATTCCGGATGGTATCTTGCATCCTTCTTCTATGGATCAGGTTTTACAACCGGCCTGAATGCAGATGGTACGACAACAATGGATTGGAACGGCAAGAGTGCGGATGGCTATACGGGTGTTGATGTAGCAAAGGGAATATTAAACATTACTTCAAATTCTTCCTTTATGGCAATGGCAGACGGCAAGATTTCTGACCTGATTGCGTCTGGTGACCTCTGTGCAGCAGTTTCTGGTACATGGGATGCCGGCAATGCAGAGAAAGTATGGGGGAAGGGATATTCAGCAATCAAACTTCCAACCTTTACTGTTGGCAATGACCAGGTTCAGATGAAGCCTGCATATGGCTATAAGTTTGAAGGCGTAAATGCATATTCTAAGAATGCAGGATGGGCTGTTCTTCTTGCAGAGTTTATCGGAAATGAAGAAACCCAGATTGAACACTTCAAGCAGGCTGTCCAGGTTCCTACGAATAAGAAGGCATTGGAAGATGAAGCGATTACAAAAGATATTGCAGCAACTGCAGTTGCTTCTGAAGCAGAGTTTGGTGTAATCCAGATGGTAGGCGGCAAGTATTGGGATCCGGCAGCTACATTTGGTGAAATTCTTGCAAAAGGCAAGCTGAAGGCTAATGATGACAAGGGCATCCAGAAGGCACTTGATGATTTGGTAGCTGGTGTTACTGCAAAAGTTGAGTAGGTTTTAAGCAGGAAACATATGAACGGCTGAACAGAACAGGCGTGTATGTGGTGTGTATACATACACATTGCATCACTGCCTGTCTATTTGTTTCATGGTGTAATATGAACAAGTATTCATTACCATGAATGTAACAGTTGTTGTTTTGCCAGAAAGGAGAAGTACTGTGAAAAAATAGTTTCACGGGCAAATTTGTGCTTATGTCCCTAATAGTGGGCGTAGGCAAGAATGGGGGATTTTTATGGCGAATCAGAAAAAAGGTACTGCCATGGCTGCGGTAAGTGGCTTTTTTAAGGCAATTGGCGGGTTTTTCTCAAGCTTTGGAACAGCAGTTGCCAAAGGTGATCTTTTTGTAAAACTGTCTTTACTGTGGTGGGGGGCTGGTTATGTCCGCCGGAAACAGTATATTAAGGCATTGATTATGACTGCGCTGGAAGCAGCGGTCATTCTTTTCACAATATTCTTTGCAATGGAATATGTACCAAAGTTTGGTTCTTTGGGAACAGTGAAGGCAGAGAAAGTTTTTAATCCGCAGACGATGAAGAGTGAATTTAATGATTATGACCACTCTTTTATGATTTTGTTGTTTTCATTGTTTAGTTTTGTGGTTTGGTTTGCTGCATTTATTGTTTGGATTAGAAATACAATTAATGTATATAAGCTTCAGTTAATGGAGGAGCAGGGCGAACATATCAATACATTCAAGGAAGATTTGAAGACATATATTGGGGAAAAGTTCCATATTACCCTTTTGACTCTTCCTGTCCTGGGTGTTATTGTATTTACCCTGATACCAATCCTTCTGTTGATTTTTGTTGCTTTTACAAATTATGACCAGCAGCATACACCGCCTACAGAGCTTTTTACATGGGTAGGTTTTAAGAACTTTATTGCATTGTTTGGCGGCGGCGGACTTACTTCAACATTTGGCTATTCATTTATCCGCGTATTGGCATGGACGCTAGTATGGGCGCTGTTCTCAACGTTTACCACTTATATTGGCGGAATTCTTTTGTCCCTGATGTTAAACAGTGCAAAGACAAGGGCACCGAAATTCTGGCGTACATTGTTTGTAGTAACAATCGCTGTGCCACAGTTTGTTTCTTTGCTTTTGGTAAGGAACTTCTTTGCAGACAGCGGTATTGTCAATACAATTTGCTCAAATATCGGGCTGACTGGATTTTTAAGGGATGCTGGGCTGATTTCTACATCGTATATCCCTTTCCTGTCTGCACCGGGCTGGGCGCATGTTATGATTATTATAATTAATATCTGGATTGGTGTTCCATATCAGATGCTGATTGCAACCGGTGTATTGATGAATATTCCGGCAGACCAGCTTGAGAGTGCAAAAGTAGATGGCGCTAAGCCATTCCAGATTTTTGTAAAGATTACGATGCCATATATGCTGTTTATTACCGGTCCGGCCCTGGTAACAGATTTTGTAAAGAATATAAATAACTTCAATGTTATTTACCTTCTGACGCAGGATGTCTATACTACGACAAATCAGGCATTGGCAAATTCACAGGCGAAAGAAGTGGATTTGCTTGTCACCTGGCTGTTCCGCCTGACGCAGGACTATTATAATTATAAGATGGCTTCTGTAATTGGCATTGTTGTCTTTGTCATATGTGCGGTATTTACCCTGGTTGCATTTAACTTTATGATTCAAGGTGATAAGGAGGGGACGTATCAATAATGAAGACAAAAAAAATGAAAGATAATCGGTTATCCAGAATTATTTTGCATAATGTTGGTCTGGGGATATTGGCATTTATCTGGCTGGTGCCTATTATCTGGCTGCTCTGTACTTCGTTCAGTGCAGGCTCCGGGATGAACACTAGTACATTTTTCCCGAAGGAATGGAGCATAAAGTATTATATTAAGCTGTTCCACCCAGATACTGTATCCCAGTTTCCACAGTGGTTTATTAACACATTTGTTGTTGCATGTGCAACATGTGTGATTTCAACGATGTTTGTGCTGATGGTAGCGTATGCGACTTCTATCATGCGTTTCCCAATGCGTAAGCCATTGATGAACATGGCAGTAATCCTGAACCTGTTTCCAGGTATGCTTGCCATGATTGCAGTTTATTTTGTGTTGAAGACATTTAGCCTGACAAATAGTTATGCCGGTTTGATTATGGTATACTCGGCATCTTCCGGCCTGGGATATCTGATTGCAAAAGGTTTCTTTGATACAGTGCCAAGGGCGCTGTGTGAAGCGGCACGTATTGACGGGTGTAGTGAAGCAAGGATTTTTTTCCAGATGGTAATTCCAATGAGCCGTCCAATTGTAGTATATACGGTTATCAGCAGCTTCCTGGTACCTTGGATGGACTTTGTGTATGCCAAGATGATCTTGAATGCAGGTGTATCTTCTAAGTTTACAGTTGCTATTGGGTTATACAAGATGTTAGACAAGATGTTGATTAATGATTACTTTACACAGTTCTGTGCTGGTGGTGTTTTGGTTTCTATCCCGATTTCTATATTATTTATGATTATGCAGAAATTCTATGTAGAGGGCATTACCGGTGGGGCTGTAAAAGGATAAGTTTTGAGATGGTTTTGATATAACAAAACCTCTGTTGGTTGGTCCGCAGTTTGAGGAAAATATTTTTCAGGCTGCGGATTTTTTACTTCAAAAGTAAAAATCGAAAGGAGTAAACAGGAATGCAGATAACAGGGAGGCGTGGTGTTACATGGAGAGTGCCGAGTATTACGGCGGATGGGCTGAAAAAATTCGCATGTATTCTTGTGCTGCTTCAGACATTTGGCGCTACAGTGATAGAAAAAGGACTGATAAATATTGATCAGTATACAAAAGCAGGTTTATCGGAGGCTCTGGCGGAGGATTCGCAGCTTATGGTATATGCAGGGCTGGGTTCTGTCCTGCAGCTTCTTGGAGGGCTTGCTGTTCCGTTTTTTGCCTTTTTGCTGGTAGAAGGATTTTACCATACATCCAGTTATAAAAAATATTTATCAGCAATTGCTTTTTTTGCACTTTTTAGTGAGATTCCATATGATTTTGCGTATAGTGGGAAATTAATGGACTGGTCCAGCCAGAATGCAATGATTGCTTTGTGTATCAGCCTTCTTATGCTATATTTTGTTAAAATGTTTCAGGAAAAAGGGGGTGTTTTCTGCCAGGCAGGGGAATTGCTTGTTGTTATATGTGCAGTGGCATGGGTAACAATTTTCCGTTCACAGTATGGGCTTTGCACTGTGCTGTTAGTGGCAATTTTTTATTTCTTCCGTTCCAGGGGAGTGCTTCGTACCGTTTTGGGGATTATTGTCAGCCTGTTATATATTACCGGACCAGTTGCATTTTATTTCATTTGGCTTTATAGTGGGGAAAGAAGAGATAAATTGCCGAAATATGCATATTATATCTTGTATCCGGCACAGCTTCTGGCCTTTGGGGTGATTACAAATTTATTATAATAACCAGGGAGGTTTACTATGATTGTTCCAAAATATTTTGAAGATTTAGGTGTACTGCATAAGAATGTAATGCCAAACAGGGCTTATTATATCCCTGCTTCAGGAAAACTTGCGGGGAATGAAAGGGACAGGGAAACTTCTGATAGATTTCTTCTGCTTTCCGGCCAATGGAAGTTCCGCTATTTTGATAGTATTTATGACGCCCAGGAAGAATTTTACAAAGAAGGGTTTTCTGTAGAAGGGTTTGATACAGTGACCGTTCCGGGCGTGTGGCAAAATTACGGTTATGGGAATAACCAATATACGAACAGCCGTTATCCTTTTCCGGTAGACCCGCCTTACGTCCCGCATGAGAATCCATGTGGTGAATATCTGCATACTTTCGAGTACCATAAAAAAGCAGAAGCCCCAAAAGCGTTTTTAAATTTTGAAGGGGTGGATTCTTGTTTTTATGTCTGGGTAAATGGGATTTTTGTTGGATATAGCCAGGTGTCCCATTCGACAAGCGAATTTGATGTGACAGAAAGTTTAAGAGATGGGGAAAATACTTTGGCCGTGCTGGTACTTAAATGGTGTGACGGGAGTTATCTGGAGGATCAGGATAAGTTCCGTATGAGCGGTATTTTCCGGGATGTTTATCTTCTGGAGCGGACGAAAGAAGGGGTTTCCGATTATTTTGTAAAAACCTGGCTGTCAGGAGATTATAAAGATGCAAATATGGAGATTATATTTCAATATAGAAATCAGCCGGTTCCTGTGACCGTCCAGATTTTGGACAAAGATGGAGAGGAGATAGCGGATGGGCAGACAGAGGATGGCAGGCTTTTTTTTGGAATCAGAGACGCCGTCCTTTGGAATGCAGAAGAGCCATATCTTTATACCATAGTGATCAGTACAGAAAATGAAGTGATTACAGATAAAATCGGATTTCGAGATATCAGTGTCAGGGATGGCATTTTATATGTAAATGGAAAAACAGTAAAATTTCATGGGACAAACCGGCATGACAGCGATCCGGTTACGGGATTTTCCATTTCCTGCCAACAGATAAAGAAGGATTTGGTATTGATGAAGGAGCATAATATCAATGCAATCCGGACGAGCCACTATCCTAATGCGCCATATTTTTATCAGTTATATGACCGTTTAGGGTTTTATGTAATTGATGAGGCGGACAATGAGAGCCATGGGACAGCAGAAATCTACCGCAAAAAGCCAGATGAGGGATTAAAACACTGGAATGAATTAATTGCTGATAATGCAGCGTTTATAGATGCGACAGTAGACAGGGTGCAGCGCTGTGTGGAGCGGGATAAAAACCGTCCATGTGTTTTAATCTGGTCGATGGGTAATGAATGTGCCTATGGCTGTACGTTTGAAGAAGCATTAAAGTGGACAAAGGAATTTGACCCTGGCCGCCTGACACATTATGAGAGCGCACGGTACCGTTCTGCGCAGAAGAAATATGATTATAGCAATTTAGATATGTATAGCCGGATGTACCCATCTATAGATGAAATACATGATTACTTTAAAAAGGATGGGACAAAGCCTTTTGTATTATGTGAGTATTGTCATGCTATGGGAAACGGCCCGGGAGATTTGGAGGATTATTTTCAGGCAATTCATCAATATGACGGCGCATGCGGCGGTTTTGTCTGGGAGTGGTCTGACCATGCAGTTGACCTGGGGAAAACAGAGAAAGGGATAAAGAAATATGCATATGGAGGTTTTCATAAGGAATATCCGCATGATGCAAATTTTTGTATGGATGGGCTTGTGTATCCTGACCGCACACCGCATACGGGGCTTTTAGAATTTAAAAATGTACACCGCCCTGCGCGGATTACAAGCTTTTGCCAGAAGAAAAAAGAACTTGTAATCCGTAATTATATGGATTTTGTTAATTTGAAGGACTATTTGACAGCACATTATGAATTGTTATGCGACGGAGTTGTTGTTGAAAAGGGGAAACTTGAGGAACTGGATATCCTGCCGCATGAGGAGAAAGCAGTTTCAATAGCATTTCATGTTCCAGAAAAAGGAAAGTGTTTTTTGAAGGTAAAATACCTGCAAAAATCCGCTACAGAAGCGCTTCCGGCAGGACTTGAACTTGGGTTTGATGAAGTGATGGTAGAAACGGAAGAAAATGAAAACCAGAAAGTAAAAGAATTGCTCGCAAAAGAAAATCCAGGAACACAGTTTTACCTGGATGAGGATGATTGCCGCCTGACAATATCTACGGAAAAGTTTTGTTATGTTTACCATAAGCTGACGGGTGTATTTACCAGTCTTACCTTTCAGAACCAGGCATTTTTAGGGCGGCCAATGGAATATAATATCTGGCGTGCTCCAACAGATAATGACAGTGGAATCAAGGCAGAGTGGCAGAGGGCGCAATATGACCAGGCAGCGGCAAGGTCTTATGGGACAAAAACGGAGGTTTTGGAAAACAGGGTAGTTATAGAGACAGAACTATCGGTTTCTGCTGTATTTATACAACGGATTTTAGATATCCGGGCATGTTGGACTGTATGGGCAAATGGTTTTATAGAGGTAGCTTTTTCTGTTAAAAAGAATGAGGAATTTCCGTTTTTGCCAAGGTTTGGGCTGCGAATGTTTCTGCCAAAGAGTATGGAGAAGGTAACCTATTGTGGGATTGGCCCTGCAGAAAGCTATGTGGATAAGAGGCAGGCGGGGTATCATGGACTGTTTTGCACGGATGTGCGCTCTTTGCATGAAGATTATCTGCGTCCGCAGGAAAACGGAAGCCATTATGGATGCGATTATGTTACAGCTGAAAATAAAATGGCGGCTCTGACAATAGCGGGCATGGAAACTTTTTCTTTTAATGCATCTTTCTATACACAGGAGGAGCTGTCAGAAAAGGCATATAATTATCAATTGGAGGAATCTTCTTATACGGTGCTTTGTGCAGATTACCGCCAGAGCGGCATTGGTTCAAATAGCTGCGGGCCGCAGTTAGCAGAAAAATATCAATTAAATGAAAATGAATTTTGTTTCAGAATTTGGATTATCCCAGAAGGAAAACAGGGATTCTGAGATAATTACTGGAAAATAATGTAAATAATACACAATAACAAGGTGATAATTTTGTAAAAATATGTGAATTGTATCTAATAGCAGAAGGTGATATACTACTATTATGCAAACGGTTGCGCTGGCATGTGCCGGCGTAAGACCGTATGTGCGTGGAGGAGGGTGAATGTAAAAAGAGAATTTATGAAAAGAAGGAGAGTGCAGGAATATGGCGCAGGAAGAAAAAAATACGGCAGATTCTGCATTGGAAAATACGACAGTACATTTTCAGAAAGAACAAAATAAGATTACGATTGATGATGTGGCAGGGGCGCTTGGAGTTTCTAAGACAACAGTGTCACGCGCAATTTCCGGCAAAGGCAGAATCAGTGAGGGAACCAGGCAGCGTGTATTAGAATATATCAAAAAATACCATTACCGTCCCAATGTTGTTGCAAAGGGGCTTGCAAATTCCAAAACATATAATATTGGATGGGTGATACCAGGGGAGTCCAGTGTAACGGATCTGCCCTTCTTTCAAAGGTGTATGATGGGAGTAAGTGAAATAGCGGCAACACAGGATTATGATATTTTGATTTCTATAGTTTTTGAACACGATATTTCCCAGTTAAAGAGGGTAGTGAAAAACCGTAAGGTAGACGGAGTGATTGTGGGAAGGACTTTAGTGGAGGATAAAAGCATTGATTTTTTACGGGAAAGCGATGTGCCGTTTGTCGTAATTGGAAGTTCTATGGATGCGGAAGTAATCCAGATAGACAATGATCATATTAATGCATGCAGGGAGCTGACGTCAATCCTGATGATGAAAGGGATTAAACGGTTTGCGCTGATTGGCGGGGATACAAACCATGTTGTGAATCAGACAAGGCGCAGGGGCTTTGAGATGGGGCTTAGGGAGCAGGGGGTTGCGGTAGACCCGGGGATGGTTTATATGGACTGTGAGACGGAAAAGACAGTGGAGCACGCGGCAGAGGAGTGCTTAGAAAGACATGTGGAGTGCATTATGTGTACAGACGACAGGATCTGCCAGACTGTCCTTAACAAGTTTTCGCGAAAAGGGATTGGAATTCCGGAGCAGATTAAGGTGGCGTCTTTTTACAACAGCGATATCCTGGAAAACTACCAGCCTTCCATTACGGCGTTGCAGTATGACCCCAAGGAGCTTGGGGTAGTGGCCTGTAAAACGCTGTTTGACTATATTTCCGGCAAAGAGGTACAAAAGAAAGTGCTGCTTGGGTATGAAGTGGTATTAAAAGGGTCGACACAATAGGTTAACCGTTACTTTTCTCCGTATTCTGGTACAATATGCTGCTATTTACGGTTGATTTCAGAAAAGAGCCGCATGTAAGGGGAGGACTGTTTTCTGTGAATAGTAACACGATATTGCATAGATGGAAAATCATGTAAAAAATGCATTGACAGGGAGGCTGTTCTTGATTATACTGTAAATGGAACAACCGATTGCGCAAATCTATAAAGATTTTTCATTTGGTGCAGGTATCATATCAGAAAGGGGGGATAGCGAAAATGGAAGGGGGTACTACATGAAAAAGAGGTTATTTGCATTAGTAATGGCGGGGACGCTTGCTATAACTTGTTTTTCCGGCTGCAGCCTGCTGCCTGGACAGGAAGGGAAGGAAGAGGGTTCGTCGGAGAAGGGGGAAAAGCAGGATGTCGCAATCACGCTATGGGGAGCAGAAGATGACCAAGAGATGTTAAGCGGAATGGTAGAGAGCTTTAAGATGGAATTTAAAGAGGCGGCAGACTGGGATATCAGTCTTGGGATGGAATCTGAAAAGGATGCGAAGGATGATGTCTTGAATGACCCGGAATCAGCAGCGGATGTATTTGCCTTTGCAGATGACCAGCTTGATGATTTATTAAACGGGGGCACACTGCATGAAATTACATTGGATGTAGATGCGGTAATTGAGGAAAACGGCGGGCAGGAAAGCGCTGTTGTTGCTGCTGCATCGAAAGATGGGAATCTGTATGCTTATCCTATGACGTCTGATAATGGTTATTTCATGTTTTATAACAAGAAATATTTTAAATCAGAGGAGGATGTGGCATCTTTTGATAATATGCTTAAAATTGCCGCTGCAAAGAAGAAAAAGGTTTCTATGACAATTGATGATGGATATTATATCCTGTCATTTTTTGCAGGGGCAGGACTGGAGCTGACAAAAGGTGACGATGATGTAAATAGCTGTAACTGGAATGCAAAGGATGGGGATTACAAGGGAACTGACGTGGCAAAGGCGATTCTGGATATTACTGGCAGTAAAGGGTTTGAAAATGTCCAGGATGTTGAGTTTGTCAAAGGGGTGAAGGATGGCTCAATTATTGCAGGCGTCAGCGGTACGTGGAATGCTGCAGAAGTGAAAAAGGCATGGGGAGATGACTATGCAGCAACAAAGCTTCCTACTTTTACTTGCGCAGGGGAACAGGTACAGATGGCCAGTTATGCAGGTTATAAGTTAGTCGGCGTAAATGCTTATTCTCAAAATGCTGAAGCTGCCATGCAGCTTGCGAGGTATATCACGAATTATGATAACCAGGTAAAGCGTTTCCAGGAAAGAGGGCTGGGGCCTTCTAATGTGATGGCGGCTGATTCAGAGGAGGTAAAGGCAAATCCTGCAATTGCAGCGCTTGCCCTTCAGTCTCAGTACGCAATCCTCCAAAGGGTTGGGGAAAATTTTTGGGATCCTGCAAGGACTCTTGGCGCGATCTTAGTGGAAGGAAATTCTGATAAGGCAGATCTTCAGAAGCTGTTGGATACGGCTGTTGAGGGGATTACAGAACCTGTAAATAAAGAATGAAATAATATATAAAATAAAAGGAGTAAACAGGAATGGAGAATACATTTGTTGTAAATATTATCCACCGTCCGGAAATGGTTCCGGAATATGCGGAAAAGGTAACCGGGCAGGGGAAGGCAGAGGATATTGGAAGGAAGGCGCTGCTCACTGAGTCTTTGGATATTTTTAAATTTCAGCAGGAAACTGCCCATAAGAATGACCTGAAGGTTACAATCCAAATGACGTATGCAAGCCTGTTTAATGACGAGGCAGTAGAGCTTGCAAAAGAACACCACGAGAAGTATGGTGATGAGATTGCACTTTCGCTTCTTGGGCTTCCGTGTAAAGAGTTCCGTGAGAAATATAAAACAAAAGATTTCTGTATCTGGATGTTTTCGATGGAGGACAAAAAAAGTATCGTAGATGATGTTTTTGGGAAGTTTTATGACCGTTTTGGTTTTTATCCGGAATCTACGGGATCTTACTATATGGATGCAGAGCTGACAAATTATATTAAAGAAAAATACCCTATGGTAAAATGTGCGATTGCAACTTGCTGGGAGGAAGGCCCAAAGGCATACCATACCTGCAATAATTCATGGTATACATTGTTTGACGGCGGCCCATGGAATCCCTGGATTCCATCTAAGCAGAATACGCACGCGCCTGCTGCAAATAAAGAGGAGGACAGCGGAATTGTTGCAATCCCTCACCTGTCACGCGACCTGCTGGCATGTTATGATGGAAATGGTTCTAATTTTGGCACCCATCCGCAGAATGTGCTCCGTGGAATGATTTACGATAGTGAAAAATGGGAATATCCGTATCTTTATAATTTGATTGACCAATACCGCCATTTGGAAAAGTACAACAATGGGTATGCTTATAATATGATGTTTGTAGGACCTGGCTGGCTGAATAAGATGGGACGCTGGGAAGCGCCTTATGAGCTGCTTGCAAAGTCTTATGAGGATGGCATGGCATATTATGGGCAGCTTAAAAAGGAAGGCAAGCTTGTGGATATGACGATGGCAGAGTTTGCTGACTACTACCGTGAAAATAAGACATATACAGAACCGGAATGTGCGCTTTGGAAGGATATTTTATATGGTTCTGAAAAGCAGTTATTCTGGTATGCTGACCCTTATATGAGGGCTTGTGTAAATATGGACCAGGGTGGTGCGATTGTCGACCTTAGGCCATATGCTGCAAAGCTGAAATGGGAGGTTGGTATTGGGACGAAGCATGTACAGGATGCTTCTTATCCATTCCTGATTCAGGAAAAATACCGTGCCGGTTATTTTACGCACTATGCAGGGGAAGGGACTGTAAGGAGCGCCAAGGTTTGCTATAATGGCGAAGAAGTGGATTTATGCCTGTGCCGGACGCATGCAAGCTTTTCACAGGAAGGCGGTACAAGAATCCTTACATTGGATCCTGTGGAAATTGAGTTTTATGATTTGACAGTAAAGATACAGACAAAGATTTATTTTGAGGAAGGCGCATCCAATATTAAAATTGAAAGAAATATTTTAGAAATGAGCAACCCGGACGCCGATGTTACAATAAACGAATATATTGTTGCCTGCTATGGTACGACAGAATATCCGGAGGACATGAAGGGAATTACTCTTTCACTTGATAAGGATGGGGAGACAAAGTCCCTTACTTATGAATATAAGTGCCGTGAGGAATCTATGGACAGTGCAAAATGTGCTTCTGCTGTCATCCCTGCAATTGAAACAAAGGTATCTTTAAGTACGGATGCAGAAGATGGCGAAGGTTATATCAGGGAAGGCTATGCGTTCTCACCAATGTTTACTTTGGGGTATCAAAAGAAAATCAGTGATAAGGAGGTATTTGCAACATGGCTCAATCTGGAAAAGGCAAATTAAATTTTAGGTGTCCGTCCTGCTTTATGCGTGATTTGGATATTGATATGTTTTATGATAAAGATAAAAAGGAATATTATTGTATGCGCTGCCAGTATACTGGCAGTGAAAAAGATGTTTTAGAGAAAAATGAAATGGTACGTTTCCGCTATCGTAAGATGTTAGAACGAATCACGGATTTTGATTAAAAACAGGGAGCTGGCGCATTTAATATATTTAGAATGTGCCTGCTCTTTTTCAGAAAAAAAGGATTTAGACGCTGTTAAATATCGTGGCGTATGGAGGAGAAGACATGGCAGAATTTATTAAGGGGATGGATATTTCTACCCTGATTGAGCAGGAGGAATGTGGAGCCCGTTATTATGACAACGGAAAAGAAGGTGACCTGTTAGAAATCCTGAAGTCATATGGTGCAAATTATGTCCGCCTGCGTCTTTGGAATGACCCGTATTCAGAGGACGGCATTCCTTATGGTGCGGGCACAAATGATTTGGAAAAGACGCTTATTATGGCAAAAAGGGCGTTAAAGCTTAATATGGGTTTTTTATTGGATTTCCATTATAGTGATTTTTGGGCAGACCCAGGGAAACAGACAGTCCCAAAGGCATGGAAGTCATACAATGAAGAAGAACTTGAGAAGGCAGTGTATGATTTTACAAAAGAGACGATGGAAGTTCTTTTAAAGAATGAGGCAGCACCAACAATGGTACAGGTTGGGAATGAACTGACAAATGGACTGTTGTGGCCGACTGGCAAAAAGCCGGAATTTGATACAATTGCCCGTTATATTAATGCAGGAATCCGTGCTGTCCGGGAAGTTGATAATAATATTCCGATTATGATCCATCTGGACAATGGCGGGAATAATGAGATGTACCGTGAATGGTTTGACCATTTTATGGAGCGGGGAGAAGATTTTGAATTTATCGGTCTTTCCTATTATCCATTTTGGCATGGCACGCTGGAAGAACTGGAGTATAATATGCGGGATATGGCAAAGCGGTATCAGAAGGAGCTTATTGTCGCAGAGGTTTCTATGGGATTTACAATGGAGAGCTATGCGGAGTATGAGAAGCTGGGGCCGGAAGAGAGGAAAGGGATGGCGACAAGCCCAGAACTTGTAAAGGATTTGCAGTATCCTATGACAAAGGAAGGGCAGGCAGGCTTTATGAAGGATGTAATGGGAAGGATTGCTTCTGTTCCGGGAGGATGCGGTTTCTTTTACTGGGAGCCTGGCTGGATTCCCGTGCCAGGATGCGGCTGGGCAAATGATGCCGCCCTTGCTTATACCGGGGAAGCAGGTCCGGGAGGCAACGAATGGGCAAACCAGGCGCTGTTTGACTATGAGGGAAATTCCCTGCCGGCTTTGGCAGCAATCCGCGATTTTAAGCGGTAGGCAGGGTTATGGTGTGAAGGAGGATATGTGATGGGGAAATTAGATGAATACATTGCAAAATTAGTTCAGTATGGTTTGGAGGCAGAACTGATTACAAAAGATGAAACGATTTATGCAACAAATCTTTTATTGGATTTGTTTGGGGAAAGAGAGTATGAGGCGCCCGATAATGTGCCGTCAGGCATTAATTTGGAAGAGACACTGGCAGGTCTTTTAGATATTGCGGTAGAGAAAGGGCTGGTGGAAGACAGCATTGTATACCGTGATTTGTTTGATACAAAGATTATGAACACGCTGACGCCAAGGCCGGCACAGGTGATTCAGAAATTTTGGGAGAAGTATAAGGAGTCGCCGGAAGCGGCAACAGATTATTTTTATAAATTTAGCCAGGATACAGATTATATCCGCAGATACCGCCTCTGCAAAGATATGCGCTGGACGGCGGACAGCCCTTATGGGGTGATTGACTTATCCATTAACCTTTCCAAACCGGAAAAAGATCCAAAGGCAATTGCTGCCGCAAAAAATGCGAAGCAGAGTGGATATCCAAAGTGCCTGCTTTGTATAGAAAATGTAGGATATGCAGGGCATGTCAGCCATCCGGCACGTGAAACGCACCGCATTATTCCTTTGACGATTAATGATTCAGATTGGGGATTGCAGTATTCTCCATATGGTTATTATAATGAGCACTGTATTTTATTTAACGGGCAGCATGTGCCTATGAAAATAGAGCGTGCGACTTTCGTAAAGCTGTTTGATTTTGTAAAACAATTCCCGCATTATTTTATGGGTTCTAATGCAGACCTTCCTATAGTAGGCGGCTCTATTTTGAGCCATGACCATTATCAGGGCGGACATTATGAATTTGCAATGGCAAAGGCTGATTTTGAGAAGAATTTTACAGTTCCAGGGTATGAAGATGTAACGGCCGGAATTGTAAAATGGCCTTTGTCTGTTATAAGAATCCAGTCAAAAGACGCAGAGCGCCTGATTGATTTGGCGACTTATATCACTGACTGCTGGCGTGGCTATACGGATGAAGAAGCATTTGTCTATGCGGAAACGGATGGGGAGCCGCATAATACAGTGACGCCAATTGCCCGTATGAAAGGTGATTTATTTGAATTGGATTTGACTTTGCGGAATAATATAACAACAGAGGAATGTCCGCTGGGGGTTTACCATCCGCATAGTGAATACCATCATATTAAGAAGGAAAATATCGGACTGATTGAGGTAATGGGGCTTGCCGTGCTTCCCGCCAGGTTAAAGCAGGAGCTTTCGGATCTTGCAGAGGCGATACTTGAAAAGAAGGATATCCGTGCAGATGAGGTGTTGGAAAAGCATGCAGACTGGGTAGAAGGGTTCCTTCCAAAATATGATTCTGTTACATCGGAGAATATTATGGACATATTAAAAGCAGAAGTAGGCGAAGTGTTTGTTCATGTGCTGGAAAATGCAGGTGTCTATAAGTGTACTCCAGAGGGAAGGGAAGCATTTGGACGTTTTATTGGGACGCTGTAGGCAGATTAACATAGAAATGGAGATTACGATGAAAAAAGAAGTATTGGAGAAATTTTCAGAGGTTTTTGGGGGAACAGACGGCGCAAAAGTATATTTTGCCCCGGGACGTGTTAACTTAATTGGTGAGCATACCGATTACAATGGCGGCCATGTATTTCCATGTGCTTTGACAATTGGGACATATGGGGCAGCAAGGAAAAGAGAAGATAAGTTGCTGCGTTTTTATTCCATGAATTTTGAAGAGCTTGGGGTGCTGGAATCTTCCATAGAAGGATTAAAGCCGGAAAAAGAAGCAGATTGGACAAATTACCCAAAAGGTGTAATATGGGCGTTTCAGGAAAAGGGTTATGCTGTGGATTGCGGGATGGACTTGCTTTTATTTGGGAATATTCCAAATGGTTCCGGGCTGTCTTCGTCTGCTTCCGTTGAAGTTCTGACGGGGCATATCCTGCGTGATTTCTACGGTTTTGATATCAGTAACCAGGATTTGGCTCTGATTGGACAGTATTCAGAAAATAAATTCAATGGCGTAAACTGCGGCATTATGGATCAGTTCGCGATTGCAATGGGGAAAGAAGACCATGCGATTTTCCTTGATACAGCAGATTTGTCTTACCAGTATGCCCCGGTAAAATTAGAGGGTGCAAAAATTGTGATTGGCTGTACTAATAAAAAACGCGGCCTTGGTGATTCTAAATATAATGAACGCCGCAGCGAGTGCGAGACAGCCCTTGCAGAACTTCAGAAAGTGGTTGATATCAAGAGCCTTGGCGAGCTGTCAGAGGAGCAGTTTGAGGAGTATAAATCAGCAATTCAGGATGAAGTAAGGGTGCGCCGTGCAAAACATGCTGTTTACGAAAACCAGAGGACAGTAAAGGCTGTCGAAGCACTGAATAATAACGATATTGCACTGTTTGGAAAGCTGATGAATGCGTCGCATGTATCACTTAGTAAAGATTATGAAGTGACAGGGGCAGAGCTGGATACAATGGTTGAAGCAGCATGGAAGCAGGAAGGCGTTATTGGCTCCCGCATGACAGGAGCCGGCTTTGGTGGATGTACTGTAAGCATTGTAGAGGAAGACAAGGTTGATAATTTTATTCAGGAAGTAAGGAAAGAATATAAAGAGAAAATTGGCTATGCGGCTGATTTTTATGTAGTAGATATCGGGGATGGCCCAGTAACATTATAATATGAATATCGAAAACGGAGGTAGGAAAATGAAGGTGTTAGTTCTTGGAGGGGCAGGTTATATTGGCTCCCATACGGTAAGTGAATTGGTGGATGCAGGAGAAGAAGTTGTAATTGTTGACAATCTTGAGACGGGGCATATTGAAGCGGTTCATCCAAAGGCAGTTTTTTATCAGGGGGATATCCGTGACCGTGCATTTGTAGACAGTGTCTTTGAAAAGGAAAAGATTGATGGAGTGATTCATTTTGCAGCAAACTCCCTGGTCGGGGAAAGCATGACTGACCCATTAAAATATTATGATAATAACTTAAATGGGACAAAGGTTTTATTACAGAGCATGGTTGCGCATGGTGTTGATAAGATTGTATTTTCATCTACGGCTGCAACATATGGTGAACCGGAAAGCATTCCGATTTTAGAGTCTGACCGTACAGAGCCGACAAACCCATATGGCGAGACAAAGCTTTCCATGGAAAAAATGATGAAATGGACAGGAGTTGCACATGGTTTGCGTTATGTAGCGCTTCGTTATTTCAATGCATGCGGGGCGCATGTTGATGGGCATATTGGCGAGGCACACAGTCCGGAAAGCCATTTAATTCCGCTGATTCTCCAGGTGCCGAATGGACAGCGTGAAGCGATTAATATTTTTGGTGATGATTATGATACAAAGGACGGTACCTGCGTACGTGATTATATCCATGTAACAGACCTTGCACAGGCTCATATTCTTGCGATGAAATACCTGATGGAAGGAAAAGAAAGCAATGTATTTAACCTTGGGAATGGCGTTGGTTTTACTGTGAAAGAGGTTATTGAAACTGCCCGCAAAGTGACAGGGCATCCAATCCCTGCAGTAGTTGCTCCGCGCCGTGGCGGCGACCCTGCCAAACTGATTGCTTCCAGTGCAAAAGCAAAAGAGGTGCTCGGATGGAATCCGGAGCATGCCGATTTGGAGGAGATTATTGAGACTGCGTGGAACTGGCATAAAAACCATCCAAATGGTTTTGCAGAGTAATCTGCCATAACATTTTAATATTTTTTTAGAAAAGGGAATGCATCTATATAGTTACTGTTCACCGTAAATAGTAACTATATATAGATGCATTCTCTTTTTTGTTATCCAAAGATTGTTTCGCAGGGATTTATGTGCTATTATATTGTAAGGGAAGTTTTTGCAGCTAGTTTATGTTATAGGAAATTGTGCTTTAATGTAGTGGCTGCAAGCGCACACCAGCGCTGGCGGTGCGCTTTTATATAAATAATGGATAAAACTGGCAATGTTTTGGCAGGCAGGATTATATTTCCATAGGGATTTAATATAGAAAAAGAATCGGAAAAGGGGGTGTAACTATGGAAAGGAAAGGCAGTACAAAAGGGCTTGCAAAAAAGGAACTGGAGCGGTTGATGGATTTGTCGGAGTGCGCTATGTTTACGGCAAAGAAGGGGCCGGATATTGACGTATGTTATGCCAATAAAAAATTTTATTCACTTTTGCAGTATACGCAGCAGGAGTTTGAGGAAAAATATGGGAAACGGTTAATGGATGTAATAGTTCCAGAAGAAAAGCAGAAAATCCGTAACCTGATTGCGCGGCAGACGGCTGCAGGAGGGCTTTTGCATCTGGAAGTCCGTGTACAGAGAAAAGACGGGCAGGCACGGTGGATATCCATGACGGCCCAGACAGTAACAACGGAAGAGGGGACGATGTATTATTGTTCTGCACTTGATATTACAAAGCAGAAACATGCCCTGGATGAGATTTATAATGCAAAAAGGGAGGCGGAATTAGTTACAAATAGTGTCCCAGGAGGCGTTGTAAAGATTTGTGCTACAGACTATACGATTTTATATGCAAATGATGGGTTTTACCGATTGTCTGGTTATAGCAGGGTAGAGTATTTTTCACTGTTTGGAAACCGCTGCAATGTGGTGCTCTATGAAGAGGATGCACCGATGGTGGCCCGTATGGTACGCTCTGCAGTGGAAAACAGGGGGGCATTAAGTTTTGAGTATCGGATTGTTGCTAAAAATGGTGATATACGGTGGTCATATATAAACGGCTGCCGGGTGGACGACCATAATGGAGAGCCAGTATTTCTGTGTATTATAATGGACATTACATCAAGGAAAAAACTGGAACAGAAGATGGAAGACAGCGTGCGCCGTTCCAAACATCTTCTGGAATTTATGAAAGAAACAGAATGGACATACCAGATACCGGAACAGAAGCTGTACCGCAGCGGCTACCTGAAGGGGTCATATTCCCCGGAAGAGGAGATGGATGTTACTTTTAGTACGGATTATTTAAAGACCTTTATTCATCCAGAAGATGCAGAGAATTTCTCAAGGGATATTGTAGGGCGTATTAAGGAGCTTGGCCATGTAAAAGGTGTTTACCGTATGCGGGATGGGATGGGAAATTACCATCCATGTTCCATTAGCATGATATCAGTAGATTCTCATGGAGGGAATACGCCGGATATTATCTATGGGGAGACAAACCTGCTGGAAGATAATTCTTATATGCCGGAACAGAAAAAAATAATGGCGGCATTGCCAGAAGATGATGTTGCGGGCAGAATCCTTAATATTGCGAAAACGGCAAAGGCGCGGTTCCAGGATGATGTTACATTAATGATGTCTTATGAGGCTTTTGTAGATGAAGTGCAGGAGCAGCTGAAAAACAGGAAGGCAGATGAACGCTATGGGCTTCTCTGCTGTGATGTAAATGGTTTCCAAAAGCTTACATACCATTATGGTATTTCAATTGGTGATGAGGTGCTGAAAGATTTGGCAAAAGTATTGCAGGCACATATGGCATACGAAAATATATGTTCCCGGGTCAGCGGCGATTATTTTATTGTATTTTTCGTATATCAAAGCCATGGGGAGCTGCTTAAAAAAATATCTAATATGCTTCAGACACAGACATCAATTGAAGAAAAAAGGAATTATACAACCAGTGGGACAACCAGTGGTATTTACCTGATTCAGCCAGAGGATACTGATGTAATGGATATGCTGGGGAAGGCGGACCTTGCCAGAAGAAGTATTAAAGGGACACGGGGGAATCATTATGCAATCTATACAGATGCTTTAAAGAACAGCCGTTCTCAAGAGCAGGAAATTATAGAGGGGATTGAACGGTCAATTGAAGATCATTCCATTGAAATCTGTTATCTTCCACGTATCCGTGGGGATAAAGAAAATGTAATTGGCTGTAAGGCAGTCCCAAGGGTTCCGCTGCCAGGCGGGGACTATCTCCCTTTGGAAGAACTAAGCCGTTATGTGGAAAGAAGCCGTGCAGTCCAGCAGCTTGTGTTTTATGTATTGTCTAATGTCTGCAGCAACCTTGGGGCGTGGAAGGCTGGCGGTAAAAAAATCCTTCCGGTGTCGCTTGACGTTACGACAGGGCAGCTTTGTATGCAGAATGCAGTAAATAAAATTGATGAGATTGTTAAATCAAATAAGTTGGAACCAAAGGATATTATTTTTGAAATACAGGAACATTATTTTTCTGATTTAACAACTAATTTTGAAATGGCATTGAGGGCTTTGAGCCAGAAGGGATATCGGATTATAATCAGCCGTTTTTCATCAGACCATACTGCTGTGCATTCCCTGCGCCGTCTGCCGGTTGCCGGGATAAAGTTCCATGGGGAGTATTTCCGGCAGAATGCCAGACGGGAAACAGAGCGGATTATATTTTCTAAAATTGTGGAAATGGTACATGAGCTTGGGCTGGAGGTTGCCTGCGGCGGAATCCAGACGAAACTGCAGGAAGAGATTGCACGCTCCATTGGGTGTAATATATTTGAGGGAGATATTTATTATGGGGTGGTGCGAAGCGATGTGTATGAAAGGTGTTTTTTAAAGGAATAAGGCTTTTTACACGTCTTAGAAATTAAACAGAAAGGAATGGGGGATGACAGAAATTGTTTTTGCCATCCCCTGACAGAGAGGGAACTATGTCATTAAAGGAAAAAATAGCAGGGCGCCGAAGTATTTTGGTATTGCTTTTAACAGCAATCTGTATTGGCCTTCTGGCGCCGTCAGGGACAGAGGCAGCTTCGCTTCCAAAGCCGGTATTTACGGTGACGAAGCGTACAAAAACGACAGCCACGATTAAAATCCAGAAAAAGGGGACGGTAACAGGATACCAGGTATGGACCTCGACTTCTAAAAATGGAAAATACAAGCAGGTAGACGGTATCAGGACACAGACATGTAAACTGAAAAAGTTAAAACCGAATAAAGTATATTATGTAAAAATCCGTGCATTTCGGACAACGAAGAATTTCCATATAACATATGGTAAGTTTTCTGCTATTGTGAAAATTGGGAAATACCAGAAGCCGGAGCCGGAACCAAAGCCAACAGAAAAACCTGAAGATACTTCTGAAATGTATGCAAAAGAAGTTCTTCGCTTGGTGAATAAGGAAAGGAAGGAAGCAGGGCTTGAAGCGCTTGTGTTAGATGAGACGCTTACAGAGGCTGCAAATGTAAGGGCGGAAGAAATTACAAAGCAGTTTTCCCATATTAGGCCAGACGGGTCATCTGCATTTACCGTGCTGCAGGAATATGAGTATTCCTATATGGCAGCCGGGGAAAATATTGCAGCAGGCCAGCCAGACCCGGAAAGTGTGGTAGAATCCTGGATGAATTCAGAAGGGCACCGGGCTAATATTTTGTCAGCCCAGTTTAAAAAGCTTGGCGTTGGATATTGTAAAACTACAGATGAGTATCAGCACTATTGGGTGCAGTTGTTTAGTGATTAAAGGAGAAAAGACATGTTAGATATTAAATTTCTTAGGGAAAACCCGGATATCGTAAAAGAGAATATACGGAATAAGTTCCAGGAAGATAAGCTTCCTTTGGTGGATAAAGTTATTGAGCTTGATGCTATGGCGCGCAAAGCGCAGCAGGAAGCAGATGGGCTTCGTGCATCCCGTAAAAGGGTTTCTAAAGAAATCGGCGCTCTGATGGGGCAGGGAAAAAAAGAAGAAGCAGAAGCAAAAAAGGCTGAAGTGGCACAGAATGCAAAGCGTTTGGAGGAGCTTTCTGTTCAGGAAAAGGACCTGCAGGAAAAAGTCAGGGAAATCATGATGGTTATCCCAAATATTATTGACCCTAGCGTTCCGATTGGCAAGGATGACAGCGAAAATGTTGAAATTGAAAAGTTTGGCGAGCCGGTGGTGCCTGATTTTGAAATCCCATATCATGCAGAGATTATGGAAAGTTTTAAGGGGCTTGATATTGATGCGGCAGGGAAAGTGGCAGGCAATGGCTTTTATTATCTGATGGGGGATATGGCAAGGCTTCATTCTGCTGTGATTACCTATGCAAGGGATTTTATGATTGACAGGGGATTTACCTATTGCATTCCGCCTTATATGATACGCAGTAATGTTGTGACAGGCGTTATGAGCTTTGCAGAGATGGATGCGATGATGTATAAGATAGAGGGCGAAGACCTTTATCTGATTGGCACAAGCGAGCATTCTATGATTGGGAAATTTATAGATACGATTACAGAGGAAAAAGAGCTTCCAAAGACGCTGACTTCTTATTCCCCATGTTTCCGAAAGGAAAAGGGGGCGCATGGGATTGAGGAACGTGGCGTTTACCGTATCCATCAATTTGAAAAGCAGGAAATGATTGTGGTATGTAAGCCGGAAGAAAGCATGGAATGGTTCCAAAAGCTGTGGCAGAACACGGTGGATCTGTTCCGTACACTGGATATCCCGGTGCGCACGCTGGAATGCTGTTCCGGCGACCTGGCCGATTTAAAAGTAAAATCGATTGATGTAGAGGCATGGTCTCCACGCCAGAAGAAGTATTTTGAAGTGGGAAGCTGTTCCAATTTAAGCGACGCCCAGGCGCGCCGCCTGCAAATCCGTATCAGGAAAGAGGATGGCAGTAAATATTTTGCACATACTCTAAACAATACTGTTGTGGCGCCGCCGCGTATGTTAATCGCATTTCTTGAAAATAACCTGCAGGCTGATGGCACAGTCCTTATACCTGAGGCATTACGCCCATATATGGGCGGCAAAGAGAAGCTGGTGCCGGAAAAATAGTTGATATGGCAAAAGCGGCAGCTTGTTTCTGCAATCAGGAACAGGTTACCGCTTTTTCAGCGTCTTCAATGTATTTTGCCAGTTTTGAAAAATTGCCGGAATAAATCAGGTTTAGAAGATGGTCAGTACGGCGCAGCGCTTCAATGCCAAGAGCGCAGGATAATATATTTTGCTCCATCATATCTGCAAATTCATCTAAATCCAGTACTTCTACATGTCCGTCAGGGTAAATCAGAATATCAATCAGTAAATCGGTAAAAATATACATACCTGTCTCTGTATCAATCTGCGGTTCCACAATGTCACAGTACCAGTATACAAGTTCCTGGCTGGCATTATATATTTTGCTGACTTTGACGCCTCTATCGAAAAAATAGGCAGAAAGCCCGTTAGAGATATCACTGCGCGGTTTAAGTACGTCCCATTTTGTGACTAACATATGTTCTGAAAGAGAAAGAATGGTATCATCTTTTAGTTCAATGGTTTCATCAGGCAGGTAGCGTTTCCGGAATAGTCGTATTTGTTTCATAAGCAGCCTCCAATCATTAAGTCTGTTCACCAATTGCTGATGTGGATGAATAATAGGGTATTAGGAATATTATAATCTGCAAATATAGTATTGTAAAGTAAAAAATGTTGCAGATATGGCGGAAAAAACTGTAAAAAATATATTCCATATTATGGACTTTTCTTATGTAATAATTTATAATAATAGGGTGCGGGGTTCGGCTAAGTTTATAAAAGCTTTGTTATTAGCAGGTTTATGCGCGTTTATACTGTGAAATACTGCAAAGGAGGCATCATGAAGGATAAAAAGGTTCTGCGGAGTTTTGTTATGATTTCGCAAATTGGGATTAGCATGATGGTTCCTGTTTTTTTGTGCGGTGCAATTGGATATTGGCTGAATAACTGGCTGCATCAGGAATTGCTGTTTTTATTTATGCTTTTTCTTGGAATTGGGGCTGCTTTCCGTAACTTGTATCTTCTGACACGTTCTTTCTATGCCGGGGATCTAAAAAAGGAACGGGAAAAGGCAGAATATATGAGAAATTTAAAAGAATACCATAAAAACCATCCAGACGAGGATTTTTCAGATGTTATGGAGGGAAAGCAAAAGAGATATCCAGAACACAGGGGTAGAGATTTATGAGACAGGCAAAACAGGTTTGTAAAGAGATGCTGCTTGGGCTGGCAATATGGGTGGCTGTCATTGGGGTTATCTTAACAGTTATTGCAACACATCGGTTTGCGGCGTTTTTTGGAGTGCTTGCAGGAGGGATTGTGGCAGCAGGGATTATTCTGCATATGTACCGCCATTTAGATATTGCGCTTGATTTAGACGCAAAGTATGCACAAAGGCATATACAGATAGCGGCGTTCCAAAGGCTGTTTTTTATGGGGGCGGCAACAGCGGCAGCTTTTGTATTGTCAGAATACATTCATCCGGCCGGCGTAATTTTAAGCCTGCTTGGGATAAAAGTAACAGCATTGCTGAATCCGGTGATTCACAAATATTTGACATAAACTATCGTTTGTTATGGCAAAGGGATATTTACCATTCCCAAAGCTGTTTCAATAAATCTGCAGTTTTGCAGAAAAAGTGCGGTTATACAGAGAAATCTGTGGCTTCACGGAAATTTTAAGAAAAGGAAGGTGAGAATGTGGGAAATGGCATTTTAGGAATGTCGATGGGATTGAATGGTGGAAATCTGCTTCATGCTGACAGCGGCGGGCAGGTGGATTTCTTTATCCATGGCTATTCGGATACGAAGTTTTCTTTCTTTGGCTGGGACGTCTATCTTACAACAACGCATATTTCCATGATTATTGTTATTGTTACGATACTCATTTTTGCGATTTGTGCGAACCGTGCGATTAAGAAAGCAGATCCGAATAAAGTACCGGGACCATTTCTGAATGTGGTAGAACTTATCGTCGAGTCATTAAATGGCATGGTGACAAGTTCTATGGGTGCGCAAAAAGCACTGAAGTTCCGAAATTATGTCAGCGCACTGTTTATATTTATACTGGTGTGCAACTTATCCGGGCTGCTTGGGCTCCGGCCGCCGACAGCGGATTATGGGGTAACATTTCCATTAGCGATTATGACGTGGTTCCTGATTCAGTTCAATGGGTTTAAGTATCAGAAGTTTGGAAAAATCAAAGGTTTATTTGAGCCAATCTTTTTATTTTTCCCTATGAATCTGATTAGTGAGTTTTCAACTCCGATTTCCATGTCATTGCGTCTGTTTGGTAATATTTTATCCGGTACAGTTATGATGGGGCTTTTGTATGGGCTTTTGCCAAGGGTGCTCACACTGGTGTGGCCGGCGGCGCTTCATATTTATCTGGATGTATTTTCTGGTGCAATCCAGACATATGTATTCTGTATGCTTACAATGTGTTTTGTGTCGGATGCAATCGGGGATGAAAAGGTGTGAAATTTTACTAAGCTCGGCAAGACCTCGCTAAGTAAAATCTATGTCACACCTGTAAAAATGCAAAAACAGCATTTTTCGTCTTAAATTATGTTAAATGTATAGTAATATTTTTAAAGGAGGATTTAGAAATGAATATATCAAATGAAGGTTTAGTATTAATGGGGTCTGCAATTGGCGCCGGGCTTGCTGTTATCGCAGGTATTGGTCCTGGTGTTGGTCAGGGTATCGCAGCCGGTTATGGCGCTTCTGCAGTAGGGCGTAACCCTGGCGCAAAGGGGGATGTAATGTCTACCATGCTTTTAGGACAGGCCGTTGCCGAGACAACAGGTCTTTATGGATTGGTTGTTGCCCTGATTCTGTTATTTGCTAACCCTCTGATTGGTAAACTGTAATCAGCGTATTCTGTTTGCTGTAAAATGCTGCCGTATACAGCCATGTCTGGCAGAGGGGCGGCAGGCGGCGGAGAAAAAGCTAATTGCAGAAAGGAGGCTATTAAGTGAATGTAATGAAAGTTGCTTTGGCTGGCGACGCACTGGGCGATTATATCTTTGGGTTAGACCCACAGCTCCTGGTCGATGCCGTAATTACAATGGTTGCGATGTTTGCATTATTTGTGCTGTTATCCTATCTGCTGTTTAATCCTGCAAGAGAGCTTCTTCAAAAGAGGCAGGATGGCATTCAGGAGAAGATGGAGACAGCAGCAAAGGAGAAAGAGCGGGCAATCCAGTTTAAAGAAGAGTATGACGCAAAATTAAAGGGCGTTGGAAAAGAGGCAGAGGAAATTCTGACACAGACCCGGAAAAAGGCGCAGAAAAAAGAAAATGAGATTGTAAACGAAGCCAAAGAGGAAGCAGCCAGGGTTCTTGAGCGGGCAAACCGTGAAGTGGAACTGGAAAAGAATAAGGTGAAAGATGAAGTGAAACAGGAGATGATATCCGTTGCAGCAGCTATGGCGGGTAAAATCGTTGCAGCTTCTTTAGATGAGAAAAAGCAGTCACAGTTAATCGCAGACACATTGGAAGAAATGGGTGATGAGACATGGCTAAGTTAATTTCAAAGACATATGGCGAGGCTCTGTTTGAGGCTGCCGTCGAAGAAGGCATAGTTGATTCCCTGTTCCAGGAGGTTGAGGCTGTGCATGCTGTTTTGCAGGAAAATGATGAATATGTCAGGCTCTTAAACCACCCGAAACTTCCGGTAGAGCAGAAGATTTCGATGCTGGAAGAAGTATTTCGGGGCAAGGCTTCAAAAGAACTGACAGGGCTTTTAGTTACCGTTGCAGAAAAGGGCAGGTTTTCAGAGATAGATGGAATCCTCGCTTATTTTGAAGAACGGGTGCGGGAATACAAAAAAATAGGGACTGCATATGTGACGTCGGCTGCAGAGCTTACGCAGGAACAGAAAGCAAGCCTTGAAAAGCGTTTGCTGGAGACAACATCTTATCAGTCGTTTTGTATGAACTACAGTGTGGATGCAGGGCTGATTGGAGGCATGGTCATTCGGATCGGGGACCGGGTTGTTGACAGCAGCATCCGTACAAAGCTTGGGAATATGGCAAGGGACTTGTCTAAAATCCAGCTTGCAAAATAAAAATATAGAGAAAGAAGGTGCAGGAGTATCATGAATTTGAAACCTGAAGAAATCAGTTCTGTAATCAAAGAACAGATTAAGAACTATAGTACCAAATTCGAAGTATCGGACACGGGTACTGTAATCCAGGTTGCCGATGGTATCGCCCGTATCCATGGCCTGGAAAAGGCGATGCAGGGTGAACTTCTTGAATTTCCGAATGAGATTTACGGCATGGTGTTAAATCTTGAAGAAGATAACGTCGGCGCTGTACTCTTAGGTGATCATAAAAGTATCAATGAGGGAGATATTGTAAAAACAACAGGGCGCGTAGTGGAAGTCCCGGTTGGGGATGCGCTGCTTGGGCGTGTAGTAAATGCGTTAGGGCAGCCGATTGATGGAAAAGGTCCTGTTGAGACTATAAAGCATCGTGAAATTGAGAGGGTAGCGTCTGGTGTTATTTCCAGAAAATCAGTAGATACCCCATTACAGACAGGTATTAAGGCAATTGATTCTATGGTTCCGATTGGAAGAGGACAGCGCGAGCTGATTATCGGAGACCGCCAGACTGGTAAAACAGCGATTGCAATAGATACAATCATTAACCAGAAGGGGCAGAACGTAAAGTGTATTTATGTAGCAATTGGCCAGAAGGCTTCTACCGTAGCTTCGATTGTGTCCAAACTGGAAGAATTTGGCGCAATGGATTATACGACAATTGTTGCATCAACTGCTAGTGAGCTTGCCCCGCTGCAGTATATTGCCCCATATTCAGGGTGTGCGATTGGGGAAGAATGGATGGAAAACGGGCAGGACGTTCTTATTATCTATGATGATTTGACAAAACATGCGGCAGCTTACCGTACACTTGCCCTGCTTTTAAAGCGTCCGCCAGGGCGTGAGGCATACCCAGGGGATGTATTCTACCTGCATTCAAGGCTTTTGGAGCGTGCGGCAAGGCTTTCCGATGCATTAGGCGGAGGCTCTTTGACAGCGCTTCCAATTATTGAAACGCAGGCGGGCGATGTATCTGCTTATATCCCTACAAATGTCATTTCTATTACGGATGGACAGATTTATCTGGAAACGGAAATGTTCAATGCTGGTTTCCGGCCGGCTGTAAATGCCGGGTTGTCTGTGTCCCGTGTAGGCGGCGCGGCGCAGATTAAGGCGATGAAGAAAATTTCAGGGCCAATCCGTATTGAGCTTGCCCAGTTCCGCGAGCTTGCCGCATTTTCACAGTTTAGTTCTGACCTCGACCCTGAAACAAAGGCGCAGCTTGCCCAGGGAGAGCGTATCCGTGAAATTTTAAAGCAGGATCAGTATAATCCGATGCCGGTAGAAAATGAGGTTATCATTATTTATGCGGCTACAAAGAAGTATCTGATTGATATTGAGCTGGAAGACATTCTTGACTTTGAAAAAGGGCTGTTTGAATATATTGATACAAAATATCCTGAAATCCCTGAGAACATCCGTACTGTAGGGGAGATTAAGGAGGATATTGAGAAGAAACTGATTCAGGCAATTGAAGGGTTTAAAGCTGGTTTTGCACATAAATAATGGATTGCGAGGTAGATTAATATGGCTTCAATGAGAGATATTAAGAGGCGTAAGGAAAGTGTGCAGAGCACTGGACAGATTACGAAAGCAATGAAGCTGGTGTCTTCTGTAAAGCTACAGAAGGCAAAGGTTGGGGCAGAAGTATCAAAGCCATATTTTGATACAATGTACAATACGGTAGCCGGCATGATTGCAAAATCAGGCCAGATGTCACATCCATTTCTTCAAAAGAGCCAGTCAGAAAAAAAAGCGGTAATCCTAATCAGTTCTAACAGAGGCCTGGCGGGCGGTTATAATTCCAATGTAGTGAAGCTGGTCACGAAAGACGCACGTTTTACAAAGGAGAATACAATTATATTTGCGGTAGGGACAAAGGGCAGGGATGCGTTGGACCGCCAGGGGTTTGAGCGTGCCGGCGACTATTCGGATGCAATGAATGAGCCGCTTTACAGTGATGCTGTGCAGATTGGAAAAGAGGTTTTAAGCCGCTTTGTACAGGGAGAAATCGGGGAAATCTATCTTGCATATACCATATTTAAAAATACGGTGGTGCAGATTCCGACGTTGATGAAACTTCTGCCGATTGATGCAGAGGATATCATTTCGGAAACAGAAGATATTTCTGAAGACCCGGTTGACAGGATTACGCTGATGAATTATGAGCCTGAGCCGGAAGAGGCGCTGGATGCAATTATCCCAAAATATATCAACAGTTTGATTTATGGCGGTTTGGTTGAGTCCCATGCCAGTGAGAACGGCGCGCGTATGCAGGCGATGGATTCTGCTACCAGTAATGCAGAAGAAATGATAAGTGATTTGTCCCTGAAATATAATAGGGCCAGACAGGCTTCTATTACGCAGGAACTTACAGAGATTATAGCGGGGGCGTCCGCAATCTCTTAGTAAAACTATTAGCAAAGGAGTGAATGTATAAAAATGGCAGATTTAAATACAGGTAAACTCACTCAGATTATTGGCGCCGTACTGGATATTAAATTTCCAGAGGGTAAGCTTCCCGAAATTAATGATGCAATTAATGTACCATTAAAGGATGGGAAAAAGCTTGTTGTAGAGGTGTCACAGCATCTGGGTGACGATACTGTCCGTTGTATTGCCATGGGACCTACGGACGGGCTTGTCCGTGGCATGGAAGCACAGGCAACAGGCGGGCCAATCAGCGTGCCTGTTGGTGAGGCGACACTTGGCCGTATGTTTAATGTTCTGGGAGAGCCGATTGATGAAAAGCCGGCTCCGCAGGGAGTGCAGTATGACCCGATTCACAGGAAAGCGCCTGCATTCGAGGAGCAGTCAACGGAAACAGAAATCCTTGAAACAGGGATTAAGGTTGTTGATTTGCTCTGCCCGTATCAGAAGGGTGGTAAGATTGGCCTGTTTGGCGGCGCCGGCGTTGGTAAAACAGTGCTGATTCAGGAGCTGATTACCAATATTGCACAGGAGCATGGTGGATATTCTGTATTTACCGGTGTAGGGGAGCGTACCCGTGAGGGAAATGACCTTTATTATGAAATGATAGAATCCGGTGTTATTGATAAAACGACAATGGTATTCGGCCAGATGAATGAGCCGCCTGGGGCGCGTATGAGAGTTGGGCTTACAGGGCTTACGATGGCAGAAAATTTCCGTGACCGTTCTGGAAAGGATGTCCTTTTGTTTATTGACAATATTTTTCGTTTTACACAGGCCGGTTCCGAGGTGTCCGCGCTTCTTGGGCGTATGCCAAGCGCCGTAGGGTACCAGCCGACCCTCCAGACAGAGATGGGTGCTTTGCAGGAGCGTATTACTTCTACAAAGAAAGGTTCTATTACGTCGGTACAGGCTGTTTATGTGCCTGCCGATGACTTGACAGACCCTGCTCCGGCAAATACATTTGCCCATCTGGATGCGACGACGGTGCTTTCCCGTTCCATTTCAGAGCTTGGTATTTATCCGGCGGTAGACCCGCTAGAGTCTACTTCAAGAATCCTTGATCCTCATATTGTAGGTGAGGATCATTATAAAGTGGCCCGCGGTGTGCAGGAAATCCTACAGAGGTATAAGGAGCTGCAGGATATTATCGCTATCCTTGGTATGGATGAATTGTCAGAAGATGATAAGATTGTCGTAAACCGCGCAAGAAAGATACAGAGATTCCTTTCCCAGCCGTTCCATGTGGCGGAGCAGTTTACCGGGCTTCCGGGGCAGTATGTGCCAGTCACTGAGACAATCCGTGGTTTCCAGGAAATCCTGGAAGGGAAGCATGATGATATTCCAGAGAACCATTTCTTAAATGCAGGAAATATTGATGATGTAGTAGCCAGGGTGAAAGCATAATAACAGTCTTTGATATGGGGGATGAATATGGCTGACAAAACATTCAACCTGCAGATTATCTCTCCAACACGCATCTTTTTTAATGAAGATGTTGATATGGTAGAAATGAAAACATCAGAGGGTGAGATTGGCGTGCTTGCCGGTCACATTCCTCTTACTGCCATTCTGGAACCAGGTGTTTTAAAAATCAGGCAGGGGACAGGCGTAAAAGAAGCGGCGCTCCATGACGGCTTTGTTGAGATCCGCAAGGATAAGGTAACAGTGCTTGCAGAGTCCTGTGAGTGGCCGGATGAAATCGACCTCGGACGTGCCAATGAGGCAAGGGAACGTGCGGAAAACCGTATTAAAAGCGGGCGTAAGGATGTAGATATGATCCGTGCGGAACTTGCATTGAAAAAAGCACTTACAAGAATTGATCTTGCAGGCAGAAAATAAATAGTGAAATTTGTAACAGGGGTTCTGTGTAAAAGCAGGACTCCTTTTACGTGCATGCATGGCGGGGCTGCCTTTTTCAGAAATTAGCCGTGAATAGTAACCTTTTCTTTGGAAAATTATGAAAAATTCTTGACAAGTATTTCTTTGCGTAATATAATTATCTAATGTGGCGTGTGAAAGCTGACCATAAGCCCCGGTATAGGCAATCAGGCGCATTTATTTTGAAAATAATATTATGAATTAGTTATTGTATTAGTTAGGAGGTACTGGGATGAAAAGTTATATGGCTAGCCCATCCACAATTGAAAAGAAATGGTATGTAGTTGATGCAGCAGGGCATACATTAGGCCGTCTTGCATCAGAGGTTGCAAATGTATTAAGAGGCAAGAATAAGCCGACGTATACACCTCATATTGATACAGGTGATTATGTAATTATTATAAATGCTGAAAAAATTAAAGTTACTGGTAAGAAGTTAGATCAGAAGATATATTACCACCATTCAGATTATGTAGGTGGAATGAAAGAGACAACACTCAAAGATATGCTTTCCAAAAAGCCGGAGTATGTTATTGAACATGCAGTAAAGGGGATGCTTCCAAAGGGTCCGCTTGGCCGCCAGATGCAGTCTAAGCTCCATGTATATGCAGGTTCAAAGCATCCGCATGAAGCCCAGAAGCCAGAAGTTTTAGAGATTAAGGAAAGAGCATAATTGAGAGGAGGAAATTAAATTGGCAAACGCAAAGTTTTATGGGACAGGTAGAAGGAAAAGCAGCATTGCTAGAGTATATTTAGCGCCAGGCAGCGGTAAAATTACAATTAATAAAAAAGATATGGACGAGTATTTTGGGCTTGAAACATTGAAAATTATTGCCCGCCAGCCGCTTGTGGCAACAAATACGGCTGATAAATATGATGCAAAGATTACTGTCCGTGGTGGTGGTTTTACAGGACAGGCAGGTGCAATCAGGCATGGTATTGCAAGAGCGCTCCTGACGGTAGATGCAGATTTCCGCCCAATTCTTAAAAAGGCTGGTTATCTGACCCGTGACCCTCGTATGAAGGAACGTAAGAAATACGGTCTTAAAAAAGCACGCAGGGCTCCACAGTTCTCGAAGAGATAATTACAGGAAGAATAAAAAATTTTATGAAACCCTTGAAAGTCCAGTATTTTCAAGGGTTTTCTTTTTGCTTTTGTTTCTGAAATTTTGGAAAGGAAACTGTATGGAAATAATGTTTATATCTTGACTTGTCTATTTCTCCGCCTGCACAGGCGAAGAACTTAGTTAACTAATAGTATTGAATCTATATTGACGATCCCCCTGGTTAGATATAAAATTAAATAAAGGCGGAACAAGAGCGTTTGCGTTGTATGATTGTTTTTGCTATACATTGGATGATTTTAAAGAAGAGGCTGGAGTATTGAAGGGGAGATGTTTTCTTGTTGAAGTGCAGCTCACTGAATAAGAAGAGAAGTTGCACTTTGATTGAATTATAGAAAGAAAATATAGAAAAAATTAAGACTCAGTTTAATAGTGTCTTTTATCAAACAGTATTGGAGTGATAATTTTGAATTTACAGATGGATGGAAGAAGTGCAGAACAATATACGAGCAATGCTCAGAAAATAAGGTTGATAACCGAAACGTGGGTTAATAATAACATGTTTTGTCCTTATTGTGGGAATCAATATGTTTCTTGTTTTGAGAATAATAGACCAGTTGCGGATTTTTTCTGTCCTTTTTGTAGAGAAGAATATGAATTAAAAAGTAAAGGCGGTTTCATTAGCAATAAAGTTAATGATGGAGCATATAATACGATGATAGAAAGAATAACTTCAATAAACAATCCAAATTTTTTCTTTTTGCATTATAACAAAAGTAATCTTCAAATTGAAAACCTTGTTATGGTACCCAAGTACTTTTTCTCTCCAGAGATAATAGAAAAGAGAAAACCTTTGGCAGATACAGCAAGACGAGCTGGTTGGATAGGTTGTAATATTCTATTGAACCGTGTTCCGAATGAGGGAAGAATCTTTATTGTTCAGAATAAGAAAGAAATACCTATTAAACAGATAATTGAAAAAGTACATAGAACAGAGTTTTTACGTAGTAGTAAGCTTGATGCAAGAGGATGGACTTTGGATGTGTTGAACTGCATTAATATGATTGAGGGTAAAGACTTTACACTTGAACAGATGTATAGATTTGAAGAGATGCTTACAATTAAACATCCGGATAATCATTATGTAAAAGATAAAATACGGCAGCAGTTACAAATGCTAAGGAACAATGGAATTATAGAATTCACTGGAAGAGGACATTATAGAAAAAATCAATAATAGGATGTACGTGGAGGTGATATAATTACAAGGTTATCAATAAGCTTTTGAGAGTTAGGAGTGGTATGAAGATCCTTTTCAACTTCAGTGCAGGATAGAAATAGAAGAGAATTGTCCACAAAAGTAATATTAATTCTGTTCTTGCATTGGTTGTAGTAAGCAAAATGCATTTTTATAATGTTTCCCTTTCTTTGTTAAAATAATGGGGAGTTATGGAAAGGATTAGAAGTATTATATACATTACTTACCTGTCGAAATTATATTGTATAAATGTGGTTCACGTTAAGGGTTATAGTGTCGGGGCTGTTTTATATCAGGTCAATGGCATCAATTAACTGTTGAATCTCAAAATAGATGCATGTTGTTTAGAGCGGCCGTGAATAGTAACTACATACTCTTACAAGGGCAAAAAATAATCGGAATAAGGATTGAATTTTTACTGGTATTTTATTACAATAGAGTTACAAATGTATTCGGTTAGGAGCTGTTAAGAAATTAATTCTTAACAGCTTCTTAGGACGGCTGCATGCATAAAAATCAAAAGAAAGGTGGTAATGTTTTGGAAAAGTATATTTATGGTGTGGATCTTGGTGGAACTTCAGTTAAGATGGGGCTTTTTGACAGTGAGGGAGAGATGCTGGAAAAGTGGGAGATTGTTACAAGGAAAGAAAATTCGGGGGAACTGATTTTACCGGATATTGCTGCATCAATTAATGAAAAAAGCAAGGAAAAGGGAATCGGGACAGAAGATGTTCTTGGAATTGGAATAGGCGTCCCAGGACCGATTACGGAAGATGGCAGGGTATTGAAATGCGCAAATCTGGGATGGGGGATTTTTTCAGTTGCAGACAAACTTAGGGAACTGACCGGGGTTGAGAAAGTTAAGGTTGGAAATGATGCCAATGTAGCGGCTCTGGGTGAGCAGTGGCGTGGCGGCGGCCGTGGGTTTAAGAGTATTGTTATGGTAACGCTGGGTACAGGGGTTGGCGGCGGCGTTATTATAGATGGGAAAATTTTGACAGGAAAAAATGGCGCGGCCGGGGAGATTGGCCACTTAACAGTAAATCCTAAGGAAACCCGCCTTACCTGCGGCTGCGGTAAGAAAGGATGCCTTGAGCAGTATTCTTCTGCATCAGGGTTAATGCGCATTGCAGCGGAAAAGTTAAAGGAGACGGACAGGCCGTCTACCCTGCGACAGTGTGAACAGGTAACCGGACGTGAAATTTTCAGGGAGTATGAAGCGGGGGATGAACTGGCAACAGAGGCGGTAGAAGAATTTGCATGGTATTTGGGGATTGGATTATCGCATGTTGCCGCTGTAGTAGATCCGGATGCTTTTGTAATTGGCGGGGGCATATCAAAAAACGGTCCGTCAGTTACGGAGGTTATTAAAAAAGAGTATGAGAAAAATGTTATGTTTGCCTTGCAGAATAAGGAATTCCGCCTTGCGGAGTTAGGAAATGATGCGGGAATGTATGGGGCAGTCCGTATGGTATTAAATTAGGCATTTGTTTTTTGGACAATGCCGCATGCAATTTTATCACCGGAATTGCCGGATGGCTGTGAGGTGAAGTCATCCCTTTGGCTGTGCACAATGACGGAGCGTCCCAAAATAGCCGGGAGGGAAAGATAACCGTCATAAAAGGCAAGGTATGCATATCCATTGCTGTTAAGGATAGATGGGAAATCCCCCAGGTGATAGGGATGATCTGCCTCGGTAGGATTGTAGTGCATACCGGTATTCGTAAAATTGTCATTGCAATTCCCATTTTCATGGAGATGGAAGCCTAAAAAGCGGGGAGCGTTTGCAGTGGTGTTTGGCAGGTTTGCAAATTCCGCTTCTATGACAAGCCCCATTCCCCAGTTTGTCTGGTAAAAGTTGACAATTCCGGTTAAGTCAGGAAAGGAGCTGCCGCCCTGTATGACTGCGTAAGCATCAGGGGTGGCAGTTAATGTAGAAAGGGAGAATATTGTTTTGCTTTGCATAAAATTCCTCTGTTATTTATTTTGATTTGGTTTATTTTATGCAGGATAGAAAATAATGTTTCCTTTTTTAATCTTTTTCATAATCGTCTAAGAAATGATGTCTTACTCCATCCTTTTTGTATGCAATTACAGTGTTCAGGCTGACATTTTCCACGCTTTTAAAGATATTATTTTCAATAAACGGGTTTTTCTTTTTTAATTCTGCAATGAGCTGACGGATTTCCATGCGTTTAGAGGACATTTGGCTGTCTGTACCAGCGGCGGCACAGGCTTCCGTAAAGCGGCAGGCGCATTGGATAAAGTGCAGTCTGTTATAATCACGCCAATGTTTAATATCTTCTTCATGAATTAAGTACATGGGGCGGATTAGCTCCATGCCTTCAAAGTTGCTGCTGTGGAGTTTTGGCATCATTGTCTGGACCTGCCCTCCATAGAGCATTCCCATCAAAATGGTTTCGATTACGTCATCAAAATGATGCCCCAATGCTATTTTATTGCATCCAAGCTGTTTCGCGTGATTATATAAGTATCCCCGGCGCATTCTTGCACAAAGGTAACAGGGTGATTTTTCAATATTATATACAGCATCGAAAATATTGGATTCAAATATTGTAATCGGGATGGAAAGATGGGATGCATTGTCTTCAATCGCTTTTCGATTTAATTCGTTATAACCAGGATCCATTACAAGGAATGCTAAATCAAAATGTACTTTCCTGTGCCGCTGCAGTTCCTGGAAAAGCTTTGCCATCAACATGGAGTCCTTCCCGCCTGAAATGCAGACTGCGATTTTATCCCCTTCCTGTATTAACTCATATGTTTTAACAGCCTTGGCAAATTTGGAAAAGAGTTCTTTATGGAATTTCTTGCGGATGCTTTTTTCGATTTCCGCTAAAGAATGCCTTCCGCTGTTTTCTGTATTATTGCTTGTACTGCTGTTGGAATCGCTCATAGCAGTTTTTCCTCCGTTTTTGTAAATAGTATAGAAGATTTTTGGTTAAAAAGCAATGCTTGTCCATGATGTTTAGAATGGCCGCGAATAGATAACTTAATCTGGAACTGTTAGAAAATGGATAGATTTTGCTATCTGATTATGCTATACTAAAAAATGATTATTTGCCGTTATAAGTGATGCTGTTTTGCGGCGGTTCCTAAGGAGAAGGAAAATGGAGAAAAACAAATATACTGTACCTGTTTCATTGGATAAAATCCAAGTCACAGATGATTTTTGGAAAAGGAAAATGGAGTTGGTGCGGAAAGAGATAATTCCCTACCAATGGGAGGCATTAAATGACAGGGTGGAAGGTGCAGAGCCAAGTTTCTGCATGCATAATTTTAAAGTGGCCGGAAAGCAGAATGAAAAAAGGAAGGAACAGGGGAAGGCTTTTGAAGAGCCAGAGTATACGTTCCGGGGATTTCAGGCGCTGCCGGAGGATTCGGGGCATTTGGAAGACAAGTTTTATGGTTTTGTTTTCCAGGACAGTGATTTTTATAAGTGGATTGAAGCAGTAGGATATTCTTTAGTGTATCATCCAGATAAAGAGCTGGAACGGCAGGCAGATGATGCGATTGACATTGTATGTGCAGCACAGCAGGAAGATGGTTATCTGGATACATATTATATTATCAATGGAAAAAATATGGCATTTTCTAATCTCCGGGACCATCACGAGCTGTATTGCTTTGGGCATTTGGCGGAGGGAGCCATAGCATATTACCAGGCGACTGGAAAGGATAAACTTTTAAATGCGGCAAAGAAGTTTGCAGACTATATTTCTGACTTTTTTGGGGATGGGGAAGGAAAATGTAAAGGGTATCCAGGGCATGAGATTGCAGAAATGGCTTTGGTACGTCTGTATGAGGTGACAGGAGAGAAAAAATACCTGGAACTGAGTTATTTTTTTGTGAATGAGCGGGGAAAGAAGCCGTATTATTTTGATCAGGAAAGGAATTCTTGGAAAATAGAGAAAGGGCATGAAGAGGATTTGCGCTATTTTTATTATCAGGCGCATTTGCCGGTGCGTGAACAGAATGAAGTGACGGGGCATGTAGTGCGTGCGATGTATCTGTATTCCGGAATGGCGGATCTTGCAAGACATTATGGGAATGAGGGGCTTTACAATGCCTGCGAAAGATTGTGGGATAATATGGTCTCCAAGAAAATGTATATTACAGGCGGTGTTGGTGCGACCCACATTGGAGAGGCTTTTTCTTATTCCTATGACCTTCCAAATGACACGGCATATGCAGAAACTTGTGCGTCAATAGGCCTTATTTTCTGGGCAAGGAGGATGCTGCAGATAAAACCAGATTCTAATTATGCGGATGTGATGGAACTTGCTTTATATAATACTGTTTTAAGCGGCATGGCGCTGGATGGCAGGAGCTTTTTTTATGTGAACCCCCTGGAGGTTGTACCAGAGGCATGTTCTTTGGATGAACGTAAATCCCATGTGAAGCCTGTCCGGCAAAAATGGTTTGGCTGTGCCTGCTGTCCGCCTAATTTGGCACGGCTGGTTAGTTCTATCGGTTCTTACGCTTATACGGAAAAGGAAGATATTTTGTATATTCATTTGTATATGGGCAGCAGGGTATATAAAGAACTGCATGGGGAAACTGTTGAGGTTTCTGTTACTACTGGTTATCCGTGGGATGGTAAAATCCGTGTGCAGGTAAAGGGAACGCCAGAGCCGTTTACAGTTGCAGTGCGTATTCCTGGCTGGTGCAGGGAATATCAGGCAAAAGGTATCGAAAATGCTGATACCTGGCTGGAAAATGGGTATCTTTATATCAGGAAAAAATGGACAAAAGAGGAGTCTGCAGAACTTGATTTTCCTATGGAAGTACGGATTTTGGAGGCAGACAGCCGTGTGCGGGAAGATGCAGGGAAAGCCGCTGTGATGCGCGGGCCTTTTGTCTATTGCCTGGAAGAGGCAGATAATGGAAAGGATTTACATCTTCTTAGCTTGGATGTGGATTCAAAAGCAAAGGTTACAGAGCAGGAGATTGGAAAAAATGTTATAAAGGCAATTACATTAGAGGGATTTCGCCAGAAGCCGGTGCATACAGAGGATAAATGGCTGTACCACGTTGTGGGGGAAACTCAGCAGGAGAAGGTGGCGCTTCATTTTGTGCCTTATTATGTGTGGGCAAACCGTGGTGAAAATGAAATGCAGGTATGGGTCCGCAGATAGTTGAAGGCATTTGCAGAAAACAAGATTTGTCGACTAATGCCCCTTTCTGTGCTATAATAAAACATTATAGCACAGAAAGGGGCATTTTCGATGACAGACACATCTGAAAATAAACCGTCAAATAATATATGTACCGCCTTGCTTGCCCATGTAGATGCTGGCAAGACAACGCTGTCGGAGGGAATTTTATATACCGCAGGGGTAATTCGGAGGCAGGGCAGGGTAGATAACCAGGATGCGTTTTTAGATACAAATGAGATGGAACGTGAGAGGGGTATAACGATATTTTCAAAGCAGGCTGTTTTTACTTTGGAGGACAAGACAGTTACTTTGCTTGATACGCCCGGCCATGTTGATTTTTCGGCAGAGATGGAACGGACTTTGCAGGTTCTGGATTATGCAGTGCTGGTGATTAGTGGGGCGGACGGCGTACAGGGGCATACGGCTACTCTATGGAGGCTTTTGGATCGTTATCAGATACCGGTTTTTTTATTTATCAATAAGATGGACCAGCAGGGAGTGGAGGAGGAACCTTTGCTTTGTGAAGTGAAAGAGCAGTTAAGTGAGTATTGTGTCTTGTTCCGGGAAGGGGAAGAGTCCTTTTATGAAGAGATTGCCATATGTGATGAATTGCTTTTGGATGCCTATCTGGAGAATGGCGTTATAGAAGAAGAGCAGATTTGCCGCCTGATTCAGGAAAGAAAACTTTTCCCATGTTATTTTGGCTCGGCTCTTAAATTGACAGGGGTAAAAGAGTTTATGGCAGGATTTGCAAAATATACCAGAGCTCCGAAATATCCTGGGGAATTTGGCGCAAAGGTTTTTAAAATCGCAAGGGATGAGAAAAACAGCCGGTTAACCTTTTTAAAGGTGACAGGGGGCAGCCTTTTCGTAAAGCAGCCAGTTACAAATAAACAGTCTGCGCATGGTGGGGAAGAGGTATGGGAGGAAAAGGTAAACCAAATCCGTATTTATTCAGGGGAACATTTTGAAACAGTGGATCAGGTGCAGCCTGGGGAGGTCTGTGCGGTGACAGGGCTGTCAAAAACATATGCAGGCCAGGGGCTGGGGGCTGAAAAAGCTTCTGCGCTTCCTGTATTAGAACCAGTTTTAACATATGCTTTAGAACTTCCACAGGGCTGCAGCGCTAACAGTTTTCTTCCAAAGCTTAGGATATTGGAAGAGGAAGAGCCAGAACTTAAAATATCCTGGAATGAAACGCTGCAGGAAATACAGGCACAGCTTATGGGCGAGGTGCAGATAGAGATTTTGAGGCGTTTAATCTGGGAACGCTTCCATGTAGATGTCCATTTTGGCGAAGGGAAAATTGTATATAAAGAAACAATCCAGAACTGCGTGGAGGGAGTTGGGCATTTTGAGCCGTTAAGGCATTACGCTGAGGTACATTTGCTTTTAGAGCCGGGAGAGGCAGGAAGCGGTGTACAGGTTTTTTTTGCCTGCAGTGAGGACAAGCTTGACAGGAACTGGCAGCGGCTGGTCTGTACCCATCTGGAGGAACGGGAACATCCGGGCGTACTGATGGGGGCAGCATTAACAGACGTCCGTATCACGCTTGTGGCAGGAAAAGCGCATCTAAAACATACGGAGGGCGGGGATTTTAGGCAGGCAACTTATCGTGCTGTGCGCCAGGGGCTGATGAAAGCAGAATCCGTTCTTTTGGAACCGTATTATGAATATTGCCTGGAGGTTCCAAATGATATGGTGGGGAGGGCAATGTCTGATATTGAAAGGTTTCAGGGGAGCTTTGAGGCTCCAGAGCAGGCAGGGCAGCTTACGGTGTTAAGAGGGACGGCGCCGGCTGCTGCGATGCGTAACTACCAGCAGGAGGTATTTTCTTATACAAAAGGGCTTGGACGCCTGAATTGTATATTAAAAGGGTATTTTCCATGCCATAATACAGAAGAAGTGTTGGAACTTAGCAGTTATGACCCGGAATCTGATGTTGAAAACCCAACAGGCTCTGTATTTTGCAGCCATGGCGCTGGATTTGTTGTACCATGGTATGAGGTCGAGAATTATATGCATTTACCTTTATCGGCAGAGAGGCAGGAAGAGCCAGGAGAAGGGGTAGAGGAATGGCAGGTTCAGGTTCCGCCGGCAAAGGAAGAATATTTTATGGGGGAGGATGAAGTTACAAAAATCCTTGACAGGGCAAATGGTGCAAACCGGAAAAATGGCGTCAGGAATCCTTATAAAAAGACACAGAAGAGGGTCGTGGATGCGGGGAAAGGAAAGACGGCAGCAAAAAAGTCAAAGGAACGTTATCTTTTGGTGGATGGTTATAATATTGTATTTGCATGGGAAGAGTTAAATGAACTTGCTAAAGTAAATATTGACGCAGCACGGAGTAAGCTGATGGATATTTTATGTAATTACCAGGGATATGTAAAATGTACTTTGATACTTGTGTTTGATGCTTACAGGGTGAAAGGCAGTATTGGAAAGATGACAGATTACCATAATATCCATGTGGTTTATACAAAGGAAGCAGAGACTGCAGACCAGTATATTGAAAAACTGGCGCATCAGATTGGCCATGATTATCAGGTGACTGTGGCAACTTCTGATGGCCTGGAGCAGCTGATCATCCGTGGCCAGGGATGCCAGCTTATTTCAGCACGGGAATTTTATGAGGAAGTCAGGAGAGTTGAAGGGTTAATACAGGATATGATATAGATGGAGGCTGCTGCTAACCGCAAATCATAATGCTGGATGGTATCTGCCATAGAATGTAAAATGATTTTTAACCGGAAGAATTTATACGCAGTATGTAAAAATAATATTTTTGCACACTGCGTATTATATTGGGCAAATAAAAAGATGAAAATTGTGTTAATATAAGTATTGAAATGTTATTGTTTGGGAACTGTTAATAAATTAAATTATTATCAGTTCCTTCCGGTCAATTTTCGGAAAAGAGCTGAAATCGGCTGGAAACCGTAACATTAAAAAATATATATTATCAAAGGAGGATGACTATGGAAGGTCAAAAGGTTTATGGCTACATGAGGGTATCTGGGAAAGACCAGAATGAGGACAGGCAGAAGATTGCATTACTTGAAAGCGGGATTCCAGAGCGGCAGATTTACATGGACAAGTTATCAGGGAAGGATTTTGAACGGCCACAGTATAAGAAAATGCTAAAAAAGCTGGATAGCGATTCTGTGTTGTATATTAAATCGATTGACCGACTGGGAAGGAATTATCTTGATTTAAATGAACAGTGGCGTATTATCACGAAAGAAAAGGGCGCTGACATTGTAGTGCTGGATATGCCTGTTCTTGATACCAGGCGGCAGAAAAATCTTTTGGGGACTTTTATTAGCGATCTTGTGCTTTCTTTGCTGGGGTATGTGGCAGAAAATGAACGTGTTACTATCAAGCAGAGACAGGCGGAAGGGATTGCCGCAGCGAAGCTAAAGGGCGTCAGGTTTGGAAGGCCGCCTATTCCTTTGCCAGATAATTTCCATCAATTACGCAAGGATTGGAGAATGGGAAAAATTTCAATGAAAGAAGCAGCACAAAAATGCGGTATGAAAGAAAAAACATTTTACAGTAAAGCTGTAAAATGTGAAAAGGAAGAATGCCCTAACTAAAAAGGTATACTTTTCTGATTTCTATTTCAGAATTCAAAACTAGATTCAGTATATAGCATATTATACAAAAAGTCAATAAAAAAATTATTTTTTTTGTTTACAGGTTACATAATATATATAAATCACCAGAAGAAATTTGGCGGATGAAAAAGTATACTTTTTCATCCGTTTTTATGAAAGGAGATTTATCATTATGAGAAAAAAATTATTAGTGTTAGGTTTAGCAGCAATTGTTGGGGCGGCTTCTGTTCCGGCAGGGTACATGTTATCGAAAGCTCCTATAGTGGCATCAGCAGAGGAGAACGATGATACAGATGCATGGGATGATGACGATGCGGAAGAAGCAGACAGCATAGAGCTTACTAAGGGATATGTTGTAGTAAATCCGGCAAAGAAAACAATAAAGGTTGGCAAATCTTTTACGGTTAATTTGTATCAAAGCTCTGCCTGTGAAAAGGAGTATGGAGAGATACCGGACGAGGAATGGGATGAACTTGTGGACGAGTGTATTGATGATATCACGTTCCGTTCTACTAAGAGTTCTGTGGCATCTGTAAACAGCAATGGGAAAGTTAAGGGTAAGAAAAAAGGAAGCGCTATTATTAAAACAACTGTGACTTTTAGGGATGGTTCGGAAGGCATCTATAAAACAAAAGTTTATGTGACAAAATAGTGTTTTGCAGGCGGTAGGATAGAAAAAACGGGGAAAGGATATACCAGACGGCGGCTGGTATATCCTGCTCCCCTTTTGTTTAAATTATCGTTGGAAATATAGCTAGGAGGGATGGCAATGAGAAAAATTAAATTGTTCTTAACACTTTTTTTGTGTGCGGCATGTGTTGTTCCATCAATACATGCAGGCGCAGTAACAATTAACAGAGACCCTATATCAGAAGGGGATGACAGGGAAGAAACATCGAATGTTGATACAAAAATTGATGAAGACATAACAGTGGTGCCGGATGATCCTGAGATAGTAAATGCAGTAGAACCGGCAGATATTGTATTTGTAGTTGATTCTACCGGCTCTATGGCGCCGTACATCCAGAATGTTGCGGATAATATTGAGGCATTTTCAAAATATCTGGAAGAGAAAACTGTGGAGCATATGGAGGGGAAGGAAGTAAAAGTAAAGCCTAGGATGGCAGTGGTAGAATATAAGGATATTACATATGATGGAAAAGACAGCACTGTGGTGCACACTGTTGGAGGAAGTCCATGGCATACTTCTACGGAGGAAATGGTTAAGACGCTGCAGGATGTTAAGGCAAATATTAAAGATGGAGATGGAGGAGATAATCCGGAAACCGTTCTGGATGCATTAGGCTATGTTGTTGATGGGAAGACATTTGATTTTGGGGAAGATGCACATAAATTTGTGATTGTCCTTTCAGATTCAGAATATAAGGTGGAAAATAACTTTGGGTATACAGAATCATCAATGTTTCAGGAATTAAAGGAACAGAATATAAACATGTCTGTAATTACCGAACCTCATCATTATGACATCTATAAAAGTATAGTAGACGAAACAGATAGCCAGAAACATTTTTTTGATATAGAATCACCGACTTTTTCAGAGGATTTGAAAAAGTTGGCGGATGTGATTTTTACAACAATTATAAATGAAAGGTCGCATGAGATTAAAACGATAAAAGTGACCTGCAAAGGCGACAACACGATAAAGGTGGGGAATACTGCAGAACTTAAGGCAGTTATCCTGCCGGAAACGGTTACAGGCAAGAAAGTTACTTGGAACGTGTCTGATAAAGATGTTGCAAGTATTGAAGTTTCTGAAGATACCCTTACGTGTAAAGTGACAGGGTTAAAAGAAGGAACCGCAAAAGTTGAGGCCTCAACAGAGGACGGCGCTTTTACGGGAAGTTATGATATTACCGTATTTGATCCAGAAGGGATTTCTGTAGCGATTGAAATATCAAAAGGGGATATTAGGGTTACACCAGCTAAGAAGACAATCGCCAAGAAAAAGAGTTTTAATATTAAAGTAGCTTTGACGGAGGAATTTAAAGAGGATAAGGAAGAGGAAGAGATTGATGACATATGGGAGAGTAATGTAGATAGCGTTACATACCGTTCTAACAAAAGTTCTGTAGCATCTGTAAATGCAAAGGGAAAAGTAACCGGAAAGAAGAAAGGAAAGGCTATTATTACAACAACGGTTATATTGGCGGATAACAGTGAATTTAAATATAAAACAACAGTTTATGTGAAATAGCATAATGGATGTATGGAATGTTTGTTACTGCTCAGTCAATAACTATGTTTGTACCATCTATGGTGGAACAAAAGGGTTTGTGCCAGGCTTGGTACAAACCTTTTTGTCGCAAACATTGATTAGACTATGTAACGGAAATATAAATAAGGAAGGTGGAAGTTTATGAAAGAAAAAACTAGAAAAGTAATAAAGAAAATAGCAGCATACCTGTTAATTTTTGGGGTGTACGTGCCGATTTTGCAGCCAGCAGTAGGAAAGACCGCAAAGGCAGCTGGAGTGGGATGGTGGTATGCTGTTAAAGCGGATGGAACAGCGGAGATAGCAGGGGCAACTACAAGTGCTACAGCGATAGAGATTCCTGAGACGGTTGATGGGTTAAAAGTGACTAGTATAGGGGAACAGGCATTTTATTATTGTTCAAAATTAGAAAGCATAACAATACCAGATAGTGTAACAAGCATAGGGTGGTGTGCATTTTCTTTTTGTTCAAGTTTAAAAAGCATAACAATACCGGATAGTGTAACAAGTATAGGGGATTTTGCATTTTTTTCTTGTTCAAGTGTAAAAAGCATAACAATTCAGGGTGGTGTAACAAGTATAGGGATGTGTGCATTTTGTTCTTGTTTAAGTTTAAAAAGCATAACAATACCGGATAGTGTAACAAGTATAGGGAAGAGAGCATTTTATTCTTGTTCAAGTTTAGAAAGCATAACAATACCAGATAGTGTAACAATTATAGGAGAGGAGGCATTTTCGGATTGTTCTAATTTGCTTGTGATTTACGCATCGCCTGGTTCTGTTGCAGAAACATATGCAAATAGTTACGGTATAACTGTTAAAACAGATACTGCTATTAATCCAGTGGTAACGCCGACCCCGATTCCAACGCCATCACCAACTCCGGCAATGGGTGTTACCTTTGCGCCAATAACCCCAACGCCGTCGCCAACTCCTACTGCAAGTCCAACACCGACACCAACTGCAACCCCAACACCAGAGCTGGGGATAAGTGTCAGTCAGACAGAGCTTAGTGCAGATGCGCAGGGGACTTTTGGAGGCAACAAGGTGGATCTGACGGTGACAAATTCGTATAGCTGTACCGTAAGCTCAAGTGATTCCTGGCTGAAGGTATGCAAAAAGAATGCATCGGCATCAGCAGGCAGTACAATCTGGCTGTCCGGGGATGGGAAGGAATGGACAGAAAGCTTTTATGTATTTGCATATGAAAATACTTCTGCAGTGCCGAGGACAGGGGAGATTACCATTACGGCAGAGTATGGGGATAAGACCGTAACGGAAAAGGTTGTGGTAAAGCAGGAGGCCGCTAAAGCCTCGTTGGATGTCTCCGCAAAGAAAATTACTGCCAATGCAAGAGGGAAAACGAGTGTCCCGTCTGTGAAAGTAGATACAAATAAAACAGGGGGCTTTTCTGTCAGCAATAACGGCAATTCGTGGATAAAGGTAGGGAGCAGCAGTTATAGCAGCAGTGCATCATCTAATGTATCATTTGAGGCGGCAGGTACATTTTACGTTTTTGTAAGTGAAAACCCATCGGATGAAGTGCGGACAGGGCAGGTTACCGTAACGCATGAAGATGGGGAGACAACCGAGACAATTGAAGTTGTGCAGGAAGGCACAAAGGCAGTCCTTACGGTAGACAGCACAAGTAAGACGGCAGATGACAGCGGCTATTTTTATAACAATGCCATCTTTGTGAAAACTTCACGCACAGGCGCATTTACTGCAGCAGTGGAAGATGCAGGATGGCTGAAAATCTCCACCGAGAGGAACCCTTCGTTTGCAGACGGGATGGATTCCATAACATTGGACGGCGACGGATATATTTACCTGGTGGCAGAAAAAAATACAGGGGCGGAACGTACTGCCACAATAACAATATCGCATGCAGGGGGAAGCCTGTCTGAGACGGTAACAGTAACACAGATGGGGAAAGCCGCATCATATTTGCAGGTAGACAGGGAGACAGCATATTTTGATGAGCCGTCAAGGGCATTGGACGGGCCGGTGCATATTTCTGCCAGCGAGGACACAAAATGGACAGTGACGTCATCGGAAAGCTGGATTAGAATCTTAAAAGATAACTGGTATTATGCGGAAGAGTACGCTTCTGTGGAAGGGACAGGGGCAGGGGATTTTTATATCCTTGTCAAGGAAAATGATACCTACCAGGAAAGGAGCGGGTATATCACGATTAGTGCTCCAGGCTTAGCAAGCCATGAGATTTATGTCCATCAGGCAGAAAATGAAGTATCATTAGATACGTTGCTGCAGGAACTTACAATAAGCGTAACAAAGAAAACATTTAAAAAAGGCAAAACAACAAAGATAAAACTGAATTACCCGGAAGGGCTGTATGCAAGCGATATAAAAAGCGTGAAATTCTCCAGCAACAAGAAAAAAGTAGCTACTGTAAATTCAAAAGGAGTAGTAAAGGGCATAAAGAAAGGCAAGGCAACTATTACGGTAAAAGTAACTTTGGAAAATGGAAGTTCTAAGACATTTAAGGCAAAGATAACTGTGGATAAGAGAAAAGTGAAATTGTCTAAATTTAAGTAGGGCTGAATCAGAATAAAAATAATCAGGATGGGCGTTTAATGTGGGATTCTAAGGAACTGTAAATAAATTAATTGAACGAGTTGTGAAGGATATTTTTTCGAGTGCAAAGAAAAAACGTAGGCAATGTGGGCATTGTCGAGGCTTTTTGATGCAGCATTTGAAAAAGCAGACCAGCAAACGGTTCAAGTTAATTATTTACAGTTCCTAATCTTAATTAAATAGTGATACCAGATGATGTGATAAGTATTGGCGATTATGCATTTGATTAATGTATGGGTTTGTGTCGGTTATCAGCACAAATCTTTATTAGGTTATTGGGAAAAAAGTATTGCACTACAGGCATCAGAATTAAAATGACTATATAAAATTATCCAAATTAAACATACTTTATATTTGTCTATATGTTTTCAGTATGTATGTAAGATATTATCCTGATATGTGGATGAGATATTGTGCTTCCAAAGATATCTCTATAATAAATAAACTTGTCACCAATTCCAAAACAACATTACTAACAGAAATACTTCAATTACTAAATCATGAATATTACTCGTTTACAAGAAAAGTAGAATTGTTGGACAATGATTTAGATTACTCTGATAATTTAAATAATTTATTAAAGAAAATAAAGGAAGAAAATGGTAGGCGTGGTAAATCCATCTTACTTGATTACATATAATTTTTTAGAAGCAAATTAGAAACAACACCAACAAAGCACGCAAACCAGCATAAAAACAGATGAATTACCCGGCTGAAAACCGGGCAATCCTTCCGTTAAAGTAAAAAGTAGTAAGCCAATAGTAAAACCGTTCTCTTCTTCTTGATTATGAAAACTATTGGTTTCCCCTTTCTGTTTTCCAATATCGCTGAACCCATGCTTCTGCATCGTTTTCTTCAAGTTTATATTTTCCTGCAACCTTTTTAATTGTTTCTGAAACAGGCAAACCCATTTCCTGATATATCTCAATCGCTGAAATCACGGATGCTTTTTTTGCAGCTTCCTTTCGCTCGCTTTCCACATAAGCACGCATTACCTGTTCTTCATCAAACAATGTCATCATCATGTCAACAACCTCCTTTTCCCTGCTCGATAAATACTCTTTTAGAACATCCCTGTTTTTACAGATGTTGATGGTATTGGTAACTGCTTCCCTGGTTCGTCCATATAATTTTACTTGCTCGTCATATACTTTTGTAAAGGCAACGTACTGGCTGATAATATCATTGTTCTTGCCATCGTATATCATTTTCACCTTTACATCAATGGCGCATTTCTCCCCACCCCAAAATTCTTCTGAAAGGGAAACATATTCTGGTTTGCTTACCCATTTTCCGGTGAATATCACATATAATTCTGCTTTTGGCAGCTTTACTTTTTTACTACCGTAAAGGTTATCGTTCCTACGTTCAAAATACTCATGATAGGATTGTACCAGATACATCAATGCCCGGATTATGATATTCATCGTCCATGTGGTCTGAGCCTCAGTCAGAATCATAATTTTGTTCCCTACTGTGAAGCCCAAATCGTTATAGCACGCGTCTACCAATATGTTTTTAATCGTGATGTCCTTTAGTTCATCTTCCGTAGTCTCTGTATCTTCTGGGTGAAGCGCCCGGTATAACTGAATCAGGTATTTTTTATGCGATAGGAAACTTCGCCGATTTGAGTGTGAAGAACGCTGGTTTTGCGTTCTTCTTAGGTGCGACAGTAGCCTTGCCTGGCGAGGTGTTTTCGAGCCTGGAAAGGCTTCGCACCTTTTTTATCCTGAAATAAATTTGTAAAAAGGCTGTCCTTAATCGTATATTTTGCAATATCTGTTTTTTCCATTCCTTCTTCCTTTCATCCTCGTCTTTTCATCGGGGAAATAATTAGGTTATCTTGGTTTCATTATACAAAAAAGCCATCCTATATTCAAGGGTGATTCCCTCGCTTCTTCATTGGATAATACCGTTTCCAATCCTGACACACTTTTCATGAGTGACACAATTTCTGACACTAATTTTTTGCAAATTTTCGTTTTTTTATGAGAGAAGATGAAAAGACAGAATGCCGGAAATTCCCAGAAATAGGCACTTATGGCACTCTGCATAGACAAATGAAAGCCGCCAGCCAATAGAAGTAGCTGGCGGTCTTTTTCTGGTTTTATGTCAAAGGAAACTTCGCACCTTTTTTTAACCTGCCTGGAAATGAATGAGTTACTATAAATTTATTGATGTTTTTTCTGCTTCATCGTATAATAATTTCAGAACAGGATATGCTGCTTAGGAACTGTATGGAATGGAGGGCTTAAAATGCAGCAGATGTCTGTTACAGGAATGCTAAAACTAATGGAATAAATAACGTGTGGAATAATTGAAGGAGAAGTGTATGGTTAAAATAGTAGCAATGTCAACGATTTGTGCAGATGTTTTTGATGATACAGGAGAAATAAGTTTAGGGGGAGAGGCGCTTAATTTTGCAATGGTAATTTCAAAATATGCGCATGTTGACATAAGCCTTATGGGGGCAGTTGGGGATGACGATATTGGAAGGAAAGCTGTAGAATGTATAAAAGCTAGAAAAACGATAGATATGTCTTGCGTGCATATGATTGATAATGGAAAGACAGCAGCAAACAGAATATATCATGACTCAACAGGGAATCGTTATTTTAAGGAGGATTCCTGGGATGGGGGTGTTTATCAGGATTTTAAGTTATCGGACATTGATAAGAGAAAATTACAGGAATCAGATGTGGTTTTTATAAATTATTACAGCCCTAATTTTCAGGAGATACTTAGATTAAAATCAGAATATGGATATCAGATGGCAGTTGATTTTGATGTGGTAAGAGATTTTTCGGGATTGGAAGAGATTGTCAGACAGATTGATTTTACCTTTTTTAGCGGCGATGAGGAAACGCTGTTGGTTTTAAAGAAATGGTCTGAAATGTATCATGGTATTTTTAATGCGACTTTAGCGGATAAGGGAAGCGTTACATTTCATAATGGGAAGGAATACAAAATAGGCGCTGTTCCAGTGAAAAAAATTGTAGATACTACAGGCTGTGGCGACAGCTACCATGCGGCATTTCTTGCATCATATCTTAATAACCAGGATATAAATATGGCAATGGAAGAAGGAAGTCTGGCAGCATCAAATACATTGACGTTTTTTGGAGGTTTTGCCTGTGAATAGGAACGTTAGAATGTTCCTGTTCACAGAATTTAAAGTTCCCCTGTAATCAATCTACACCGTCAAACAATTGCTCAAAATTAATCTTGGCATTTGGAAACATATAGATTTTTAAATCATTTTTTATTTGTTTCTGCAATTTATGATACCACTGACTGTGAATAGTAACAATATCAACGTTTCTGGAAAAATTTACGGATTTCTCTATTGACAGAAAGTAAAATATGTTGGAAAATAAATTTGTTGTATGCTGTTTGCATATAAGGAGCTGTTCATAATTAATTTGAACAATTTACTTGTTTATTTAATTTGTTAACAGTTCCTAGTACAGCGTTTCTTAGTCCCTCATACACTTAGTACTTTCTATTTCCGCCATCGCTGCGTTGTCGTCAGTCAACAATGCCACCGCATTGCCTCCTTCCTCCGCCTTGCGCTGACAAAAATAGCAGGCACTAAGTATATGGGGATTAAGGAAACGCTGTACTAGGAATCAAGTAAAATCTAGAAGAATGGAGATGATATTTTGTTTGGTTTTGGTCAGTTGATTGGGGTATTGAAAAAGAATCCAAAGAAGATTGTATTTACGGAAGGCGAAGACGCCAGGATTTTAGAGGCTTCTTCCCGCCTGCTGGCGAGCAGTTTCCTGCATCCGATTTTGGTTGGAGATGAGGAAAAGATTGCAGATGCAGCGGAAGACTGCGGGTTTAATATCCGTGGGGCGGAGATTATTAATCCTGCGAAATATGAGGATATGGATAAGATGGTGGAGTTATTCTGTGAGCTCCGTAAAAGTAAAGGGGTAACGCCGGAACAGGCAAGGAAGGCCCTTATGCAGACAAATTATTTTGGGACGATGTTAGTAAAGATGGGGGTTGCAGATGCGCTGCTTGGCGGTGCAACATATTCTACGGCGGACACAGTGCGCCCTGCGCTGCAGCTGATTAAGACAAAGCCGGGGAATAATATTGTATCTTCCTGCTTTATATTGGTACGTCCTGGTGTTACAGGCGAAAATGATGTTTTGGCAATGGCTGACTGTGCCATTAATATTGACCCGACGGAAGATGAATTGGTAGAGATTGCGGGAGAGGCGTCGGAGTGTGCAAGGATATTTGGCGTTGACCCTAAAGTAGCATTTTTAAGTTATTCCACATATGGTTCAGGGGCAGGACCTGCAGTGGATAAAATGCGCAATGCCGCAGAAAAGACAAAGAAGAAATATCCAGAGCTTCCGGTAGATGGGGAACTTCAGTTTGATGCTGCCGTTTCTCCGCGCGTTGCAAGGACAAAGTGTCCGGAATCAGAAATAGCAGGCCATGCAAACACATTCATTTTTCCGGATATCAGTGCAGGGAATATTGGATATAAGATTGCACAGCGTATGGGCAATTTTGATGCATATGGGCCGATTCTTCTGGGGCTGAACGCGCCGGTAAATGATTTGTCCAGGGGCTGTAATGCTTCGGAAGTATATTCGATGGCAATTATTACGGCAGCTTTGGCATAAAATATAAGGAATTGTTAAGGTTTGCTTCTTAACAGTTCCTAAAAGAATATGAGGCATCGCCGTAAAGGCGGTGCTTTTTTGGTGATAGGAAATTTCGCCGGGTTTAGGAGGGGATTATGTTGGATAGTTTTTTAGCGGCGCAGATGTTAAAGCTGCTTCATGCGCCAATTTGTATTTATAGCAGGGAAGGAGAAGTTTTAAAAGCATATGATGAAACAGAGGGGAGAAAAATTATCCAGAAGGAAGATTTTGAGGGGATTGGGGAGGAACTGACTGCCCCATATATCCATGTAGATGAGAATGGGATTTCTTTTTGCCTGATGCAGACAGAAGAAAAGAATTTCATCGGGCTTGGGAAGGTGCGTATTTATAGTTTCCAGGATGAAGAAACGCGCTTATATCCATATTGTGAAAAGGAAGAGTTTACAGCGGTTATTCTTATTTTATGGAAACTGCTTGCAGGCCAGGAAATGAGTTCCCGGCAATTATGGGAAAAAAATATAGACATTGGTGCTATGCTGCATGAGCAGGTAACAAAAGGGATTTTTGAAATCCAGGAGGAAGGCAGATACCATATCCCTTATACAAGGGAGCTTAGGGAATATGACAGTATCCGCCGTGGGGATATTGATGCATTGAAGCGGAGTATGGACGAAGTATATAGTGGAGAAAGCGGGCTGCTTGCACACGACATGATCCGCCAATATAAAAATGTTGCAATTTGTAAAATATCAGGGGCAGCGCGCAGTGCAATTGCGGGAGGCGTCAATTATGAACTGGCATTTTCTATGTCAGATGCATTTATCAGGAATATGGAAGAAAATTTAACTGATCCGGTTAAAATTGAACAGGCAGCGAGAGAAGCTGAGTATGAGTATGCAGAAATGGTACATAATTTGTGCAAAAAGCAAAATAACAGCCCGTTAATTAATCAGGTGAGGGATTATGTATTCTGCCACATCCATGAGGCGATCCGGGTGAAGGATATCGCAGAGCATATCGGCGTTACGCCAAATTACTTATCAGAACAGTTTAGCGAGCTGATGGGGATGACGTTAAAACAATATATAATAGAAGAAAAAATTGTAAGCAGTGAACAGCTGTTAAAATATACTGACTATACTTTGCAGGAAATCAGTTCGTATTGTGCATTTAGCTCCCAAAGCCGTTTTAGTGTATACTTCCAGAGGAAGAATGGGATTACCCCGGCGAGATACCGAAAACAGTACCGTAATCAGGATGTTAAGGAAGAATGAACAAAAAATTCACAAAATTTCGTAGAAAAGGTATAAAATTAAATAGAAAATGTATAAAAACGCTGGAAAAAATATGGTAATATCTACAACACTTGATGGGGGATTTGAATATAATGTATTGGATGGCATATGCGAGTTATGTAAGGTAAAGGAGAGTGAGCATATATGGAAAAAATCCAAATTAAATTTAATGATGTTGCTGATGTTAATAAGTTTGTACACGTAGTATCAGGCTACGATTCAGATGTAGATCTATACTGTGGAAGCTACTGTGTAGATGCCAAGTCTATTTTGGGGATTATGACGATTGATTTAAGGAATCAGATGTGGGTAACCTGCAATGGGAATCGCCAGGAAAAGGAAAGGCTTGTCAATGATTTAAGCTGGGTAGCAGTTGCATAAATGAGAAGGTTAGACAAAAGAAGAAAAAGAAAAAACCGGTTGTTTTGGTAATAAAGACAACCGGTTTTTGATTTTTTATAGGAAATTGCTGTAACGCAGCGATGGTGCCCTTAAATATGATAATGGGGAATCTGGGAATCTAGCAGCAGGAATTTCATATAGTCATGCAGGAGAATAACCGGACAGGAAAGGAAAAACCAGAGGACAGAATAGAGCAGGCAAATCTGTCCCTGAAAGTTATATTGCAGGCCAGAGTAATCCCATACATTCAGATGGAGCTGTCGGTTGACAACAAGGCCAAATAACAGTTCCACGGTTGTTATCATTAGCCCGCAGAGGAACATCTGGAAAAGGAAAGAAGGAGAGCTTCCTAATATATATTCGATAGCGCCTACCAGAAGAAAGCAGGTTCCGCCAGCCAGAAGCATGGAAATGTGTGAATATCCCCTGGCAAGGACTTCAATGCCGCAGTAAAGAAAACCGCTTGTAAAAAACATTATAATATATGCCTGTAACTGTGTCATGAGTTGTACCTCCAATGAAGTTTTGGTATAATTAGTGTGTCTTTTGTTGTAAAATGTATACAGGTTTTTGATATTTGTAAATAATTGTTACTATTTACGGCTAATTTCAGAAAATAGCCAGATTTGTCGTGCTTGCACAATTTTTACTATCACAAGAATGGGGGATTATTATGAATCAGGAAATTTTAAAAAGGCTGGATGAAGTTATTTCATCAAATTTACTGGGTGTCAGCAAGGATCCGGACTGTATTGTGGGAGCTTCTGTTTGTGTTATACATAAAGGGGAGGAAGTATACCGCATGGAGTATGGGGAAGCGGATAAAGAAAAAAAAATCCGGATGGCTCCAGACAGTATATTCCGTTGTTATTCTTTGACAAAACCTATCACATCAGTGGCAGTAATGACGCTGGTTGAGAAAGGGATGCTGCAGCTTTCTGACCCGGTGAGCCGTTATCTGCCAGGGTTTGAAAACCAGCAGGTTTTAACAGAGAAGGGATATGTCCCTGTTAGGGAAGAGGTGACAATACAGCATTTGATGGATATGACGGCAGGCGTTGTCTATCCGGACGCTTCCTTTCCGGCAGGGATGAAGATGCAGGAGATGATTGACGAATATTACCGTAAGATTTTTGAGGAAGACAAACCGACAACAACATATGATTTGGCGAATTTGATTGGGCAGCAGCCGCTGCGTTTCCAGCCGGGGGAAGGGTGGTGTTACAGCTTTTGTGCAGATGTGCTTGGAGCTGTTGTTGAAGTGGTTACAAAAAAGACTTATGGGGAATATTTAAAGGAGGCTGTTTTGGAGCCTCTTGGCATGGTTGATACAGATTTTTATGTGCCGGAGGAGAAACAGGGACGTTTTTGCCAGAATTATCAGTACATGCCGGAAACGCAGACTTTGGAGCCATGTACCTGGCAGCACCTTGGGCTGTCTTATATGCATTTAAGAAAGCCGGCGTTTGAGTCAGGAGGGGCAGGCCTTGTTTCTACTGTGGATGATTACAGTAAATTTGTAAAAATGATGCTTGGAAAGGGAACATATAATGGGGTGCGCATCCTGGGAAGGAAGACGGTAGAGTGTATGGTAGGAAACCATCTGAATGAGCAGCAGCTTACCTGGCTTGACTGGGAGCAGCTGCAGGGATATGGCTATGGGAATCTGATGCGTGTTATGATGGATATTGGGGAAGCAAAACAGCTTGGGTCAGAAGGGGAATATGGATGGGACGGATGGCTCGGATGTTATGCGTGTATGGATCCAAAGGAGGATTTGGGGATTATTTATGTAATTCAGAAATGCGGCGGCAATGGGTACCGTGATGTACAGGTTATCCGGAATATTGTATATTCTGCCCTATAGTAAGAAAGCAAGGTGAGGGCAAATGATACAGTGGATTAGGATTTGCGTTGTGGAAACGCAGCAGGAGGTTTTGTATGAAAATCAGAGAAAATCTTTTTATTGACGCGGTTACAGATAAGATTTTGAGAATCCATTCTTTTGATGGGGAAAAAAGTTCTTTTGCAGTAGAGAAGCCAATAGGGACAAAGGCCAGGTTAAGGGAAATCCCTGGCGTTGGCGGGGCAGTACAGGCATTGGGGACGGAGTATCTTTCTATCTATGCAGCGGAGGATGGCACATTAAAAATTTATGATAAAAGGCAGAAGCTTCTTTGTGCAGACTATGAGGGGGAACTAGAGCAGGAATGCCATGCATTGACAGAGGAAGAGGCAGAGCAGATGCGCCAGGAAGGGCACAATGTCCGTTCCGGGGAGGAAGCATGCCGTTTTCAGGCGGCAAAAAAGCTATTTGGTGATGAAGTGATTTATGGGCTGGGGGATAAGACAGGTTTTTTAAACAAAAAGAATTATGATTATGTCATGTGGAATTCTGATAATCCGGATCCGCAGGTGGAAAATCCGACTTTCCGGGCAATGTATAAATCGCTCCCATTTTTTATTGTTTTGAGGGAAGAGACTGTTTATGGGATCTTTCTGGATAATACGTATCAGTCCTATTTTGATATGGGGTTTGGGAGCAGCCGTTATTATTCTTTTGGAGCGGTTGATGGGGAATTGGATTATTATTTTATTGCAGGAGACACAGTTGCAGAGATTATAGAAGGGTATACTTCCCTTACCGGGCGTGCGCCGCTTCCGCAGATGTGGACGCTTGGTTACCATCAGTCGCGGTGGAGCTATACAAGTGCAGAGGAAGTTCTGGCAATAGCAAAAAACTTTAGGATGTATGGAATACCATGCGATGCAATTCATTTGGATATTGATTATATGGACCATTATAAGGTATTTACAAAAAATGATGAAACATTTCCAGACTTAGAAGAGTTAAGCAGTGATTTATCCAAAATGGGGATTAAGCTTGTAACGATTATTGACCCGGGGACAAAGGCAGAAGAGGGATACCATATGTATGATGAGGGAGTCCAGAATGGCTGTTTTGCAAAGGACTCAGATGGGAAGATCTATCATAATGCCGTATGGCCAGGGGATTCTGTATTCCCGGATTTTACATCTGAAAAGGTAAGGGAGTGGTGGGGGAAACAGACAGAATTGCTCACAAAACAGGGAATCCGTGGAATCTGGAATGATATGAATGAGCCTGCAAGTTTTGAAGGCCCGCTTCCGAATGACATTGTTTTCCCGGGGGATGGCCTGCCGCGCCTTCATAAGGAAGTCCATAATGTCTATGGGCATTTAATGGCAAAAGCGACTTATGAAGGGCTGAAAAAATACGATGGGAGGCGCCCTTTTGTAATAACTAGGGCATGTTACAGCGGTTCACAGAAGTATTCGACAGTCTGGACGGGAGATAATCAGAGCCTTTGGGCGCATTTGCAGATGTCTATTCCACAGATGCTGAATCTAGGGTTGTCGGGGATGCCGATTGTTGGTGCAGATATTGGAGGGTTTGGTTCGCATACGACGCCAGAGCTTTTGTGCCGCTGGATTGAGGCAGCCTGCTTCTCGCCTCTTTTTAGGAACCACAGTGCAAAATACACAAGACGCCAGGAGCCTTGGGCTTTTGATAAGCAGACGCTTGATATTAACCGTAAATACATTCAGTTAAGGTATAAATATCTTCCTTATTTATATGATTTATGCTATGAAGAGACGAAAACAGGGCTTCCCATCCTGCGTCCGCTTGTTATGCACTATCAGCAGGATAAAAATACATGGGAATGCAATGATGAATTTATGGTTGGGAGCTGTATGCTTGCTGCCCCGGTGGTGCAGCAGGGGGCACGGGAACGGATGGTATATCTGCCGGAAGGGATATGGATAGATTATTGGACCAGGGAACGGATTATGGGAGGATGCTATATTTTAAAAGAAGCACCTCTTGACGTATGCCCGCTTTATATTAAAGGAGGGAGTATTCTGCCGGCTTATGGGGAGATGCAGTCTGTAGAGCCGGAAAATATAAAAACGCTGACCTTGGAGTATTATCCTGAAACTTTGAAAAAAACAGCAATTTTTGGAAGAAAACCGAATGCGCAGGAAGATAGCTGTTATATCCATTATCAGGATAATGGGGTAGATTTTGCTTATGAAGATGGGGAATATAATCTGTATGAATTTATGTTTTCGGAAAAACGGAGCAATGGACTGCAGGTAAAAATGCTCCATGAAGGTTTTTTGGGGAAATATGAAGAAATTACCGCGGTTATTTGCTAAATTATGGGAAGGTTTGTTAATTTATGGAAAGGCTTGCCAAATGCTATCAATAATTGTGGTTTGAAGTCAATGCCTGTCAATTTTTTTTGTATAATTCTTTCTTATTTTCGCATACTAATTTCATAACAATTGTGTAAAGAAGGACGTAAAAATAATGTTCTTCTAATGATTGTTTTGCTGCAGTGCCAGCATAGTGGAAGTGAGAAAAATAGTAGCAATTTACTATAGCTCATAGAAAAAGTGAGAAATGGAGGAGAAAGTGGCAAATGAAGGCAACGGGCATAGTCAGACGTATTGATGATTTGGGGCGCGTGGTAATTCCAAAAGAAATCAGAAGGACATTGCGGATAAGGGAGGGAGATTCCCTGGAAATTTATACAGACCGAGAGGGAGAAATTATTTTAAAAAAGTATTCGCCAATTGTGGAATTGGGGGAATTGGCTAAACAATATGTAGATTCACTGGCACAGACTTCCGGCGGTATTGTGGCAGTAACCGACAGGGATCATTTTATTGCTGTTTCTTCCAGTGGAAAAAAGGAATTGCTGCAAAAACCAATCAGTAAAGAAATGGAAAAAGTAATTGCAAACCGGGAAAAAGTTACAACAGACCATACTCAAAGTTATGTTCCGGTTGCAAACGAAGAAAAGAAATATGCATGCGAAGTGATTTGCCCGATTATTGTGGAGGGGGATGTGATGGGCAGTGTGATTCTCCTGACAAAAAATACGGACAAAAAATTTGGCGCAGCAGAGGAAAACCTTGTTTCATTTGCTGCAAATTTTCTTGGGAAGCAGATGGAACAGTAATAAAAATCCACATAATAGCATTGACCATGAAAAGTCCCTTTGATATAATGAAATCGGGGGCTTTTTGTGGTTCATGGAGGAAATATATGGAGGAAAGGCTGTTAAAATTGAGAAAATTAGGGTGTGATGTTGATGGGGCAATGAACCGTTTTTTGGGTGATAAAGAATTTTATTTTGAATGCTTTGATGAATTGATGATAGATCCGGGTTTTGAAGAATTAAAAAAAGCCTTGGACAGGCATGATATTGCGGTGGCATTTGAAAATGCACATACTTTAAAGGGGGTTCTTTCCAATCTTGGTTTGCTGCCTTTGGCTGGCCAGATGGGGCAGATTGTGGATACGCTGCGGTCTGGTTCAGAAGAAGGGCTTGTAACAAAGTATCAGGAACTGGAAGTCCAAATGAAAGGGTTTAGAAGTGTCTGAAAATTGTCATTTACATGGCATAAATGGGAAATCATAAGAAAATAGGGGAAGAAAAAGGAAAGAATTGCCGAAAAACCTTGACAAACAGGCATAATGAGGGTATAAATAGATTTGTAACTTTTTACGGAAATTATGATTGAGGAGGATTAATCCATGAACAAAACAGAATTAGTTACAGCTATCGCTGAACAGGCAGAACTGTCTAAGAAAGATTCTGAGAAAGCATTAAAGGCATTTATTGATGTTGTTACTGATGAATTAAAAAAGGGTGAAAAAATCCAGTTAGTAGGATTTGGTACGTTTGAAGTAATTGAGAGGGCAGCAAGAGAAGGCAGGAATCCTTTAACCGGCGAAAAGATGAGCATTAAGGCTTCTAAAGCTCCTAAGTTTAAGGCTGGCAAAGCTTTAAAGGATGCGGTGAACTAGCCATCTGATATTAATAGGTTCGGGTTGATTGGAGGTTGTCTGTGGTACAACCTCTTTTCCGATTTGAGAGGAGGCTTTCAAAATGCGTTTAGATAAGTATTTGAAGGTGTCAAGGCTGATTAAACGGCGTCCAGTGGCAAATGAGGCATGTGATGCAGGAAGAATTACTGTAAATGGTAAGGTTGCCAAAGCCTCCCTTAACGTGAAGCCAGGGGATGTCATTGAGATTACGTTTGGCGATAAGGTGGTTAAGGTTGAGGTTTTAAGTGTTACAGAGACTTATAAAAAAGAGGAAGCAAAGGAGTTATATAAGGTTCTGTAGCGTCAGTTCCGTAATTCTTATTATTTAAGGGTGATTTCTATTTTATAAAGTTGCTGAAGATGGTAACTCTTTTTCAAAATTAGCTATAAATGTTTTTTATTTCAGCATAAAAAAAGATGTCTTCTCATATACTGAATTATCCATACATCGGAGCGGTATGGACAGAAAGTATGTGGGGAGGCTTTTTATATGGATGAGAGACTTTATGATGAAAACAGGAGGAGCGTACATAAGGTTTATCTGAATGCCAGGAAAACAGCAGTTTTGTCTGGCGTCAGGGATGTCCTGTCTTTTGATGCGAAGGAAGTATATTTGGAAACGGAGCAGGGGATTTTGTTAATCCGTGGTGATGAGCTGCATGTGAACCGTCTTTCATTGGAGAAGGGTGAAGTTGATGTAGATGGCAGGATTGACAGTTTTGCATATTCTGATAAGGAAGAGCCACAGAAAAAAGCGGCTTCCTTTTTGGGGAGGATGTTTCAGTGACCGAAATAATCATGGGACAGGTCCGTTTTGTGCTTGTTACACTTTGCCTTGGGATGGCAATGATGCTGGGATATGACTTCTGGCGTTTCCTGCGGTGGATTATCCCGCATTGCAAGGCAGTTGTGTGGGCAGAGGATATTTTATACTGGACTGCGGCCGCAGTCCCGGCTTACGCGGTTTTTTTTATATATAATAATGGGGAAATACGCTGGTATGGGGCGTTAGCAGTTTTTTTGGGCGGCATTTTATATGAAAAGGGAATTAGCAGCGTGTTGAGGCGGCTTGGGCGGAAATATCTGGAAAAGCCCAAACGCAGGCTGCTTTGTTGGATTTCCAAGGTTTGGAGATATTTTAGTGTAAAAAAACAGATAACAAAGATGCAGGAAAGGGTTTCTGTAAGGAGAAAAAGGGCATTGCAATCTCCGGACAAATAGTATATAGTAAAATAATAGGATAAGGAGACAGGCTGTTATTGGGAAGTGCAATATAGGGGATATAATATTGTGAAATTAAAAAAGGTTGGTGAGAGCAGTGAGGAAACGGAGGAAAAGGCTGAGCAGGGCAACTGTCTTTGGCGTTATTTTATTGACGGCAGTGCTTTGCGCTACATTAATATATAAGCAGAACACATTAAAAGTGAAGGAGCGTGAGTATGCAGCCCAGATTAAGGAACTGGAAAAGCAGAAAAAGGAATGTTCTAAGGAAAAAAAGGAAATAGAGGAATTTAAGGATTATGTTAAAACCGATGAATATGTAGAAGAAATCGCCAGGGAAAAGTTTGGGTTAGTGCATAAAGGTGAGATTATATTTGAACCGGAAGAAGAAAAATAGGACTTGTCAGTTCAGGCTGCCAGGTTCTATTTTTGTTTTATGGGAAATTGTCGAATTCTTTTTTTGTCTCGAACTTATGATTTGACAAAATTTGCATTAAGCCTTTTCTATACTTTGTTCACTAGTATACTCCAGATTCGTTGTACTAGATAATGATGTTGAATAGAAGAGGTGTGGATATGAAAGTCATTCAGAAAAAGATGTTATTACAGATTGTACTTGGCTTTTTTCTGGGGAGGGTTAATTTGTTTGGGATTAATCCAATTGGGATTGCATTTTTTGCAGCAGGGTATACGGAAGAAGGGGCAAAGATTCCGGTTGGAATAAGTGTGGTCTTAGGGATGCTTACAGTGTTTCCGATGGAAAATGTATTGTGCAGCGCAATGGCAATGCTTGCAGTTGTGCTTGCAGTAGATTTGCTGGAAAAGAAAAACGTATCTGTAAGGATGGGGCATGCTGCCTTGCTTTTGTGTTTTGCTGTCGGGGTGTTAACTGCATTCCGGCTGTACCTGATGCCGCATAGCCGGTACGATATCTGGATGGGCTTTTTAGAGACAGTACTTGCATTAGCTGCTACCAGAATATTATATGATGGAATCCACTTTTTATTACACTCAAAAAAAGGGCAGAACCTTGGGAATGAGGAGGTTATAAGCCTTGTAATGCTGGGCGCGTTTGGGGTTCTGGGGCTGCCGGATGTAATTATTGCAGAGATTTCTGTTATATTAACAGTTACTTATTTCCTGACGCTGATTATGGGATATTGTTATGGGACAGGGACAGGGGCAATTGCAGGGGCAATTGGAGGCTGCGTTTTAGTTGTCTGCGGCTGGGAAAGCAGTATGATTGGAATTATGGCATTGATGGGGATTTGTGCAGGGATGCTTAGGGAGCAGGGCAAGCTGCTTTTATGCGCCAGCTTTTTTTTGATGGCATTTGCGCTTGGGAGCGTAGTGAACCAAAGTATGATGGGGATGGGGGAATTGGAAGGGATTGCAATAGCCGGAGGGGTTTTTCTGTTGATTCCGGAAAAATTTCTTGGTAAAATACAGGTTCATGCCGGAAGCTGGCAGGACAACTGGGAAAGCGAGAAACTGCAGAAATTAATGAAGTATAAGTTAAAAGATTTTTCTAATTCGTTTCAGAACTTATCTTCTTCCATGGCAAAAGAGCCGAAGGAGGGCGAATTGATGAATCCCAAAGATGCAAGGAGAATGATGGAAATAATGTCAAATAATATCTGCAGCCGTTGTGAAAATTGTGAGAACTGCAGGGGACAGATTGCTTTGATGCGCCCGGAGATGTTTGGCACGCTGGCATTGGCACAAGAGCAGGGGCAGATTGTGCTGGAGCAGATGCCGGTAGAATTTACCAGGGAGTGCATTCATCAGGAGCGTTTTTTATCTGAGGCAAACCAGAATATCCATATAGCAAATATGGCGATGGGCTTCCAAAATAAAATGGCGCAAAACCAGAGGGTGATTGCAAGGCAGATGCGTGAAGTAGGGGAAATTGTGGACGAGCTTGCAGAAAAACTTCCAAATGTGCAGAAGCTTCCGGCTGATTTGCAGGAGAGGATGACAAAAGAACTGCGTAAGAGGAGGGTTGCTGTTTCTGAGCTTGCTTTTTATGAGAAATATGATGGGAGGCTGGAAGTGCATGTCAGGGGCAGAACCTGGCGTGGACGGTATGTAACGACAAAAGAGGTGGGGGAAATGATTTCAGATTTAATTGGGTGTAAAGTGATTCCCTGTGAAGAATGCAGGAAAGTGTTTCCAAGGGAAGAAGAGGAGTTTATATTTGAAGAATGTGCAAAACTTACTGCTATAACGGGAATCAGCAGGCTTCCCAAGGCGGGGGAGGATGTATCGGGGGATACGTTTTCCTGTATGTATCTTCCAAGCGGCGAACTGTTAATGGCGCTTTCTGATGGGATGGGCAGCGGGGATAGTGCCTGCGAGGAGAGCGAGCAGGTAATAGAACTTCTGGAACAAATGACGGAAGCTGGCTTTTCAGAGAGTTCATCGCTCCGGTTGATTAATTCGATTTATATGTCAAAAGAGGATTCGCATAATTTTGCTACAGCGGATATTGCAGTATTGAACCTGTACAAAAAAAGCTGCCAGTTTGTAAAATGCGGCGCCAGTACAACGTATTTATACCATCAAGGGGAGATGGAACGAATTGAAGGAGAAGCCCTGCCGATAGGTGTGGTGGATGAGATGGAGCCATATATGAGAAATACTGGTATAGCGGCTGGAGATTATGTTATAATGATGACAGACGGGGTTGCAGACAGTTTTTTAGAAGAACAGGAATGTTTGGAAATTCTTTTGTGGGAATGCCTTGAAGAAAGGCTGAATCCCCAGGATATAGCAGACAGGCTTCTGGATGAGGCAATGGCCCGCTGGAATATGGAGCCGGAAGATGATATGAGTGTTATGGTAGTAAAAGTGTACGATAATTTAGACAGGAAGATAAGGGGCTGCCAGTAAATAGGACAGGCAGTTCCTAAAGGGATAAAAAGAATGGAGTATCTTTGTGGAAAAATAGAGAGATATTGCAGGGAAAATCATCTTATTTCTGAAGGTGATGGAATTGTGGCAGGGCTTTCCGGAGGCGCAGATTCTGTTTTCCTGCTCTATATGCTTTCCTTGCTAAGAGAGCGGTGGAAACTCCGCCTTATCGCTGTCCATGTAAACCATGGCATCCGGGGGGAAGAGGCGCAGAGGGACCAGGAATATGCCTGTCTTTTTGCAGGAAGCCTTGGGATCCCCTTCAAGGTCTATAAAGGGGACGTGCCGGAGCTTGCAAAAGGGCAGCATATGACAGAGGAGGAGGCAGGGAGGGCGTTTCGTTATCAGTGTTTTGAGGAATGCAGGAAGGAAGCAGGTTTCCAGAAAATAGCGGTAGCCCATCATCAGGAGGATCAGGCGGAGACGATTTTGTTCCAGCTTCTACGTGGAAGCAGCCTGCGGGGCCTGGGAGGCATGCGTCCAAAGAGGGGGTATATTATACGGCCCTTGCTAGGAATCAGCCGGAAGGAGATTGAAAAGGCGCTTTTTGAGAAAAAGATTACATATTGCCAGGATTCTACAAATCTGCAGGACACTTATTCCCGGAATTTGATAAGGAACCAGGTAATCCCGTATTTACAGCGGGAAATACAGCCGGCGGCTGTTCCTCATATTGTACAGGCCGGCGAACATCTGCGGGAGATAATGGAGTTTATTGACATGCAGGCAGAACAGGCATATGATAGGATTGTAAAAAAAGAGGCAGGAAAGAGAAGCATGCAGGAGGCAGACTATGTTCTGCTTCCAAATGTGCTGCAAAGGGAGGTTATTTTACGGATTATCCAGGAACTTTGCGGGCAGAAAAAGGATATTACGGCAGTGCATATTCAAATGGTCTGCGGTCTTTTTAGCGGAGGGACGGGCAGGAAAGTAATGCTTCCATATGGCATACAGGCAGAAAAATCATATGGTTTTCTTTCTTTGTACACGAAGGAAGGCATGGAAGAAAGCGAAGGGAAGCTGCCATATTTTGGGGAAAATATTGAATTTCAGAAGGAATATGAGATACCGTTTGGAGAAAAAGGAAATTGTTTTATTATCTTTGAAAAAGGGGGCAGGGAAAAAATCCTGGGAAACAATTGGAAAAAGCACTGTACGAAATGTTTTGATTATGATAGAATGGGTTGTATGCCGAAACTCCGTTTTCCAGAAAGTGGAGATTATCTGTGGATTAACCAGGCGGGCAGGACAAAGAAATTAAGCCGTCTTTTTATTGATGGGAAGGTATCACGCGAACAGCGGGGCAGAACATTGGTTTTGGCAGAAGGGCGCCATATTCTGTGGGTGCCTGCATTAAACCGGTGCAGCGCCTATTATTATGTCACGGAAAAGACAAGAAAAGTAATTTATGCGTACATGAGGAATAACAGTTCCTGAGGAAGAAAGGGGAGCAGTATGAAGGAAATTGTACATGAGATGTTTTCAGAAGAACAGGTCGCAGAAAGGATTGCACAGCTTGCGGGGCAGATAAATGAAAAATACAGGGAAGAGCCGCTTCATTTGATTTGCATATTGAGAGGGAGCGTATTCTTTTTTACTGAGTTGGCAAAAAGGCTGACAATGCCTGTGACAATAGATTTTATGGCTGCCTCTAGTTATGAGGATGGCACAGTCAGTACAGGGAAGCTTGAAATCCGTAAAGATTTGGATGATCCGATTGAGGGGCGCCATTGCCTGATTGTGGAGGACATCGTAGATACAGGGAAAACGCTTTGCATGGTGAAAAAAATGCTTCAGGCGAGGAATCCGGCAAGCCTGGAAATCTGTGCGCTTCTTGATAAGCCGTCGCGGCGTGAGGCTGAGATTGAAACGGAATATATTGGTTATGAGGTCCCGGATCAGTTTATTGTGGGGTATGGGCTGGACTATGCGCAGAAATATCGCAATCTGCCTTATATTGGGGTTCTGGAATTTGAGGAGTAGTTGGGGAGCCTGGCTTCTTTTCCTGGAGTTCCTGAAGAATATTTGAAAAGGAGATTTTTCATGAAGAAACAGATGAAAACAGGGGGAATTGGTTTTTATATCCTGATTCTTGCCATTATTTTTGTGGCAGTTTATGTATCGGGAGTTTTTAACCAGTCTTCCAACAGCAATTATAATATCGCTTCGTTCCGTGAGGACTGGACGGCGGGAGAGGTTGATTCGGTAGAAATCCTGCCAAATGAAGAGGTGCCGACTGGTGAAATCCATGTTTTAAAGTCAGATGGTTCTTCTGTTAATTTTTATGTATCTGATGTAAAGGAAATAGAGGAGATTGTATTAAGCGACCCGGTATTGGCCAAAAGATGTAAGGTGAACAATATCCAGAAGCCTTCCTGGGTGATTACAACGCTCCTGCCATACGGCCTGGGGATTATTGCTATCTTTTTCCTGTTTTCCTTCCTGTCTGCACAGTCTGCAGGAGCAGGGGGAAGCAATGCAAAGATGATGAACTTTGGGAAGAGCCGTGCACAGCGGATTGACCCGGATGAACATGCAAAGCGTTTCCGTGATGTTGCAGGCCTGAAGGAGGAAAAGGAAGAGCTGGAGGAAATTGTAGATTTTCTTGCAAATCCTGGGAAGTACACAGGAGTGGGCGCAAGAATCCCGAAAGGTATTTTGTTAGTCGGGCCTCCGGGAACTGGTAAGACATTGCTTGCAAAGGCTGTAGCGGGAGAGGCAGGCGTTCCGTTTTTCAGCCTGTCCGGTTCGGATTTTGTGGAAATGTTTGTCGGCGTCGGTGCTTCGCGTGTGCGTGATATGTTTGCGGAAGCGAAGAAAAACGCGCCATGTATTGTGTTTATTGATGAAATAGATGCGGTAGCGCGTAAAAGAGGTTCCGGCCTTGGCGGCGGGCATGACGAGCGTGAGCAGACATTAAACCAGATGTTAGTGGAAATGGATGGTTTTGGGGTAAATGAGGGCATTATTGTAATGGCAGCCACAAACCGTGTGGATATCCTGGATCCGGCTATTCTGCGCCCGGGGCGTTTTGACCGCCGTGTGACAGTAGGCCGCCCGGATGTAAGGGGGCGTGAGGAAATCCTCAATGTCCACGCAAAAGGGAAGCCGCTTGGTGATGACGTTGATTTAGGGCGGATTGCACAGACAACAGTTGGTTTTACCGGTGCAGATTTGGAAAATCTTTTAAATGAGGCGGCAATTGCCTGTGCCAGGGAAAACCGCTCCTTTATTGAGCAGGAGGATATCAGCAAATCCTTTATCAAGGTTGGGATTGGGAAGGAAAAGAAGAGTAAGATTATATCTGAAAAAGATAAAAAGATTACGGCATACCATGAAGCTGGCCATGCTATCCTGTTCCATGTCCTTCCAGATGTCGGGCCTGTCCATATGGTATCCGTCATTCCGACCGGAAGCGGGGCAGCCGGTTACACAATGCCGCTGCCAGAGCGTGATGAAATGTTTTTGACAAGGGGGAAAATGATGCAGGACATTGTTGCAAGCCTTGGCGGGAGGATTGCCGAATCGCTGATTTTTGATGATGTGACAACAGGGGCTTCACAGGATATTAAGCAGGCGACTTCAACAGCAAAAGATATGGTGATGAAATATGGTTTTTCTGAAAATATTGGCATGATTAATTATGCTGATGAAGATGAAGTTTTCATTGGAAGGGATTTTGGGCATACAAGCCGTGGTTATAGCGAGGAAGTTGCCAAAACGATTGACAGTGAAGTGAAAAAGATTATTGATAAGGCATATGCAGAGGCGAAAAAGATTTTAGAGGACAATATGGATGTGCTCCATGCCTGTGCAGACTTATTAATGGAAAAGGAACGTATTGACCGTCAGGAATTTGAAGCGCTTTTTATGTCAAAGGAAATTATGCTGTAATGTAGCGGTGTTCGACAAGAATTGCGAAGCAATTCTTGCTAGGGCACCAGCGCTGGCGGTGCCCTTTTTTATGCGATAGGAAATTTCGCCGATTTGAGTGTGAAGAACGCTGGTTTTGCGTTCTTCTTAGGTGCGACAGTAGCCTTGCCTGGCGAGGGGGTTTCGAGCCTGGAAAGGCTTCGCACCTTTTTTACACAGGAAGAGCCTGCTTTATAAGAATAATGAAAAAGCCGTTGATTTTTTGGCAGTTTTTAAACTGTATTTCACGGCTTTTTTAATTTGGATGTAAAGATGCACAAAAGAAAAAAGAAAATAAATGGTAATTTGTGCACACTTTATCTATGCCTGCTGGTATACTAATCATCGTAAACCCCAATACATTATATAGTTTTTGCTACACCCCATAAGTAACAAAAATACCTTCTCCAAAAGAGGAACTGTTCTGCAGTTCCTCTTTTACGTTAGGAACTCTTCATAGGAAATTGCTGTAATCGTAGTGGTTATCGACAAGAATTGCGAAGCAATTCTTGCTAGTATAGCAAATAATTAATTTCTGGTATACTGACGCTGGATGATTGTTCTATATGCGAGGCGGAGGAGTGAGACGTAGCGGTGGCTACGTCGATTGACGACAACGAAGCAGATGGGCAATCAGACAAGTAAGTATACCAGTTAATTAGTATTTGCTATACTAGGGCACCAGCGCTGGCGGTGCCCTTTTTTACAGGAGGATGGCAGGATATGAAAACAGGAAAAAAATTGACAGGAGCGCTTTGTATGATAGGGATGCTTGTTTCGCTTTTACATATGGATTATGCCGCACAGGCAAAGGTTTATAAAGATGGATTTACATACCAGAAATTGACGGGGCAGATAAAGAAAAAAATAAAGGGTGTGTCCTTCCATAAAAACTCTTATATAACATATGATGATTTGCGTTATGTCAGGGTGAAATATTATAATTTTAATGGTGAAGTAAGAAATGGCGAGCTGATTGTGAATAAGAAGATTGCAAAGAAGACAGTTCAGATTTTTTATGAACTGTTTCAGATAAAATATCCGATTCAGCGTATCCGTTTAATTGATGAATATAATGCGGATGATGAGAAATCAATGGAGGCCAATAATACCTCTTCTTTTAATTTCAGGACTGTGGCAGGGACAAACCGCCTTTCAAAACATGCTTTGGGGCTGGCAATTGATATTAATCCGCGGATTAACCCGTATATCAATTCAAAAGGGATTCTGTCGCCTGAGAATGGCAAGGCTTACCGGGTGCGGGATGTGAAAAAGTGTAAGGGAAAGTATGCCCGTTATATGATTCAGAAAAACAGCCGGATTACCAAAATATTTAAAAAATACGGTTTTCGCTGGGGCGGTGATTGGAAATACAGTAAGGATTACCAGCATTTTGAAATTTAATATCCCATTGCCTGTAGCAAGTTGTTGATTCTGTAAATATCCCAAATAAACGTAAATCGAATATCTTTGTAAGAACTTTGTAAGAATTTCCTGCTTAAATAAGGAACTGTAAATAAGTTATTTACAGTTCCTTATTGGGGCTGTAAGAATGGAAAATATATCTAAGGCAGCAAAAAACACCGCCTAAGATATATTAAATTTCACACAGGAAAAATGTAAAACCAGCATTTTTCATCACTATTTGTGCCGCAAAAGGCGCGGAAAGGGAGATTTTTATGAAGATACTTGAAGTAAAGAATGTATTTAAGCATTATGGCAGCGGGGAAAATCTTGTCAGGGCAGTGGATGGGATTAGTTTCTCTGTTGGGAAAGGAGAATTTATAGCAGTAGTTGGGACAAGCGGTTCCGGTAAGACGACATTGCTGAACTTAATTGGCGGGCTGGATTTTCTGGATCGTGGGGAAGTCTGGATTGAAGGGCAGGAAATTTCTGGTTTTCGCCAGGATGAACTGACTGTTTTCCGAAGAAGGAAGATTGGGTTTGTATTTCAGAACTACAATCTGGTAACCGTCCTGAATTCTTACAAAAACATTATAATGCCGGTCCGGCTTGATGGAAATAAGCCAGATGCCAAGTACATTGAGCGGATTACTTCTGTGCTTGGCATTGGGGACAAATTAAAAGCATATCCAAACCAGTTATCGGGAGGACAGCAGCAGAGGGTTGCCATTGCACGTGCCCTGGCTGCAAAACCAGCGCTGGTTTTGGCAGATGAACCAACGGGAAACCTGGATTCCAGGACGAGCCAGGAAGTTATGGGGCTTTTAAAGACAACAAGCCGGGAATTTGCACAGACGGTTATTATGATTACCCACAATGAAGAGATTGCACAGCTTGCGGACCGCATTCTCCATATAGAAGATGGGAAGATTGTTGGAGGTGGGGCTGGTGTTTGAAAATACGAATAAAGCCTTGCCGGTTGAGATTGCAAGGGAAATGATGAAAGTGCACCGCCTCCGCAATTGTATGGCATGCCTGGCAATTGTGTTGACGGCGGTACTGATTACTGTAATCTGTGGCGCAGGCGTCAGTACAGTGGACGCGCTAATGGCAGAATCTGGGATGAAGCCGGGGCCTGGGGCGGACGGTGCAGGAATTTATGGGAATTTGCAGACTTTGGAAAAAGTGAGAAAACAGCCGGGCGTGGAATGGGCGGATATCGCCAGGCCGTGTATGCAGGGGACGCCAAGGAACAGGGAGTTTGCAGGCAATACGGTAAAATTTGTGGCAGTAGATAATGGATATTATAAGCATCACTATGTTGAACTGCTTTCTGGGAGAACTCCTGAAAACGAGCAGGAAGTATTAATGTCTGATACGCTTGCGGAAAAAATAGGGAGAGATATAGTTCCAGGGCAGAAAATCACTTTGAACCTGCTCGTTTTAAAAAATGGAAAAATGGAACAGAAACCTTTTGAAATGACAATCTGTGGGTTTTACGACAGTCCTTTTGATAGGCTGGAGGATTATGAAGAGCTTTATACCGTGGAAGCATTTCCTGATAGCTATAATCCGGAATTAAATGATATTTCCAGTGTAATTTATGTGAAGTTTGCAGATGTGACCGCTTTTTCAGGGACAGATGAGATAAGGGATAAGCTTTCTGCTTTAAATGAAGCAGTGGAAGGGAATGGTATCCTGGTAAGTACAGAGGCGGAGATGGAGGAAGAGCTTATAAGCATGGCTGCCCTTTTGGCAATTGTTATTGCCTGTGGTTTTTTCCTGATTTATAATATTTTTAGCATATCCATTGTAAATGATATCCGTTTTATAGGAAACATGAAAGTGATTGGAATGACAGGGAAGCAAATTAGTGTCATGTTCCGCTGGCAGGTGAGGCGTTTGGGGGCAGCCGGGATTCTTATTGGGATGTCCCTTGGGGCATGGTTAAATTTCTTTATCATACATTATTTACAGACAATGAGTTTATCTTATGCAAAGTATTATGAGATAAATAGTTCTCTTTTTTTTGCCCTTCTCTTTGCGGCAGTGTTTTCAGCAGGGACTGTATGGGTAAGCAGCCGGACAGCGATATCTCTGGCAAGGAGGATATCTCCGATAGCAGCCTCAAAATTTCGTAATTCGGGGAGGAAGAAAAAAATATTTGCAGCAGTTTCCTTTGCGCTGGGCGGTATTTTGTTTTGTGCAGTATTTACTGTATTTGCCGGATATGACACTGAATGGATGGTGGGACGCATGAATGAATCGGATTTTGTTGTGGAGCAATGGCATGCAAAACAGCTTATGCCTGAGCCGTATGAACCTATGTCAGAAGAGTTTATACAAGATATCCGTGAACTTGGCTTTGTAAAAGAAAGTTACCTGTTTTACCGCGCCAGAGGTGAAAGATGTGACAGGATAGAGCAGAATGGCGTATATGGGGAATCCATGGGAGAGGTAAAAATGGAGGGGCATTATAAGAAGGTAATGGAAAAGGAATACCGGAAATTGGGTCTGGGAAAGGAAGACTGGGATTGGCTGGTAGAAAAAGGAAATGCAGAGACAGGCATTATTGGGATGGAACCGGATGCCCTGGATATGGAGATGAAGAATATGGATATCCTGGACGGGAAAGCGGATACGGGGTTATTTGCATCTGGTGATTACCTGATTTATCAGCCGTTTTCAGTTTCTACAGAATCGGATAAAAAGGAATATACAAAGTATGGGATGAAAGCAGGGGATAAAGTAAAGCTTTCTTTTTGGAATCCTAGACACCAGAAGTACCAGACAAGGGAATTTACTGTGATGGCAGTTGTATGTGTGAAAGATGATAATTATGCAGGAAATATAGATAAGGGGATGCAATTTGTAATTTCAGATAAGGCGTTTCGGGAGGTTTATGGAGAGGATGCTGGAAAGATGATTAGCGCCCTGCACATCAATACTTTCGGGAAAGATTTGGAAGCAGAGCAGGAGACTTTGGAACAGATGGTCAAAGACAGTTTTAATTTTCAGGTGAAGGTAGGTTCTAAATATAAAACCAGGAAGGAAGAAGAAAATAAAAGATTCCAGGAGATGTATATTGGGATTATCTTTGGACTGGCTCTTGGAGTGATTGGGCTGGTAAATATTGTAAATACAATAGTAACAGATGTTATGTCAAGGAAGCTTGAATATGCAGCAATGCAGTCGGTTGGGATGACAAAACGTCAAATGGCAGCAGGCATATGTCTGGATGGCATGAAAATGATTGTGGCAGGGTTTGCTCCTGTCTGCATTTTTACTGTCCCGGCTGCCCATCTTCTGGCATCGCTTCTTTTTATAAGATATGTTTCTTCTATGTATGCAGTGTCCTGCCTGTTAGTCCTTGTGGCGGGGCTGTTGGTTGACTGCATTGTCAGTTACGTCCTGACTGGAAGCCTGAATAAGAAGGCAGTAGTGGAGCGGCTGCGGGAAGCAGAGTAGCAGCAGTAATATTTGAAAAAAGGAGACAGAGGGATGGCCCGTATTTTGGTTGTGGAAGATGACAGGGATTTGCGGAATGGCGTAGTGCATGCCCTGGAAAATGAAGGGTATGAAGTGGAGACGGCAGGGAGTCTATGGGAGTTGGAATCTGTCCCTGTTTCATCAGTAGATGCAGTATTTCTGGATATTACCCTGCCAGATGGCAGCAGCAGGGATTATCTGGAAAAATTGAGGAAGGTTTCTGGTGTGCCATGCATTTTTCTGACAGCCCATAATACGGAACAGGATATGATTAAGGGGTTTGATGCGGGGGCAGATGACTATATAACAAAACCATTTTCTGTCCCCTTGTTATTAAGAAGGCTAAAGGCAGTGCTTAACCGGGGGAAGCGGGAATCGGATAAATATTGCGTAAGGGGGCTTGTGTACGATTTCCGGGAAAAGACACTGGCAAGAGAGGGGGAATTTGTGCCTTTAAGTAAAACAGAAACCAGGCTTTTGGAAGTGTTCCTGCAAAACAGGAACCAGGTGCTTACTACAGAAATCCTGCTTGGGAAGATATGGGATATTGATGGTAATTTCGTAGATAAAAATACGTTAAGCGTCACAGTTACCCGGCTGCGCGCAAAGATAGAGGAAGACAGGAAACATCCAAAATGGATAAAGAATGTTTTCGGGATTGGATATAAATGGAGTGACCGAGATGAGGAATGATGGGGTACAGATAAAGATAACCATAATAACGGCATTTGCAGTGTGGCTGCTGTCCCTGGCAGTATTTGCTATTATGTCTTTGAGGGTGGGGATGGCTGCTTTTTCCATTATATTTATATATGGATTATGGAATCTTATTATTTTTTTCGCTGCCTATCTGGCAGTTTCAAGGAAGATTTCAAATGTTATGCAGCGGGTAGATAACTGTATCCAGAGTATGATTGATGGATGCCCGGTACGGCAGTTTTCAGAAATGGAAGATTCTCTGTTAGGGAAGTTCCAGTATCAGTTGATAAAGCTTTATCAGATACTGAATTGTTCCCAGGAAAGGGAAAAGAAACTGCGTAAGGAAATGGGCAGCCTTGTGGCAGATTTGGTTCATCAGATTAATACGCCTCTGACGAATATACAGATTTATTCTGGTTTTTTGATGCAGGAAGGGCTTGTCAAGGAGGAGAAAGAAAAGGTTTATGAAATTATAAACCATCAAATTGAAAAACTTGGGTGGCTTGGGGATGGGTTTCATAAAGCAGCACAGTTAGAAGATGATATAAGGAAGCTTGAACCAAAGCGCCAGCCTGTTTTGCCGGCGGTTCTTTCGGCAATTGATGAAATCTCTGTTAAGGCAGAGGCGCACGGAGATGAAATTGTTTTTTCTGGGGAACAGGACGCAGAGGCATTCTATGACAGCAAATGGACGGAAGAGGCTGTTTTTAATTTATTGGATAATGCAGTGAAATATGGGGAGGAGGGCAGCAGTATTTTAGTGCAGATAACATCTTATGAACTTTTTGTAAGGGTAGACGTAATAAATTATGGGACGCCAATCCCTAAGGAAGAATATCCCGCTATATTTAATCGGTATTATAGAGGGAAAAATGCAGCATGTGTTAAAGAAGGAGTGGGGCTTGGGCTGTATTTGTCGCGGCAGGTAGCAGCAGGCCAGGGCGGGTATATAAAGGTTGGGAATTATCAGGGAAAGGGGAATATATTCAGTATTTTTTTAATGAAAAACAGCAGGGATTAGTGGCAAAACTGTATTCTGATATGGGAAAAATGTGTTAATGAATGTTCTTCTATAGCAGGATGCAATATTTTTAACAGTTCCTAAGTTCAATCCTTTTCAGTCTGCCATTTATAGGCTTTCACTTTTTATCTATTATATCAGTAACGTAGAAATAATTACTTCTGTAATTACGATAGTAATATCCCAAACAAAAAAAGGACTGTCACAATCAGGAATATATTATACAGGATAAGGAAATGCCATATCTTGTATCTTTTATTCCCACGAAGGCAAAGTGAGGATGTGCAAGCAAGCTTGCATCATCCGAGCGCGCCCGTGAGGGTCAAATACCCCGCCCCTCTGGGGCGAACTTGATAAAGACAAATTGGGTCATGCCCCGTTGCTCTGCAGCGGGGTATTTGACTTTTACTAAACAGGCAGATGGTTATTATACAATCAGCAATGTTAATAGTAATAAACTACTTGATTGTTTTGGCGCTGGAAAAGCAAATGGGACAAATGTCCAACAGTACGCGTCAAATAATACATCGGCACAGCGCTGGAAAGTTACAAGTGTTGGAAATGGATATTACACTTTATCATGCAAATGTAATGGGCTTTTTATTGATGCAGCAGGAGGCATAGGGGCAAACGGTACCAATATTCAGATGTATGCTGCAAATGGAACGCTTGCACAACGGTGGAAATTGGTTCCAACAAATGCATCCAGCCAATCAAATACAGCCCAAAAGATTGTTGATTTTGAATTATCCCAGATTGGAATAGGTGATTACAAGGGCAATAATAATGTAATATATAATACATGGTACTATGGCAGGGCTGTATCAGGGAATGGTTATGCATGGTGCATGGCATTTCAATCATACTGTGCAAATCAGATGGGTGTCCTTAATTCCGCCATTCCTAAAACAGCGAGTTGTGCTGAGGCAGTAAAATGGTATAAAAACAAAGGTCATTTCCAGGCTGGCCAATACTATGGGGGTTCTTATACACCAAAAGCAGGTGATTTAGTATTTTATTATAACGGAAGCTTTTGCCATGTTGGAATGATTACATCAGCTCCAGTCAATGCTTACCTTCAGACTGTAGAAGGCAATATTATATGTTCTGATGGCAATTATAAAGTGGTACAATTTACTAAAAATAATAAAAGGACTGTTAATAGCAGCTATGTATATGGCTATGGTACGCCTGCTTATTAAAATTTAAAGAATAATTTTTCTGAATATAAATGAGCAAATTTGAAAATTGCACAATTATGATACTAACTTCAATACTTTACTTAAGAAAAATTGTTTGGCAGCACACTGATAGATATACATGAGACGAGGATTTTTAGTGTATGCTATCAGGAAAATAGACAAGTCAAACTATGTGTTAATTATTGAACGATGTACTAGAGAGTGTTTGAAAATTCATTCTCACAATCTGCGTTCCCCACTTTGCGCTATATTTGCCCCAAATTTAGTCAATGTAGCCCGCTGCACCTCCTAAATTTGGAACAAATCTCCCACAAAGTGTGAAACACATCTTGCAAAAAGCAATTTTCAAACACGCTCTAGTTTTCCGATTGTGACAGCTTTTTGGTAAATGATATTAATGACAGTTTTGTTTTATAATATCTTCCTAAAAAACGAAGGAGGGAAAACATGAGCATTCTATTAATAGGAATATTGTTTATTATATTGTTACCAGTAGGTGCAGTAAAATTATTATTAGATCATCGTATCGATATAATATCAGGGTTTTTGATTATTGCAGGATTTATAGCAGTAATATCATTTTTTTATAAACTTGTTAAAAGAGCTTACCAAAAGACAGAGAATGGATTTCTTTGGTTAGGGTTTGCAATATACTTTGTACTTTTGTTCATTACACCATTAAACTTATATGAATTGCAAAAATTGAAAAGGCCAGATGTTTTTAATGCGATTGAACATAGAGAAGCATGGAAAATGGGTATTTTTCTCTTTATAGTCTTTCTAATGTTTTTTCTTGCATTATATATTGCATTTTCCTTTAAACGCAAAGCAATACAAACAACAGTTGTATTGATCCCCGTAATAGTTTTATTTGCTTCTTTTTTATTTAGCATAAAAGGGTGTGTTAAGAGCAATTCTGAATATATAGTTCAGGATGTGAAAGACAGTAATGATTTGGCAAAATATACACTTAAAGAAGATGCAAAAATTTATTATACAGGATATAAAGAGGGAAAAAATAACATCTATCGTTTCCCTTTATTGTCACCAATAAAATATTCCTGCGATTCATTTCAAAAAGGAGAGCAGGTTTATGTAGACGTAAATTCATGGAAGGGTATTTATAGAAACATGAAAATGATTGGTGAGGATACAAGTAATCCTCTAAAAGGAAGAAAATATGTTAAGGTATCAAATGGAATAAAGGCAGGTTTTATAGAAGCAAATACATTGCAATAGAATGTTGTTTCCGGCTTAAAAAAATGGGGAGGTGAAAGAATTCTGTTTTATAACAGACCTGCCGCTAAGTTCCAGGAATGTGGGGGATGTTGTAAGGAGGGGGAGGATGCCTAATAGGCACAAAACGAGCAAAGACTATAGAGTAAATTTTAGAAGTTTTTGACGCTTATTGGAAACCAAAATAAAATTTAAGCGTTAGAGCTGACATTACAACATTGTAATAGACGTTATCCCTTTCTTATGGTATACTATACATAACAGGTTGAGTGTTCTTATGATTATGGGGGGATGATATGCCAAGTTTATCAGATATTGTAAAAGATTCTGTAGTTGAGTTTTCAAGGCTTCAAGATTGGATGGTATAAGCAAAAGAACATAACGACATGGACACATATAATATGATGCATAAAAGATATGTTGATTTAAAGGTTATACTTTCGGCGGCCAAAGTAGATGTTACTGAAATAGATAGAATTAAAGAATTAGGATAATCTGGGAAAGATATGCTTGTTTTGTCTGTAAAAGTTTGATACTCTAATGAGAAGGGGTGTGATGTAGATGGATGCAGCAAGAAAAATAGAGTATCATACCATTGATGATATTTATAATTTGCCTGAAGGGCAAAGGGCAGAACTAATTGACGGTGAATTATATATGCTGGCAGCGCCTGGTATAAAACATCAAAGGCTGGTAACAGAGTTTACTTATCTTATTAAAAATTATATTAGGTGTCATAATGGAGAATGTGAAATTTTCCCAGCTCCATTTGCTGTATTTTTAAACGCGGATAACAAGATTTATCTTGAGCCTGATATATCTGTAATTTGTGACAAGGACAAACTTACAGAGGATGGGTGCATGGGTGCACCTGATTGGATTATAGAAATTGTTTCACCTTCAAGCCGTCCGATGGATTACAATAAGAAGCTGCTAAAATATGGCACGGCAGGTGTTAGGGAGTATTGGATCGTTGATCCGATGAAACTATTGATTATGGTTTATAATTTTGAACATGATACATTTGAACAATATTCTTTTTCAGATAAAATAAAAGCTGGAATTTATGAAGACTTTGAAATTGATTTTGCTGAAATAAATATAGAATAAGCAGTGACAGTATGGGCTAAAAAAGGATTGGTTTTCCAGTCCTTTTTATTTTTGGGAAAATAGATTTAAACAGCTTTGGTACTTAAATTTTTTTTTTCACAAAAAACCCTCCCATTTTATTTTAAGAAATATTGTAGTTTTTGGCGCACATTTCTTTTACTGGAACGTTAAACATTATAGAAGGGGGTGAATTGTGTATGTCAATGGACTTGAAAGAGCAGTATGACCATATATACCGATACTGCTACTATCATCTGAGAGATATCGGGAAGGCAGAGGACATTACACAGGAGACTTTTCTTCGTTATCTGGAAAGTGACAGTTACAAAGATATCGGACGGCCGCTGGCATTTTTGTATACTGTTGCGAGAAATCTTTGCATTGATGAAGCGCGCCGGAGAAAAATGGAGCCACTGCCAGAGGAACTGCCGGGCGAAGACCTGGAAGACAGTCTGTTAGATTCTGTTTTGTTGAAACAGGCATTGAAGGAATTAAGCGGTAATGAGCGGGAGCTGATTTTACTTCGTTATGTCAACGGGGTTTCGGTGGCAGATTTGGCAAAGTTTTATGGAAAGTCCAGATATGCAGTTTATCGTGAGACAAAGAAGGTTTTGCAGAAATTGGAAAGGAGGATGGCAGATGGATAAAAACAGGAGAAAACAGTTAGAAAAATTATTTGAAGCGCCGGCGCCTCCGGGCAAAAGGGGATTTTTCAGGAAAATCGGCCTGGAGCCTGCCAGTATGGGGAATTTTATCAGGGTACAGTTTTCCTATGTTTCTGTATGGTCCTGGGGGGCTGCAATTTTGTTTCTTGGCATAGCGGTTAATTTAAGCTGTTTTTACTGGCAGGGACTATTTTCGTGTACTGTTGCTATGATGCCGCTCTTGGCTCTTGCCGGTATATCAGAAAGTACCCGTTCTTTTGTTTATGGAATGGAAGAACTTGAGATGTCTTCCCGTTTTTCTCTGAAAAGTGTTTTGCTGGCAAGGATGGCAGTGGTGGGGATAGAAGATGTACTACTGGCATTGGTTATGGCATGGATTGTAGGGGATGAATATGGAAATATGGCAGTGCAGGGCAGCTATATGAGGACTGTATTGTATCTGTTTGTGCCATACCTGCTGTCTGTTTTTGGCAGCCTTTGGATTGTCAGGAGTTTCGCTGGGAAAGAAGGGCTGTATGCCTGTGCCGGGCTTGCTCTGGCAGTAAGTACGGCGGCATTTGCCAGTACGCAAAATTTATGGTGGATTTATCAGGAGAAGTATCTGCCAGCGTGGCTGGCAGTTATAGCAGTGCTAGGAGGGCTGGCGTTTTATGAAGGAAGAAAAATGATAAAAAGCCACTATTTACAGTCAATTTCGTGAAATGGAAGGTGAGGTAGAATAATGGAATTAACAGTGGACCGCTTAACGAAACAATACAAAAATAAAATTGCAGTAGACCGTGTGTCCTTTTCTTTTCGGGAGGGGGTATACGGCCTGCTGGGGGCGAATGGGGCTGGGAAAACAACATTTATGAGGATGCTTTGTGGGATTTTGGAACCGACAGGGGGAGAGGTGGCATTTGACGGGATTGATGTGGCGGAGGAGGAATATCGTGCTGTGTTGGGGTATCTGCCACAGGATTTTGGGTATTATCCGGGATTTACCGGGTTTGATTTCCTGCTATACATGGCAGCGTTGAAAGGGCTTGGGAGGGGACAGGCAAAGAAAAGGGCGAAAGAACTTTTGCAGTTTGTTTCTTTAGAGGATATGGCAAAAAAGAAAATAAAGACGTATTCCGGAGGGATGAAGCAGAGGCTTGGGATTGCGCAGGCGCTGCTGAATGAGCCGAAGATATTAATATTGGATGAGCCTACGGCAGGGCTGGACCCGAAAGAAAGGGTGCGTTTCCGTAATCTGCTGGAGGGGCTTGGAAAGGATACTGTGGTGATTTTATCGACACATATTGTTTCTGATGTAGATAAGATTGCAGATGTAATTCTGTTGATGAAGGACGGACAGCTTATTTTTCATGGAAAGAGGGAAGATATCCCTGGAGATTTAGAAGAATTTTATATGGAACAGTTTGAGGAAAAGGAGGAGTGAAGAATGGGGCAGTTTAAGACATTATTAGGATATGAAATTAAAAAAATATGTACCAGGAAAAGTACATGGATTACATTTGCCGTATTGATTCTTGCGTATCTGCTGTCTGTCATCCTGACATGGAGTGTGACGTATTCAAATGTGCATACGAGAGAGGGGGAAAGGGAGGAATGGCATGATTCTTATGCGAAGAGAAAGGCAAGGGAGAGGGAAAACGGCATGTATTGGTCGGGCAGGAAAATAGACAATGTCCTGCTTGCAGATGTAGGAAAAGAGTATGGCAAAGTTCTGGAGGAAGCAGGGGCAGGGGCAGAGAAGGCGGAAGTTTTTCAAAGAGAGATAGAGCGTTTTTCTCCTATAGAAAATGTACTGGATTCCTTAACTGGTGGAGAAATGCTTCTGGCAAAGGATGACGGGCAGGGGAATGGCAGCTTGACGGAAGAAAAAATTTATCAGGCCAGAAAAGAGCTGGTAAAGAGCTATCAGGCAGAATATGGGCTTTCTACAGAGGAGTGTGGTTATTGGCAGGAAAAGGAGAAGCTGCTTCCAAAGCAGTTTACAATGGAATATGCAGAAGGTTTTTATCAGCTTATCAGCATGAGTGGGAATGGTATTTACATGGTTATTTTGTACATCAGCTTTTTGTTAGCGGTGGTGGCAGGCAGGGTTTTTGCAGAAGAACACCAGAGAAGGGCAGACCAGGTGATTTTATGCAGCCGGAATGGAAAAAGGCAGCTGTATTATGCAAAAATAGCGGCAGGGATTTTATTTGCAGTTTTTGCTGTAACAGTAATGCTATGTATTGTTGTAGCGCTCACTTTCTTTTTGTATGGTACAGAAGGTTTTTCTGCGGCGCTCCAGCTGGTAGCAGGCTGGTATTCTTATCCTCTTTCGGTAGGGGAGGTTTTATTGATTATGCTATTTATTAGTGTTTTGGTTGTTGTACTAACCAGTATTTTGATTATGGTAGTATCGGAAAAGTTCTGCAGCAGTGTTGCAGCAATGGCAGTTGTGATAGCAGTAATAGCAGGCTCCAGGCTGATTGTCATACCGCGGGGATTCCCGGTTTTGTCACAAATATGGAACTTCCTTCCGTTAAACCTGCTAAAGCTTGACCAAGGTTTTTTGGATGTGAGGCTGGTATCTGTTTTTGGCAGGCAATTTACGAGCTGGCAGTTTGCACCTGTTTTATATCTTGTTTCAGGGGTGGTTTTGGTATTTCTTGGAAGAAGGGTGTACTGCAGGTATCAGGTGCAGGGGAGATGATGTCCTTATGCGTCCGTATCTGTTATCATCCGAGCGCGCCCGCGAGGGTCAATAACCCCGCTGTTTTTAGCGGGGTTTTGCTTTAACTTAGGAACTACAGGAAACTTTGCCGGCTTTGAGTGTGAAGAGCGCTGGTTTTGTGCTCTTTTTAGGCGCTGTTCATGATATATAATTTTCAAACTGGTATTGTTTTACTATTTTCCTTCCTAAAAGTGTGATAGCCTGCTTTGGACATGAATTAATACAGCGGTAACACATCGTGCATTTTTCTTGTGCTTTGGCAGTTCCATTTTCTATGATGATATTATTCATAGGGCAGATATCTGAGCATAATCCACAGCCAATACAAGCGTCACTAATCTTTAATGACTTTGTGTATTTTTTTGTCTTAGAATAGAACCACAACCGTTGTCCAAATAAACCGGCAATATGCGCAAATATTCCCAGCCCTTCTTGGCAAAATATCCCCCTTTTCATTTGGCATGCAGCTTCAATGATTTTTTTGTCTGCTGACTTGATGGTTCTAAGGTTTTTTTCTTTAGGGTGCTTTAAAAGTTTGCTGTCGCTTATGGAATCTGGCATTTTTACCTGTAAGCCGCCAATGATTTTTGCGCCGTATTTTTTGAGCAGCCGGGCGACGCAGCCAGTACCATCGCCGCTGAAAAGCCCCATAGTAGTCATGCAAAACACTTTTTTTCCAGCCCATATTTTACTATTTCTTTGGATAAAATCACGGACCATATACGGAATATTGGAATATTGTGTAGGATATGCCAGGAAAATTATTTCATGTTTAGAAACCAGTTTGGCTGCCTGCTCATTTTCTATAGGTATTGATACTGCATTATCATCTAAAATGTGTAATAAAAGTTCAAGACAATGTTTTGTGTTCCCTGTACCGCTTAAAAATAAACCTATCATTATTTTTCGTCTCCATTCTATATCTTTGCCATAATTAAACTTGCAGTTTAATATATAGAGCATTGTCAACTTTAGGAACTGTAAAGAAATAACTTGTGATATTACTGCCTCATTCTTGCATTTGTATTGTGAGAAAATGACTGGCATAAAAGCAGACAGACCAGAACTAAACAGACAGATTGATGATTTAGAAGCAGGTGATACAGTCATTATAGCTGATTTAACAAGAATATCCAGAAGCACAGTAAACTGTATTGTTAAGAATCACGGCAGCAGGGCAAAAATAGCAATGATATGAAGATAAAACATAAAATACAAATGTTTACGGTTAGAGGGAAGTAATTTCAGATTAGGCGGTATAGCCCCGATTACAAGGGCTGTACCGTTTTTTCGAGTTCCTTTATCCCCACATACTTGCGGATAATCGCGGCGAAGCTGTCAAAATCGCTCTTGTTCTGTTCGCAGGTATCGACTTCCTGCTGGTCTGCCTTGACCTTTTCTTCCAGTTCCCGCTGTTCCGCTTCATGAAGAAAACGGGATTTGTAAAAACGTTGTCCGCCGCATATTTGGAGAGGACTGCTTTCTGGTTCACAATGCTGTTATCTGTCCGGGCTTATATGTATTTGCTGTCATATGTCCATTCCTCCTGTAATGAACGTCCGACAAACAGTATGTGCAAAATATAAAAAAATACCGTGGCTTTTTTGATATTGCTATTTTAGTGCATTTATCCCTGTTTGTCATTGGGCGGTTTGACGGTTTCCTCTGTTAGTTAGCTAAAATACTTCCTATAATGTAACGAATGATTTTCTGATTTTTTTTGGGGGTATACGGCATTGCTAAATCAAGTTCCCTACTTGACAACAGCTATCAGTCGTGCTATTATTTGACTTGAGAATATATGTTACGAATATTCGTAAAAATAGTTCAATAGAAAGGAGAAGTAAAATTATGCCGTCAAAGCCAGTCCTTTCGGACGCTGATAAAAAAGCAATCCGCAAAAAGCTGGAAGAACTATGCG